>JBATXM010000236.1:0-99977 GCA_049673305.1 Pseudonocardiaceae bacterium | reverse complement strand
GGGAGATCTCTTCCCGATCGGTCTCGGTCAGCATCCTGCGCTGGGCCACTTGGCTCCTCCTCGGCGATCACACTTCGCCGAGGATCTACACCAAGATCAATTGCTTCGACCGGTTGGGATCAAGGGGAGCATGACCCCGGTTATCCCCCCGGGCACCCTCGGCGCCACCCGAGCATCCAACGCAGGCCGTAGCGCGTCCAAAAATGATCTCCTCAACGGTGGTAACACCACTGTGGCGGCCGCACTGTTGTAGCCAGCGAATGCCGATTTCTGACTGACCGTCAGCCGTCAGGCCCGAGGCACTCTTCCTCCCCGGAGCATCATCGCGTTCCGGGATGCGCTGCTGTGTGTCGCATCGGTACTGCGGATCCATTGCCCCTACCTGCCAGACGCTGTCGAGGACGGCAGCGCCCTTCTCCCCCACGACCTCGCCCGGCTCCGCGACCAACTGGCCCGGCACGTTCACGGCCACCGCATCTCCTCAAAGATGGTGGACTTGGCCTCGCTACGGTTCGGCGTCGTAGCGGCTGGTGAGGGTCTCGGTGACGTTCTGCAACTGCGGCCGGAACTCCTGTGCGCGTCACATCTAGATCTCGCTCTAAGCTTGGTAGCCACGCAACCACCACCCGTTGACATATCAGCCGTTCGTGTTGATACAGCAAATAGTAGCTGACGAACAACCTGAAAGGGTGAAGTCTGCCAACCTAAGAGATGACGTGCGGTGGCGGGTGAAGTTGACGCCAGCGGCCTGTGAAGCTCGGACCCGCAGCTGACCCCGCTGACAGGCGGCGGAACAGCGCACTCGCATGACATCCATCCGGCATCCCCGTGCCAGTGCGGCGATTCGGTCACACTGTTCAGCTAGGGTGCCGATCACGTCCTGGATCGAGTCCGCACCATGGGGGATGGACCACAATGAAAGCTAAACGCCACGCGCTCGCCCAACGCCGCGCGATCCAGGGCCATAGTCAGGAGACGCTCGCCCGCGCGCTGGGCGTGGAGCCCACGACTGTCGGACGCTGGGAGCGTGGCGAGACGTCCCCGCAGCCATGGTTACGGCCCAAGCTCGCCGACGCCCTCGCCGTCTCGCTGGAGGAGCTGGACCAGCTACTCACCGAAGACCAGCCGACCACGGCGATGGTGACGTGGAATGCGGCGGACGATCCGGTGCTCTCGGCACCGTGGAACCAACAGGGTACCGTTGCGGTGGCAGTCCTGCTGAGCGGTGGTGATGACCGAGTGAAGCGCCGAGAGTTCCTGGCTCTGTCTGGCACGGCCCTGACCTCTCCGGCCCATCAGTGGCTGGTTCACGAGCCAGAACCGCTGGTGTCTGGGCTTTCCGGACATCGAGTGTCGACGGAGTTGGCGGACCGGTTTCCGGCCATGATCGCCGAGTTGCGCACCATGGACGACGCCGCCGGCGGCGGTCCTGTGCTGGCGTTGGCGCAGCACGAGTTCGGCTGGGTAGCCGGTCTGCTGGACCGGGCCTCCTACGACGAGCCCACCGGCCGCAAGCTTCACCTCACGCTCGCCGAGCTCGGGCGGCTCGCGGGTTGGGGCGCCTACGACTCAGGGCAACCGCAGCTAGCGCAGCGTTATTCCATCGCGGCCCTGCGCGCCGCGCACACCGTCGATGACCGCCCGCTCGGCGCGTACACCCTCGGGCACATGGCCTACCAGGCCACCCGTCAGGGACAGCCCGCCGAGGCGGTGACGCTCATCGAGACCGCTCTGGCTGGCGTACGGGGTCAAGAGACGCCAGCGTTGCTGGCGAACCTCTACACCAAGCAAGCCGACGCTTTCGCTATTCTGCGCGACTCCTCACGCTGCATCGCAACGATCTCGAAAGCGCGCAGCCAGGTCGAACACCTCAGCCCGGGCGAGGACCTACCGCACCTGTACTGGGTGCGGCCGGCGGTGGTCACCGCCTACGTGGGTCAGTGCTTTCTCCAACTGGGGAACGCCGACCAAGCGGCCATATTACTCGACGAGGGAATCGCGTTGTTCGATGAGTCATTCACCCGTGACCGGCAGGCATACCTGACTCACTCGGCAGATGCCCTGAGCCGACCGGGTAAGCAGCGTGACCTTGATGCCGCCGCCGCTCGCGGTATGGAAGCCATTCATGTGGCAGAGTGTCTCGACTCGACGTACAGCATCGATCTTCTCCGCAACCTTTACCGGCAGATGCGGCCACACGCCACGGTGCCCGCGGTAGGAGACTTCTTGGACCGAACGCGAGAGCTGGTGCAGGTGTAACCCGGCAACGGCACCACCGCAGCCTGAGATGGACGACGACATGGCGGGCCGCTCCCCCATCAATCCTGACCGTCCAGACTCAACCGGGGTAGCTGAGGACCACGCGTTCAGCCGGAGGAGGAACAACCCGGACAAGTTGAGGTCCCGGCAAATTCTGTAGCATTTCATAGCGTCCTCCGAGATAGTGATCATCGCGGGGGCACCACCCAGGTGGCGACTGCGGCAACGAAGTCCTCCAGGTCCGTGAGGTTCGCGAGCCGTTTGAGCACGATGTCATCGTCAACCTCGACGTAGTCGTGCACGAGCACGTTCCGGAACCCCACCGCGCGGCGCAGGCGGTCCGCGAGATCAGCAGACAGCACTCCGTGGGCGCCCAGCAGCCGGATCGCGTCACCGTTGTCCCTCGGCGGACCCCATCCCTGCGACGCGCACACATGCTGGGCGACGTCCACACCCGCCTCGATCGCCGTCACGAAGGTGTACTTCACGCCGCGCAACCACAGCGGATCGGCTCGCCGCCCAGGGCCGGCGGACGCCTCGGCGCGGAGCACCGTGAGATCGTCGCTGATCGACCGGAGCAACCGGAGAACCCGGACCTCATCGACCACGTCGGAGCGCCTCGACGAACTCGTGGTGGCTGCGCAGCAGCCGCGGCTGCTCGTCGGCGTAGATCTTGCGCATGGTGGCGGTCCAGTGGATCCGTGCCGGAGGGTCATCGTCGAACAGGACACGGCCATCCAGTGCGATCCGCCCGGCCAACTCGAGGGGGGCGCTGTTGAGCACCACCAGATCGACCCCCGGCGGGAGAAGCACCTCGAATGCCGGCGGCGGGTGCGACAGCCACCAGGCCGCGACGTCGACATCGGAGTCCGCACGCGGCAAACCAGCTACCCGGCTACCGTGCAACAGTCCGAACCGAGCCCCAGCACCGCGCAGCACCGCGACGATCTCAGCGACGAGGGCGTCCGGCACGGCAACGGTCATGACCCAGAGTCTCCCACGTGTACTGATGCGCGGCCTCAGATCGCGTGCACCTCGGTGCTGCGCTGATCAGCGAGCAGGGCCCGCAGGTCATCCGGGTCACTGGTCAGGATTGCGGAACCCGGTATCGCCAGCGCCTCAGCAGCGACCAGAGCGTCGGCGGTGTTGCTGCCGCCGGTTCTCCCGAGCAGCTGACCAGCGTCTCGGCCGGTGGTAGGTGCTGTCGATGCGGTACCAACGGCCTTGAGTACCCGGTTCACTGAGGCGTCTCGTGGGCCGCCGCGCAGGGTCTCGGCCAGCACCACGACGGGCACTCGCAGCTCAAGGTGCCGGGCGAGGGCCTGGCGGAGGACAGCCCGGGTCCGCGCGTCACCGCGGGACCAGCCAATGACCGCACCGGAGTCGAGGATCAGCCGCTGGGGGAGCGACCGGCTACTGGCCATGCCTGGCGGACCTCCTCTTCGATCGCTGCGGGCACTGGCCCAAACTCCTCGTCCATCTCATCGAGGAGCCGACCGA
This sequence comes from Pseudonocardiaceae bacterium, assembly GCA_049673305.1. GTDB lineage: Bacteria > Actinomycetota > Actinomycetes > Mycobacteriales > Pseudonocardiaceae. The sequence continues at coordinate 96,218 of JBATXM010000236.1, read as the reverse complement.
CCCGCGCATGCTGGAGCCTCACTCGCAGTGCATCGTTGATCAGCGCGGAGAGCCCGCGCCGCCCGGCCAGCTCGCGGGCCTCGGCGAGCAGCTCGGCATCCACACTCACCGACACCTTCGCGATGGTCATGAAACTATCCTACTACCGGATGTCCAGTAGCGACTCCTTTCCTACCGGAGCCTGTGGGCTAGCCGGCGATGCGTTGCAGTTGTGCTGAAAGGTGCGGCTGCAGGGGAAGCCCGCGTAGGGCGCGTTCCTCGGCGTAGGCCAGGTCACCGCTCTCGACGATGCCGTACAGCCGGGCCGCCGAGGTCGTCTCGCGGGCCGTGTCGGTCCGGGTGATGGTGTCGGTTTCAAGCTCCCAGGCCGTCTCGCCGGTGCGCCCACCGTAGTAGATCTCGCAGATACCGAACATGTGCGCGAGGACCACCTCGATGGTCTCGTCCTCATCGACCCGCCACCACCCGACCTCACGAGCCGCGGGCCGCAGCACCTCACCAGATCCGCTCAGCAGCCACGCGCGCGCCTCGTAGACCAGAAAAGGCCTGCCGTCGTGGGCGAAGGTGATCTGCTGACCGTAGCGAAACTCGCCGAGCAGCGATGGGTACTGGGCCAGGCCCTCGCCGCGCCACACACCCACCAGTGGCGCCAGCGGTTCGCACTGCGGGTGCAACTCGACGCCCTGTCCAAGCGTGACGGCGTCCATACCGGTCGGCAAGTCATCAAGCCAGGGCAGGTTGGCCTTGGCACTGGGCTGGGAAACGTCGGGCCGGGAAAGGTCGGACCGGGAAACGTCGCTGTTCACCTGTTAATCGGATCACGAAGTGGGCCTCTTGCGCTAGGCAACCATTTCGCGCAGTACGGGAAGCAGTGCGCACAGTGCCTGGCCTCGGTGCGAGACAGCATCCTTCTCGGCGGGGTCCAGCTCGGCGGAGGTGCGCCGCTCCCCGTCCGGGACGAAGATCGGGTCGTAGCCGAAGCCGTTGCTGCCGCGCGCGACCCGGGTCAGGGCGCCCCGCCAGCGGCCGTGCACCACGGTCTGCGTCCCGGAGAGCTGCGTCACTGAAACCTGTGCCCCGGAGATCTGCATCCCGGAAACCTGGGCCGCTGACGGCACGACCAGCGCCGCGACGCAGACGAACGCCGCGCCGCGACGATCGTCCGGGACGTCGGCCAGCTGATCGAGCACCAGCTGCAGGTTCGCGGCATCGTCGCCGTGGCGGCCGGCCCACCTGGCCGAGAGCACCCCGGGCATGCCACCCAGCGCATCCACTTCCAGGCCTGAGTCGTCGGCGACCGTGGCCAGACCGGTAGCCGCCACCGCAGCTCGAGCCTTGGCCAGCGCGTTGTCCGCAAAGGTGGCGGCGGTCTCCGGAACCTCCGGGAACGGCGGCACGTCGTCGAGCCCTATTACCTGCACCCCGCTGATGTCCGACGCGGCCAGGATCCGCCGCAGCTCGACGAGCTTGTGGGGGTTCCGGGTCGCCAGCAGCAACCGAGCTGGGTTCATGACCGGGGCAAGTCACCGGGGTAGGGCTGGGCCAGCGCAGTGGTTTGGAGTGCGGCCAGTTCCTGGCAGCCCTTGAGCGCCAGGTCCAACATCTGGTCCAGGGTGGACCGCGCGAAGGTGGCGCCCTCCCCGGTGCCCTGCAGCTCCACCAGCGCGCCGGTATCAGTGGCCACCACGTTCATGTCGACCTCGGCCCGGGAGTCCTCCTCGTAGGGCAGATCGAGGCGCACCCGGCCATCCACCACGCCAACGCTCACCGCGGCGAGGGAACACGACAGCGGCGCTGGACGGCGCAGCCGACCAGCCGCCCGCAACCAGGTCACCGCGTCGGCCAGCGCCACATAGCTGCCGGTGATCGCCGCAGTGCGGGTACCGCCGTCGGCCTGGATGACGTCGCAGTCCAACGAGATGGTGTTCTCCCCCAGCGCCGTGAGGTCGATGCAGGCGCGCAAGGCGCGGCCGATCATCCTGCTGATCTCATGTGTCCGGCCGCCGAGGCGGCCCTTGACCGACTCGCGGTCGCTGCGGGTGTGTGTCGAGGACGGCAACATTGCGTACTCCGCGGTGAGCCAACCCTGCCCGGAACCCTTGCGCCAGCGCGGTACGCCCTCGACCACGCTGGCCGCGCAAAGCACCCGGGTGCGCCCACACTCGATCAGCACCGAGCCCGCGGGCCACTGCTGGTAGCCACGGGTGATGCGCACCTCACGAAGCGCCTCGTCGGTCCTACCGTCCGCTCTCATCACCGCGCCACCCTAGCCGCGCCGTCAGATTTCGTAGCGGCTGCCAGGGCGAACCAGCTCGGTGGGGCCGGCAAAGGCGGCCTTGGCCTCGGTGAGCACCTGCTCGGCATCGGTCCACGGCGGCACGTGAGTGATCAGCAGCCGGCCGACCCCCGCCGCCGTTGCGGCCTCGCCGGCTTGCCTGCCGGACAGGTGTAACCCGAGCGGGTTGTCCGGCCGGTCAGGCCAGGACGCCTCAGCGAGCAGGACGTCCGCACCGGTGGCCAGCTGCGCGAGCTGCGGGCAAGGGCCGGTGTCTCCGGAGAAGACCAGTACCCGCCCCGCGTGGCTGATCCGCAGCGCGTAGGCCTCGCAGGGGTGCTCAACGCGGGTGGCGCGCACCTCGAACGGGCCGATCCAGGCTGTCTCGCGGTAGGACCGGAAATCGTAGACATCGGACAGATCAGTCACGTTGCGCTCATCGGCGTTGGGCGCGTACGCGGCCGCGAGGCGCTCGGCGGCGTCCGGCGGCCCGTACAACGGCAGCACCTCGCACGGTGGTGGGTGCGGGTGGAAGCGGCGGTAGACAGTCAACGCCGAGACATCAGCGCAGTGATCCGGGTGCAGGTGAGACAGGACCAGGCCGTCGAGAGTGAACGGGTCGAGGTAGCGCTGCAGCGCGCCGAAGGTCCCGTTGCCCAGATCGAGCACCACGCTGGTCTGCCCGGCGCGGAGAAGATAACCCGATGCGGGGGACTCTGCAGCGGGGACACTGCCGGAGCAGCCGAGCACCGTCAGCTGCATCTCACCCTCCCCTGTCGGTCCGCAGTGCGCGCAGGCGCCGTCAGCGATGGTCCCAGGAAACGGCGCGCCAGCCGGGCGAAGGACACCGGATCACCGGTGGCGCTGACCTGGTGCTGGGGCTCCCCAGGCTCGGCGCGCAACAACTCGGTCTCGGTGAGTACCCGCAGCACATCTTTGGCGGTCTCCTCCGCGCTGGACACCAGGGTCACCCCGTCACCCATGACGAGCTGTAGCACCCCGGTGAGCAGCGGGTAATGCGTGCAGGCCAGCACGAGGGTGTCCACACCGGCCCGCTGCAGCGGCTCGAGATAAGACTGCGCCAGGCCCAGCATCTGGCGCCCCGAGGTCATCCCACGCTCGACGAAGTCCACGAACCTCGGGCAGGCCACCCCGGTGACCGCAACGTGCGGGGCCGCCGCGAAGGCGTCCTGGTAGGCCCGGGACCGGATGGTGGCCTGGGTTCCGATCACCCCGATCCGGCCGGAGTGGGTGGCGGCAACGGCGCGGCGCACCGCCGGGCGCACCACCTCCACCACCGGGATGCGGTAACGCTCTCTGGCGTCAGCCAAGCACGCTGCGGATGCCGTGTTGCAGGCGATGACCAGCACCTTCACCCCACTGTCCACCAGCTCATCGGCCACCGCCAGCGCGTGCGCACGGATCTGCGCAATGGGCAGCGGACCGTACGGGCCGTGCGCGGTATCGCCGAGGTAGTGCAGCCGCTCGCCCGGTAGCTGGTCGGCGATCGCGCGCGCGACGGTGAGCCCGCCGACACCGGAGTCGAAGACGCCGATGGGGGCGTCGGGACTGGTCACGGGGGCTACGCCCACAGTTGCCCGTCCAGGCGGGCGGCTGCTTCGGCGAGGTCTCCTGAGTATGCGCCAGTCGACAGGTATTTCCAGCCGGCGTCGCAGACGATGATGACGATGTCCGCCGGCTCACCGGTGCCGGCGGCCTTCTCGGCGACGGCCAGGGCGGCGTGCAGAATCCCGCCAGTAGAGATGCCAGCGAAGATGCCCTCCATGTCCAGCAGCTCGCGGGTGCGGCGCAACGCGTCGAAGGAGCCGACGGAGAACCGGCTGGTGAGCACGTCTGGGTCGTAAAGTTCGGGCACGAATCCCTCGTCGAGGTTGCGCAGGCCATAGACCAGCTCCCCGTATCGCGGTTCCGCGGCGATGATCTGCACATCGGGCTTGTGCTCCCGCAAGTAACGCCCCACCCCGACCAACGTGCCAGTGGTGCCCAGCCCGGCGACGAAATGAGTCACGGAGGGCAGATCGCGCAGGATCTCCGGGCCAGTCGTGCGGTAATGCGCCGCGGGGTTGGACGGGTTGCCGTACTGATAGAGCATGACCCAGTCGGGGTGCGCCGCGGCCAGCTCTTTGGCCCGCGCCACGGCCTGGTTGGAGCCACCCGCCGCCGGCGAGAAAATGATCTCCGCTCCGTACGCCTCAAGAAGCTGCCGCCGCTCGATCGAAGTGTTCTCCGGCATCACGCAGACCAGATGATAGCCCTTGAGTTTCGCCGCCATTGCCAGCGAAATCCCGGTATTGCCCGAGGTCGGCTCCAGAAGGGTGGCGCCCTTGGTGAGCCGGCCGGTTCGCTCGGCGTCCTCGATCATCGCCAACGCCGGGCGGTCCTTCACCGAGCCGGTGGGGTTGCGGTCCTCCAGCTTGGCCCATAACCGCACGTCAGAGGAGGGTGAGAGGCGGGGCAGCCCCACGAGCGGGGTATTCCCCACCGCGTCGAGCAGCGAGTCGTAGCGGGCCATTGTATGCCCTAGTCCGCTCTAGCTTTTCAGCCGCCGGCGACGGCTGGCAGGATCGTGACGTTGTCACCGTCATGCACCGTGGCGGCCAGACCTCCCGCGAAACGCACATCTTCGTCATTGAGGTAGACGTTGATAAAACGGTGCAGCGATCCGTCCTTTACCAGCCGGCCCTTGATCCCCGAGTGTCGGCTCTCCAGGTCCTCGATCACCTCAGCAACCGTGGCGCCTGACGCCTGCACGGACTTCTCGCCCTCGGTGTGGGTGCGCAGGATGGTGGGAATGGAGACGGTGACGGACATGGTCAGATCCTCCTGTACAGCGCGGTCGGTTCACCAGTACCTGTACGCACAACCACCCCCGGGCATTCCGACGATGGCCTGCGGGTCAGTGCCCGTTTCTGGGCGCGTCGGGGACGTCGTCGGCGCCGGTATGGGAGAACATGTACGATTCGACCACGTCGAACAGCTCCTCGGTGACCGCACCGTCGATGATGCGGTAGCAGCGCAGGTCGATAACGTCCGGATCGCGGGTGGAGACCACCAGGTAATGTGCCTCCGGCTGCGAAGCGTAAGAGATGTCGGTGCGCGACGGATAGGCCTCGGTTGCGGTGTGCGAGTGGTAGATCACCACCGGCTCTTCGTCCCGGGCGTCCATCTCCCGCCACACCCGCAGCTGTTCTATGGCGTCAAACCGGTAGAAGGTCGGCGAGCGCTCGGCATTGGCCATCGCGATAAACCGTTCCGGGCGATCCGAGCCTACCGGCCCCGCCAGCACGCCGCAGGCCTCGTCCGGGTGGTCTCGCCGGGCATGCGCCACGATGGCGGCGGTGAGGTCGTGGCGGATCATCAGCATTCTCTCATCCTACGGGCCGGCTAATGCCTGGATGAGGGACTCCTGCACCCACGTCAGCCAGTGGTACACCACCAAGTGCTCCGCGCGGGGATCCTCGGGAGGAAGCTCGTCGGGCATGTCCTCGGTAACCTCCAGCACAGTGCCCAGGGCCAAGCGAACGTCGTTGAGCGCGCAGAGCCACGCCTGCGCCTGCTCACCGGACAGGCGCACCCGCCCGCCCCGCGCCGGGCAGGTGTCCAGCACGATACTGGCCGCCCCGTCCTTGCCGGCCACCAGCTCGGGCTCGTGCAGCGCCCGCAGGCCGCCGGACAGCGTGGCATCCTCACGGTGGAAATCGGGGAGCAGCCGGGCCAGCACCCGGTCGGCGGGAGCGGTGGTGGGGCCGGCGATGATGCCGGTGAGCTCAGCCAGCTCATCGGGCGGGGTTGCCGCGACCCGGGCCGCGAGCATGTCGCGGACCTGGCCGATCAGCCCACGCAGCAGCCCAGCCTCCCGCTCGGACAGGGCGGCTACCACCAGTGCGCCCCGACGCCGCCAGCCGTTCACGTGTCTCGCGCCATGGTCGCCCAGAGCCCCGCGCTGTGCAGCTTCGCGACGTCGATCTCGACCTTGTCGCGAGAACCTCTGGTCACCACGGCCCGGCCCTTGTGGTGCACGTCGAGCATCAACGTGGTGGCTTCCTCGCGGCTGTATCCGAAGAGCTTCTGGAACACGTAGGTGACGTAGGACATCAGGTTCACCGGGTCGTTCCAGACGATCGTCAGCCAAGGCCGGTCCTCAGTTCCGACCTCGTTCACCGCTGGATCGAGCTGGGTCTTGTCCAGTTCGACGGGTGTGGTCATAGCACCAATCTTCCCACCACAGCCGGCCATAAGCTCACGAGATGCCCCTATCTACGCCGAACAGCACCGCACTGCTCACCGACCAGTACGAGCTGACGATGCTCGCCAGTGCGCTGGCTGACGGTTGCGCCTTCCGGCGCTGCACGTTCGAGGTCTTCACCCGGGGGCTGCACGGCCGCCGCTACGGCATCGTCGCCGGTATCCCCCGGCTGCTCGACGCGGTGGCTCGGTTCCAGTTCGGCGACGAGCAACTGGCGTTCCTGCACCGCATGCTGGACGCCCGCACCCTGGACTGGTTGGCCGGCTACCAGTTCCTTGGCGACATCGACGGCTACCCCGAGGGCGAGCTGTACTTTCCCAACTCCCCAGTCCTGACGGTGACCGGCAGCTTCGCTGAGGCGGTGCTGCTGGAAACGCTGGTGCTCTCGATCCTCAATCACGACAGCGCGGTGGCCGCCGCGGCTGCCCGGATGGCCAGTGTCGCGGGGGACCGGCCGTTGATCGAGATGGGCAGCCGGCGCACCCACGAGGAGGCCGCTGTAGCGGCCGCCCGAGCCGCCTACCTGGGAGGCTTCAGCGCGACGTCCAACCTGGCCGCCGGGCAGCGCTACGGCGTCCCCACCACCGGCACTGCGGCGCACGCGTTGAGCCTGTTACACGAGCGCGAGGCGGACGCCTTCGCCGCGCAGGTCAAGGCGCTGGGCACGGACACCACCTTGCTGGTGGACACCTACGACATCACCCAGGGCATCGCTACAGCGATCGAGGTCGCCGGTCCGGGGCTGCGAGCGATCCGGATCGACTCGGGGGATCTCCGGGAGCTCGCCCGGCAGGCTCGCGAGCAACTCGACCTGCTGGGCGCACCGGACGTGCAGATCGTGGTGTCCGGGGAGCTGGACGAGTACTCGATCGCGGCGCTGCGCGGCGAACCGGTGGACTCCTATGGAGTGGGCACCTCGGTGGTGACCGGTTCGGGAGTGCCGACCGCCGGGATGGTGTACAAGCTGGTCGAGGTGGACGGGCAGCCGGTGGCCAAGCGCAGCACAGCCAAAATCTCTCGGGGCGGCGCCAAGAGCGCGCTGCGCCGGTACACACCCAGTGGCACCGCGATCGAGGAGGTGGTGTTCCAGCGCAACCAGCAACCAGAATTCGACGAGCACGACCGAGCGTTGCCGGTCCCGTTGCTGCGCGAAGGCCAGCCCATCGGCCCACCCCGCACCGTGCACGATGGACGCGAGCGCGTCACCACAGCCCTGGCCACTCTCCCCGGGGACGGCCTGCACCTGTCTCCCGGCGAACCCGCCCTCCCCACCGTCTTGCGCTGATCCCATCCCCGATAGCGTGGCCCGCCGTGCCGGCCCCCACCACGGTTGCGAAGACCACGGGTTCCAAGACCACGGTTCCCGACGTCGGGGCGTTGCTCGCTGCGGCGGTTCAGGCCCTGGGGGGTAGCGAGCGGCCTGGTCAGGTGTTGATGGCCGAGGCGGTGGACCGGGCGATCCGTACCGGCGAGCACCTCGCGGTGCAGGCCGGAACCGGTACCGGCAAGTCACTGGCCTACCTGGTCCCGGCGATCCGGCACGCCGTCGCCGAGAACACCACCGTGGTGGTCTCCACCGCGACCATCGCACTGCAGCGCCAACTGGTGGACCGTGACCTGCCTCGGCTGGCCGGTGCGCTGGAGCCGCTGCTGGGCAGCGCCCCGAGTTTCGCGATCCTCAAGGGACGGCGCAACTACCTGTGCCTGCACCGGCTGCACACCGGGCCAGCTGAGGAGGGCGAGGACTTGTTCGAGGCGGCTGCGGCCCTCGCTGCGGCCCCAATGCCGACACCGACGCCAGCCCAGACGTCAACGACGACCTCGATGCTAGGCCGCCAGATCGCCCGGCTGCATGAATGGTCCTCGCAGACCAGCGCCGGGGACCGTGACGAGCTGGTGCCCGGGGTGAGCGACCGGGCCTGGCGGCAGGTGTCGGTCAGCGCCCGGGAATGCCTGGGCCTGTCCCGCTGCCCCGTCGGCATGGACTGCTTCGCCGAACAAGCCCGGGCTCGGGCCGGACGCGCCGAGGTGGTGGTCACCAACCATGCCCTGCTGGCGATCGACGCGATGGGCGATCACCCGGTGCTTCCCGACCATGACGTCGTGATCGTCGACGAAGCGCACGATCTGGTTGACCGGGTCACCAACGCGGCCACCGAGGAGCTCACCGCACCGATGATCGAGACCGCGGCCCGGCGCTGTGGCCGGCTGGTCACGGCCCAGCTCGCCGACGAGTTGGCCGCGACCGGCGACGGGCTGGCGCTGCTGCTCAGCGACGCTAGCGCGCAACGGTGGGACACTCTGAACGCCGCGGTGGCCAGCGGGCTCACCGCCGTGCGCGACGCGGCGCACCACTGCATCACCGCGCTGGGGACCGAGCGCCGGGAGAACCCCGAGGAAGCCGCCCGTCGCCGGCTCGCCCTCGCCGCACTGGAGCAGGTGCACTCGGCTGCCGCCCGGGTGCTGGTCGCCTTCCCTGACAGTACGGCCGACCGGTGCGACGTCGTCTGGCTGGCGGAAGAGACCGTGCGTGGACGGGTGCTGCGGGTTGCGCCGCTACGCGTCGCTGACCTGCTGCGTCAGCGGCTGTTCGCGAAGCGAACGGTGGTGCTCACCTCGGCGACCCTCACCCTGGGTGGGACGTTCGACGCGCTCGCCACGCAATGGGGCCTACCCCCCCAGCGACCGTCAGTCGGGCCGTCACCGACGCCAGCCGACGACGGCCCGGCCTGGGCCGGTCTCGATGCGGGCTCCCCGTTCGAGCATCGCCGCGCCGGGATCCTCTACACCGCCGCGCACCTACCCCCACCCGGCCGTGACGGGCTCTCACCCGCCTGTCTCGACGAGCTCGCCACGTTGGTCACCGCGGCGGGCGGGCGCACCCTCGGGTTGTTCTCCTCGATGCGGGCCGCCAAGCAGGCCACCGAGGCCCTGAGATCCCAGCTGGACGTGCCTATCCTGTGCCAGGGCGACGACGCGACCGGCCTGCTGGTGCAACAGTTCGCGCGGGACGAACCGACCTGCCTGTTCGGCACCTTGTCATTGTGGCAGGGCGTCGACGTGCCCGGCCGGTCACTGTCTCTGGTGGTGGTCGACCGCATCCCGTTTCCCCGCCCCGACGACCCGCTGAGCTCGGCACGGCAACGCGCGGTGGCCGCCAGCGGCGGCAACGGGTTCCTCACGGTGGCGGCGACGCACGCGGCACTGCTCCTCGCGCAGGGCACTGGCCGACTGTTGCGCTCGACCGAGGACCGCGGCATGGTGGCGATCCTGGACCCCAGGCTGGCCACCGCCCGCTACGCCCCCTTCCTGCGCGCCTCCCTGCCTCCCTTCTGGCCCACCACCGACCCCGCCGTAGCCCGAGCCGCCCTCACCCGTCTCGTCAGCACGTAGGTACTGATACCGCCATTCGGAGCCGAATGGCGATCGAGACTCACAAGGGGACCCTGCGCAGTAGGCCGTCGGCGGCGTCGGCGGCCTCCACCTCGTCGCGGGTCACGCCCAGCACGAACAGCACGACGTCCAGGAACGGCTGGTTAATCGCGGTGTCCGCGACTTCCCGCAGCGCGGGTTTGGCATTGAACGCGACGCCCAGGCCAGCGGTGGTAAGCATGTCGATGTCGTTTGCGCCGTCTCCGACCGCGACACACTGGGCCAGCGGGACCCCGAAGCGCTTCGCCGCCCGGCGCAGCGCGTCAGCCTTCCCGGACCGATCCACCACCGAGCCGATGACCCGGCCGGTGAGCTTCCCATCGCGGATCTCCAGCTCGTTGGCGGCGCAGAAATCCAGCCCCAAGTCCTCGGCGACTGGTCGCACGATCTGGGTGAAGCCGCCCGACACCGCTCCGCAGCGGAACCCCAACCGCTTGAGGGTCCGTACCGTGGTCCGTGCTCCGGGCGTGAGCTCCACCGCGTTGATCACCTCGGTGAGCACACTGGCTGGAAGGCCCGCCAGCAGGGCAACCCTGCGACGCAACGACTGCGTGAAGTCCAGCTCTCCCCGCATCGCAGCCTCGGTGACCGCCCGCACCTCCACCGCAGCACCGGCGTGCTCAGCCAGCATCTCGATCACCTCGCCCTGCACCAGGGTCGAGTCGACGTCGAAGACGACGAGCCGCTTGGCCCGGCGAGCGATGCCCACCTGTTCGACGGCGAGGTCGATCGCGCTGTGCGCGGCGAGCCTGACCATCGTGGAGCGCAGCGCGGTGTCGGCAACCCGTGGATCATCCTTGCTGGGCACCGACACGAGCAGCTCCAGCCCAGTGACCGGGTAATCAGCGATCCGCCGAATGGCATCGATGTTGATGTTCAACGCGGCCAGTGCGCGGGTCGTCTCGGTGAAGGCGCGAGCCGTGACCGGCCGGCCCAACACCAACACGACGTGCGTGGATCCGCGGGCACTCGCACCTACCGCGTCGGCACCGACCTCGACCTCCACCTGCATTCCGATGCTGGCCATGGCCTGCTCGGCGGCCTCTTGCAGGTCTTCCGGATCAGCTGTGGTCTCTACCAGCACACCGAGGATGATCCGGCCCTGGATCACCACCTGCTCGACGTCGAGGATGTCCACCCCGTGCCTGGTGAGGGCGGAAAAGATCACGGACACGACCCCGGGCTTGTCCCGCCCAGTGACGGTCAGCAGCAGGGTTGTCCGGGTTGTTCCTGAGTGATCGGTCACTTGTCTCGTGGGTCATCAATCTCGTCGCGCTCCACGACTTCTGCCAGCTTGTGGCTCGGCGCGACTGGGTTTTCATGGCCAACGACCCCCGCCTCGGCTCGCATGCGATCCGCCATGTGCGGGTAGTGCAGTTCGAAGGCCGGTCGCTCGGAACGGATGCGGGGCAGCTCAGTGAAGTTATGCCTCGGTGGCGGGCACGAGGTGGCCCATTCCAGCGAGTTGCCGTGACCCCACGGGTCGTCAACGGTGACCACCTCGCCGTAGCGGTAGCTGCGGAACACATTCCACAGGAACGGCAGGGTGGACGCGCCGAGCACAAAAGCACCGATCGAGGACACCATGTTCAGCGTGGTGAACCCATCGCTGGGCAGGTAGTCAGCGTAACGGCGCGGCATCCCCTCGGCACCCAGCCAGTGCTGCACCAGAAAGGTTAAGTGGAACCCGACGAACGTGGCCCAGAAATGGAACTTGCCCAGCGAGTCGTCGAGCATACGGCCGGTGATCTTGGGGAACCAGAAGTAGATCCCGGCGAAGGTGGCGAACACGATCGTGCCGTAGAGCACATAATGGAAGTGCGCCACCACGAAATAGGTGTCGCTGACGTGGAAGTCAATCGCTGGAGCGGCCAGCAGCACTCCAGTCAAGCCGCCGAGCAGGAACGTCACCAGAAAGCCGATCGAGAACAGCATCGGGGTTTCGAAGGTGAGTTGCCCGCGCCACATGGTGCCGATCCAGTTGAAGAACTTGATACCCGTGGGGATCGCGATGAGGAAAGTGGTGAAGGAGAAGAACGGCAGCAGCACGGCCCCAGTGGCGTACATGTGGTGCGCCCACACCACCACGGACAGCGCCCCGATCGACAGCGTCGCGAAGATCATTCCCTTGTAGCCGAACAGCGGCTTGCGGCTGAAGACCGGGAAAATCTCCGTCACGATGCCGAAGAACGGCAGTGCCACGATGTAGACCTCGGGATGGCCGAAGAACCAGAACAGATGCTGCCACAGGATCGCGCCCCCATTGGCCGGGTCGAACACGTGCGCCCCGAGTCGCCGGTCAGCCTCCAGCCCGAGTAGCGCCGCAGTCAAGACGGGGAAGGCGAGCAGCACGAGAAGTGACGTGACAAAGATGTTCCAGGTGAAGATCGGCATCCGGAACATCGTCATTCCCGGTGCGCGCAGGCAGACCACAGTGGTGATCATGTTGACCGCGCCCAGAATAGTGCCCAGTCCGGCGAGGACAAGGCCCATGATCCACAGGTCACCGCCGGCACCCGGGGAGTGCACGGCATCGGACAGCGGACTGTAGGCGAACCAGCCGAAATCCGCCGCACCGCCCGGTGTCAGGAAGCCGGACAACACGATGAGACCGCCGAACAAGAACGCCCAGTAAGAGAAGGCGTTGAGCCGGGGAAAAGCCACATCCGGCGAGCCGATCTGCAGCGGCAATATCAGATTGGCAAATGCGAACAGGATCGGGGTGGCATAGAGCAGCAGCATGATCGTGCCGTGCATGGTGAACAGCTGGTTGTACTGCTCGGTGGACAAAAACTGCAGGCCCGGTCGAGCCAGCTCAGCGCGGATCAGCATGGCCATGCTGCCGCCGATGAAGAAGAAGGCCATGGAGGTGACCAGATACAACATGCCGATCACCTTGTGATCGGTGGTCTGCAGCAGCCCGAGCAGGGTGCCCCCCTTGACCGAGGGGCGCACCGGACGCGGACGCGTGGCGATCGGTTGGGGCGCAATGGCCGTCACAGGTTGCCTCCTGGTTGTTCACGACTCACCGTGCACGGTAGCCGGCCCATGGCGACCGTTGTCATCGTGGCTCTGCACTGATCGTGGTCCTGGAGTGATCGTAGCCGCGCCGTCCGACAGCGCCACACCCGCAGGGAATGAAAAACCCTGGCGGTGCAGAACCGGTGTGTTTACCATCAGGTGAGATCGGGTCACTGACTGCAATGTATGGTGCTGGCTTCGGCTGCGTCCCAGTGGGACGCAGCCGAAGCGGCAGAGGGAGCTGACGATGGTTCGAGTACTCGGCAGGCCGATCACGCGCACGGTACGAACCGTTGTCGGCGGGCTGCTAGGAGCCACAGCACTGCTGCTCGCCGGGACCGCAGGCGCGTCCGCTACATCGAGCGGTGCGCCGTGCACCTCAGCGGCGCGGGCCTGCGTCGATTTGTCGAGCCAACAAGCGTGGCTGATGCAAGGCGGCGATGTCATCTACGGTCCAGTCCCGGTGGCGACCGGCAAGGCCAGCGCACCGACCGCCCCGGGAACCTTCCAGGTGTTTTGGAAGGACCTTCACCACCGCAGCAGTATCTTCCACAACGCTCCGATGCCTTACTCGGTGTTCTTCAATGGCGGTGACGCCTTCCACCAGGACAGCGTGACGGTCCGCTCCAACGGCTGCGTGCACCTGACTCAGAGCGCGGCGCAGACCTTCTACAACACCCTGCACGTCGGCGACGTGGTGCAGGTCGTCGACTGATTTTTTACTCGTCCGCGCCGGGGTCTGAGGCGGCTGCGCCGTGGCTGCGGAGCCAGCGAGCGAGGTTCCGCACGTACTGGCCGTACTGCTCCAGTGCCAGTGGGATGGCTGCGGACACCTTGCCATGATCGACCTCGAGGTAGTCGTGGACGAGCACGTTGCGCATGCCAGCGGACGGGCGCAGCGCGGCGGCAAGGCCCCATTCGAGCACTCCGGCTCGCGCGAGCTGGTCAAATGAGTCGGCGTAGCTGTGTGGCGAGCGGCCAAGCAGCAGCTGGATCTCACGCAGCCGTTCCTGGATGAGAGCTGGGTCGAGCCGGCGCGGCGTCATCTGGCCAGCAGCTCCAAGCTCAGCCGGCGCAGCCACTCGGTGTCCAGCCGCTCCAGGACGGCGACGGTAGCGGCACGAGCCCACATTCCAGGCTCGCTCTCATAGAGAATGATCGAACCAAGCAGGGCACGTTTTCGCAGCAGCGGCCCGGCGGCGTTGAGGTGGGCCACGTCCACCTCCTCAAGCCCCACGAACTCGATCACGTCGGTGACAAACTCGAACAGGTCCACATCAACGCCGTGCTCGGTCAGGACTCCGATGTCGAGGTCACGCGGATCCGGCTCACCCCGGCCGGTACTGCCGAATACCGTGAGCAAGGTGACGTGCCACCGCTGACAAAACGCGCGCAGCTCCCCAGACCCGGCTGCGACGCGCAATCGCTCCAGCCCCTCGCTCGGTGTCCCCACGGCCCCATTGTCCCGTATCCGGCCACCGCGTTGCCCACGGCTCGCCAGCACGGCCGGCGCCTCAGCCTTGGTGCTGGTCTTCGAAGCGGGTGAACGCGGCTTCCTGCTTCCACTGCGCGCCAGCTTTGGGGCTGGCGTTGAGCAACCGCTGGCACGCCTGGCTTGGTCGCGGCTGGCCGAGCTGATCACTGGCGCAGGCAGTGGCCGCCCGGAAGTCTTCTGGCGCGCTCCACAAGCTGGCGCCTTGGAGGAAGCCATGGTCGAGGGCGGCGCGGGCCATGGTCTTAAGATCCTGGTAGCTCAAGTGGTACGTGGTCACCGCCTGCTCGTACTCATGAGTGAGATCAGTACGTTCGATGCCGTTCGATGAAACGTGTAAGAACGTCCTCATCGAGTCGCCACCTCGCGGGGGCGACGTTGACTCATGATCTGAGTCTTCCCGTGGCAGTACCCGTTGCCGACCATGCCGGTCTTACGTGGGTTTCCAGCGGGCTGTTTATCGTCCCGGCGCGAACTCTCCGTGGACGTGACCTCGGCCGCGAGCGCGGCCAGGTTCAGCGCGGCGTTGAAGTCCCGGTCGAGCCGGGTGCCGCAGGACTCGCAGGTGAACTCCCGCTCGGCGAGGGTGAGCTTGGCTCTCACCGCACCGCACGCCGAACAGGTCTTGCTGGACGGGTACCACCGGTCCGCGACGTGCCACGCCCATCGGCAGCGCCCGCCTTGTGTGAGCTGACGGCGGAACTCGCCCATCCCCAGCCCGGAGATGTGACGGGCCAGCCGCTTGTTGCGGACCATCCCGGCCACGTGGAGATCCTCGACGACCACGACGTCGTGGTCGCGCGCGAGACGGGTGGTGAGCTTGTGCAGCCCGTCGCGGCGCTGATTGCCCACGCGGGTGTGCAGCGCGGTGACTCGGGCCTTGGCCTTGCGCCACCGCTGCGACGGCTCGACGCGAGTGCGCCGGTCCGGACCACGGCGCCGCGAGCAGATGCGCTGCATGCGGCGCATCGCCGTGAGCGCACCGTCGAGGTGGCGCGGGTTGGGCACGACCTCACCGGTGGAGAGCACGGCCAGGGACTTGATGCCGAGGTCGACGCCGACAACCCGGCCTTGCGTGCGCTCGGCGGGTGTCGGGTCGGGCAGCTCCACCGACATGGCGACGTGCCACCGCCCACGCTGGTGGGACAAGGTCGCCGCGAGGATGCGGGCCGTCCCGGCCTCGACGTGGCGGGCGAGCTTGCGGGTCGACTCGTGAGTGCGGACCGCCCCGATCCGGGGCAGCTTGACGTGCCGCCGGTCGGCGGTCAGCCCAAACACGCCAGTGGTGAAACGGCAGGTCAGACGGGCGCGACGGCCCTTGAACCGCAGGTAGCGGATCTTCGGGCCGCGCCGGGCTCCACGGAACGAGTCACCGAAGTTCTTGAACGCAGTCGCCGCGTTGGACAGCCCGGAGGAGTACGCCTCCTTGCTGTTCTCGGCCCACCACGGCGCCCGCTCGTGCTTTGCGGTGTTCCATGCTCGCCGCAGGTCGTAGGCCGAACACGAGGTCAGCTCGGCACCGCGCAGCCCGTAGCTGTACTCGGCGGCGCGCTGCGCCCGGATCTTCCCGGCGAGTTCGACACCGAAGTTGTAGGCGTAGCGCTGCGCGCCGCAATGCGACCGGAACGCCTGCTCCTGTTCCTCGGTCGGGTCCAGCGCGAACAGGTAGGCGCGGATCACGACGGGTCTCCGGGCGAGGTGTCGGGCTCGTTCTCGATCGCGACGACGGCAGCGCTGCCCGCCGCGAGGCGGAACGGCGGCCGTACAGCCGGGCGCACATGGAGGTCAGGACTTCGGTGAGGTCTCGTGCGAGGTCGTCGGGCAGCTCCGCGTCGTCGAGCACGACCACGGTCCGGCCGTGCGCCGAGAGTGCTGCTTCGAGGTACTCGACGCCGAAGTGGGCGAGCCGGTCGCGGTGCTCGACCACGATCGTGGACACCTTCGGGTCGCCGAGCACCTTGCGCAGCTTCGTCCGGCACCCGTTTAGCCCGGACCCGATCTCGGTGACCGTGCGGTCGATCCGGATGCCACGCGCCGAGCACATCGTCAGCACCCGCCCGGCCTGCCGTTCCAGGTCCGCCTTCTGGTCGTGGGAGCTGACCCGGCAATACGCGACCACGACGCCCGACTCCACGATCGGCGGGGCGACCAGAATCGTGCCAGTCGCGAGCTGCCGCGCGGGCACCGGGAGCGTCCCGGCGTGGAACCAGTTCAGCGCGGCGCGGTACGAAACACCGTTCTCCTTGGCCCACGCACTCAGCTTCACACAGATAATATCGCATGAAACGACGCGTTGTTACACGTTTCGCGGAACAGTTGCCTACCCTCGTCGTCGGTGACCAGGGTCACCGGCACACCGAACTGGCGATACCGCACAAAGGGATGTCGCTGGCCGTACCCCCCCTGCAGGCTCTGGCGGTTGCTGGTGAGCGCGATCTCGACCAGGATGTGGCCAGCAGCCATGGAATGCAACAGCTCATCAGGCTGGTCCTCACCCGCGATGTCCACGCCGTGGCCGATACGTTCCGCGTGCGCGGTGGCGACCGCGTCGCGGATGTGGGAGCGCAGATTCGCGGCTGGGACAAGACCGGGCACCAGCTCGCCGGCGGGCAGGGTGATGTGCACGCCGGGATACAGCGCGTGCAGGTAACCGATCATCTGCATGTGCAGGTGGTAGTCCCGCAGTGCCACGGAGTTGTCTTCGGGCGCGACGATGTTGATGCCAACGTAGCGGTGATCGTGCGCGGCCAGCTCCATGTCGAGCACCAGCTGGGCGAACACGGCCTGCGGGGCCTGGGTGCGGACGACCTGGGAGAGGAACCGGCAGACAGGGTGCAACCGGGGTCAGCCTGCGGCGTTTCGCAGTGCAATACCGTGCGGAACTGCGCAAAGTCGGTATCCGTGTCCGCCCGGGCGGACACGACGATCTTGTCCATTGCGCCGCCCTCGAGCAGACGCTCACCGGCATGCCCGGTGCCGACAACGACCTGCCTGCGCCTAGGCACAGGTCCCCTTGCTCATCCTCTGATCTCGTGCTCTGGCGGCTCGATGGTGATGGGTGTTGGCAGCAGCAGTTCAGTGTTGCGGTCAAGAAGCGATCCGCGATGGCCGTCCACGGTCGAGGTCGTGGCAGCGCGGAACTGCCAATCGTTGGCGGCGAGCTCGCGGGACAGCGAGCTCAACGTGTCGAGCGAGTCGAGCTGGGCGGCGTCATGCGCGGTGGGAGCTGCCGTGTCGATGATCGTGGTGATGATTGAGAGGGTACCGTCAGCGTTGTCCATCAGCTCGATAAGACGGGCTTGTTGAGGCCAGTCGATGTGGGAGGCGGTGGTGATTTCCCAGAATCCCCCGCTGATCGTGCTGCCAGGTGGCCGAGGGTGGGGGGTGATCCTGTTGATGTGGGTGTGCCCGTTGACCCAGGCCACCACGTTGGGAAAGCGCAACAACAAGTCCCGGACATGGTCGCCGAGGACGCGCGGGTGCTCGGGTGGCGCCAGGAAATTGTCCATGCTCGCGACGGTGTGATGGCTGAACACCACAAAGATCCGGTCAGTGCCGGTCCCGATGACCACATTGCCCGCGTGGTCGAGGTATTGCCGGTGGCCGGCCTCGAGTTCCTGTTCCAGCCAAGCGAACTGGGTCTGGTCCAGCGAACCGTTGGCGCCGCCATACGCGTTGACCGTGTCCAGCACCAGGCAGCGCACGATTCCGTTGTCGAATCCATAATAGGCGGTGCCATTTGCCTCGTTGTCGGCACTGAATCCGTGGCCGAGTGGCCGCCCTCGGGTCGTGAAGTGCTCGCGAACCGTCTCATTGCGGTCGACCAACCGCCGGCGCGCGTCGGGTGTGACCTGGCGCACCACTCCCTGGCGCAGCACGCGGATCGCGGCTGCTGGGTCTTCCCGCAGCAGGTCCGCCGCCAGGCGCAGCACCGAGATTCCACTGGGAAGCTCGATCACCTTATGACCGCCGATCGCCCATTCCGAGGTCTCGGGCAGGTGCGGAATGTTGCCCTGGATCAGTGCGTCATGATTACCGTACGCGGCATACCACGGAATGCCCAGGCCTACCGCCTGAAAGGGGCGACGTGCCGCATCCAGCAGTCCGGGAATGGTGGGAAATCCGTAGCGCGCCTTCGGCAGATCCTCGGGCGCTCCGGGTGGGGTGCCGTCAGGGTGCCAGTAGTGCACGTCGTAGTGCACCGCGTCCGCTACACCCTCATACCGGTTGGGATCACCGGAATCCGGCTGGATGAGGCCACCGTCGAGGACGTCGATGTACCAGCGCAGTTCGTTGTACTGGGAATTGTCGCAGTTGTCACCGGTCACCACCGCGCAGGCGAGCGGAATCCCCGACACGGGGCCGACGCCGATCGAATTGATCCGACGCACCATCGCGTCAGCGACCTGCACACTGAGCATCTCCTGCGGCCGGTAACTGCCCTGAATGTGCACCCGCGAGGCCAATAGCGAGCCTGGATCAACATACCGATCCAGGAATTCCAGCCGCGATGGCGACTGGGAATCCACCAAGTGCACATCGGTCAGATGCGCGAACGCGAACAGGCCACGACGCCCGTCACGGCGTGCCAGCTGATCGCTACCCGGGCACAGCTCCCCCCGCCGCACATGCGGCTCGCCTGGCTGGACCACGATCGGTTGGTAGTCACCAACACCAGGCTGGCCCCGCAGCAGCGTCTGCTCAACGGTGGTGCCCCTGGCCCGGGCCGCATCACCATCACTGATCGGGTTCCCTGTTCCCGCCGTCGCCACCCTGACCTCCCCACGCACTGACTCCGCCTGGCACACCACCGTGCGAGCGTTCGCACGAACATAGCGCGAAACGGCCGTCAGGATCACTCGCAGTTGACGCGATCTGGTTGCTCCTCAGCATCCAACACGGCTGTGGTCACACTTGGGTGGTCTGCTTCAGGTCAATCACGATCTTGCCGAGCGCGTGACCGGACTCCACCGCGCGCAGTGCCTGTGGCGCTTCGTCGAAGGGGTAGGTCTGGAGCACCTTGGGATCGACTTTGCCGGCGGCCACCAGGCCGGCGACGGCGGGAACGCCCGCGGAGCTGGACGACAGGAAGCTGCCGCCCAGCTCCGCGACACCGGGATCGACGACCGACACGATCCGGGCGGGATTGGTGATCAGAATGGCGACGTGACGCAATGATTCACCACCGACCAGATCGAAGATGGCGTCAACGCCGCCGGGCAGCAGTGCCCGCATCTGCTCGACGACGTCGCCACGGTCGTAGGGAACCAGGATGGCCCCGAGACTTTCCGTCATCGACCGCTTGGTCTCGCTACCCACGCCGAAGACCACCGCGCCACGGTTTCGCGCCAGCTGCGCGGCCAGCACACCGACACCACCACCGACCCCATTGATCAACAACGTCTCACCCTCGGCGATGCCGAGTTTCTCCAACGCATCCCAGGCGGTCCCCCCAGCCACTGGCAACCCAGCCGCCTGTACGAAACTGACCTGCGGAGGCTTGTGCGCAGCGGTCTCAGCGAGCAGCACCGCGTGCTCGGCGTAGCTGCCTTGTCCCGGCGCGGTCCGGCCCATCACTTGATCGTCCTCGGCGAATCCCTCGACATCAGAGCCGACCGCTACCACGACACCGGCCGCTTCGACACCCAACACCAAAGGAAAATCCGGTGCGGCCTGCGGCTTGGCCATCGCGCCGCTGCGAATCTTGTAATCGGCCGGATTGACCCCGACAGCCCTGACCTTGATCACCAGATCACGGGGGCCCGGCACCGGCTCAGGCCGATCGAACCACGTCTCAGTCTCCGGACCACCGTACGAGGTGTAGCCATAAGCCCTGCTCATCACCGTCAGTCCTTTCTCTTGCCACGCACCAGCCCCTTACATACCCTGCCTCGGCCGACGCTAACGATCGCGAACCGCCCCGGTTCAGATGTCGCAAAGTTCGCAGATGCCGTAGTGGCCACCAGCACACCACCACCGTGATCACGTCCGGCGAGAAGCGCTGCCGGCAGAACCACCTGTGTGCAACCGGCTGGCAGGGGGTACACCGATGGCAACCCACCTGATATAACTTACCGAAGGGAAGAACGAGTGTATATGTAGCAATGAACGGGGAAGGGTATTGTCTTTCAGAAGCCCCAAACACGGAAGCGGTGGTTAAGTCCCCCGAATCAATGGGATACCTGATTGAGGCGACAGACGTTATCGAGGTAGCCAGTCTAACATAACAGGAACATCATGGAGAGACCGATCAAGATTGCCATTGCCGGCAGTGGGTACGGGAGGAAGGTTGCCCTGCCCGTCTACGCTGGGCTGGAGGAGTTTGAGCCTGTAGCCGTGTGGTCGCGGCGACCGGAGCGGGCCCGGGAGCTGGCGGAGCAGGCTGGCGTGGGGCTCGGTACCGCTGATTTCGAGGAACTGCTGTCGGTGCCAGGGCTGGAGGCGGTGCACGTTGCCACCCCGGTGGTGACGCATGCCCAGTTTGCCGTCGCTGCCGCTGAGCGGGGGCTGCATGTGGTGTGTGAGAAGCCCTTGGCCGAGAACCTCGGGGAGGCTCGCCGCATCGTGGCGGCCATCCGGTCGGCTGGCGTGGTCGGTGTGGTCGATTACGAGCTGCGGATGAAACAGACCCGCCGGCGGGTTATTGAGCGTGCGCGTGAGGTCGTGGGACGACCACGAATGGCGTTGGTCTCGCTGGTCCAGTCTGACCACGCCGACCCCGGCTCACGTCCGTACACCTGGGTGCATGATGCTCGGCTCGGGGGCGGACGGCTCCAGGGCTATGGGGTGCACGACTTGGACCTTCTGCTGGAGCTATTCCCCGACATTGACGCCGTGGCCGCCGCCACTGAGGTCGGCGTGCCCGTCCGCAGGACCGATGACGGCGAGCTACGGCGCGTGAGCGCCGAGGACGCCTACGCGCTGCTCCTGCGGTTTCGCGGTGGGGGGCTCGGGGTGGTGACCCTCGTGGCCACCGCACGACACAGGCGCAACGACGTCATCGAAATCCATGGTGACGAAGGGACGGTGAGGCTCGAGGATGATCGGCGGGTCTGGTGGGGGCGTGCCGGTGAGGAGCTGCGGAGCGAGGGCCCGTGGGAGGAGAGCTCAACCGAGGCCTTCAAGGGGGTGGCCCGCAACTTCTGGGCGGCGGTCCGGCGGGGGGCCGCGCCCGAGCCTTCACTCGAGGAGGGGCTGCGCGTGCAGGCGATCTTCGATGCCGTTCGCATGGCCGACATCGAGCGCCGTTGGGTCCAGCCCGAGCCCGTCATCTCCGGTCCCTGACCGCGTGCGGGCCCGAACGAGCGGCCATCCCCGGACGGGGGTTGAGGAACAGCCATGAAGTACCTGCTCGCCAACTGGAAGATGCATACCACCGTCGACCAGGCAGTGTCCCTGGTCCAAGCAATACAACAGGGCCTGCGGGAGCGGGCCGCTCAAGGGCAGCAGTTGCCCCGGGTCATCGTCTGCCCTCCATTCGTGTCATTGGTGCCCTTGCGGGCCGTGGTCGACGAACAGCTGGTGCGCCTGGGTGCACAGAACTGCCACTGGGAAAAGCAAGGTCCCTATACCGGGGAGATCTCACCAATAATGCTGATTGGCCTGGCCCAGTATGTGTTGGTCGGACACAGCGAGCGACGGGCCGCCAACGAGTCCGACGAGCAGATCACGAGAAAGGTGACAGCGGTCGCCCAGGCGGGCCTCACACCCATCCTCTTCGTCGGCGAGGACCAGCCCGGAGCCGGTGCCCGCGCACAGACCGAGTACCGAGTGAGACAGGGACTTTCCCGCATCGACCCCGGCAAACAGACTGTGCTCGTCGTATACGAGCCCGCCTGGGCCGTCGGCGCCGACCATGCAGCCGACACCGAGTACGTCCAAGAGATGGTCACACACCTCAAGGACTTACTGCGCCAACTCGGGGCGAGCGATCCGGAAGTCATCTACGGCGGAACGGTAAAAAAGGAGAACATCGAGCAGTTCGCCCGACTCGACGTGCTCGACGGCGTGGGCGCGACCCGCGCCAACCTCAATACCCACAGCTTCTTGGCGATGATCGACCGGATGACCAGCTACAGCTAACCCCGAAAGGCACGCGACCCCGCGCACGAAGACAATCCGCGCTGTCCCGGTGACGCCCACGGCCGCGACGGTCCCTCGGGAGATCTCCTCACGATCGGTGTCGGTCAGCATCCGGCGCTGGGCCACTCGGCTCCTCCTCGGCGATCACACTTCGCCGAGGATCTACACCAAGATCAATTACTTCGACCGGTTGGGATCAAGTGGAGCTGGTCTGCATCGTCTACTGCGCGGACTACCTACACGTGCCCGGCACTACTCTGGACAGTGCTTTACTGGTGAAGTACACTTATTCGTAGCGCGTACTACTCATCTTGACCAGCTATTGAGTTCGTCCAGCTATCAGCTTGGTCAACCGCTCTCCGTCCAGTAACGCTGTAGCCTGGCGATTGCGTCAGTCTTGCTCATCCCAACTATCTCGGACTCGTCAAGACCAACACGCGCGATCAGCATGTGCACGAGGTCGGCAGGCAGAGCCTCCGACGGCGGCTCAGGCGTCCCGCGATCAGGTTTGACGCCATCTCTCACACACGGCCAGAACTGCGATTCGTCAACCTCAAGCTGATCACGGAGGATATGCTTCCACATGCTCCGCCCGTAGCTGCCGCGATCCACCAGATGCGAGATGCGAGTCCGTAGAATCCTGCCATCAATCAAATCCAGTTCATAGGTGACATGATGCGTGCCGGTTCGCCCGCGAGCATCTCGCACCCGACGCCATTCCTCAACCTGGCAGAAAGTCTCGTGATCCTTGCGCGTCGACTGCGGCCACGTCACCGCGCGGCACCGACAAGCCACTCACGCAACTGGTCGTCATCACTGAAACTGATCAACTGGACCAACCCCCAGTTGCCACGATGATTCGGAGCATCCAACAGACGCTGCTGCCAGTCTTCCACGTATTCTCGCAACGCATCAATCATCTCAGTGATTGCCTCGTCGAACGTTGCGCCATCAGCAGCAACCGGCAACCCGGGGATGAACACCGACCAAGCGTCAACCTCCGAAACCACCTGAGCACGCGAGGGAACGATCGATGCTAAGAAGTGGCGCAAACGCTCGACGTCCACAACCGCAGTTCTCGCTGAGTCACGCCGAACTGTGGCGACTCGACCCTTCTCAGCTGCGTCCAGCAGGTCCTTGAAATGTGCACGCGCTTCGGTGTAGCTGTCGTAGTGAACAGCAGACATGGCAGCCTCCCCGGTTGGTCACCACAGTGTCTCAACAGAGGTGAGGTACGTCACGTACGTGACGTACCTCACCTCCCTATGACTACAAACAAACACTGCATCGAAGCACCCTCAGCCGCGATCAGCTCACGCTCGGTGTCGACCACGGCAGAGACCACGGCAGGCCTGTAGTCATCCAGAACTTACTTGATCGAGTCCTGCGACATGTCCCCTCACGTCGGTGTGACGGCACGCCTGGAGTCATCTTCGGCCCCTGAACTCACGAAGCAAGGCGACCACTGTGCTCGACATCCGCTATTCGGCGTGAGCGCGCGTCTCCGTCGCAGGTGTCGGATCCCGCCAGCCCGCGACGAAGGCGGTGCGGTCGGTCAAGAACACTGTCTGATACGGCTTGACGCTGGCGGCACCGCACCACCGCCGCCCCTTGATCGCGGCTCAAATTGGACAGGCGACCGTAACCGGCTCTGTTCATGGCCTGCGGTTCGCGCAATGACACGGTTGTTACGACAAGCAGCAGGTCACGAACGGTGGTGGAGCTGACGGGATTCGAACCCGTGACCCCCGCACTGCCAGTGCGGTGCGCTACCAACTGCGCTACAGCCCCGAACCTACGCGCCACAGCCCGGCTGCGGCGCGTAGGTCACCGTACACGAGACGGATGGTGATCTCCGAAGGGGACCCCAATTCAGCGTGGGGAGACGGCCAAAGCACGGTCCAACCAGCCGGTGTCACCGATGGGGTCGCCGATGAGCGCACCATTCACGATGACGCTCGGGGTGCCGAACCGGTGATCTGGTCGCAGCCCGCTGATGTATTGACTGGCGGTCTCCGTGGCGGTGGCAACGCGCGGCTGGGGACCGGCCTGCACGCAGCGCGTGAAGCTGTCACCAGCGCCCAGGGCACGGCCGAGCTGCTGGAGCTGGGCGCTGGTCCAGCCTTGACCGCGCTCAGGGGGCTGGGCGGCGAACAGGCTGTCGTGGAAGCGGGGGAAGACACCGGCCTGGGTGGCGCAGAAGGTCGCGCTGGCGGCCAACGTGGAATAGCCGGGCGGGACAGAGTAGTCATCAAGGATGGCGACCGGGTGATACACCACCTTGGCCTTGCCATCAGCGGCGGCTTGGGCCAGCCGCTGATGATAGGCCTTCTCAAATTCCCCGCAGATCGGGCACATGAAGTCCTCATAGACATCAATGGTCACCGGCGCCTGAGGGCTTCCGGTCACGATGGTGTCACCCTGGGCGGCCACCGGGTAATTTGTTCCGGCGGAAGCAACCGGGATCGCCGTCGAGGGCGAGGCCGCCTTGTTGTGGCGCTGTACCCATAGCCCACCCCCGACGACAAGGATGAGCAGCGTGATGATGGCGACCCCCGCGATCACCCCGCGGCTACCTCCACCGCTCCCCCGCGCCGCGGTCACCGCCTGCGCGGCCTGCCGCTTGCGCTTCTCTGTGACCCGCTCGACGCCGCCCACAGCAGGTTCCTCCTTGCTCATCTGACCTTCATCTGACCCGACTCGTGGCTGGCACTGCGCCGGCTGGACTGGGGTGTGCCCGCTGAACCCGGATCCGCACGCAGCCACCCGTCAAGGCTCAGCGCTGTGCGAGGCCGCACCAGCAGCCACAGCGCGAGCAGCACCATGCCGGCGTCGCGGGCCAACTCCTCCGGGTAGTGCGTGTCGCCCTTGGCTACCGTCCCGCCACCGCCGAAACAGCCACAGTCGATGGACAGTCCACGCGCCCAGGACTGCGCCACCGCAGTCATCAGCACCAGCAACACCACCGTCGAGGCGAGGGCGACCCACCGGGTGAACACGCCCAGCAACAGCAGGGTTCCCAGTGTCAGTTCCACTAGCGGCAACCCGGTGGCGACCGGTCCGACCAGGCCCGATGGCAACAGCTCATAGGCGCGCACCGCGATCCGGGTCTGCGCCGGGTCCAGGACCTTCAGCGCCCCGGAGACCAGAAAGACCGCAGCCAGCCCGAGGCGCACCACGGCGCCTATCCCTTCGACGACGGAGCGGGACACACGGGGCACCCGCGCAGAGTAGTCCAGTCACCCACGAGGTGGGTGAGGCTGCCCGTGTCCGGAGGATGGCTGCGACCGGCCGTGTTCGGCGCGATGGACGGTCTGGTGACCAATATCGCGCTGGTAGCGGGAGTGGGGGGCGGCGGGCGCGTTCTCGATGGCGCTGGGAGAGTACGCGTCAGTGCAGGCCCAGAACGACTTGGTGCACGCGGAGATGGCGCGCCGGGCTGCGTCAGGTGGGATTCGATGTGATCGCTGCGGTAGCCGCCTTACCTGGTCGGCGCAGTTGATCGGGGTCGGCGCCGGCTGACGCGGGCTGAGGCTGGGGCCTCACCCTCGTTTCCCGCATACCGGCCACGCACCGATTCCCTGCGAACGCAGAACGCGTTCAGCGACGGCAATCTGTTGTTCCCGGGTGGCATTAACAGGGTTGCCCACACCGCCGTTGGCGCGCCACGTCGACATCGCGAACTGCAGCCCACCGTAGAAGCCGTTGCCGGTGTTGATGGCCCAGTTACCGCCAGACTCGCATTGCGCGACCGCATCCCAGTTCACTCCCGACCCGGCGGCCGCGGTGCCCACAAAAAGGACACTCGTGACGACCGGGATACAGGCTGCTACGATGACACTGATCAGGCGTCGGGTGCGGGCATGGTGCTGATCTCTGGACATGTTGACTCGGTTTCCCGGTCGCCT
This sequence comes from Pseudonocardiaceae bacterium, assembly GCA_049673305.1. Classification (GTDB taxonomy): domain Bacteria; phylum Actinomycetota; class Actinomycetes; order Mycobacteriales; family Pseudonocardiaceae. Next base: position 69,741 of record JBATXM010000236.1, on the reverse strand, counting down.
CAAGAGCGCCGAATGAGTGGGGGCAAGTTGCGCGAGAAGTTCCTCATCGCGGGCATGGAAACAGAAGCCCCGAACACTCATAAATCGCCGAACGGTCGATTTTATCCGACGAGTGGCACATTATTTTTGATACCGTTAAGAAGCGTTTTACTAGGCGTTAACCAGCAATTTTTCGCAGTTCAATACCATGGCCAGTAATCGACGAGTAACTCTCGCGACAATCACGACTGTCGACAGTTAATCCGCTTCACTGCGTCAATTCTCTCCATAGCAGTTAGCGACACGTTCCTTATTCACTGTAAGCTCGCTGTGGTCCGGGGTCACTGCCGCGATCGCGGCGCCGTAGAAGGGACGAGGGGCAGCACAGCGCGTCACGGCCTCCTCGTTGACCCTGAACGGACTGGACGTCACCGTCACCGCCGGCCGGTCCGAGTGCTTCTGACGGTGACCCGGTGGCAGCGGTTCCGGCAGTGGCAGCGCGCCAGGCCCTTCTGGGCCGGGGTGTTCCTCATCGGGTCGGGAGTGGTCATTCTTGCCCGCCCTTTGCCGGGCTGCACCTGGAAGACCTGGTGATCTCGCTGAGCACCCTCGGGGGCGCCGCGTCATTGATCAGCAGTCGGACCACACGCAATCAGCCCCTGACCGGAACTTCCCAGGTCAGGGGCTGATCGTGGCTGATCTCACTGCTGTAGCCCCGACGGGATTTGAACCCGCGCTACCGCCTTGAGAGGGCGGCGTCCTAGGCCGCTAGACGACGGGGCCGCGCGAACGCGATAACGACATTCGCTGGGGTACCAGGACTCGAACCTAGACTAACTGAACCAGAATCAGTCGTGCTGCCAATTACACCATACCCCACCAGGTGTCTGTTTTCGGGCCCTCCCGCAGACCTGAGAGCCGAACCAGCACCGGGTTTGCAGCTTAGCCGACCCCGCACGGTATCAGCGGAGGCGGCCCCTCCCTCTTACCCATGACGCCGCGCCGTGCCCCGGGTCGGGGTGGCGGCCGGAACCACGTGTCCGCGCTCGTCCATCGATACCACCGGAGATGATGATGGAAAACCAGCTCTTCGTGCAGACCAACAACCCTGTGGGAAACCAGATTCTGGCCTATGGTCGAGCCGAGGACGGTACGCTCACCCTCGTCGAGACCGTCAGCACCGGCGGGAACGGTGGCCGGAACGGCGGAGCTGTCGTTGATCCGCTCTCCTCGCAGGACTCACTGCGCTACGACGCCCACCACGGCTTGCTGATCGCCGTCAATGCCGGCAGCAACACCCTGTCCGTTCTCCGGCTCGAGGAGGACCGCCTGCGCCTACGTCAGGTGCTGGCCTCGGGTGGAACGTTCCCGGTCAGCGTGGCCATCCACGGCGATCTGCTCTACGCGCTCAACGCCCACGGAGCCGGTGCCATCACTGGGTACCGGATCGCCGACGGCAAGCTGCACCCCATCGACGGATCCACCCGCTCGCTGAACCTCACTCCTGTCACCGGGCCGATGCAGTTCCTCAACACTCCGGCCCAGATCAGCTTCACCCCTGACGGGAAGTATTTGATCATCACCACCATCCTCAACGGTAGCCTGATCGATGTCTTCACCGTGGGAACCGATGGCCGGCCCTCGAACACTTTCGTAGCCAATCCAGCAGGCACCCCCGGCCCGTTCGGCTTCACCTTTGATGACCACGGTCACCTCGTCGTGACTGATGCCGTCACAAGCACGCTGACGACCTACACAATTCACCCCGACGGCACCGTCACCCGCATCGCCGGGCAACCCGATGGCGGGACGGCCATGTGCTGGATCGCCCGCGCGGCGGGAAACTTCTACGTCGCCGACTCTGGCAGCCGCAACGTCACCGGTTACCACATCGATCGCGCAGGCACGCCCACCGTGTTCACCAAGACCGAGACCAGGGAAGGCCCCATCGATCTGGTCGGCACCCAGGATGGTCAGTTCCTCTACGTCGAGGTTGGCGGGGCTGGAGGTGTCGACGGCTTCCGCATCAAGCCCGACGGCACACTCGCTCAGATCGTCACCCTCACCGGTCTGGACGGTCTGGAAGGCATCGCCATCACCTGATCACAGCGTGCTGGCGACCCCAGGGTGGCGTAGCGCCGCATAGGTCATCGCGTCCAGCAGCGCCAGCCAGGAGGCTTCAACGATGTTGCCGTGCACGCCGACCGTCGTCCAGGTTCCCGTCCCGTCGCTGGTGTCCACCAGAACCCGGGTCACCGCGTCGGTGCCGTACGTGCCGGGCAGGATCCGAACCTTGTAGTCGGAGAGCTCCACGGTCGCCAACCACGGCACATGGGCAGTCAAGACCTGACGCAAGGCGCCATCCAGCGCGTTGATCGGCCCGTTGCCCTCCGCGGTGGCGATCACCCGCTCGCCCGCCACGTGCACCTTCACCGTCGCCTGCGCGACCACTTCCCCGCTCGTGGTGTGGTCCACCACCACCCGGTAGGACTCCAGTTCACACGGCGGCGCTGGCGGCACCTCGTCGACCTCGTGGCGCACCAGCAGTTCGAAGGAGGCGTCGGCGGCCTCGAACGACCAGCCTCGGGCCTCGAGCTCCTTGACCCGGGCGGTGACCACGGCGACCTCAGCCGATCGGCCGGCCAGGTCCAGCCCGAGCTCGCCTGCCTTGAGCTCGATGCTGGCCCGGCCGGCCATCTCGGTGACCAGCACGCGCTGCGAGTTACCGACCACCGTAGGGTCCAGGTGGTTGTACAGCTCCGGCGCCACTTTGATCGCACTCGCGTGCAGCCCCGCCTTGTGCGCGAAGGCCGATCTCCCGACGTAAGCCTGGTGGGTGTCGGGAGCGAGGTTGGCGATCTCAGCCACCGCGTGCGCGGTCCGGGTCAGCTCGGCCATCCCGTGCTCCGGGAGGACCGGCATGCCCAGTTTGGTGACCAGATTGGCGGCGACGGCGAACAGATCCGCGTTGCCCGCCCGCTCACCGTAGCCGTTGGCGGTGCACTGCACGTGAGTTGCCCCGGCCTGCACCGCCGCGACCGAGTTGGCCACCGCGCAGGCGGTGTCGTCCTGGCAGTGGATTCCCACCCGGAAACCCGTGCGGGCCACCACCTCGGCGACGGTTTCCGCGAGCCGCAGCGGCAGTTGCCCACCGTTGGTGTCGCAGAGCACCACGACGTCAGCACCCGCGGTGACACCCGCCTCGAGCACCCGCAGCGCGCAGTCCGGGTCGAAAGCGTAGCCATCGAAGAAGTGTTCTGCGTCGAGAAACACCCGCCGGCCCTCGCCGACCAGCAGCGCGACGGTGTCCGCGACCATCGCGCAGGCCTGCCCGACGTCCACCCGCAACGCCCGCTCCACGTGGCGCCGGTCGGACTTGGCGACCACGGTCACCACCGGAGCCCCCGATGCCAGCAACGCTTGCACCTGGGGGTCCTGTTCAGCGCTCAGCCCGGCCCGACGGGTCGAGCCGAAAGCCACCAACGCGGCGTGCGTGAGCTTCAGCTCGCCGGCGTGAGCCCGGGCGAAGAACTCGGTGTCCTTGGGCAGCGCGCCGGGCCAGCCGCCCTCGATGAAGCCCACTCCCAGCGCGTCCAGCAGCCGGGCGACGGCGAGCTTGTCGGCCACCGAGTAGGAGATCCCCTCTCGCTGAGCACCATCGCGCAGCGTGGTGTCGTAGAGGTGGAAGGAGTCACCGAGCGGGGTGCCGGCTGGTCTGGTGCGGGACATCGTCAAGGCTCCAAGAGGTATACTGACCAACAAAAAAGACCCCTCGCGGATGCGAGAGGTCTGCGTACCGGGTGATGGTGCTTGTTACCCAGCACGCTCAGCAATAATGATCACAGTGTGGTAGGCCACAGGCCGTAGTGTGGCATACCTGACAGGTGAACGGAACCCTGTCACCCGGGCGGCTCAGCTATGTCTTCAGTGCAGATTCAGCGCGACTCAAGCCGCCTCTGCTCACCTGTGCACCATGTGCTACAGGGCGATCGAGAACCCGGTGACCGGCGAGCGCGTCATTCCCCGCATCGCTCCCACCGAGGACAACGACTGGTGGGCCGTCAGCGACCGCTACGCGCCACCCGGCGCCCGCGTTGCTGGTCCGCGAGTTCGACGACACGATGAGGCTCGCCAGCCCGCCGCGTGCCGTGCAGCGGGTTCTGTTCGCCGCGCTGGCACCGCTGGCCCGATGGCTGGGCTACCGCGGCTCCTACCCCGAGTACGACCAGCGCGTCTGCAACACCATCGATGGGCTCCAGCCACTCCCGCCGTCCATCGCCGCCCTGCTGGCGGGCCGAATGTCCGGCGCGGCCCCCACCGGATCGATCACCCCGGATTGACAGGCTGAGCCCAACAGGGTGGGCTTGGCCACGTCCCTCGGCTGGCTCGATACCGTGGACCCCATGAGTGACATCGTTGATGACAAGAAACACATCCGCGGCAAGCTCGACCTGTCCAATGCGGTGTGGCAACGCGCGGCGGGCTCGGAGGAGATCGAGGGCCCCCATTTGGAGATCGCGTTCGTGCAGGATGGCTACGTGGCGATGCGCAGCTCCGAGAAGCCCGTGGACGAGGAGACGCTGATCTTCACCCCGGCCGAGTGGGAGGCGTTCGTGCTCGGCGCCAAGGACGGCGAATTCGACGTCATGTGAGAGCCCCGCTGCGACCGCTGGTCGCGCTCAGTGGTGACAATCACTGAGCGCGACCCCGCAACCCGCTGCGATCAGGCCAGGCCCATGGACAAGAACCACAAATCCTTGATCGTCTCAGTGAACGCGGGTGCCCCCATCGCCATGAAGTGGTCACCGGGAAGGTCGAGCGACCCGTCTGCGCACCAAGGCTCGGTCACTGATGGATTCTCACGCCGCCAACCTGACCAGGCCCAACGCGGTCTGGCTAAGTTCCCGTTTACCGGTGACGATCTCGATCACGAACTGTTCGGATGCGTCCTCGTCCAGTGGCTCGCCGAGCGGATGACTGCGGGCCAGTTCTGGGGCGATCTCAGTTCGCCGAGTTCGACCTTAGAGCTGCTCAGCTCGCAAGAGACTTTGCTAAAGGTACCCTTCTGTCCATGGTCTTCGCGAGTGGCTGTGAGCAGCGTAAACAGGGTGAGCGCGCCCGGGAGTACTTGCGGGTCAGCTTGGATCGGTCTGGGCGGGCTCGTTCGTTGGACGAGCAGCATGATGATCATGTGCGGGTGGCTGGTGAGCAGGGCTGGGTGCTGGCTGAGGACTCTTATCGTGATGAGTCGGTCAGCGCGTCGCGGTACTCGCGTAAGACTCGGGATGGCTTCGACGCGCTGATCGCTGATCTGGAGAGCGACCGGTTCGGCGCGCGGGTGTTAATGATCTGGGAGAGCAGTCGGGGTAGCCGCCGGGTTGGTGAGTGGGTGCGGTTGCTGGAGTTGTGTGAGCGGTGTTCGGTGTCGGTCTTCGTCACGACTCATGGCAGGTTGTATGACCCGGGCAATGGCCGGGATCGTCGGTCGCTGTTGGAAGACGCTGTGGATAGTGAGTACGAGTCGTCGAAGATCTCGGTTCGGTCGCGGCGGGCGGCTGCGGCCAACGCCGCTCTGGGTCGTCCGCACGGGCGGGTCCCGTACGGGTATCGACGGGTGTTCGATCCCCAGACTCGGGCGTTCCTCGCTCAGGAACCTGAGCCGGGTGAGGCGGAGGCGGTGACCGAGTTGTTTCGCCGGTTGGTCCAGGGGCACAGTTTGCGGGCTATCGCCCGTGACTTCGAGCGGCGGGGCATCCGGACCCGATCGGGCGTGGTGTGGACCGGTCAGCATTTGCGTTCGGTGGCCATCAAGTCGCTCTACGCGGGTCTGCGGACGCACATTCCGGGGCGCCGTGGCGGGGACCGCATGGTCGATCTGGACACGCTGTATGACGGGCAGTGGCCGCCACTGGTCAGCCGGGCCGACTGGTTCGCTGTGCAACGCCTGTTGCGCGCTCCGGAGCGCAAGACCACTCGCTCGGGCCGGGCCAAACATCTTCTGTCGTTTATTGGGCGGTGCGGGGTCTGTCTGGGGACGCTCAACGTTGCCTATCGGGACGACAGATTCTTGTACGTGTGCCGCGTCAAGGGATGCGTCATTATCACCCAAACCGATCTCGACACCCTCGCCGAACAGGTCATGCTCCACTATCTGGCCCGGCCCGACGTGATCGACACCCTCCACGCGGGCGACCATGACGGTGACCGCGAACTGTCCCAGGTGCGGGATCAGCTCGCTGCGCTGCGGGCCCGACATGACCAACTCGCCGATGCGGTGGCGACCGGAACCGTCAGCGTCGCCACCCTCATCCGGGCCGAACCCACCATCCTCGCCGAGATCACCACACTGGAGAAACGCGAGCACGAACTGAGCACCCCCAGCGCCCTGCGCGGCCTGATCGAACCCGGCGCCGACGTCGCCCGCCGCTGGCAGGCCGCGCCCATCAGCACCCGCCGCGAGATCGCCCGCCTGTTGCTGACCCCCGAGTTGATCGGTGAACTACGGTTGCAACCCTCACCCCGGCGAGGACGTCATCGCACACCAGCCCAGGAACGCACCCAATGGTGGCGCGGATAGCACGGGAGTGGGACCAGTAAGTTCTCCCCGAGCTGGCCGGGGAAACCGATGGGCACACCATGGCCACCTCGACCGGTGGGCGCGCTGCTGGCGGTGGCCTATGGCCCGCTCGGCGTGCGGCATGCCGACTCGCGCAAGGGTAGGGAGGTGTGGTGACCAGGGTCTTTGTCAGCCATGCCAGCGGTGATCGAGAGCCGACCGATGAGGTGCACTGGTGGCTGGTCGCTGCCGGACACGAGGTGTTTCTGGATCAAGACCTGCGTGATGGCATCGCGGTGGGCGACGGGTGGGAGCAGCGGCTGCATGAGCGGTTGCGCTGGGCTGATGCGGTGGTGTGCGTGGTTATCTCCGCCTTCGTGGCGTCGCCGTGGTGCACGGCTGAGGTCAGTTTTGCTTTGTCGCGGGGTAGCCGGGTGTTGCCGGTGCGGGCTGAGCCGGGAGTGGATCACCCGCTACTAGCGTCGTTCCAGTATGCCGACCTCACCACGGATTCCCCCACGGCGCGCGCGGCGCTAGTCCAGGAGTTGCGTCGGGTGGATGCCGTTGGTGGCTGGGGGTGGCCCGATGACCGGTCGCCGTTTCCGGGGCTGCGCCCGTTCGGGGTCGAGGACCATCGGGTGTTCTTCGGCCGTGATGGTGAGGTTCAGCAGCTGGCCGGGCTGTTGCGGTCCCCGGCTGAGCGCGCTGAGGGGGCGGTGCTGCTGGTGGTGGGTCCTTCCGGGTGCGGCAAGTCTTCTCTGGTCCGGGCGGGGCTGGGGCATGTGATGGCCCAGGAGCCGGGCTGGTGGACGTTGGCACCGATGCTGCCCGGCGCCGATCCGGTATCCGGGTTGGTCCGACACTTGGCCGCAGCGGCACAGCGGTTGGGTCTGGGGTGGTCGGTGGCGCAGGTGCGCCACCAGCTCGATGATGGTGGTCTGACCGGGCTGGCCGATGAGCTGCTGCTGACCGCCCGGGCCCAGCGGTTGCTGGTGGTGGTGGATCAGTTCGAGGAACTACTTACCCAGGCACCACTCGGGCAACGAGCCCGGTTCGCCCAGCTCTTGCATCCGGTGCTGGGTGGTTCGGTGCAGGTGGTGGCCACGCTGCGGCCGGAGTTCCTGGACCAGCTGTTGCTCGATGCTGACCTGGCGGTGTTGCCGACCCGTCATTACCCGCTGCGGCCGTTGCGCCGCGAGGCGCTGCGATCGGTGATCCAGGGCCCGGCCCAGCTCGCCGGGATCGAAGTTGACGACGAGCTGGTGACCCGCTTGGTCGCCGACGCTGACAGTGGGGAAGCGTTACCCTTGCTGGCGTTCACCCTGGCCCAGCTCGCCGAGGGCATCAGCCGCGGCGGTCACCTGTCGGCCGTGCGATACGACCAGCTCGGCGGGGTGCGGGGTGCCCTGATCCGGCAGGCTGACATGGCCCTGGCCGACGCGTGTAACGCCACTGGGCGGCGCCGTGGGAGGTCATTGCTGGGTTGTTGCGGTTGGTCACCGTGGATGAGCAGGGCCACCCACTCGATGGCGAGTCCCCCGCGCCCAGCTGCCTCAGCCGGTGACCCGAGAGCTGGACGTTTTCGTCACACGACGGCTGCTGACAACTGACACCGATAACAGCAGCGTGGTTGTCGGGGTGGCCCACGAGGCGTTCTTGTCCGCCTGGCCCCCACTGGCCCAAGCAATTGACGACAACGCGTCGGCGCTGCGGGCCCGCCGCACGGTCGAGCAGGCCGCCACCGAATGGAACGACAACGGCCACCCACCGGCCCGACTGTGGGAACGCGGCCAACTCGCCGCCACCCTAGCTGACACCGGCGCTCACCTCCAAGATCACGACGTAGTCACCGATCGTGTGGATCTCAGCTCGACGGCGCGAGCGTTCCTGCGTGCCAGCATCCGCCGCGACCGCCTTCGACGGGGCCGGGCGAGCACCGTGTTGTCGGTGCTACTCGTCCTTGCGCTGGTCGCGGCTGGCTTCGCTGTGGCCCAGCAGCGTGCCGCAGAGCAACAACGGGATGTCGCGGTGTCCCGTCAGGTCGCCGGGCAGGCCCTGGAGCTACGCGACACCAACCCCGCCCTGGCCGCCCAACTCAGCCTGGCCGCCTACCGGCTTGTCCCCACCACGGAAGCCCGCAGCAGTCTGCTCAGCACCGTCGCCACCCTCTACGCCACCCGACTGACCGGCCACACCAGCCATGTCAAAGGGGTGGCCTTCAGTCCCGATGGGCACACTTTGGCCACCGGCAGCGACGACAAGACTGTGCGGTTGTGGGATGTCAGCGACCCCCGTCAGCCCCACCCACTGGGGACCCTCACCGGCCACATCAACGCCGTCAACTCGGTGGCGTTCAGTCCCGACGGGCATACCCTGGCCACCGCCAGCCTCGACACCACCGCTCGGCTGTCGGAGACAAACGTCGATCGTGTCGCCGCTCGAATCTGTCGCGTCACTCCTGCTATCACTAAAAGATCAACTTCCAAGGTGTGGCAACGACACGGTGGATCCAGGCTAAGGCTGCGGGGACGCGAGTGCGGCGCGCTGCTTGATCAGGCGGCGAGGTGGCGCAGCTGTTCGTCGAGTACGCGCAGGGCACGGCTGCTCACGGGCTGTGCTGCGGCAGCACGGAAGGCGCGAAGTCGGGCAGACCTATGGCGTAGGAGGTGTGGTGTAGGAGATCGGCTGCCTGGGTCGCGTGGGTGCATGCATCGGGGAAGTTGCCAGTGCAGTTCGGCGGTAGCGAGATCGACGAGTAGCAGTGCACGTTGCCGACGCGCCGACGCGCGTAGCGTGTCAAGTGCCACGGCTAGCCTGTTGCGGGCGCCGTTGGAGTCCCCTGCCCGGAGGAGTGTGTGTGCCGTCGCGGCAGCCAGGTGCTCGGTGGGGTGTTCGTCGAGCTAGACCGGGGCTGGGCTTTGGGCTGGTTTGTCGAGTTCGGTGCGGGCGCGGGCGAGTGCGTGGCGTGCGGCGGGAAGGGGCTAGGTGACTGAGGCAGGGCGAGCGGGACCCGAACCCAGCTATCCAGACCACGGGGTATGGGAGCTTTCCGCCAGGCAGAGCGCGGTGTATTCCGCTCTCTGCCAACTGGACAGCCAGTTGGGAAGCATGTTCATTTCGGTCTACTACGTCCTCGCGTCCGGCAATCCCGAACGCGTACCGCTGGCAGCCCACTCGGTTCGGGAGTTAATGGAGAAACTCCCGCAACGCATTGACGTCCCAGTGGAAAACAAAACCAACCTTAAAGAAGCGGTTAACAATCTGAAGCAGCATTGGAAGACGGTCGCTGACAATGAGAGAAATCCGGCGGCAAGCAATGGCCGCGTGCGGAAGTTTCATCGCAAAGCGGGAGAGTTCTTCGAGTGGTTCACGCTCAACTATCCGGCTCGGCGTGCAGAGCGACGCGCCGCAATACGTTGCATGGACGTGTCCGGCCGCCCCATGCCAGAACCCATAGCAAAGGTTCGTGAAGACCTATGGGGCGAGTATCACGGATACTTTCAGGGGGTCGCGCACCACAACTCGGCACGCTCCGAAGATGACTTTTTCGCCCAGTTGAGCGCGTTGGAGGAGTTTCTCATGGATCTGCTCTGTCCGCACACGTTCGACGACTTCACTGCGTTGGACGCCATCATCGAGGAAGGCGAGAGCCATGCCTAGTCTCGAAACAGTAGACAAGGCGATCAGGGCGATCAAGAACGCCGCGGATGCCGAATACTTCTTCAGCAGGCTGACGTCGCCAGGGTGGATCGAACCTCTCCGACGCCGGGGGTTCTTTCAGGCGCCACCTGGTCCGGAGATCGATGGGAAGTACATCCGATTTCCGTTCTGGCCGGAATCTCAGTACCTGGCATGTATGGCGAGCGAAGAACCAGTGCTCGTTCTCCAAGTTTTGCAATCGATCCCGGCGACCGAGAACCCGCGTGTCCACCACGATATCCTCGATGCCGCCCTCGCCATGCCGGCCGACCACGCGGTGCGTTTGGTGCCGGCAGCGATATCATGGCTCGAATCACCCTACCTCCTACTCGTACCTCACAAATTGGCGCAGGTTGCCATCAAACTCGCACAAGAGGGGCAAATCCGGTCTGCCTTCGACATCGCCGGCGCTCTGCTCAAGCCGCTAACAACAGAACAAGACGAAAGCGGCGGCCCTGCGCCTCGTTACCTGTTCAGTGTTCGCTCCCGATACAGCAACTGGGAGTATGAACAGATAGCCCGCGAGGTTATTCTGCGCTTGGCCGCGATCGATCCTGCACGGGCTGTCGATCTGTTGTCTGATCTTCTCCAGGAAGCTGTGCAAATCACGGCGCCGGGCGAGAATCCTCCCTACGACGGCTCGCATATCTGGCGTAGCGCCATCGAACCGAGCCCCCAAAACCTTTCGGTTCCTGAAGTACGCGATGTCCTGATCGAACTGCTACGTGACACCACGCAGAGCTACGTTTCCGCAGACACGACTGTCCTGTCCACCGTCGTGGCCAAGCTGGAGGAACGGCCCTGGCGCATCTTCCACCGTGTTGCCTTGTCGCTTCTGCGGACGCAACTCGATGCTGGATGGGACCTTGTGCGCGACCGGGTGCTCGATCCCGATCGCGTTGACGACCTGCACCAATACCACGAGTTCTGGCTCCTGGTGCAGGCGGCCTTCCCCCGTCTGGATACCGCCGACCAGCAACGGATTATCGAAGCCATTGAGGGCGGCCCCGTCGAGACACCTGCCGATGTTGACCCCGAGGAGTACGCGCGATACTGGCGACGCCGGAGGTTGGCGATCCTGAAGGATGTGCTGGGAGCCACCTGGCGGCACCACTACGACGACCTTGTCGCCGAGATCGGGCCGGAATCCGCGCACCCGGAGTTCTTGATACACGGCACCGGACTGATGGTCGGGCCGAGCAGCCCACGCACTGCGGACGAGCTACTAGCCATGGCAGACACCGAAGTGATCAACTTTCTACGCGAGTGGGAATCCACCGGCGAGTTCATGGCCCCGTCTGACGAAGGACTCAGCCGTGCGCTGTCCCAAGCCGTAACCCAGCAACCACAGCGCTTTGCCGAGATAGCAGCCCAGTTCCGTAGCGTTCCACTAGCCTACATTCGCGGCGCTATTGACGGCTGGCGCGAAGCGTTGCGATCCTCATGCTCGTTTGCCTGGGATTCTGTTTTGGACCTTTGCCAGTGGGTACTTGATACTCATCCGACTACGTCGCGAGAGGACGAGGGGCTTAGCGCAGAAGGGACATGGACACGGCAAGCCATCGCGCGCCTGATCGAAGCGGGATTCGCGGACGAAGAGCAAGGCATTCCGCTTGACCTTCGAGGCCAAGCCTGGGCGACACTTGAGCCTCTGGCACAAGACACTGACCCCACCCCTGAACGAGAAGCCGAGCTGGGCGGCCCAAACATGTCCCCACCCGCTCTGGCTATCAACACCACCCGCGGAGTCGCGCTGCACGCTGTTGTCCGGTATGCACTGTGGGTTCATCGCCTCGCGATTAAACTCACCGAAGCGGCGGATGGAGTGAGCCGCGCTCTGCCGAGCGAAGTTCGCGATATCCTCGACGCCCATTTGAACCCTGTCGTCGATTCTTCCGCAGCCGTCCGGTCGGTGTATGGCCAATGGCTTCCGCAACTCATTTTTCTTGACCAATCGTGGGTTGAACAACGACTTTCTGCAATATTTCCTAACGATCCCGCTTTGCGGCAACTCTATGACGCGGCGTGGGACACATACGTTGAATTTTGCGATGCCCACGATTCCGTCTTCACTGCACTGCGCAACCAGTACGCCAAGGCGGTTGAGCGCATCGAACCCTCCGCGCCTGCATCGGGAAGCATCCTTCGCGGGAGTCCCAACGTCGGGCTCGCCCGTCATCTCATGAAGCTCGTACTCCGCGGTGTGATCAGGGTAGATGACGACCTTGTTACGACATTCTTCCGTCGAGCCTCGGGGGAAGTGCGTAAAGCGGCATTGACTTTTGTTGGACAAGCCATTCAGACGTCCGACGAGCTTCCGTCGGAAGTCATCGCACGAGCCCAGACGCTCTGGCAGGCGCGTACCGCGCAAATGGAGGGTCAATTGCAGCGTGAGGAAAACGAAGCGTCGTCGTTTGGGCACTGGTTTGGATCTGGAAAGTTTCCCGACGAGTGGTCGATCGAACAATTGATCGAGGCGCTGCGCCTCGGCGGTGGAAAAATTATCTTCAATCACGCTGTTTTCGACCGTCTTGCTGAGGTTGTACGCACTTATCCCCATAAGAGCGTGGAAGCAGTTCGCCTGCTGGCTGCTGGCGACAAAGAGGGCTGGACGATCACCGCATACCTGGGCGATATTCGTGCTATTCTGGCCGCAGCCCTTGAATCCGACGATCCCACCGCACGACGAGCAGCCACAGACCTCGCTCACGCCCTCGGCGCCCGAGGATTCTCGGACCTTCGATCCCTGTTGTCTACGCGTGACAACCGCGGCGGTTCTTGAGTCTAGTTCGCCTTATCGACTCCTGCCGTACTCAGCGTCATAGACCTGCCTGAGGCGGGTAGCGCGGGCTTCGTCGTAGGTTTGGCCCGTTCCCGGTGGCGCAAGCACCGAAGTGCACATACGCGCGGACGACCCGACGTTCTACGTCGGTGCCACTCAATTGGAGGAGCACCCCCCGCATGCGCGGGAACGACGGCTCCTGCCCGGCAAGCCACATCTTGTCGTAGGCGCACCCCGCATATGCGGGGACGATACCGATGACAACGTGTCGACATGACGGGTGATGAGAGCACCCCCGCATACGCGGGGACGACGCCGACCCTGGCCCCAATTTTCCCTGGGACGTTGGAGCACCCCCGCGCGCGGGGACGATTGGCTGATCGGCCACAGTGGGCATCTACTCATTGGCGCACCCCCGCATGCGCGGGGACGACACGAGCTTGATCAGCGCCAGTGATAGTCGGGCGGAGCACCCTCGTATGCGCGGGGACGACCTGGACCGTTACGCGCGGCTCTACAACCGGCGCGGAACACCCCCGCATGCGTGGACGGCAACATGATCCAGAATGTGTTTTTCCGGGACCAGGGAGCACCCCTGCATGAGCAGGGACGACGACATAACGGCGTCTTGCATCGCGGGCGCCATGGGAGCACCCCCGCGTGCGCGGGGAACACAGTCCGAGGTGGAAACCGGCGACGGTGTATTGCGGAGCACCCCCGCATGCGCGAGGACCACTAAATGCCTTGGTAGGAGCGGGCGATCTGGTAGGGAGCACCCCCGCATGCGCGGGGACCACTCCCACATGACAGCGTCGGCGTCGTCATCCCATGGAGCACCCCCGCATGCGCGGGGACCACACTTGCCGAGCTGCGTCTTTACCTCCCGAAGGTATGCGAATTGGATCAGTTGATCGCACGAGTGATCGTCTGGTTGCACGTCGCGGCTGGCGGTCATGTGGCGGGACGGATTGGGGCGAGGCTGAGGAGGCCGCAGCCGTATGCCTTGGCGCGTCCGATGCCGTTCTGGATGGCCGCGGCGAAGGCATCGGGGTCGGTGATGATGAGGTGGCCGTCGTAGCGGACTGGCTCGACGACGATGCCAGCTCGGTCTTGGTCACGTTTCCGTCCGCGGAGGGTGGGGCAGGGTGAGGGGGCGATGTCGGCTTGTCCGTTGGAGGCGAGCGGGATCACGAAGCCGTGGCGTTCTCCTTGGCGGGCAAGCCACTCGATCTGCTTGTCTGGCCTGCGATGGGCGACGCGTTTGCCCCGCCCGCGCTGGCCGGGAAGACCGTGGGGGAGTACGGCGTGTGTCGGATTGGCCATCAGCCGGAATGCCAGTTTGCGGCCTGGTGCGATGGCGTCCAGGACGGGCTGAAGGCCTCGAACTTGGGCGGGTTGAGTCAGGTACCCGTCGGCGAGAGCGGCCCAGTCCGGCTCAATGTGGCTTTGGACGTACAGCACGAACCTGCGGTGCGTGCCGTCGAGGCGCCACAGGGTGCCGTGGGCTTGGCGCGCCGGCTGGCCATCCGAGACCTGGGGGAAGGCCGACATGATGGTGCGGTGCATGTCGTGGATGTCGGCGTAGTCACGCCGGAACTGCCGGGATGTCACGTTGATCGTGAGCTTGCTCAGGAACATGCGGGCTCTCCTGTGAAGATCATCGTCGTCGTCAGCGGTACCTGCCCGGGGCACACCGAGCGGGTGGCGAAGCGGCGGTCACCGCGAGCGAAGGAAACCGGGTGGTCGCGGCGCGGCTCTGCTCCAGGGGATGTGGCGTGGCAGTCGACGAGGGTGCGTAAGGCGACCGCTACTCCCCGTTCGATCGTGCGGGCTTCCCGGCGGCGCTTGTCCGGGTCGATCTCCAGCCATGGATGCTCGGTGAGCACGATGTCGAGCGGCTTGTGGGTGAGTCCGATGGCGGTGAGTGGCTCGCCGTCTCGATCAGACCCAAGAAGCGGTCGGGTGGGTACGTATGCTTTGCGCCCGAAGAACAGTGGCCAATGCGGATGCTGCACCGCTGCGTGGAGCTGCGCTAGCAGGCTTGGTTCTCCCTCCAGTACGATGAGGAACACCGCGTCAGCGAGATAGTAGCGGTTGCTGACGATAGTGCGATGGCCACCGCCCAGGGTGGTGGGTACGTTCTGCGTGGTGTGGTAGTCCCGTTCGATGATGCCTTCTCGGTCGACGCGGACTCCCATTCTGAGCTCGGCGAGTTGCGCGATCTTTTCTGTGTCGTCACGCACCACGCCGAGTGCTGCGGCGAGAAGACCGACTATCCCGGATTTCGTTGGTTCGGTCGCCGTATCGCGGATGATGAATCGCGAAGTAGTGCCCCATGACTGCATGGGTGCGTCGATGCACAGCGTCAGTGAACTCGTCATGGCGCTCAGGCCTTTGCGTTAGCCAGTACGCGGGAAGCGAAGTCGTCCAGGCTGGACGTGCCATCAGTTCTGTCGATGTGTGGAAGATCGCCGGTGACCGATGCGGCGGTGACTGAACAGATCTCGGTGCTTCCGTAGAAGTTCCGAAGCTGTCCGAAGTGCTGCAGCATTTTCTCGCTGGACGTTGCCATCAGGTCAGGGCCGGTCACCGGCCGGAGGAAGGCATTCGCCAGGTTCCAGGCGCCGCGCCCCCGCGCGACGCCGAGCAAGGTCTCGGGCACTGTGTGGGCTGCCATCGAGTTCTGCTTCCCACCGGGCACGGCGTGAACGAACGCGTACAGCCATGCCTTCGTCGCTCGCGCAACGAGATCCCGATCGCTGTCGAGGTTCTTGTCGAGCTGTGTGAGGTCGAGGTTGGCGTAGCGGTAGTAGCAGGCCGAGTTGAAGTCGACGGTGCCGATCATGTCGGCGCCCGACTCCGCTTTCGGCTTCAGGTCGTCCACCGCGGTGTAGTAGTCGAACTCGTTGACCACCGCATGCGTCGAGATCGCGTGTGCTACCTGGGACGCGGCGTGGACGCTGAAGTCCTTGTTATCGGTGATCATGCGGCCGAACAGGGCGACGTCGGCGACGCGGCTTGCGTCCAGGATGTGTCGTGCTTCCGCCAACGCTTCCCGGTTTGGTGGGATCTTCTTGGTCTTGCCCGTAGGAACCTTGTCAGGGCCTGAGTCCTTGGCTTTTTCTTTACTGGCGGCTTTGTCCGTCGCCGTCTTGTGGAGGTGATCCCAATTGCGGTCGCAGAAATCGGCCAGCAGTTCAATCGCTTGCCGGCCGACGAACAGCAGGTATTCACTCAGCTGGGTCTTACTGTCGACACGGAACCCCAGTGTTTCGAGACCTGCCTCGACGACGCCGGGGGCCTGGTCGTTGTTCCGGCCACGCTCAGCGAGGAGTTTGGCGGCCCGATCGAGCAGACGTTTGGTGCGCACCCCAGTCTCCGACACGTCTAGCCCGTATTGGCTGAATAACTGCCGGGTAGCTCGCTTGATGCATTGGCTGGAGATCCTGCCTCGGGTGCAACTGCCGAAGGTCGCGGTCTTGGGTTGGCCAACATCGTCGCGGTTCAGATTGCTAACCGGGAACGACTGCAGCAGGTGAAGCTCAATGATCACGTTCTTCTCCAGAATCACACAGTAGAAGTGGATACGTCACCAGCGTCATCAGCGTCACCAGGACGCTCGGGGCGCGGGCGGTGGAAGTCGCGCGCCCAATCCAGCCGGACACGGTAGGCGTCGTCGTCCCGGCTGTTGTCGCGCAAGAGCCGGACGAGGTCGGTAAGAAGTTTCTCGTAGTCGAGCGGCACGCTCTCGGTCCTCAAAAGCTGAACGGCCTGCCGCAGGTAGTGCGGCAAGCCCTGTCGGTCCACTGATACAAGCTGGACGAACCGCCGGTTCACCGACTCACCACGTCGCTGGACGAGCACGCTCATTGCTGCGCCGAGCGAGCGTCGGGGCCCACTGGGACGGCGCAGTGGATGTAGTGCGAACAATCCGGCGACCAGCAACCACACTTGCTGCTCTGCCTGCGGCGGGTCGTGGGCGAACACCACGTCGTAGGCCTCGGCCTCCTGCCGTGGTCCGGCGAAACTACGCCGCAGTCTCGCCAGTGCTTGGCGAGACTCGGCCGCCCGGCGTGGGTTCGTCGAGTCCAGACCTGCGCACAGTCCGTAGAGGTAGTTCACGAATACGTGCCGACGCTGAGCGAGCGCGTCCGATGGAAGCGCCTCGATACTCACACTGCCTCCCCTACTGCGATGAACGCGGTCGTCTCGGCGTGGAACCTCTTGATCAGATATTCGAGCCGATCGGTAAAAGACGCGTGCTGCTTGCCAGCCACAAGCAATCCTCGGTTGTGACGAGGTGAGCCGTATGCCCACTGGTCCGCAGCCCGACGGGCGAGGCCGCGGACGGCTCGTCCCCACGCTTCGAGCGCAGTCGTTTCGGGCTGCGCTGCGCGCAGCGCCTCGGCCACCTCTCGCAGAAAGATACCGAAAGGTTGTGGCAGATGCGGCCAGTACCACAGGTCCAGATCGCTCGACGGGTCAGCCTGGAATTCCGTGCAGTAGCCGTGTTCCATTCCGCGCAGCGCCGAGCCCACCTCGTCAGCGAGCTTTACGGCTAACCCGATGATGGCGCCTACTCGGGAGCTTTCGGCGCGGAGCAGCGCGACGGGCGCGGGCACTGCCTCCTCGAACCAGCACTCGATAGCTCCGAAGTTCTTGTCGAGTTGCTGCCCGAACACCCGCAATGTGTACACGGCGTGTCCGGGAATGAGCTCAGCCCGTACCCGTTCGGCCACGTGATCTAGCGCTCGTGGTCGCTGCCGATCCCGGTCACCGGCGAGCAGCAACTCCGCGCTGTGCCGCCACACTCCGCGGCGCTCCTGAAGACGCACCGGCAGAAGCGGTCGTGGTGCCCTGCTTCTGCCCCTTGCCGGCGGGCGGCGGAACGCGGCCATCAGTTCCATCTCCGGCAGATCGCCCCGAAGCCTGGTACCGGGAGTAACCACGACTCCGTTGACCACGGTGCCGGTGGAGCTCTCCTGCGGAAAGAGCAGGATCCGCCGCGAGGGCCAGGTGAGCAGGTCTGTCCAACCCAGAGGAGATCGCATCTCGGGTTCCGGCCTCGGTGGAGTGTCCTCCCAAGCAGGACAGTCCGCTCCAGTGGTCGGCGCCGGCTCCTCCCGCGCTGGGTTGTACACCGGCATGTTGAGCAGCAGCGTGTCCTTCAGCGTCGCGCCCTCCACCAGGACACAGCCGAAGTTGTTGCACGGGGCGCGCTCGGAAGACTTCTCCCGGGCATACGGCGTCTTCAACCCGCCAGTGTCGAAGGCATGCACGGTTACCAGCCACCGCGCCGCCTCAGCCGGGTCCAGTAGGGGCCGCTCCTGGGCAGTTGTCTGGTCGAACAAAGTGGCGTTGTTCCCGACGGCCCGGTAAGGCACGAGCTTGGCGGTCGTGGCCACATCGCACGATGCCACCGCGGGGCACTGCAGGAACGGTCGTTGCGGATGGAAGAGATCAAAGCGAGCCAGGTGTCGAGCGAAATAACCCTGCAGCGGACCTTCCGGCAGCTCCTCCGCACACCACAATTCTGCCCATACTGTGTCGCTCGCCGGTCCGTATACCCGGTGGGCCAAGGCCAGCACGAGCCGATACAGCGCCGCTGTCATCGTGGGCGTGTCCCCCTGGATCCGACCGAGTTGATGCGCGGTCAGCAGGACTTCCGCAAGCCCCACCGCTCGCTGGGCTCCATCACGGTCGACGACCGGAAGCCACCGCTCCTCGACCAGATCGAAAATCAAACCTCCTCCTTTCACCTCCGAGGCCGGACCAACATCTGGGCATCCGCGGGACGTTCAAACCGCCAAGCACGTCCACGTTGCTGGGTCCTCAGCCGCAGCTTCGAGCCCAACAACGGGGCACCCCCGCATGCGCGGGGACCACGGATCCGCGAGATGCCAGACACGCGCCAGAAGGGAACACCCCGGTGGCGGGACAGCGCACTGCGCAGAGGCTGAAGCTTAGAGCATGGGCGTGAAACACGTCAGAACTTGCCCCGTCATCGCTGGCTGCACTACCGTCTCGCGGAGCCAGCGGAGGCGGGAAGGGATGTGGAGGTCATCAGAGGGGAGCAACCCATAACAGCGCAGCGGGGAAGCCACCGCTCCGACAGACCCGTGCTGGCCTTCGACTACCGCGTCCGCCTCTCGATAACGAGGGCGCTGCTCGCCGACGCGCTCATCGTCGCGGTGACCGCTCTCCTGCTGCTTCGCGCGTTCATGCATTGAGTGGCTAGTCGGTCTCATCCAGGGATAGGCCGAGGTCAGGATCGTAGCGCAGGGCGAGTAATCCCGAGTGACAACGGCCGTCCTGGAAGACCAGCACGCGATGCTCCCGCAGCCAACCCAATGCCTGGAACGCCTCGGGCACAGGTACCTGTCGTACGAGGTCGACCACACCGAAAGGTACGTCGGTTGGCGCGACTAACCGCACGGTGGAGTCGAGCAGATCAGCAAGGGCCGCTGGCGCGGGAGCATCAGGACTATCCAGGTCAACCGGACGGTCGCTGAACAGCGGCGTTGCCTGCCCACCCTCGTTGTCTCTGCGCATGATCACCACTTCGACCGACTCCTCGTCGGCCAGTGAGATCGATGTCTCATCGTTCTCACTGGTCATCGCTGGCCACTTTTCTTGCGGGTGCGCCGGGAGCTCTTCGGACGCACGGTCAACTTGCCGATGTCTTGGTCGTCCCACGGCTGTGGTAGATAGATCTCCCGAGCGTCGTACTCGTCGTTCTTCCGAGCCCGTTCGAGCTGACCGTCTGCCTTGTGCCACTGTTGCTCCCAGCCCGGTGGGCACGGCACGGCATCCGACGAGCCATACACCGTATCGACGAGTTCCGGTACCTGGTCCGGCGAGTGCACCTCCCGCTTGTCACGCAGGACCGCCCAGGTGCGCAGCAGCAACATCGGTTGGTAGACGCTGGTCGTGTAGGGCGGGAATCTCGGACCTTGTGGGGTGTCCTCGACTCCGGTGATGGCCAGTACGGGCTGGATTAGATGGGCTGATCGCTGTGCCCGGTGGTGCCGCTGCACGCGGCCCATGCGCTGAATAAGGCTGTCAACAGGGGCTAGATCGCTGACCATGAGGTCGAAGTCAAGATCCAAGCTCTGCTCCAAGACTTGAGTGCCGACCACGATGGCTCGCCTTGGTCGCTGGGGCGCCTCCGGCCCAAACGCTCTACGTAACCGCTCCTCGACCTCATGCCGCGTTTTCGGTACCACGCGCCCCGTGAGGAAGATCAGTTCAGGCCGTTGGGCCTCTGGTAGACGAGCCACCGCGTTTTTGAGCAGTCCGAAAGTTTCCTCAGCGCGACGAACAATGTTGTGGATCACGGCGGCGCAGCCGCCCTGCTCGATACGATCCAACAGCCAATCGATGACCTCGCCTTCGTTGAGCCGAACGAGCTGAACGATCCGGTCAGCGTTCAGCTGTGCGACCCCTGCTCCGTGCACCTGATGGTCTGTGCCATCACTCCAGGTGATCCGGGGGTACGTCGATGACTCCGGTAGGGCCGGAACATCATGTGGATCACCGCCGATCCTCCCGGCGCACCAGCTGCGGACCAGTTCCTCCCGTCGACTCGAAGGAAGTGTCGCCGACAGCAGGACGACCGGGATGCCCAACCTGCCCGCCCACCACAGCAGGCGGTCCAGCAGCGTCGACATGTACGTCTCATACGCGTGAACCTCGTCCAAGACCAGCGCCTTGCCCGACAGCCCGACCAGACCCACGAAGACGTGCCGGGACCGGATCACCGTCTTCAACACCTGGTCCACCGTGCCCACCGCAACCGGCGCCAAGAGCCCCCGCTTGCGGGTGAACCAGTCCCGGGCAAGCATCGCGCCATCTCCAGGTTCATCACGCCCCACATCCGCCGGATGCAGTTCCCGGGAATCCGACCCCGCACGCAACACTTCAGCGGCGAGGTGCGCGTCAGCGCTGCTGTGCAGCAGACGAGTCCGGAGTTCTGCCGCGTGATCACCGAAGAAGTCGCTGATCTCGTGAAACAGGTGGTTGCTGGTAGCCCGTGTCGGCATGCCGACATACAAGCCGGTCAGGCCAAGCCGCCCTACGAATGTAGCGGCGCACTGCAGGGCAACCTTGGTCTTGCCCTCACCCGTCGGAGCTTCAACGATCACGATCCCCGAGGCTGTCCAGCTATCTCCCAACCGCTCAACCACCTGCTGGATCGGCCGCGGCCCACCCCCTGTTCGCGGGAAGAGGCAACGAAAGCTGGTATCGACCGGTGGCAGCCACCGCGACCAATCCATCCGACCCACCGCCTGCGCCGCCAACTCCCGGGCCTTCCCTGTGTAGGCCACCAGGTCAACGTCTGTTCCGGCATAGGGAAAATTAGTTGTGTCAGACGCAATCCAGTCGCTCACCGACACTAGGCCCGCAAGGCCGACCGCCCCACCGATCCGGACCTGCACATCGCTCCACGCACGCGGCGATGCCGCTGGCAGGTGCCACAACCGCAGCAGCTCGTCAACCAACATGTCGCACCACCCAGCCCATTTGCTCCCACCGTGGTGGTTGACCTTGTCCTCCGCCTCGTTCAGCGATGCAGCTGCGGGAAAGAACCCGTGATGGGCACCCAGGACTGAGGCCAGCGTGGCCGCTACCTCCCCCCGCGCACCCCACTTTCTGAGTAACCGCTCGACGTGGACAGCTGTGAACAAGCCATGAGGAGTGTCGGTGCGCCCGACACCCTTAATACGGGTCAACAACTGAATATTCCCCGCAGCGGCGGCCCCCATATGGCATAATGCTAGATCGGCTCGAAGCGCCTGAAAAGCGGGAGAGAGCTTACCCAAATCATGCAGACCGCACAAGACCGCGACCCAACCAACGGGTTCTCCCAACGGCTCAAGCCCAGCCAGCAACTCGTCCCGACACCGTGGACCGAGCAATGCAGGTAACAGCAACTCAGCCACCGCAGCAGTGTCGATCGCATGACACACCAGCGGATGCGGGATCTGCGCGGTTCTCGCCTTGCCCCAAGCGGCTCGCACATCCGGTTGTTCGGTTGTCTCCGCACCGCTCATCTCGGCAGCTCCTGCATCAAGTCCCGTCCTCGGAGAGCACGTCACATCGAAGCACGCACGTCTGACAGTTCTTGAGGTCGGGCACTGCGCATGCATAACGACGACCTGGTGCCGCCCGAGTCGCCAATGTCATGTTGGGGAGCATCCCCGCACGCGCGGGGACGGGTGGATCCCGGGGCAATCCACGACGTAGCAGCCCGGAGCGCCCCCACATGCGCAGGGAGGACGCGAAGGCGTGGGAACACTGCATGCTGCCCTGGGGCACCGACGCATGCGCCGGGACGGAGGAGGCGGACGCTTGCGAGCGGTCCCAAGGATCTGTGGCTCGCCCTCCAAGATCCCAGAAGCTACTGGTCATCGACCACGGCATGCTGGAGCGCTAGGTACACCCCTGCCTGGTCTGTCGCCTCGGGTAGGGCTGGCTGTTCTTCGGCCTGCGTCCCGGCCACCGCCGCCGGTGGAGTGGCTAGAGACAGGCCTGCGCTGTCCAAAGTTTGGTGTGCCCTCCCCGTCACATGATCAGAAGTATGTGAGTGCTCAATCGGGTAGCCACCAGTGCGCCGCGAGGGAGACCCCCACCCGAACTGGGTCCAAGTCGGGACGGAAGTACTGGAACACCTGGCGGTAGTCCTCGCCGCGGGCGATGACCGCACCGAACATTGCCGAGAAGGTGTGCCGCGGCATGCCGAGCGCGAGTGGGATCAGCACCTGCCTGACCTGCCGTATCGACCGCCGTGCCCGTGAGGGGTGGACGCTCTGGCGAGGACCGCCGTATCCAGCTCATCGAGTCTGGTAATACGGGGCCGTATGGCTGCCGCGCTCACATTGATTGGTGTCCTACCGTTGTGGTGATTCTGATTTCTCGTTCGAAGAGTGTGGCGCTGGGTGTCCGGTGATTGGGGACTGTGCGGACGTGTCGGAATCCTTGGGATTGGTAGTAGTGGTGGAGTCCTTCATTGGTGGTCCATGCGTCTAGTATGAGCCGGGCGCGGTCGTTTCGCTGGGCTAGGTATACGGCGTGGTCGATGAGTGCGCTGCCGATGTCACGGCCGGCCGCTTTTCGGTCGATGATCATTCGGTGGATGACGTAGGCGTCGTGTAGTTCCTGCGGTTTCCAGAGGCCGGCGTCGGCGGTGGTGTCGATCGCGATGGTCCCGAGGGGTGTGCCGTTGTTGTCTTCCGCGATCCATGTCTCACCGTTTTTGATGGAGTTGTTGACTCGTCGCTGGAATGAGTCACGGGTGAGTCCCGCGTCGCTCCATTGGTCGCTTCCGATGGTGGCGAGCCAGGTGGCGGCTTCTTGTCGCCACCGCATGATGGTGGGCAGGTCGCCACGTCGGGCTGGTCTTATTCTCATGGCTCAGGCTCGGGGCTTTTGGTCACGTGGGTGATGACGTTGCGGTCGGCGGGCAGGATCTCCAGTGTGTACCGTATTGGTCGCCCGCTGGACCAGCCAAGCCGTCGGTAGATGAGGACAGACACTCCCGGCGCGAGTTCGAACCTGCGTCGTTCTTCGTCGTTCGCTGGTCTGCTGGATATCTCGTGGTCCAATTGTTCTTCGGGGACGCCGTGGGTGGCCATGCGGCGCACGGTGCCTTCGGGCACGTCATGCGGGGTGTTGAGTCCGCATCTCTCCGCGATGGGGTACGGGTAGTACGTTATCTGTTCGGACCAGGGAATCTCATCGACATGCCGGATGAGTTCGCGGACGACGACCAGGTCATTGACCTCGACTTTCAGTCGCGACGCGACACCGGTGGTCGCCGGCTCGATCCGGAAGCGGAAGTCTTGGCTGGGGTGGTGGCCTGATCGCTTGACGACGGAGAACCAGGTGTCGGTGAGGCCGGGTTCGTCGTCGCGGCGGTAGGGGCCCTCGGCGTCGACGTTGTACTCCAGCATGTGCAGGCGCCGGACGTAGGTTCCACCGCGACCGCGGGTCTCGATCAGGCCTTCGGCGGCCAGCTCGCGCAGGGCTTGGCGGATGGTGCCCCGGCTGACCTGGAAGTAGCCGCCCAGCTCGGGTTCTGTCGGGAGCTGTACCCCGTCGGCTAGCGGCACATTCACGAGAGTCCGCTCGCGCAGGATGGCTTCCCGGATCTCGTCCGCGACCTCACGGTACCTGGGTGCTTGCGCCACCGGCCCACTCTCCCTCGCTCAGCAGCGTCTAGACGAATCTTACGCACCAGCCCTTGACGCGAGCGTTCCACCACATCTAGCCTGTTTAGTACATACGCAATAGATGGTTTAAACGTTACTGACTGTGGTGGACTCGCCGAAGGGGAGGCGGCCTGACATGACGAGCACGCTGGTCAACGATCGCGGGGCGCGGCGGGACACGCTGGCGAGCACCCCACCCGCCACACCGACCCCGACGACATGGAAGCGCCCCGAGTGGGGTGTGGCGGATGACCGGACCGTGCCGCGCTGGCCAGTGGCGGAGAACGCGAGCGGTGTCCTCACGCTGCCCACTCGGCTAGGGCGGTGGGTGCTCCTGACCGCCATACCGGATGGCCTCGGCACACCGCCGCGGCTGCGGGCAGAGCTGTCGCCGCGGCCTGGCGGACGGGGGCGGGGTGACGCCAATGTTCCGCGGTGACCTGTTCCGCAGTGACCTCTCTCACTACTACCAGAGCAACTACAAATTCCTGTGCACAATGCTGCGCGGGGTTCTGCGCGAGAGCGCGCAAGCCGGGAGTAGCGCTGAGGAGGGGGTTGGTTCGCTGCGGTGCCGGGCCAGCGGTGCACTGTATGCCCTGCTCATGACCCACCCGGTTGATGAGCGGGGCCGCTGCCGCGCGTGCCGCCGCCCGCGTCGGGTCCTGATGCTTCCCCGTCAGCGCTGCCGGGTGCAGGGGGAGGCGAGTTACTGGCTGCGCCAGCCCGAATGGTTCCTGTATTTCCGGGTCGACGGAGAGTGGGGACTAGGCCAGCAGGCACCACCTGACGCGAGCACCGCCCCCGGAGAACACGCCTCGCCCGATCGACCCGGACGACACCGACGTCGTGCCCAGGGCCGAAGAGAAGCCGGGCGACGTGCCTATTCGGGCACCTCAGACCCCGAGCGCCGCGAGCCTGTCGGGGGTAGTGGGGTGTTGGTCATGGGGTCACCTGGCTGATGAGGGGGGAACGTTTGGTGGTAGTGGAGTTGCGCCCGGTCGCCCGCGATGACCGCGCGCGCGAGGGCCAGGGCGTGACCATCCCACCCGCGGGTAATCCGGTCGATCGTGAGGACCGGGGAGCCGAGATCCAAGCTCAGCGTCTCGGCTTCCTCGCGGGTGGGCATGCGGGAGGTCACTGACTCCTCAGCGCTAAGCGGTGGGTGCCCGATCGCGGTCAGGCCACGGTAGATGCCACCCACGACTTTCCCGACGCCAGCCAGGGGGGTCCCTTCGACCAGGTTCAGCGGCAGCCAGGTCTCCTGGAGTTGACCGACCTGCTCCCCGGCGTACATGTGCTGAAGCCGGTAGACCACCGGCGCACCCTCCGCGATACCGAGCCGGCCGGCGACCTGCGTATCGGCGGGACGCTGGTCCACGGTCACGATCTCCGTCCGGCCCGGCACACCGAGCTGGGCGCAGGCCGTCTCCCACGGTCCACGATCACCAGGGCTGGTAAGGACATCGGTGTGTCGGGCCATGGACAGCCGGACCGGTGTCCGGTCCCGGACGATGGTCCCCCGGCGACGGATCGGGGCGACGAGCCCTTCGGCGCGCAGTACGGCGATGGCCTGTCGGACCGTGGTCGTGCTCACACCATACGTGGCCATGAGCTCGGTCCGTTTCGGGATGGTGTCACCCGGCCGGTAGTCGCCACGCAGGATCGCGGCGCGCAACTCCTCGGCTATCGCCCGGTACGTCGAGGTGCTCACGCCCTCGCCTCCCTCCGCGACGCCCGATACGAGACTCAGCGCGGCCACTGTCAGGCGTCACCTTCCCTGGGCAGCCACCCACCAAGCATATATGGCGCGCTCTATTGACTTCCCTCACGCCGAGGTGCGAGTGTAGAAGCACAATAGGGTGCCATATGGTGCCATGAGCGAGGTGGCGTGAGATGACGATCATCCTGGTCAACGACCGTAGGACGCGGCACGGCGCGACAGGGAGCAGGCGACCCTGCGGGCCAGACCTCCGCACGCCACCCCAGCTGCCGACGGCGGCCGGGCAGACGGTGGGGGCGTGAGGCCGATACTCCGCCATGGCGCCTCGGAGTACCGGGCCAGCTATGACTTCATGTGCACGGTGCTGCGGCGGACCTTGGCCGATGGTGTGCGCGCCGGGATTGGCGCTGAAGACGGGATCGGCTCGCTGCGGTGCCGAGTCAGCGGCGCGCTATATGCCCTGCTCCTGGCCCACCCGGTGGATCACCGGGGTCGTTGCCGGTCATGTCGTCGTCCGGGTGCGGTGTTCGGATTGCGTCGTCGGCGCTGTTGGGTGCACCTCGAGGCGAGTCACTGGCTGCGCCAACCCGACTGGCTGCTGTATGCCCGGGGCAGCCGAACAGTGGCGATCGGCCCTCCCCTCCCCACCGGGTGCGAGCGCTGCACCCGGGAAAGCACATCGCCGAGCCACTCCCGATGACACACCGGCATCGCGCCCCCAGAGCGTGGCACGGACAGATGACTCACCTTCACCGCGCCACGCCAGACCCCGGCCGTCCCCCCGCCTCCTTCCCACAGGTGCCCGGGGGCGGATGGCCGGACCCGGGCACCTGTGGGCCCGAGGCGCACCCGACGGCCCTCGGTCCCGCCGTGATCCACCCAAGAATCCTTCATCGGCCCGCGACCCGGGCACGCCCACTGTTGCCCACCGGAGACAGGACATGACAGAGCACACCGAGGCCGCGGAGCAGCGGCAGGAGCAGGCGCCGACTGGATCTGTGCCCGCGCCGGACCTCGGGGAGACGCTCACCCCCGGCCACGGCATGCCCCGCCCCCTGTGCATGACCAACCACCGCGCCGCCAATCCCCCACCCACATCGTCCCCGCATGAGGGCATCCACGGCGAGACAGACCCACTGGTCGCCGGGGTTTGCTATCAGGCGTGGGGCTGGCCGGTCACCGTATGCGGTCACCAGGTGTGGCTGACTCTGGAACCCGACACCGTGGCCTTGGCCATCCCCGTGCTGTTGGCCGCGCAGGTCACCGGGATCCTCAACCACCACCGCCCCCCACCCACGCTGATTCACCCTGAGACGCCGGAGCACTGGGTGCTGCTGGCCGGGCGGTGCGCCGAGGGAGCGCTGCCCTGGCCGGCCTGGGTGCACCGGGCCACCGGCACCCTGGCGTTGCCGCCCACCATGACCGAGCACGGGCCGATCACCTGGACTCACCCGCCTGAGGCGGACGCGCGGCGACTGTGCCGGGAGTTCGACGTTTTCGCGGCACTGCGCACCGCGCTACGCGACCAACCCACCTAAGGACCAGGACCGGGTTACGGCGGGGTCGGGGGCCTGCGGGGACGCTTCGTCACGATCAGACAGGAGCGAGGACGGACTCGGGGAGACCGGTGGTGGGAATGATCTGGTTGGCACCGATGAATCGTCTGGCGAGGAACAGGCCGGCGTTGTGGGCTTCCGGGCCGGCGTGGCTGGCGCAGGCGTCCTGGAGGATCCAGGGCGTGAGGTCTCGCTCGAAAGCGTCGGCGGCGGTTTTGAGGACGCAGCTGTCGGTGTCGATGCCACAGAGGTAGAGATCGGTCCACCCACGTTCGTGGACCAGGTGGGTGCCCTCGGGGGTGAACAGCGTGTAGATGTGTTTGTCGATGACGGGTGTGTGCGGGCCGACGTAGGGGGCGAGTTCGGCGACGAGTTCGGTTTCCGGGCCGCTGGCCATCTTGGTCCATCCGATGAGCCGCTCAAAAGGGCTGTTGGGGTAGTTGAGGTATCGACTGAAAACGACCTCGCCGTGAGCGGCTTGCCACCGGCGCACTAAATCGACAATGACCGGAACCACGGGTCGCGAGTGGTCGGTGATGAACCCGTTTTGCACATCCACCACTACGAGTACCGGTTTGTGTGTGGTCACCGTCATGTCTTGTCGCATTCTCGAAGGATCTCCAGTGCCTGGGTCAGGTGCCGATCCAGACCGCTGGTTTGTACCACGGCGTCACGCATCGAGCGGTGTTGGGACGTTTCCTGCGCTCGTTCCGTGGTCAGTCGGGATCGAACGCCACGAAGAAAACGCCAACCGAACTCGGCGGGCACGACGGGATCAACTCCGTTTTCGACGTGCCGCCGAAGGTGATCACAGTAGGCCCACACAGCTTGCACGGACAGCTCACAGGTGATGAGCTCATCTTCCCGCAACGCCCGATCTCGCGCTGTTGGGTAGTACACGACGCCAGACCATGAGGCGTAGCCCAGCGAGGTGCCCTTCATCCCGAAGTCGACGAGTTCGGGATGGTCGAACCCGTCCTGGAGCAGAGCCCGTTCCACCAGGGCGGCGGGGGCGAGACACGACTGGTCGATCGTCTCCGCTCGCTGCAACAACACGCGGGGGATGCAGAGCAGCCGCAGCGCGGTCTCCAGCTCCCGGCCCTGCCAGGCGGGCCGGTCCACCCAGTACAGACTCAAGACGTAGAGCTGCCCGGCCACCTCGCTCCCGGTGAGCGCCCGGAGCGCCTCGCGTGCCCATCGCATGTTCTGCTCGTACGTGACGCGCCGCCAGACCGACAGGTGAGCCACCGACTCCAGTGTGAGTTCCTCAACGAGGTGGAACAGCGCCACCCCGAAAGGCCACAGGTAGAGATGGCATCGGCCGGCGGGATGGTCCACCACGAGACGCCGGCATGGGGTCCACTGATCGTCAACGTGACTCCATGTCCCCGCCGCGAGCAGCGTTGCGGCCATTTCCGTGCCAATAAAAATCGGGATGAACTTATGGCTTCGCGCGGTGCACGTGGGGCCCGCCGGGACCCCGGTCGCAAGGTCCCCGAACAGATCCAGCGCGGATCGGTTGAAGGTGAGACGGTACAGCTCCGAATACAGCGGAGTGGGCCGCACGGTACGACCAGTCTCGAGTCGATAAATCTGCTTTTCCATCGCTGCGGGCACGGGAGTGGCGAATCCGTGGCGACGACCGATCAACTCGAATTCCTTGGCCAGACGCGGCCGTCCCCAGCCGAGTTCCTCACGCAAGCGGACGAGCACAGCGTTGGGGACAAGGCGCTTGTCCGCCGATGTCTGGATGTCCATGGACATTGTCGTTGTCCTTCTTCGTCCGTCGCTGTCGTCTACCGAAGAAAGGACATGACGACGATTCTGTACGCATGCACCCCAACATCACTCATGACCGGACCCACCACTTCGCCGCTCCAACTGCTCCAGCCGGCGCCGGATGTCGGCCACGTCGAGCGCCAAGGCGGCAACCTGGTCAGCGAGGTCATCGGCGTCAGGCGTCTCGCCGGGGATTCGCAGGTAGGTGCCCCGTCCCGGCGCAGAGACGATCACTCCTTCGTTCTGCAGTTGCTTCACCGCGGCATGCGCGGTCAGCTCCGCGACCTCGTACTCAGCCGCGAGCGCCCGCAGCGATGGCATCCGGCGGTGTTCGTCGAATTCACCCTCGGCGATACGGCGCCGGAGATCCTCGGCTATCTGCACGGTGATCGCGGTGGGATCGGCGCGGTTGATCGGCACGCGCTCAGACTAGTCACCAGTGGCCTAACAGCTGACGGTGAAACGCGCTAGCGCGCCACAATCCACCCCTTTCACCGACCAGCTATTAAGGCACATTAAAGCGCTATATGGCGCCATGTAAACGGTTAGCTGGGCCACGTCGAACGAACAGAGATCCGCTCTCCAGGCCGCGAGAAAGCCCGCTCGACAACCGGTATCGGCTGATCAGAAGCCAGAAACCCGCTGCACGCCACTTCACGGCGGTGAACACCGCGACGTGGCACTACCTCAAGGATTCCCCGGCCCGGCGGTCACGTGCCTGCCAGCAGAGTCGCCGAGCCGGGTCTCCCCACCACCCCATGACGAGCGATCGAGGAGATCAACATGCTACAGGTGCACACCTGTGTGAGTGTCCACTGTGACCAGTGCGGAGACGCCCTAGGCAGCCCCGCGTTCGAGGCGCACTACCCCAACGAGTGCACCGCGCTGACCGCCGCCACCGCACGGAGGTGGCGATTCGGCAGCCGTAGGCGGTTGCTGTGCTCAGCGTGCGCGCCGGTACTCACCTGCGAAGCCGAGGGCCACCAGTTCAGCCAGTGGCGCCACCCGCTCACCCGGGATGGACACCCAGCGCTCAGTGAGTACCGGTACTGCCGGCGGTGCTGCCGCAACGAATCCCGCCCGGCCACCACCCACCAGGGTGGGGATGAGTCCCGATGAGCGCGGTGCTGGTCGTGGTAGTGGCGTTGGCCGGGCTGGGTGTCCTGGCCGCGTTCCGTGGCGGTGCTCGCGGTGCATACCGGGTGGCGCGGCAGACCCAGGAGGTCACCCGGATGGGCGGGAACCTCACCCGGGCACTGGGCACCACCGCAGTGATCATCGGCGTGCAGTGGTTGGTGGTGACCTTCACCTCCGACCCTCGGGCATGGGGGGTGGCGCTCGGCGTGCCGGCGCTATTCGCCGGTGCCGCAATCGCCCGAATGTTCTCCGTCACCGAGATCATCCACACCCCGACCCGCAGGAAGGATCGGCGATGACCACCCACCCACGACAACCATCGGTAAACGACCTGACCCTGCCCGCGGGCCCGACTGGACCGCCGGTGCCCACGACGGGCGCGGAGGTGACACCAGCACCCCCAGTGCTGGACGGGGAACTGCTCTCCGAGGAAGACAACCTCGCCTTCTTGTCTGGGCGAGTCCGGTGGCCAACGCGGGGGGCGGCCGACTCGCCGCGGACGGCGCGGCTGAGGGCGGTTGCGGAATATCGGGTGCGCCAGGCACCCCGGGACGCCGCACGGCTGTGCTGGTTCTTCCTGCGCGGGCACGCCCGGTGGATCACCAAAGGCTGGACCTGGGCCACCCACGGAGACCTCCGCGCCGACGCCCGCGCCGCCCGGCTGATCGGAGATCGGGAAACCCGCCGCACCGCGCAAGAGCTCATCCGCGCCGACGCGACGGCCCGCTGGGCCAAACTCGGGCTCGCTCTGCACCGCGCCACGGTCGTCGGCCTCCTGGTCGCGGTCCTCGCCGGGGTCCTCACGATCATCAACACTTACGTTGACCGGGCGGAGATGTGGCCCTGGCTCGCCGGGCTCTACACCGTGCTCGGCGTGCTCGGGGCTGTGCTGCCGTGGCTGCTCAAAGCAGCGCCGGTCGGTTGGCTGGGCGCCGCGATCTGGGAGGGCCGCGACCGCACCCCCGGCGCGGGATTCCTACTCCACCCCGACCAAGACGACCCCGACCCCTGGATCGACGAAAGGATGATCACCACCGCGCTGGCCACCTTGAACATTGCCCCGCTCAACCGGTTCTTCAAAAACGGAGGCCAACTCATCCACACCATCCCCGCCCGCCGCGATGGCCACGGCACCGCCGTGCAACTACGGATGCCCCTCGGTACTAAAGCCTCCGACGTCATCGCCCGCAAAGAGCTGCTGGCCGCGAACCTGGGGCGGCTGGACGTGGAGACCTGGCCCGCAGTCGGCCCCCAAGCCAACATCCTCGATCTGTGGGTCGCCGACCAGGGCGCCCTGGACGGCCCACCCCCACCCTGGCCGCTGCTGCACCACGGCACCGTCGACGTCTACGACGGTGTCCCCTGGGGCGTGACCATCCGCGGTGAACCCATCACCGCGCCGCTGATCAGCACGAACTGGCTGTTCGGCGCCCTCGCCGGACAAGGCAAAACCGCCACCATGCGCCTCCTCGCCCTCGGTGTCGCCCTGGATCCAACCGCAGAGATCCGGATCGTGAACTTCAAACCCTCCGGCGACTGGAACGCCTTTCGCCCCCGCGCCAGCGTGCTCCTGGTCGGCATGGGCACCGACGTGATCATCGCCTGCGCGGATCAGCTGGACTGGCTGGTCACCGACATGCAACGACGGGCGGAAACCCTGGAAGCGCACGCGCCGGGCGCTAACAAGGTACCCAAACACCTGGCCGCCCGCAAAGACCTCGGGCTGCACCCGCTATTCACGTTCATCGACGAGGTCCACATCCTCTTCGGCGACGACCAGGTCGGCGGCAAAAGCGGACGAGCCACCCTAGCCATGAAAACCCTGCTCAACATGGCCCGCGCGTTCAACATCCACCTCTTGATTGCCACCCAACGCCCCGACGACCGGACCCTGCCCGCCGAGGTCCGCGACCGGTACGGCATGCGGGCCTGCCTGCACGTGGGAAACGAGGCCACCAACGACATGATCCTCGGCAAACCCGCCTTCGCCGACGGGGGTCGGGCCACCGACCTGCGCTACAACATCGACCGCGGTACCTGCGTCGTCAACAGCGGGTTTGGGACCAACACTAAATACACCGTCGTCCGCACCCACTACGTCTCCGCCCACGACCCCGAAACCCACACCCCCGACCACGTCACCCCCATCATCACCCGCGCCATCCACCTGATGGCCAAACAAGGCCGCACCGTGAACGTGGCCCTTGAACAGACCACCGACGAACCGGTGCAGATAGATCACCTGGCCAACATCCACGAGGTGCTGCGCGGGGAACGCCGGGTACGGACCCAGGTGGTGCTCACACGGCTGGCCGAACTCAATCGGACCGCCTACGAGGGCTGGAGCTTCTCCGACCTCAAAGCCGCGCTCGCCGACGAAAGCATCGAGATCAGCAAATCCCACGGCCACAGCGTGGTCCGCGCCGACGACATCACCCAAGCTCTCACCGAACGTGACGACAACGACCACGGAAAGAGTGACGACGACGTGGGGAACTAGACGGGGAAGCACCGGCCCGCTGGGGAAGTTTCCCCACCACTTCCCCGGCGCGCCTTCCCTGTCCTGAACAGCAATAACAGCCTTCCGGGGAAGTGCGGGTCATGCATCCATCATCAGCCGAAACCCCAAGAACCCTGGGTTGGCACGCGACCCACTGATTCCCTCCCCGCAACCCAGCGCGCCCACACTCAACTACCGAGAGTAACAAAATTCAGTCCACGGCCCCCCGCCGCACGACCCGCAACACCAGGCCGAGCCGCTCACCATCAGCCCATACCACCACGCCCTCATCGGGCTAGCACGGCACTGCCAACCCCGCCCGCACCCACACAAGGGGGCGTCTGCCCTGGCCCGCCGCCAGCAACCTCACACACCGCACCTCCCCGATGACTCCACCACCGCCCTACAGCCAGCGCCCCACCACCAACCAGACACCACCCCCACCGACATCAACCCAAGCCCACAGCCCACCCAGCCGCTCTCCAACTACATCCGCCACATCGTGGACACCGCCCCACGCCCCACCCCCACACAACTCGAACGCCTCGCCGGCCTACTACGCCACACCGACAACACATCCAGCTGACCCCATGACCCGAACACCGCAACAGCCACTCAATTCAATCTAATAGGTACTTCTAGCGAAGTCTCTTGCGGCCCCAGCAACCCTGAGATCGAACTCGGTGACAGCAGGACTGATCACGAGAAGATCTACGGGATGTGGTCGAGCACCTCATGGAGCCGCTGGGTCCGAGTTGAGGTGGCGAGCATGCGGACGTCATGCACGTAGTCCCGCAGGCGGCGGCCCTCGCCAGCTGCCTGCGCCCGGATCGCGTCGATCTCGGAGTCCTCGAACCGGACCGGCAACATCTTCTTCATGACACCATGCTTGCATCTGATGGCAGAGCCTGTCCGCTAGCTGCCGGGCCGCATTCTCGTTCCGCACCCGTGCTACGGGATGGGAGCGCAGCGGTTAGCGGTCGAGATCGCCGGTGGTGACGCCGCGCAGGAATGCTGACCAGGGGTGTGCGAGCACGGCGAGCACCGGGCCGTCGGGGTCCTTGGAGTCGCGGACCCCGATCGCGGGACCGCCGAGGGCCACCTGGACACAGTTGGCCTCGCTGGTGCTGTGGCTGCTGGTGCGCCAGCCCAGCGCCGCGACCTCCACGCAGTTGCTCACGCTGGTGCTGTAGCTGCTCTTGCGCCACGCCGGGTGACGCCGCTGTCCGGTCATGGTGGCCGCCCTCGCTGCCGTCAGGTCAGCTCCCGGACGATCTTGGTCAGCAGGGCCAGCGAGTCGTCGGGGCTGAGCGCGATTTGTTGCAGATACCGCAACGCGATCGTAGCTCTGTCGATGTCGTCATCCTCCTCCAGGATGGCTCTGCCGCCGCGGTTTTCCAGATGCACGAGGGTGGGGTCGCGCTTGAACTCCAGGATCACGAACGGCCCCTCCAGCCCGGGGTGTGCGCCCGCTTCGGTGGGAATCACCTGGATGGTGACGTTGGACCGGGTGGCGGCGTCCTCCAAGTGCCGGACCTGGCGGCGCATCAGTCCGTGGTCTCCGATCACCCGGTGCAGCACGCCCTCCTCCAACAGCGCAAGCAACCGGGGCGGGTGGGGTCGGCCGAGTAGCGCCTGGCGGGTGGTGCGGGCCGCGACCAGGGTCTCCACCTCGTCCTCGCTCAACGCCGGATTGGTGGCTGCGATCAGCGCCCCGGCGTAGTCGGCGGTTTGCAGCAGGCCTGGCACCACCAGCGGCTCGTAGTTGGTGATCGCTGTCGCGGAGCGCTCGAAGTCGATGAGCGCCTGCCACAGCTCGGGCAGCCGGGAGCCCTGTGCCTGCCACCAACTCGGCTCACCCGCCCGACGGACCAGCTCCAGCAGCTCGTCGCGCAACGCCTTGCCGGCCTGGTAGAAGCCGAGCAGCGCGGCCACCTCGTCAGCTTGCAGCCCGATCCGCCCGGTCTCGATCCGGCTGACCTTGCTGCCGGAGATGCCCAGCGCCGCCCCCACTGTCTTGCAGGTGTGCCCGGAGCGGGCCCGCAACCGGCGCAGTTCCCCGGACACCCGGCGAGACTTCACCGTCCGCCGTCCTCGCGGCATACCCACCCCTTCCTTCGGTTTCCGTGCTCGCACCTTAGGCTCAGCGCCGCACCAGACGCAGTATGCGTCACTCGATCGTAGTATTGCTGCTTATCTCGCAACGATGCCAATATTCCAGCACTGAGTTTCAGATCGAGTGGGGAGAGCATCATGATGCAGCCACAGTGGACAGTCGAGGCGGAGGGTGACGCCGCACCTGTCACCGTCACCATGCAGGTCGCGCGGATCACCGTGGCCACCGAGACGGTGACCAGATCGTGCTGGTCCCAGAACAGGTGGCCCCGCTCGTGCACCGCCTGGACTGCATCCACTACGACATGACCTTCGGCGACAACTGAACACCCAGGTCAGTGCACTGAATCAAGAAGGTGCTGAAGGGTGGTGGCCAGACGGTGCGGGTCGGCGGGGGTGATGGTGAGGGACCTGGTGTCGGTTCGGGCAGTGGTGGTGATCTGGTATCGGCCCTCAGGGTTGTCGCACCAGCGCACGACCTGCGAGCGGCGCACCCGGCCAGCGGAGTCCCGCGTGTTGGCGGCGATCTGCCCCGCGCGGGCGTGGGGTTGGTCCAGGAGCGCCGACACTGCGGCGCGCTCACGCTCGACGCTGCTCCGCACGGGCGACGCCGAGACCAGCACGCCACCGGGCCGCTCGGGGCTCGACGCCAGGGCGATGGTCACCGCAGGGCTCTCGCGCAGAACACTGCGGCCCGGCGGGTGCGCCGGGAGCCGACCCACCACCGCCGCAGCCAACCCCGCCGCAGCCAACCCCGCCGAGGAGATGACCTCGAGCACCGTCGCGCCAGGCTGGTCCGGGTGCTGCCGCGCGCAGACACCCACCGTGGCGCTCCGGGCCGCGAGCACCCGAACCGGCTGGCGCGCCGCCGCGTCGGGCAGCCACACCGAGTCCACCCAACTCGCGGGCCGATGCAGCAGGCGCAGCGCGGCTTCCAGATCAGCCTCCACCCGGCCGGCGCGCACCAAGCCGAGCTGGCGCAGCTCGTCGCCCACCTCAGCCCGGAGACGCCCGCGCTCCAGATCAGTACGCCCGTGCGAGCGCACCTGGATTGGCGCTGGGTAACCTTCCAGCTGCAGCGCCTCGGTGAGCACGTCCCACTGCGCGGCGCTCAGCCGCCATGCCATCGGCGTCACGGCTCAATCGTCCTGCTCGGGGAGAGGTCCTCACCGATCACCGCTGGGGCGACCTTGCGCCCGTCGGTGAAGACATCGTTCATCTCGATCAGGTAGGAGGGACACCGGTGCTCGGAGTCCTCGCCACCCGGACCGCGCCCGCCACCCATCGGTGCCATCATTTCCCCCATTCCGGCGCGTCCGACGTCCCGGCCGCTGGGGTTGCCCCCCGGGGAATGAGCGATGTCAGTGGTGGGGCTCGTGGGGCGGGGACCGAACTCACCACAGTGACCCACGTCGGCCCGCACACCCCCACTCACATGCCCGCCCACGCCCAGATAGCTGCCACCGGCCGCCCTCGCTCTCCGGAACTCATCCCCAGCGATCGGCGCGATCACCGGGACACCGGCAGCCGCCGCAACCAGTGCCGCCGCAGCGGCCTCCCCCGCCCCATGTTCGGGTTGCTGGGTGGCCTGATCAGGCGCCACCGGGCCGCCGTGTGCCGCCAGACCAGCCCTATCCCTGGTCACATTCTGCAATCCCACCGGAACCGGCGGCGGGTGCGCGACGCGCTCACCGGCATCTGCGCTGGCTCGAACACCGGACACCGTGCCCCCATGGGTACCTGCCCCCTGCACGCTGAACCCGTGCGTGCCGCCCCCACCGTACGTGCCGGCACCACCAGGGGGCACCCCACCATCGGGATAGTCAGGTGCCGGACCCGGCTCCAGAATCTGATCGGGTTGCGGCAACGTCGGGTCCACCAGCTGCGGGTACGCCGGCACCGCCGCGCTGTACTCAGTGATTGGCGCGGAGTACACATCGGTCATGATCCGCACCGCCTCGGCATGCGCCTTATCCTGCGCCCGCTCCTGCGCGACAGCGTCTTCGACCCCGCCGATCAGGCCACTGGTAGTGAAGCTGTGCCCGAACTCTCCCCAGTCAAAGGACTTTGGCAGGGGCACAGCAGCCTTGGTCTGCGCAACAGAGAACCCAGCGGCATCCATCAACGCCGCGACGCGCTCCGTGGTAGCGGCCAGAGTGGCCGACCACTGGTCGATCGGCCCGAGGGCGTTGAGTGCCCGATCGGCCGCCGCACCACGCCACCCACCGGAGACGATCCTGTTCAAGTCAGGAACGAGGCTGGTCAAAACCTCTTCCGTGTTCCTGTTCTGTTCGCGCCACGCTTCCACGCCGTCACCGATATTGCCGGGGTCGACCGAGGTGTGCAGCATCGAATAGATCGATCGATGATCGCAGGCAGCCCAGTTAACCGACACAATCGTTACCTCCGTCCGCCCAGGTGGCTTTGCAGGCCAGCCACCACATCCCACGCTCCGGCCACCTCAAACCCCCGCTTTCGGCAACCGAGGCTCGATCATCTGCGCAATCCGCAACGCCTCAGCACATGGATCGATAGGCGGACCCAAGCTGGATGATGCCGCTACGCTCACCGTGAGCGACACCGGCCCACCATCCATGAACTGCGCGCACTGTTCGCGGTCACGCCTCACTCCGAGTTGGACCCCGGCCCGGCCATTCACCATGTTCTCCGCGAAGCTGGTGAACGCCGGATCATGCCGACGGGCCTGGTACGAAGCAAGATTGTCCCTGTTCCGCTCCAGACTCAGCGTGAAAGGCTTACCCACCCACCCGCAACCGACCACGCCGAGCTCGTTGTCCTGCTTGCGGGTGTTCAGCTTGATTCCGAGCTGACTCAGCTCCGCATCGGTAAGGATGGTGCACATGTCGACCCGGCTGGCATCGGCCACCGCAGGCGACGGAGCGAGCCCCGACGCCTGGGAACCGCATCCGGCCGCTAGTAGCCCTAGTGTGACAACCAGAACACGCTTCACTCGGACCTGCGCCGGAACATCTGCTCGCTCGCCGCATCAGCCTCAGTGACCGTTCGCCCGGCTGCCCGGTAAGTAGCCGCCATGTTCTCGAACACCCCGCGGGCATTCGTAATCGTGTCGATGAAGTCCCGCCCGGCCTCGGCGAACCGGGTTGCAGCCGCCCCGCCGTCTAGGTTGGCGCCGAACTTCCGCTCCCAGGCGAGCACGTCCGCGCGCCTCAACAAATCGTTGATCTCATCGACCGCCTGGTCGCAGCGGGCGGCGGCGCGTTCGGCAACGCCGGCTTCCATCCACAGCTCGCCAGCGGCGACCGCAGCCGCCAGAGAGCCCGGCTGCTGGGCGACATCCACCAGCGGCGCACCGACCTGCTCGACGCTGCTCGTCACTGCCTGCCCTCCTCGTCCGATCCGGGGGTGACCGTACTACCGTCGCCTGCAAGCCCATCAGCGGTTCCCCGAAAGACACCGATCCCGGCCAGCCCACCCCCCAACCTGATCCAGCACTGCGATGTGCGAGGTGTCGTCATGGGCGCGACATGCCCAGTGCGCGGTCGGCGCTTGCCGTGAACTCGACGTCACCGACGTTGGAGGGCCCGCCCGCAGGCGGTGGTGGCCCACATCAGGGCGGCACCACGGTCATGATCACGGTTTCGGTGCCGAAAGTGACACGACATGTCACCTGAGGCACTCAAACAGTGATCTTGAGTCCTCGGTCAGTCCTTCGCGGGCCTAGGATATTCACCAGATTTTCCTGCGAATGCCTCACGGGTGCCCCAGGTCAGAGCTTGATCAAAAATCCACTTCAGGATGTCTGTGTCCGGCGGGTCCCGGTTGGGCTGGAAGGTACGCGTTGCGGGGGCCGTCCTGGGTTTGCGTATTTGGTTCCACGGCGCGGGCGGTCACCGCGCCATAAAACGTAGGCAGCCCTTATCAAGCTTAGGCAACCCTTCGCTCGATCGCGCAATGATTCACCTCCTGTTCATTCAGCATTAAAACCACGGATCAGTTTACCTGCGAGTTTATTTTTACTCCGCCCGACACCACTGGTCTGGTATTCGCTACTCGGCACACCATGTCCGCCCTGAAACCACCCTGGGAGATCGCCATGGTTACGCCCAACCAGCACGAGACGGTGAACGGCCCGTGCGTCCACGGCGACCTGCCTGGCCCGCGCTCCGCTGAGCTACTCGCCAGGCAGAGCCGCCGGGAGTCCAACGCCAGGGTGTACCCGAGGCACCTTCCGATCGCGATCGCGGACGCTGCTGGCAGTTTTGTGCGCGACCTCGATGGCAATGTCTTCATCGACTTCCTCACGGGTGCTGGTGCGCTACCCCTGGGCCACAGCCATCCGGAGCTGGTCGCGGCGGTGACCACGCAGGTTGGCCGGTTCGCCCACGGTCTCGACTTTCCGACCCCGGCCAAGGACGCCTTCACCGACGCGCAACTGTCCATGCTTCCACCAACCATGCGCAGCCGAGTAAAAGTGCACTTCTGCGGACCCACCGGAGCCAACGCGGTCGACGCCGCGCTGAAGCTCTGCAAGATCGCGACCGGTCGGGGCGACGTCATCTCCTTCCAGGGGGGCTTCCACGGCACCACGCACGCCGCGATGGCGCTCAGTGGACTGGTGGCGAACAAGGCGCCCGTCCGGAACGGTGTGCCCGGTGTCCATTTCTTCCCGTACTCCTCCTGCGGCAGGTGTCCGGTGGATCTTACGCCGGAGACGTGCACGACCAACTGCGTCAGCTACCTCGAGCGGTCCCTGCTGGACCCCAACGGCGGGATACCGCTACCGGCCGCGGTCGTGCTGGAAATGGTGCAGGGGGAAGGCGGTGTCGTGCCCGCCCGCCCGGACTTCGTTCGGCGGGTGCGCATGCTGACTCGCGCCCTGGACATCCCCCTGGTGGTCGATGAGGTGCAAACCGGCTGCGGGCGCACCGGCACCTGGTTCGCCTTCGAGCAGTACGACATCGAGCCCGACGTCATCATCGCGTCGAAGGCGCTGAGTGGGGTCGGCGCCCCGGTTGCGATCATCATCTACGACGAGCGGCTGGATGCCTGGGCGCCGGGTGCGCACACCGGGACTTTCCGGGGCAACCAGCTTGCCTTCGCTGCGGGGGTGGAGACGATCCGAATCTTCCGCCGGGACGACGTGCTGGGCAACGTGCGCCGGCGAGGTAAGCAGCTCGCCCGAGCGCTCGAGGGGCTCCGGGACCACCCGTGGGTGCGCGAGGTGCGCGGCCTGGGGCTCATGTGGGGTATCGAGCTCGCCGACCCGGCGGATGGCCGGCCGGCGGGTGAGATGGCGGCGCACGTTCAAGCGCTGGCGTTGCGCCGGGGGCTGATCCTCGAGCTCGGCGGCCG
Organism: Pseudonocardiaceae bacterium; assembly: GCA_049673305.1. Lineage (GTDB taxonomy): Bacteria > Actinomycetota > Actinomycetes > Mycobacteriales > Pseudonocardiaceae. The sequence goes on along the minus strand of JBATXM010000236.1, from coordinate 29,374 downwards.
CCACGATTGCGTCGTGCGGTTGATGCCGCCGCTCAACGTGACCGAGGACGTCCTCGACACCGCCTGCACCATTCTCCTCGACGTCCTCCAGGAGTGCAGCCATCAGCCCCACCGTCACCCGAATCGCTGCTGTCCATTATCTCATCACCGCGTGAGTCATCACACCACGGATAGTCACAACGCGAGTACCGCACCTCATTGTCCATGACCCGGTTGCGTCTGACCAAACATTGGCGACCCATCAGGTAATGCTGCTTCCGATTTCCCCGATATACCTTCATGAGGGCGGGAGATCTGACGGAGGGGTGCATGACCGACCGCGTCCTGGTTTGCCGTGGGTATGGGAACACCATTCGCTGGAGGCGCGGAGAACGTCTCGATCACCTCTTCGAGGACCGCTGCGACCAGATGCGAGACAGCGACCAGCTGGCCGTGGACACCGACGACGTCACCTTGACCTATCCCCAGCTGGACGCTCGGGCCAACCAGCTCGCTCGTTTCCTCCTGGTCTGGGGCGCCCGGTCCGGCGATCGGATCGGGCTGCTCTTTGACGACGCCGTGCACTCCCATGTCGCCATGCTGGCCGTACTGAAGATCAACGCAGCGTACGTACCACTCGACGCTGGTTGCCCATCCGAGCGGTTGTCCGCCATTGTGGCCGACGCTGGCGTCAAGGTGGTGCTCACCGGTTCGCACCTGAGGGAGCGTGTGCGGCCCACCGGTTGCGAGCAGGTGTGCGTCGACGAGGTCGCAGCGCTGGTCGCGGCCCAGGACGACCGCCGGCTCACCGGCGCGGAGAAGGGCGACCCGGTCGACGAGCTGTGCTACATCGTCTACACCTCAGGTTCCACGGGCCGGCCCAAGGGGGTAGCGGTCGAGCATGCCAGCATCTGCAACTTCGTCCGCGTCGCGGTCGAGGTCTACGGGATCCAGCCGAGTGACCGGGTCTATCAAGGCATGACGATCGCGTTCGACTTCTCCGTTGAGGAGATCTGGGTGCCACTGGTCGCGGGGGCAACCCTGGTCCCCAAGCCGGCTGGGTCCAGTCTGGTCGGTCACGAGCTCGGCGAGTTCCTGAAGCGCAACGAGATCACGGCACTCTGCTGCGTCCCGACGCTGCTGGCAACCCTGGAGGAGGATCTTCCCCGGCTGCGCTTCCTGCTGGTGTCCGGTGAAGCGTGCCCGCAGCCCCTCATCGCTCGATGGCACCAGCCTGACCGCAGATTCCTCAACGTCTACGGTCCGACGGAGACCACGGTCACCGCGACCTGGGCGTTGGTCCATCCTGATCGGCCAGTGACCATCGGTGTCCCCCTGCCGACCTATTCCGTGGTGATCCTGCCCCCGGACGAGGCCCAGGCACTCCCGCCCGGTGCGGTGGGCGAGATCGGCATCGCCGGGGTCGGCCTCGCGCGCGGTTACCTCAACCGTGCCGACCTCACGAACCGATCGTTCATTCCCGATTTCCTCGGGATCGACAACAATCCCTCGGGCCGGATCTACCGCACCGGGGATCTGGGCCGGATCAACGACGACGGTGAGATCGAGTACCACGGTCGGCTGGACACCCAAGTCAAGATCCGGGGCTATCGGATCGAGCTGACCGAGATCGAGTCGGTGCTGCTGCAGGTACCGGGGATCACCCAAGCGGTGGTCAGCACCTACCAGCCCGAGCCCGGCAGGGTGGAGCTGGTCGCCTACTACAGCCGGGGTCGGCACACCGCAGCGGTGGACTCCGAGCAGGTCTACCAGCAGCTGCGCGAACTGCTGCCGCAGTACATGGTCCCGGCGTACCTGGAGGAACTCGCGGCCATCCCCATGCTGCCCAGCAACAAAGCCGACCGCACGCGCCTCCCGACGCCCCATGGGCCCCGCAGCCTGACCAGCCGACATGCCTGTGTCAGCCCGAGCACCGAGACCGAGCGGGTTCTCGCCGACGCGCTGGCCAGCACGCTGCGCCTGGAGCAGGTGTCGGTCGAGGGTCACTTCTTCGACGAGTTGGGTGCTGACTCGCTGTTCATGGCGCAGTTCTGCGCGCGGGTCCGCCAGCGCTCAGACCTACCACCGGTGTCCATCCGAGACGTCTACCTGCACCCGACGATCCGCGGCCTGGCCACGGCCCTGGCTGGGCAGGCGCCCACACCCGTCGGTCCGGCGCTCCCACCGTCGTCCGAGACCCCGACGCGAGCAAGTACGGCACGGTACCTGCTGTGCGGGTCGGCTCAGCTCCTGCTGATCCTGGGGTTGTCGTACCTGAGTGCGCTGCTCCTCGTCGAGGGCTACGACTGGACGGCGGCGCCCGGGACGGGACTCATCGAGACGTACCTGCGGGCAGTGCTGTTCGGCGGCGCGGCGTTCCTGGGCAGCTGCGCGTTGCCGATCGTGGCGAAGTGGGTGCTCGTCGGGCGCTGGAAGCGCCAGGATTTCCCCGTCTGGGGCCTGGCCTATCTGCGGTTCTGGCTGGTTAAGACATTGATCCGGGTAAATCCTCTTGCGCTGTTCGTCGGCTCACCGCTCTACCTGCTCTACCTGCGGGCGCTGGGCGCGAACATCGGCCGGGGTGTCGCGATCTTCTCTCGGACCATCCCGGTGTGCACGGACCTGCTGACCATCGGGGACGGCACGGTCATCCGCAAGGACACCTCATTCGTGTGCTACCGGGCGCACGCCGGCCGAATCCAGACTGGCCCGGTCACCCTCGGGCGCGATGTGGTCGTCGCCGAGCAGAGCGTTCTTGACATCGGGACCTCGATGGGTGACGGGGCGCAACTGGGCCACGCGTCCGCGCTGCACGCGTCTCAAGCAGTGCCCGACGGGCAGAGCTGGCACGGGTCGCCCGCGCAGCCCAGCACCGTCGACTACCGGTCGGTCGGTCCGACCCACTGCGGCACCCTGCGGCGGGTCCTCTTCAGTGCCGTGCAGCTGGTGAACCTGCTCGGCGTGACGCTGCCGCTGATCATCGAGGCCGAGGACAACCTGATCAGGTTCCTGCACCTGGGAAGCCTAACGCTCACGAGCTGGACCTCCTACGCTCATCTGATCGTCCTCTCGCTGGTGCTGTTCGGTGGCGGCGTGCTCACCGGACTCGCCATCGTGCTGACGCTGCCTCGTCTACTGAACCTGTTCATCACACCGGACCGGGTCTATCCGCTGTACGGCTTTCATTACTCCGTTCACCGGACGATCACCCGCATGACCAATACGCGGTTTTACATGACACTGTTCGGCGACAGTTCCTTTATCGTGCACTATCTGCGGGCGCTGGGCTATGACCTGTCCCCGATCGAGCAGACCGGGTCGAACTTCGGCGTCGAGCAGCGTCACGAGACGCCCTACCTGAGCACCATCGGCACCGGCACCATGGTGTCCGACGGACTGTCTATGATCAACGCGAACTTCTCGAGTTCGTCATTTACCGTGACCCGAGCCACAGTCGGGCCGCACAGCTTTCTTGGCAACAACATCGTCTACCCTTCGAGCAGCGCAATGGGCGACAACTGCCTGTACGGCACGAAAGTCATGGTCCCCATTGACGGGACGGTCCGGGAGGGCATCGGACTGCTGGGTTCGCCACCATTTGAGATTCCGAGGTCGGTCCACCGGGACCACAGGTTCGACCACCTGAGAACCGGGGAGGAGCTCCAGCGTCGCCTGGCCGCCAAAAACAGGCACAACATGGCCACCATCGGCATCTTCCTGCTGGTGCAGTGGTGTGACCTCTGCCTCGTCGCCGTCCTCGCTCTGCTCACCGCAGGCCTGTACCGCCGGCTCGGCGCGGCGGAGGCAGCCACCGTGGAGGAAATAGTCACCGTCGCCTTCAGCATGGGCTACTTCGTGTTCGTCGAACGCGCCGGCGCGGCTTTCCGGCCGCTGCGCCCACAGCTCTGCTCGATCTATGACCCCTACTTCTGGCGCCATGAGCGATTCTGGAAATTGAACACGGGCATGCTCGGGCTGTTCAACGGCACGCCATTCAAGAATGTGGTTTGGCGGCTGCTGGGCGTCCGGATCGGCCACCGGGTCTTCGACGATGGCTGCTCCATGGTGGAGAAGACTCTGGTCACCCTCGGCGACGACTGCACGCTCGGCGCAGGCAGCGCGATTCAGTGCCATTCACTGGAGGACGGTATCTTCAAATCCGACCACATCACCCTCGGCGCTGGCGCCACGGTCGGGGCCCACGCTTTTGTCCATTATGGCGTGACGATGGAAGATGACGCGATACTCGACATCGATTCCTTCCTGATGAAGGGAACGGACGTTGCCCCGCACGCACGGTGGCGGGGAAACCCGGCTCACGAGATTCGCTCGACTCGCTGGCTTGATGAGACCAGGGCGGCCAGGCGGTCACCAATGGAGCGGGTGCCACCGGGGTGAGTGTGATCCCGGGTGGCCAGGTCGAAGGCCACCGCAGCCTCCACCCGGCGGGACGGCTCATCCATCCCCAGGTGGGCGAGCATCAGCCCGATCGACAGCACCGCCGCAGTCGGGTCCGCGATGCCCTGGCCGACGATGTCCGGGGCGGAGCCGTGCACCGGCTCGAACATGCTGGGGTTGCGGCGGGTGACGTCGAGGTTACCGCTGGCGGCGAGGCCGATCCCGCCGGTGACGGCAGCCGCGAGGTCGGTGAGGATGTCACCGAACAGGTTGTCGGTGACGATGACGTCGAACCGGCCGGGGTCGGTGACCAGATGGATGGTGGCCGCGTCAACATGCTGGTAGGCCACAGTCACCTCGGGATGCTGCAGCGACACCTCTTCCACGATGCGCGACCACAGCGATCCGGCGTGCGAGAGCACGTTCGTCTTGTGCACTAGCGTCAGGTGTCTGCGTGGGCGCGCCGAGGCTCGGGCGAACGCATCGCGCACGACACGCTCCACACCGAAGGCGGTGTTGATGCTGACCTCGGTGGCGATCTCGTGCGGGGTGTCCTTACGCAGCAACCCGCCGTTGCCCGCGTAAGGGCCCTCAGTGCCCTCCCGGACCACGATCATGTCGATGCTTCCCGGGTCCGCGAGGGGGCTGCGCACCCCGGGGTACAGCCGCGCCGGGCGCAGGTTCACGTGGTGGTCCATCTCGAAACGCAGCCGCAACAGCAGCCCGCGCTCCAGAATCCCGCTGGGCACCGAGGGATCCCCCACCGCGCCCAGCAGGATGGCATCGTGCTGGCGGAGCTCGCCCAGCACCGACTCGGGGAGCAGTTCCCCGGTGGCGTGCCAGCGCGCAGCGCCAAGATCGTAGGGCGTGGTCTCGGCGTCCGGGACGACCTCCTCCAGGACCTTGAGTGCCTCGCCGATCACCTCCGGACCAATCCCATCGCCGGGGATCACCGCGAGCCGCATGCGCCACCTCCAATGCCCGAGCCCCGTTATGGGACCCTCTGCAACGGGCAGGTTACCCGCAGCAATAGGGAGCATTGCACGGCAGATGAGCCAAACGGGGTACCTCGAACGGGTACTCCTTGTTACAACGTGACCGAGCGGATGGCGCGGGCGCCGACCAATGGTCCGAGCGCCGCCAGCACGTGGCCGGGAACTGGCCGGTCCACCCGCAACATCATGATCGCATCGGTGCGGGCGGTCGTCTGGCTGATTTGGGCCGCCTCAATGTTGACATCCGCCTCGCCCAGCAGCGTGCCGACGATACCCATCACTCCCGGACGGTCCGGGTACTCCATGAAGATCGCCTCACCCTGTGCCCGCAAGTCGAAGTGCCGGCCATCGACCTCGACCAATTTCTGCACCTGCGTCGGACCGGACAGCGTTCCGGAGACCGAGTGCGCCGTGCCGTCGGCGCAGACTCCCCGCACGCTCACCACGCTCCGGTGGCTTGGGCTCTCCGGGGCACTGACCACGGCGACGGCCACCCCCCGCTCCTGCGCCAGCCGCGGCGCGTTGACGAAGGTAACCTGCTCGTCCACGACCCCGGTGAAAACGCCGCGCAGCGCCGCGAGCCGCAGGACGGAGACGTCCTCGGCGGCCAGCTCACCGCGCACATCGACGGTCACCGACGCGAGCGAGCAGCCGGCCAGCGCGGCCAGCACGATGCCCAGTTTCTGGGTCAGCGGCAGCCAGGGCCGCACCTCCTCACCTACCACCCCGCCACTGATCACGTTCACCGCATCAGCAACGAACTCGCCGCGCAACGCTCGCAGCACGCTGTGCGCGACGTCGGTACCCGCCCGGTCCTGCGCCTCGGTGGTGGAGGCACCCAGGTGCGGCGTGAGGACCACCTGCGGGAGCTCGAACAACGGGCTGGCCGTGCACGGTTCTGTGGCGAAGACGTCAATGCCCGCGCCGCCGACCTGACCCCGCCGCACCGCGTCAGCCAGCGCCTGCTCATCCACCAGACCACCGCGGGCGGCGTTGACGATCAGCACGCCTGGTTTGGTCTTGGCAAGCTGCTCGGCACCGATCAACCCGAGCGTCTCGGCGGTCTTGGGCAGGTGGATCGAGATGGCATCGGCGCGGGAGAGCAACTCGTCCAGCTCGACCAGCTCGATGCCCAACTGCGCGGCCCGCGCCGGGGACACATAGGGGTCGTAGGCGATCAGCGTGGTGCCAAAGGCCGCCAACCGTTGGGCGACCAGCTGGCCAATCTTGCCCAGACCCACCACACCGACGGTCTTGCCGGCCAGCTCGACGCCGCCGAACGAACTGCGCTCCCATCGCCCACGACGCAGGCTGGCATCGGCCGCCGGGATGCGCCGAGCCACCGCCAGCAGTAGTCCGAGGGCGTGCTCCGCAGCCGAGACGATGTTGGAGGTGGGCGCGTTGACCACCATCACCCCGCGTTCCGTAGCCGCCGCCACGTCGACGTTGTCCAGCCCCACCCCGGCCCTGGCCACGACCTTGAGCCGGGGTGCGTGGCCGAGTACCTCGGCGTCCACCCGGGTAGCCGAGCGCACCAGCAGCGCCTCGGCACCGGCCAGGGCCGCAAACAGGGCCTCGCGGTCGGTGCCGTCGACATGGTGGACGTCGAGCTCGGCACCGAAGACCTCCAGCACCGACGGCGCGAGCTTCTCAGCGATCAAGACTATGGGTCGGGTCACGCGCACCGAGTCTAGTGAGCCGCAACGCGACCGGTCACCTGTCTCGTTCGTGGTCGTTAGGCGGTGTCGGTGAGCGGGCGGTCTATCCAGGACATCAGTCCGCGCAGCCGCGCACCGACCTGCTCGATGGGGTGCCGCTCTCCTTCAGCGCGCAGCTTGGTGTAATTCGGCCGCCCGTTGTCGTCCTCGGTCACCCATTCTTGGGCGAAGCGGCCGTCCTGGATCTCGGCGAGGATCCGGCGCATCTCGTCCTTGACCTCGGGTGTGATGATCCGCGGTCCTCGGGTGAGGTCCCCGTACTCGGCAGTGTCGGAGATCGAGTAGCGCATCCGGGAGATCCCGCCCTCATACATCAGGTCAACGATGAGTTTGACCTCATGCAGGCACTCGAAGTAGGCCACTTCGGGGGCGTACCCGGCCTCGGTGAGCACCTCGAACCCGGCCTGCACCAGTGCGCTCACCCCACCACAGAGCACGGTCTGCTCACCGAAAAGGTCAGTCTCGGTCTCCTCGGTGAAGGTGGTCTTGATCACCCCAGCGCGGGTACCGCCGATCGCCTTGGCATACGACAGTGCCAGCGCCTGGGCACCACCGGTGGGGTCCTGTTCGACCGCGATCAAGCAGGGCACCCCTTTGCCGTCGACGAACTGCCGGCGCACCAAGTGCCCGGGCCCTTTGGGCGCCACCATCGCCACGTCCACATCCGAGGGTGGGCGGATCAGGTCGTAACGGATATTGAAGCCGTGCCCGAACAGCAGCGCGTCACCGGTGTTCAGATTCGGCGCGATGTCGTGCGCGTAAATGCCACGCTGCTTGGTGTCCGGCGCGAGAATCATAATCACGTCCGCCTCGGCCGATGCCTGCGCCGACGTCATCACTGGCAGGCCCTCATCAGCGGCTTTCGGGCGCGACTTGGACTCCTCGGGCAGGCCGACGCGGACGTCCACCCCAGAATCGCGCAGGCTCAGCGCGTGCGCGTGTCCCTGGCTGCCATAGCCGATCACGGCGACCTTCCGGCCCGCGATGATCGACAAGTCGGCATCGCCATCGGAGAAGATTTCCACACTCATCGCTCACTCCTGATCTGCGTTACTCTCAATCTTGGACACGGAGTTCTAGCGGATCGGGCTGGCGTTGAGGGCACGGGAGCCACGGCCGATGGCAATCATGCCGGACTGCACTATCTCACGGATACCGAAGGGCTCGAGCATTCGCAACAGTGCGGCGATCTTGTCCCCGTTGCCGGTCGCTTCGATGGTCATCGCGTCCGGTGCGACATCGACAACCTTGGCCTTGAACAGAGCGACCGCCTCCAGTACCTGGGAGCGCACCGTCGTATCGGCCCGGACCTTCACCAGTAGCAGCTCCCGCTGCACCGCCACCCGAGGTTCGAGCTCAACGATCTTGATGACGTTGATCAGTTTGTTGAGCTGCTTGGTGACCTGCTCCAAGGGATGATCCTCGACAGCGACCACGATGGTCATCCGGGCGACATCAGGGTTCTCGGTGGGCCCGACTGCCAACGAGTGGATGTTGAATCCGCGACGGCTGAACAGCCCGGCCACCCGGGCCAGCACCCCAGGCGTGTGCTCCACCAGCACCGACATGGTGTGCTTGGTCATGACCCGTCCTCGTCGAACAGCGGGCGGATGTCGCGCGCCGACATAATGTAGTCGTTGCCGTTTCCTGCCGCGACCATAGGCCACACCTGGGCGTCCTTGCCCACCACGAAGTCAATCACAACCGGGCGGTTGGTGATCGCCATCGCCTGTTTGATGACCTTGTCGACGTCCGGCTCAGCCTCGCAGCGCAGGCCCACACAACCCAATGCCTCGGCGAGCTTCACGAAATCCGGAATGCGCGAGTGAGTCCCGAGGTCGGTCTGCGAGTAACGCTCGGCGTAAAAAAGGTTCTGCCATTGCCGAACCATACCCAGACTACCGTTGTTAATCACCGCGACTTTGATCGGGATATTCTCGATGGCGCAGGTCGCCAGCTCCTGATTAGTCATTTGAAAGCTGCCGTCGCCGTCGATAGCCCAGACCGCGACGTCGGGCCGGCCCAGCTTGGCGCCCATCGCCGCCGGCACGGCGAAACCCATCGTGCCCAGGCCACCGGAGTTGATCCAGCTGCCCGGCTTCTCATACTTGATGAACTGCGCCGCCCACATCTGGTGCTGGCCCACCCCCGCGGTGTAAATCGCGTCCGGGCCGACCAGAGCGCCGATCCGCTCGATCACGAACTGCGGGGAGAGCATCCCGTCACTCGGACGGTCATAGCCCAAGGGGTACCTCTGCTGCCAGTGATGCAACTGCCGCCACCAGGCAACCAGATCCGGACAGCCAGTTGGGCACTCAGCCCACACCGAGGTGATCAGCTCGCCGATCACCTCGGCGCAGTCACCGACGATGGGCACGTCCGCCCGCCGGTTCTTGGAAATCTCGGCGGGGTCGATGTCGGCATGCACCACCTTGGCTTGCGGCGCGAAGGAGGACAGCTGCCCGGTAACCCGGTCATCAAACCGGGCGCCCAACGTCACCAGCAGGTCGGAGCGCTGCATCGCGGCGACCGCGGCGACCGTGCCGTGCATGCCGGGCATCCCCAGGTGCAGCGGGTGCGAATCGGGGAAAGCACCCCTCGCCATCAGCGTCGTCACCACTGGAGCTCCGGTGAGCTCGGCCAATTCCCGCAACGCCGCAGTGGCCCGTGCCTTGATCACACCGCCACCGACGTAGAGCACCGGACGGCGGGCGTTAGCGATCAGCCGGGCAGCCTCCCGGATCTGCTTGCCGTGCGGCCGAGTGGTCGGCCGGTAACCGGGAAGCCGCAGCTCGGGCGGCCACACAAAAGACGTCAGTTCCTGAAGTACGTCCTTGGGAATGTCCACCAGCACCGGACCCGGGCGACCGGTGGCAGCCAGGTGAAAGGCCTCCGCGATCGCCCTCGGGATCTCCGCCGCGTCCCTCACCAACATGTTGTGCTTGGTCACCGGCATCGTGATGCCCGTGATATCCGCCTCCTGGAAGGCATCCGTGCCAATCAGCGCCCTGGTCTGCTGGCCGGTGATGGCCACCACCGGCACCGAGTCCATATGTGCGTCGGCCAGCGGCGTGACCAGGTTCGTCGCACCGGGACCCGACGTCGCCATGCACACCCCGACCCGACCAGTGGCCTGCGCATACCCCGTTGCGGCGTGCCCAGCGCCTTGCTCATGGCGGACCAGCACGTGGCGGACCTTCGTAGAGTCCAGCAGCGGGTCGTACGCCGGGAGGATCGTGCCGCCGGGGATTCCGAATACCACCTCGCACCCGAGCGCTTCCAACGAACGCACCAGGGCCTGCGCGCCGGTGACCCGCACCGGTGCGCCTACGGGCGGGGCCGGTTTGGGCGGTGATGTCGGATTCGGCATTTCTCGAGACATTTCTCGGGGGGTCACGGTTGTCATGATCCTGCCTTAATTCATCGTTTGCTCAACTGGCAATCAACAAACGCATCAAAAAACCCCCGCTGCCCGGGTCGAACTGGAGCGAGGGTTGGCGCGTCGACTTCTTGTGACTCGTCAGGCAACGCGCCTCGGACATACAAGGACGGTGGAGGGCAGCATGTCGCTGACGGTAACTGGCCGACTGCGTTACCGTCAACCTGGCGGGAGCCTTTCCCGCATCTCGGGAAATATAGGTCGTCCGATATTCTGACCAGCACACTTCTAGCCAGCGCGGCAGCCACCCAACGGATGAACGAAGGGCTGGCACTATAGGCGTTGTGACCGACTCCGCCACGGTGACTTTCCGGCTGCCGCTGATCGCCCTGATCGGGGTGTTCGGGCTGATCGTGTGCATGACCCCGGTGGCCTTCGGCGCCCGGGGCCTGCAGGTGCTGTACCTGGTGCCGCTGGCCCTTACGGTCTGGCTGGTGCGGACCCGGACGGTGGTCGGCCCGGAAACCATGACGGTATACCGAGTATGGGGCTCGCGGCAGATCACCTGGTCAGACCTCGCGAGCCTGCGGATCGATGACCAATCCCGGATCTGGGCCGTGCCTCGCGACAGGGACGAGGTGAGGCTGCCCATGGTGCGGGCCCGCGACCTTCCGCTGCTGGCGGCGGTCAGTGGAGGACGGCTGCCCGGCCCGCTCACCGAAGCCAGTGAGCGACCGGCGTCCGGGTGATCGTGCGACCCCCTGGACCGACCCCAGCCAGTGCCCGCTACCGCGCGCTCACGGTAGCGCTCGCGGCGGCGGCGCTGCTGTGCGCATGCTCGGTGACGCCGATATTTCCGGACCGGGAAGCGCGACCGTTCCACCCCAAGCTGGAGACTGGGGCGCAGGCCGGACCGAGGCCCGACATCCCGGGGTCACCCAGCGCACCCGGCCCAGGTGGATCCGGCCGGCTGCCACCGGGCCCGCCGAGGGGCTGCGCCGACCCCGACCCGCAGGTCGTTGCGACCTGCCTGGAACCGATCTCCGCGCTGGTCGTGCTGCCGGGCTCCGCACCGGTCGGTCTGGTCGCGGAGCGCACCACCGGCCGGATCCTGCAGGTACAGCGGCAACGGCCGAACCAGGAAATAGCCGCTCTGGCCGTGGACCCCGAGGGAGATGGCGGGCTCACCGGGCTCGCGCTCTCTCCCAGCTATGCCGAGGATGAGCTGATCTACGCCTATATCACCACCCCCGTCGACAACCGGGTAGTCCGGATCGCCCCTGGTGACGTGCCCAAACCGGTGCTGGCCGGCATCCCCCGGGGTCCGACCGGCAACGCCGGCGCGCTCGCGGTTGACTCGCACGGAATGCTCGTAGTCGCCACGGGGGATGCCGGCAACTCCGCCGCCGCCGAGGACCCGCGCTCCCTGGCCGGCAAGGTGTTACGGATCGACACCTTCGGCCATCCCGCGCCGGGCAACCCTGCTGGGTCTGCGGTGCTGGCCAGCGGATTGCACGCGCCAGGTGGGCTGTGCAGTGACCCACTGAGCAACGAGCTGTGGATCACCGACCGGGAGCCCGACCGCGACCTGCTACACCGGGTGCGGCCGGGACGCCCACTGGGTCCGGCCTCATGGACCTGGCCCAAAGGCACCGGGGCTGCGGGATGCGTGGTCATGCTGGGCCGCATCCAGGTCGCGTTCACCAGTGGGGCGCCGATGCTCGCGCTCGGGATCGGGCCGGGCGACACGTTCATCGGCCCACCGCACCAGATCTCGCTGGAACGCTACGGCCGTATCGCTGCGGCTGCACTGAGCCCTGACGGGCGGCGGATGTGGCTGGGCACGGTCAACAAGACAGGGGGGGAACCGATTTCCAGCGACGAGCGGGTGTTCGTGCTACCCGACCCGGTGGGCCCCGGCGGCGGCCAGGACTAACGGTGGACAACCCGCGCCAGGACCAGCTCGCGGACCCGTTGTGCATTGGCCTGGCCACCGGTGGCTTTCATCACCGCGCCCACGATCGCGCCCGCCGCCGCCACCTTGCCGCCGCGGATCTTCTCCGCGACGTCAGGCTGAGCGGCGAGAGCCCGGTCGACAGCGACGGTCAGCTCGGCGTCGTCGGACACCACGGCCAGGCCACGGGCGGCGACGACCGCGTCAGGCTCGCCCTCCCCAGCAAGGATCCCGTCGACGACCTGCCGGGCCAGGTTGTTGGTCAGCCCACCCGCACCAACCAGGGTGATCACCCGCGCCACCTGTTCCGGGGTAATAGGCAGGTCAGCGAGCTCCACACCGAGGGAGTTGGCCTGCTGGGACAGGTAAGACACCCACCACGATCGCGCCTGCACGGCGGAAGCCCCCGCCTCGACGGTGGCCGCAATGAGATCCAGCGCGCCGGCGTTGACCAGGTCCCGCAACTCGAGGTCGGACAGGCCCCACTCAGCCTGCACCCGAGCCCGGCGCTGCCAGGGCAGCTCGGGAAGCGTGGCACGCAGCCGCTGCACCCACTGGTCGCTGGGGGCGATCGGCACCAGATCGGGCTCCGGGAAATACCGGTAATCCTCTGAGGTCTCCTTGCTCCGCCCGGAAGACGTGGTGCCAGTAGCCTCGTCGAAGTGCCGAGTCTCCAGCACGATGTCACCACCACCGGCCAGCACCGCGGCCTGCCTGCTCATCTCATGGCGCACCGCGCGCTCCACCGAGCGCAGCGAGTTGACGTTCTTGGTCTCGGTTCGGGTGCCGAAGGTCGATGAGCCACGCGGCATCAGCGAGACGTTGGCGTCACAGCGCAGCGACCCCTGGTCCATCCGCACGTCGGACACGCCCAGCGCGCGTAACAGGTCGCGCAGCGCGGTGACATAGGCCCGGGCAATCTCCGGCGCGCGCCCCCCCGCACCGACAATCGGCTTGGTGACAATCTCGATCAGGGGCACACCGGCGCGGTTGTAGTCCAGCAGGGAGTGGCTCGCGCCGTGAATGCGACCGGTTGAGCCGCCGACATGCAATGACTTGCCGGTGTCTTCCTCCATGTGCGCGCGCTCGATACTGACGTCGAACGTCGAGCCGTCCGCCAGCTGCACCGCCAAGGAGCCGTGCACCGCGATCGGCTCGTCGTACTGGGAGGTCTGGAAGTTCTTGGGCATGTCGGGATAGAAGTAGTTCTTCCGGGCGAACCGGCACCATGGGGCGATCGAGCAGTTCAACGCCAGCCCGATCCGCATGGCCGACTCCACCGCAGCGCGATTGAGTACCGGAAGCGATCCAGGCAGTCCCAGGCAGGTCGGGCAGACCTGGGTGTTGGGGGGTGTCCCGAACACGTTGGCGCAGCCGCAGAACATCTTCGTCGCGGTGGACAGCTCGACGTGCACCTCAAGCCCAAGCACCGGTTCGAAGCGCTCCAGGACATCGTCATAATCCATCAGCGCAGCGGTCATCGCGCAACCATCTCAGCGTTCAGATCGGGTACCCGGTGCGCCAGCGGGCCACCGTCGGCGGCGTTGCGCGCCGCCTCGTAGGCCGCCGCCACCCGGTAGGCCCGGTCGTCGGCCAGCGCGGGCGCCATCACCTGCAGTCCCACCGGCAAGCCGTCGTCATCGGAGAGCCCGGCCGGGACGGACAGGGCGGCATTGCCGGCCAGGTTCACCGGGATCGTGCACAGATCAGACAGGTACATCGCCAACGGGTCGTCCACCCGCTCGCCGATACAGAACGCGGTGGTTGGGGTGGTCGGCGAGACCAGCACGTCCACCCGCTCGAACGCTGCGGCAAAGTCCCGGATGATCAAGGTGCGGACCTTCTGCGCCTGGCCATAGTAGGCGTCGTAGTACCCGGCGGACAGGGCGTAGGTGCCCAGCATGACGCGGCGCTTGACCTCGGCCCCGAAACCCGCCGCACGGGTCAGCGACATGACCTCCTGCGCGCTGCGGCTACCGTCGTCGCCCACCCGCAACCCGTAGCGCATGCCGTCGAAGCGGGCCAGGTTCGAGGAGCACTCGCTGGGCGCAATCAGGTAATAGGCAGGCAACGCGTGGTCGAAGGACGGGCAGGACACCTCAAGGACGTGGGCGCCCAGCTCACGCAACCGGCTCACCGCGACGTCGAAAGCGCGCAGCACCCCAGGCTGGTAGCCCTCCCCTCGGAACTGGCTAACCACCCCGACCCGGACCCCCGCCACATCGCCGGTGGCGCCGACGCGGGCCGCCTGCACCACTGGCGGCACCGGTGCGTCGATCGAGGTGGAGTCCAACGCGTCATACCCGCCGATCACCTCATGCAGCAGAGCGGCGTCGAGCACCGTACGGGCCACCGGACCACCCTGGTCCAGGCTGGAGGAGAAGGCCACCAGGCCATACCGGGAGACGCCGCCGTAGGTCGGCTTGACCCCGACGGTGCCGGTCAACGCGCTGGGCTGGCGGATCGAGCCGCCAGTGTCGGTACCGATCGCCAGTGGCACCTCGAAGGCGGCCACCGCCGCCGCCGACCCACCGCCGGACCCGCCGGGAACACGGTCAAGGTCCCAGGGATTGTGGGTGGGCCCGTAGGCGGAGTTCTCCGTCGAGGAACCCATGGCGAACTCGTCCATGTTGGTCTTGCCCAGAATCACCACGCCCGCTTCGCGAAGCCTGCGGGTCACCGTGGCGTCATACGGTGGCCGCCAACCCTGGAGGATCCGCGAGCCGCAGGTGGTCGGCATGTCAACGGTGGTGAACACGTCCTTCAGCGCCAGCGGCACGCCCGCCAGCGCGGAGGCTGGCGGGTCACCTCGGCGCAGCCCGTCGTCCACCGCGGCAGCGGCGGCGAGCGCGACCTCGGCGTCCAGGTGCAGGAAGGCGTGCAGCGCGGGGTCCACGGCGGTGATCCGGTCCAGATGCGCCTGGGCCACCTCAATCGCCGTGATCTCCCGGGCGTGGATCAACCCGGCCACCTCCGCGGCGGACAACCGGGTCAGCTCGGTTGTCACGACTCGTCCAGGATGCGTGGCACCCGAAAGCGGCCATCCTCAGCCGCAAAGGCGCCCGACAGGGCCTGCTGCTGGGTCAGCCCAGGGCGTGGCACGTCCGCCCGGAACACATCGGTCAGCCCGACGGCGTGCGAGGTGGGGGGGATGTCCTCGGCCGCCACCGCACTGATCCGAGCGACCGAGGTCAGGATCACCTCGAGCTGGCCCGCGAACAAGTCCAGCTCCTCCTCGGTGACGGCCAGCCGGGCGAGATGCGCGAGATGCGCGACCTCGTCACGGGATACGGTGGGCACAGGAGACTCCTGAAACGCTACTGGGGTGCTGGGCACTGGCGAGTCTAGCGCCGGGCTGTTCATGGGAGCTTTCGCCAGGGCGGGTGACCCGCTTCGCGAGCCTAGGGGACGCATCTTTCAGCTTGTTCTGTCACAATCGACGGCCGGCGAGCGCGGCGACTGGAGAGGACTGCGGCGGATGTCCTTTTTGATCCGAATCCAGCTCCCGGACCGCCCTGGGGCGCTCGGCGCGGTGGCCACCGCCCTGGGCAAGGTGGGCGTTGACATCCTCAGCCTGGACGTCGTCGAGCGGAGATCCGGCATCGCCATCGACGACCTCGTCGTGGAGCTTCCCGCTGGCCGGCTGCCCGATGTGTTGATCACGGCGGCGGAGTCGGTTGACGGCGTCGAGGTCGACGCCGTCCGCCCGTGGGCGGGTGTCCTGGACACCCACCGCGAGCTGGAGTTGGTGGAGGAGATCGCCGCCGACCCCGCCCACGGCCTGCAGGCCTTCACCGACGGGGTGCCTAAGATCATCCGAGCAGGTTGGGCCGTTGTGCTCGGCGTCTCGGGGGGACAACCGCACCGGCTCGCCGGCTCCTTTGCCGCACCGGAGACCATCGTCGCGGACCTGCCATGGTGGCCACTGCGTCGGGCGACGACCCTGGACGGTGAGGACCCCTGGGTACCGCCGCCTTGGCGGGAGCTGGGTACCGAGCTGGCGGCGACCCCACTGGGTGGTACGGACCGGGCCCTGCTGGTCGGTCGCCCGGGTGGGCCGATGTTCCGCGCCGCCGAGGTTGCCCGCCTGGAGCACCTGGCGGGGATCGTCGCGGTGGTCCTGAGCGACTAATCGGTGGTCGCGCCGAAGGCCAGTAGCCGGACCCCAGGCAACGGGTACCAGTCACGCTCGGGCATCCGGATGAACCCCAATCGGGCATAGAGCCGGTGCGCGCCGTGCATCTCCTGCCCGCTGCACAGCACGACCCGGCGCGCGCCGGTTTTCCTCGCCCGCGCCAGCACGGTTCGCACCAGCGCCTCGCCGATCCCGCGGCGACGGGCACCGGGTGCCACCGCGAGCATCCGGAACTCCAGCTCACCGGGGCGGGACAGCTCCCCCAGCGGGCTGCCCGGCGGGCACACCGTGATCGTCCCCAGCACCATGCCTTCGGGATCCACCGCCACCAGTAGTTCAGCGCCGCTGGCCCGCCGCGACGCATCGGCCAGCTGCGCCGCGTAGGGACCCGCAGGGTTCACCATGCCGTCGGCGAGGTACGCCTCAAGAGTGAGCCGGCCAACCTCCGCCAACTCGTCAGGATGGGCCGGACGCACGGTCAGGAAATCGCTCACTCCGGCGGTCATACCACGGATTGCTTGCCGCCGCGACGGCCGATCGCCCATCTTGGTAATCGGCGTCGAGAGCCACCGCCTAGCGACAAAGCGCCGGCCGGTTCCCTCGAAAAGACGTGGGCCGGACCAGTGTGGTGGGGTTAGCGCACGGTCCATTCGTTGGCGTTCCAGGTGACGCCATCTACAGCGTGGCGATAGACGTTGTCGATGTTGCTGGTGTAGGCCCACATGATGGGGATCTGGAATAGCGGAAGTGACACCAGATCCTCGGCGAGGAGCCGATCGATTTTCGCCAAGGCATCACTCTGGGTGGAATCGGAGTACTCCGTCTCCGCGACACCCAGCGCGGCATCAACCTCAGGGTTGCTGTAGTGCTGGTCGTTGAGCTTGCCAGTGGTCGCGTAGCGGTCAGCCAGGGACCACACCCGGGGAGCACGCGAGCTCGTCGTCAGGGCGACATCGAAGCGACCCAGAACCACAGCACCCCCCTCCAAACCCAGACCGCCCGGGGTGGCACCGTCAGCGATCTCCATTCCGGCCTGCCGACATTGCTTCCTGATCAGTTCCACCTCACGGGAGTGGGCCGGCGAACCATCGTGGCTGATGGAGAAGGACAGTCGCTGGCCAGCCCGGGAATAGACGCCGTCGGAGCCCAACACCCAACCCGCTCGCTCCAGGGTCACCTGCGCCTTGCGCGCGTCGGCGACCATCGTGTCGGAGTAGAGATCGACGTAGGCTGAATCGCCCGGGAGAAACGTGAGACTTCCGAGCGGCTGAGCGTCCGCGAGGACGCCGCGAACGAGTTCGTCGACCAATTTGTTCCGATCGACGCACTGGGCGAAGGCAGTCCGGATGACCGGATCTCGGAACAGCGGACTGGCCAGGTTGAGGTCCAGGTGCTCGACGGTGGAGCCGCCCCGTGCCTCGAATATCACGCCCCGGCCCGACAATGCCCGCAGCCGATCGGCCAGCAGCGGATCAGCCGATGGTTGCACGACGTTGACCTGCCGGTGCTCCAAACCCGCCACGGCGGCGGCACCGTCCGAGACGGACGTGAGCACAATCATCGCCGGACCTCCGGGGTTACCCACCCAGGCCTTGTTTCGGATCAGCACAGCATTTTTGCTCGACGTCGAGCTGTCAAACTGATACGGTCCCGATGCCGGCATT
Source organism: Pseudonocardiaceae bacterium (assembly GCA_049673305.1). Lineage (GTDB taxonomy): Bacteria > Actinomycetota > Actinomycetes > Mycobacteriales > Pseudonocardiaceae. Next base: position 11,152 of record JBATXM010000236.1, on the reverse strand, counting down.
GTCTTGGCGCTGAAACCGATCCAGGCGCTGTTCCAGAAGTCACCGGCCTTCTTCAGGTCTGCTGGCGCGGAGGTCGGGGTCAACGCGGTGATGTCAGTGATTCCGGTCTCCCGCTCAAGGATATGCGCGGGAAGAATGGCGTGCTGAATATAGTTCTGGCGCCAGTCAGCGTAGGGCGAGCGGTAGGTCTCGACGAATGTATTCTTGTCACGACACTGGGCGGTAACACGATCCAGTCCTCGAGTGGTCGCCGGTGCGAAGTATGGCGTCGCGCCGCTGCCCGCGAGCCAGGCCAGGTAGAAGTCGTGGCAATTCCATGGCTGCCCATCTGACCATCTGACATTCGGTTTGATCTTGTACGTGACGACCTGCGGGTCCTTCGAGGTCAGCTCGGCTGACATCAGCACGTCGGAGTTGAGCAGAAACCTGTCGTTTCCGTCGACGATGAAGGGGTCTACGAGCACCTGGTTGAGCACCAGGGCGTTGTCCGGGTTGTTGTTCGCCTTCGCTGTTGTGTTGTTGTACGCGAAGAACGGCGCATCGTGCGCGACGACGACCGCAGGACCGGGTGGCACGCTCGGAGCGCGATAGGATCCGTCCCCCCGGTCACCACGGGCCTGGGTGTGCGCCGGGCCGCCGCCGGAGCGGTCAGTTCCGCTGGCCGCCACACAACCGGTGACCGCGAGAACAAGGCAGGCGATCCCCACCAGGAAGCATGTCCGGAACCGAATGCGCCTCGACTTTCCCATCACGGGAGACCTCTCAGGTGTCACCGGCTCACCTGCCAGTGGGAAGCACCGTCAAACGGACCTTCCAACGGCGTACCCGGGACCACATCGGATAGCTGACTGGTGGTGATGAGCAGTGACGCCGGCTGGTAGAGCGGGATCGTCACGGCCCGCTCCCACAGCGTCGCCTCGACAGTAGGTGGAACCGGGCCTGCCGGGTCGTCCTGGATCAGCGCCTGCTCGATCATCGGTTGCAGGGCCAGGTCGCAGAAGTTCGCTGGGTTGGGCGGCGCTGGGGCCAGCCTGGCTGGCACCACCAGCGGGCAACCGGACCAGGACGCCACTTGGGTGGCCGGGTGGCCGGCTGCGGGCTGCGGCAGCACAACGATGTCGACGCCGGGCTGCGCCTCCCCCACGTTGGCTAGTACTGGATTGGCCAACGGTGGAGTGACCGCGTTGGCACTCGGGCCGAGCATGGTGGCGTAGAGCTCGTCAGGATCGACTTCCCGCAGCTCGGCATCGACCCCAGCGCTCCGGAGCTGATCAGCCACCCGAGCAGCGAGCGTCCCGTACGGTTCGTGGTTCGCCGCCGCCGCGACCACCAGCCGCAGTGGCTGCCCGGCGCGTTCCCAACCCGCTGGGCCCTGGGTGTACCCGGCGTCGGTGAGCAACCGGCGCGCCGTGTCCGGATCCGGCGCCACCGGGACACCGGTGGCCGGCGCGGTGGCGTGATAACCAGGCGCGGACGGGGCGAGCACCTCGGAGTCGGCCCGCAGCGCCGCGGCGGGCCCGCTAGCGACTCCGGTGGCGATCAGCGAGGGGCGGTCCAGCAGCGCGGCCACCGCGGTGCGCACCCGCTGGTCGCTCAGCACGGGGCTGGCTGGGCGCAACAGCACGGAGACGAGCACCGGTTGCGGCACGACCGTCGGGCTCCCTCCCAGGTTGGCCGCGCGCAGCAGCGACTCGGTGATGGCGTTGGGACGGCTGAACAAGGCACCTTGCGCGCCAGCGGTGCGCAGCGCCTCGATCAGAGCCGCCTCGCTGCCTTGGCGCAACCGGATCCGATCCACCCGGGCCGGAGTGTCCCAGTACCGATCGTTGCGTTCCAGCACGATCTCGCCGCGAGATCGGTCCACCGAGGTCATCGCGAACGGACCACCGGACACCGGCAGGCCCGCGTCGAGCGCCGTGTTCCAACCGCCCGGCGCATCCTTGAGCAGATGCGCGGGCAGCAGGTGGTGGAACAGCGTGCGCCAACCAGCGTAGGGCCGCTGAAAGATCACCTCGACGGTCTTGCCGCCGTCCCGGGAGACCACTTGGTCGATCAGCTGGTAGCCGGCCGAGTCCACCACTCCGGGCTGGGTGCGCATCTGCTCAGCAAGGTAGCCGAAATCCTCGGCAGCGATGGGGGTGATGTCCGACCACTGCGCATTGCGCCGGATCCGATAGGTGACGGTGAAGGGTTCGGTATCCGTGACCTCGGCGGAGGTCAGCAGCGTTTGGTCGAGGACCCACCGCCCGGTGGGTGTCTGGTGGAACGCCGAGGGCAGCAGCAGGCTGGCGAGCGCCTCCGAGACTGGCGTCAGGTCGGCCAGGGTATGCGGGTTGAAACCGGAGTTGGCACCACTGAACAGCTGGTCCACCCCGAACACCACCTCCCGCACGGCGGACGAGGCCGCTGAGGAACTCACGGCGGAGTGGCGGGGTGGCGCCACCGGGGGCGGCTGCGGAGCGCATCCCACCAGCGCGACCCCGGCGACCAGCGCCGTCACCACTGCGTATGCGCCGCCGGGCGTCCTCACGAGGCGACATGCTGCCGCAACGCGATCTCCCAGGGTGTGCCCGGGGTCTGGGTTGGCATCTGCCAGCTAGCTGCGGGTCACCCGGTCGCGGGCGCGCTGCCGGCCGCGCTGGGTGGCGTCCAGGATGACTTTGCGTACCCGCACCACGTCCGGTGCCACCTCGACGCACTCGTCGGAGGCGCAGAACTCCAGCGCCTCCTCCAACCCGAGCGTCCTCGGCCGAGCCAACCGCTCGAGTTCCTCTCCGCTGGAGGATCGCACGTTGGTGAGCTTGCGCTCCCGGCACACGTTGAGATCCAGGTCCTCGGCGCGGGGATTCTCGCCGACCACCATACCGGCGTAGACAGCCGCGCCAGGCTCGACGAAGAACGTGCCCCGGTCACCAAGCTGGGTCAACGCGTACCCGGTGACCGCGCCGGTGCGGTCGGCGACCAGCGACCCGGAGCGACGGGTGCGCAACTCACCCACCCACGGTCGGTAGCCGTCGAAGACGTGATGGACCACACCGGTGCCGCGGGTGATGGTGAGGAACTCGGTGCGAAAGCCGATCAAGCCCCGGGAGGGCACCGTGAACTCCAGCCGCACCCAGCCGTCTCCGGACGTGGCACCGAGCTGTTCGGTCCGGCCCTTGCGACCGGCCAGCAGCTGCGTCACAGCACCGACGTACTCCTCGGGAACGTCCACGGTGAGGTGTTCGAACGGTTCATGCAGGGTGCCGTCCACGGTGCGGGTGACGACCTGGGGCTTGCCGACGGTGAGCTCGAAACCCTCTCTCCGCATGGTCTCCACCAACACGGCCAGCGCCAGCTCACCACGACCCTGCACCTCCCAGGTGTCCGGCGATTCAGTCGGCGACACCCGGATGCTGACATTGCCGACGAGCTCGGCGTCCAGCCGGTTGCGAACCAGGCGGGCGGTGAGCTTGCGCCCCCCGCCACGGCCCGCCAGCGGGCTGGTGTTGATGCCGATCGTCATCGCGATCACCGGCTCGTCCACGGTGATCCGGGGCAGCGGGCGCGGATCGTCGACGTCAGCGAGGGTGTCACCGATGGTGATCTCCGCGATTCCCGCGATGGCGATCAGGTCACCGGCCTTCGCGCTGGCGGCCGGGACCCGCTCGAGCCCTTCGGTGCGCAACAGCTCGGTGATCTTGACCGACCGGATCGACCCGTCTTCGCGGCACCATGCCACGGTCTGGCCCTTGTGCAGCCGTCCGGCACGGACCCGGCACAGCGCTATGCGGCCCAGGAAGGTTGACGCGTCGAGATTGGTGACGTGCGCCTGCAACGGCGCCTGCGCATCACCCGCGGGCGGCGGCACATGGGTGAGGATGACGTCGAACAGCGGCGTGAGGTCCTCGGAGTCCGGCAGCTCGCCATCCCGAGGGCGGGTCAGGCTGGCCCGGCCAGCGCGGGCGCTGGCGTAGAGCACCGGCATGTCCAGCACCGCCTCGGCGGTACTGGCCTCGAGACCTTCGAGATCCGAGGCGAGATCCAGCAGCAGGTCGTGGGTCGCCTCGACCACCGCCTCGATCCGGGCGTCCGGGCGGTCGACCTTGTTCACCACGAGCACGACCGGCAGGTGCGCGGCCAATGCCTTGCGGAGCACGAAGCGGGTCTGCGGCAGCGGGCCCTCGCTGGCGTCAACGAGCAGCAACACACCGTCCACCATGGACAACCCGCGCTCCACCTCACCACCGAAATCGGCGTGCCCGGGAGTGTCCACCACGTTGATGGTCACGGGACCGTCCGGCGTGGAACGGGTGACTGCCATGTTCTTGGCCAGGATCGTGATGCCTTTTTCCCGCTCCAGATCACCGGAATCCAGCACGCGGTCCACCTCAACGCGCCCAGCGACAGCGCCGGACTGGCGCAGCATGGCGTCAACAAGCGTGGTTTTGCCATGGTCGACATGCGCAACGATGGCAACGTTGCGCATGTCGGTGCGCACGCGGACAGGGGCGGCGGTGGGCACGCGGGAACTCCTCAAAACGGGTTCGGTCACAATGGGTTCGGCGGGTTCGACCAAAACGGGTGCGGGGAACCTCAACGGTACTCGGAGCGGGCCTGGACCTGCCCAACTGGCCAGCGGGTGGCTGCCCCGGCCAACCACCTCGGTCAGCTATCCTGCGCGGATGCCTCCCCATGATGACCCCCAGAACAACGTGGTCATCGACGCCGAGACCGTCACGGGAATGCTCACCAGCGAGGATCCGCTGGATGAGGGGAACATCCGGTTCCTGCTCGATGCGCTGTCCTGCGCCACCGATGACGCACTGGGCTTCATTTCCGGCCGGATCGAGTGTCACACAACACAGCTCGGTGTGGTCGAGCCGCAGCTTGCGGCGCTGCGGTCACATGCCCGAAGCAGGGAGGAGAAGGCTGCGGTCGCGCTGATCGCCGCCCGCGCCGCCGAAGGCGCTGGGGACTCCGCAACCGCCCGTGACCTGCTTGACGAGGCGCTGACGCTGCGCCCCGGCCTGGAGCCGGTTTTGCACGACGCCGCCCAGTACGCTGCCGCGCGCGGGGACTACGCCAGCGCCGACAGATACCTGCGACGCGCCGAGCGTCCCAGCTCGCTGCGGCCGGGGCTGAGCGAGGCCATGGCCGCAGCCGCGACGGTGAGCGATGTGGGGCGCAATAGTCCGTGCCCGTGCGGGTCGGGCCGCAAGTTCAAGGTCTGCTGCCGGCACTGCGCGCTACCCCCCTTGAGCGCGCGAGCCCAGCTCGTCTATGCCCTGTTGGGCACCTACGCGGAGCGCGCTCCCGGCATGGAGATGATCACACCGCTGCTGGATCGCACCGAGGATCCGCAGCGTTATGCGATGTTCTTGCTGGATCTCACGCTGTTCCAGGGCGGCCTGGTGGAGCAGTTCCTCGCCACCCGAGGTCCTTGGCTGCGCCCCGAGGAACGCCAGCTCATCGAGGACTGGCGACGAATCCCGGTCACGCTCTACGAGACACTCGATGTTGCGCGGGGCACCAGCGTCACACTGCGCGCCCTGCCCGACGGTGACCCGATCCATCTGGCCGACAAGCTGTTATCGGAGTGCGCGCAGCGGTTGGAGCTGTTCTGCGGCCGGGTGCTGCACGACGACACCGAAGCGCGCATGCTCGCGCTGCCCGTGCACGTCCTGCGCCACCGCCGCCGCGAGCTGGCTGGCCTGCTCGCATCAGGTCCCTCGCTGGAGCAGATCGCCGACTTCTTCGCTCCTGAACCCCCCGTCCAGTTGCGTAACAGTGATGGCGAGGACGTGTACGACTGTGGCGTCACCTACCGGGTGCCCCAAGCGCAACGGGCCTTCGAGCTGCTCAGCCAGCGGCTGACCCAGATCGACGATGAGGTGCTCGCCTGGCACCGGAACCTGCCCGATGGGCGAGTGCTGAACCTCGGGCAGATTGACCGGTCCGGAGAGGATTTCACCCTCACCGCGAACTCTCCGACGCGGCTGGCCGCACTGGAAGCCCAGTTGCGCGACATCGCCCCGGACGCCATCGAAGGTGACCGGCGTGCCGAGCGCCTCAGCCCGGACCCCGACGGTCGGGAAGGCCGAGCCGTCATCCTGGAGAGCTACTTCCTCGATACAAGCTCCGCCGCTGACGCAAGCGAGGCCGCCGAGCGCCTGAGCCGCGACGTCGAAACGAGCTGGCTCGACACTCCTGGTGTGATCAGTGATCTGAGCCCGCGCGAAGCCGTCGCCTCCGGTGACCCCGCCATCCTCGCCGAACTGTGCAGTACGGTCGACGATATCGAAGCCACTGCGCTGCAAGCCCAGCGCGCAGGCCGACCAACGACAGGCCTGATGAACCCGCACCGCCTCCGCGACGCGCTGGCCCTGGAAAAGGGCGCGCCTCCGCACCATCCATTCCCCGCCACCTAACCGGTCACCCGGTCACCAGTAACGCGACGGCCCTGTCGTCGCCGAATTCGACGTCGGAGCTCTTCCCGGCTTCTTGAGCAGCTCCGCCATCGAACTCGACGCGCTGAGAGTCATGGTCCCAGCGCGGCGGCGGATCGTGAGACGACCGTGCGCGCCGCAGATCGCCGTTCGGAGCCGAATGGCGATCAGGAAGCCGCCCACACCGCCATTCGGCTCCGAATGACAGCAGACGGCACTGGTCGACAGCGGTCAACAAGGCCGACCACGCTCCTTCTAGCGAGTATCGCCTCGGATTCGAGTTCCCCCGCACGGTGTCAGCTAGTAGCACCGTGCCATCCAGTCCACCTTCGGTTGTCCACATCCGCTCCGCTATCCACATGTTGATCATGAGATGCTGGCCCGGCTGGCCCGCTTAGCTGACAGTGGCATTGGACGCCCCGGGCAGCACGGGGCCGGGAGCTGCGGGGGCAACAGTGAAGACAAGCGGTAGGCACTCAACCATCCGACGCCCAGTGATGATGAAGCCGGGGGGCTGGCCGATGAAGTCGCCCGGAGCCTGGCCCTAGACCCCAGATGAGGCCGCCGGGTGATCAGGTGACCACTCGGCGCCATCAATAAAGGCGAGAACGAGTTGGCGGACCGCGCCCCGCTCGCTGGAGAAATCTTGGTTGCAGCGCAAGAAATTCAGCGCGGTTTCAGCGTGGGCAAAAACTAGTACACATCGTGGATTTCAGGGGATTTCAGTCAAATCGAGGGGGTTTTGGTGACAATTGAAACATCTTTTTCTGTCAGCGTTGCTGCGGTCTACCGGAGCAATTCCGCATCGGAACCACGATCACTACTCGATGTGCTGGCCAATTCTGTTTCCGAGTGGCCTGCCGCGCTGGCAATCGACGACGGTGAATACTCGTTGACGTACCGGGAACTGGATCGAGTGGTCGGGGAACGGGCCGCGGCACTGCGCGCCGAGGGAATCGGCGCTGGTGATCGGGTCGGGGTGCGGATGCCCTCCGGTTCGGCGCAGCTGTACCTGGCGATCCTGTCCGTGCTCGCTGCGGGTGCGGCGTATGTCCCGGTCGATGCCGACGATCCGGATGAGCGCGCTGAACTGGTCTGGCGCGAGGCGGGGGTCTGTGCGGTGCTCGGGGGAGGGTGGGAACTCGTGCCGGGCCCGGCAGCGCCACCACTCGGCGGCCAGGGTATCGGCGAGGACGCGTGGATCATCTTTACCTCCGGCTCCACCGGCACGCCCAAGGGAGTCGCGGTGAGCCACCACTGCGCGGCGGCCTTCGTGGACGCGGAGGCGCGATTGTTCCTGCGCGATGCGCCGATCGGGCCGGGCGATCGGGTGCTGGCCGGGCTTTCCGTCGCCTTCGACGCCTCCTGCGAGGAGATGTGGCTCGCTTGGCGCAACGGTGCCTGCCTGGTTCCTGCCCCGCGCTCACTGGTGCGCACCGGCGCGGACCTCGGCCCGTGGTTGGCGCAGATGCGGATCACCGTGGTGTCCACGGTGCCCACACTGGCCGTGTTGTGGTCCCGCGACATGCTTGCTGAGGTGCGGTTGCTGATCGTCGGCGGCGAAGCCTGCCCACCCGAGGTGGTGCGACGGTTCGCCGCTGACGGGCGCGAGGTGTGGAACACCTACGGTCCTACCGAGGCGACTGTGGTGTCCTGCGCCGCACGGCTGATCGATGGTGAACCGGTGCTGATCGGGTTGCCCCTTGATGGCTGGGAACTGGCCGTGGTCAGCGCGGACGGCGAACCGGTGCGCTGGGGTGAGGTTGGTGAACTGGTGATCAGCGGGGTCGGTCTCGGCCGCTACCTGGACCCGGTCATGGACGCGAAGAAGTTCGTGGCACTACCCGCGCTTGGCTGGTCGCGGGCCTACCGCAGTGGCGACCTGGTCCGGGCGCGCCCTGAGGGGCTGGAGTTCATCGGGCGTGACGATGCGCAGGTAAAAATCGGCGGCAGGCGGGTAGAACTTGGTGAGATTGATGCCGCGCTGCTGGCCCTGCCCTCGGTGGCGGCCGCGACGAGCCTGGTCCGCCGCACCGAGGGCGGGCTCGACGTGCTGGTCGGCTACCTGGTGCCGGTGGACGGTGACCCGAAGCGGTTCGACCGGGTCGGAGCGCAACGGCTGCTGCGAGAACAGTTGCCCGCGCCGCTGGTGCCGCGGCTCGTGGTGCTGCCGACGTTTCCGGTCCGCGGCTCGGGCAAAATCGATCGGGACGCACTTCCCTGGCCGTTGCCTGCCGAGCCGAACAGGGAGCGGGCCACGGTGGACGAGACCACCGCGTGGCTGCTGGAGCTCTGGGGTGACTTGCTCGGCAGCGAGGTCGACGCAAACGATGACTTTTTCGACCTCGGTGGCACCAGTCTGGCCGTCGCGCGGCTGGTTTCCACCCTGCGGCAACGGTTTCCGACGGCTTCGGTGGCAGACGTGTACCGGTATCCGACCCCCTCCGCGCTGCGTGCCCAGTTGGTCGCCGCCGAAACGGGTCCACCGCAAGAACGAGTGGTGGTGCCCACCCCGTTGCGGACCGGATGGATCCAGGCTGTGATCCAGTTGCTGCTGCTCAGCGTCACCGGGCTGCGGTGGGCGCTGGTGGTGGCTCTGATCGGGGACGTCTTCTCGGCGTTCGAGCACGAATCGTGGCTGCCCAGGTTGTCGTGGTGGCTCCTGGTTCCAGCCTGGCTGGTGTTGTTCAGCGCGCCCGGCCGAGTCCTGGTGGCGGGGGTGGGGGTACGCCTGCTGCGGGGCCGGCTGGAGCCGGGCAGTTACCGGCGCGGCGGGCGGACGCATCTGCGATTGTGGGCGGCCGAACGGCTGGCCGCGACAGTCGGACTCCATTCGGTGCTCGGCACTCCCCTGGCCAGCCGGTATGCCCGGTTGCTGGGTTGCCGGGTCGGGCAAGGGGTGGATCTGCACGCCGAACCACCGGTGACCGGGCTGGCGAGTTTCGGTGATGGCGCGGCGGTGGAACCAGCGGCGGATCTCGCGGGTTGGTGGCTGGACGGGGACCGGGTGCACATCGGCCCGGTGCAGGTGGGCGCGGGGGCGCGGGTGGGCGCGCGGAGCACGTTGCTGCCCGGCGCGCAGATCAGTGACCGGGCCGAATTGCTGCCGGGCAGCTGTGTCGCAGGAGTGGTCCCGGCCGGGGAATGCTGGGGCGGATCACCTGCGGCAGCGCGGGACGTGTCATCGCCGTGGCCGGCGCAGCGGGCCACGCGGTCCCGGATATGGGGGCTCGCGTACCTGATGACGTCGAGCTTGCGGGGGCTGGTTTCCTGGGTGGCTGCCGCACCGGTCATGCTGCTGGCATTCATCGCGGTGCCCGAGGCCGCCTCGCTCGGGCAAGCGGCAGTGCGGCTATTGCTGTGGTCGCCGGTGATGGTGGTGGCCGACATGGCCTGCCAGGCTCTGTTGATCGGGGGCCTGGTGCGGCTGGCCGGGCGGGCGCTGCGACCTGGCACGTACCCGGTGTACAGCAGGGTCGGATGGTCGGCATGGCTGACGCACGAGCTGCTGGAGATGTCCCGGCACACGCTGTTTCCGCTGTATGCCAGCCTGTTCACGCCGGTGTGGTTGCGGTTGCTGGGCGCCCGGATCGGTCATTCGGTGGAGCTGTCCACGGTGCTGGCATTGCCGAAGCTCCTGCAAGTCGCCGATTCGGCCTTCCTTGCCGACGATGTGTTGGCAGCTCCCTACGAACTGCGGGGCAGCTGGGTGCGACTGGGGCAGTCCCAAGTGGGATCGAAGGCGTTCGTGGGGAACTCGGGGATTGTCGGCCCGCACCGGACAATCGGGGACGGAGCGTTGATCGGAGTGCTTTCCGATACCCCGGACGAGGTGCCGGCGGGCTCGTCCTGGCTGGGGCGGCCGCCGATGCGAGTGCGGCGCAAGGTGGAGAAGTCAGACCCAGACCGGACATTCGCTCCTCGGCGGTCACTCGTGGTCGCGCGTGCACTGGTCGAGTTGTGCCGGGTGGTGCCGCTGATGGTTGCCGAGCTGTTGGAGTGGGCAGTGTTCGGGGCATCCGATGCCGCGTGGAATGAGAGGGGCTGGTGGCTTGCCGGGATGGCAGGCGGTGTGGTGCTGGCCACGGCGGGGCTGGTGGCTGCCCTGGTGACAACAGTGGCGAAATGGGTGTTGATGGGGCGGTTCGCCGCGGCGCACCATCCACTGTGGAGTTCGTTCGTCTGGCGCAATGAGCTGTACGGCACATTCGTGGAGACGCTCGCGGTGCCGTGGTTCGTGCAGTTCGCTGTCGGCACACCGGTGTTGAACTGGTGGCTGCGCAGCCTCGGGGCGCGGATCGGGCGCGGAGTATGGTGCGAAACGCATCGGTTGCCGGAACCCGATCTGATCCGGGTCGCCCGTGAGGCGAGCGTGAACCGTGGCTGCGTGCTGCAGACGCACCTGTTCCATGACCGGGTGATGCGGCTGGAGCCGGTGCGGCTCGACCGGGCCGCGACGCTCGGGCCGCACAGCATCGTGCTGCCGGGAAGCCGGGTCGGAGAGGCCACGACGGTTGGAGCGGGCTCACTGGTGATGGCTGGAGAAACGGTGCTAGGGCGGGGACGCTGGCAAGGAACACCGATCACCCCCGAGGCATGCGCCTAGTACTACAGAGCTAGATCGTTCAGGTGTCGTGGTGTCAGTGCAGGTCAGTGGCTGTCTGTCGCTGGCTTGGGGTGTGGTTGGTGAGGTGAGGGTTCTGGTGCCCGTCGTCGACTCGGTT
>JBATXM010000235.1:0-17834 GCA_049673305.1 Pseudonocardiaceae bacterium | reverse complement strand
GCGGCGGGCAGCGGCAGGGTGGCCGGCGAGATCATCACGATCGTTCAACGGACGGCTGGCGCCCTGTGGGGCGGCGGCGACGGGGCGGCGGCGTGGCGGCTGCTGACGCAGGCGGCACGGGCATGACGAGGCTGGGCATTGTCGGCGCTGGGGCGGTCGGGCAGGCGCTGGCTACCGCAGTCGTGGCCGCCGGCCGCGCGGACGTGGCGGTGTTGTCGCGCACCGATTGGCAGTCCGCCGCGCTGAGCGCCGACCTGGAGGATCTGTGCGCCGCGCTGTGCTCACCGGTCGCGGTGCGCTCGGTGAACTCGGTAGCCGAGCTGCGCGACTGCGACGCGATCGTGATCGCCGTCCGCGCGGCGTTCACCAACCGGCACCAGCTCGACGTGCGGATGGCGGGGCTGTCAGCCAACGCCACAATCGTGCACAAGCTGGCAGTCGAGCTGACCGGCTACACCGGCGCGGTGCTAGTGGTCACCAACCCGGTGGACGTGCTGGCCCGCCTCGTGGCCGAAACCTCGACCTGCCACCGGGTATACGGGATCGGTGCGAACCTGGACACTGCCCGTTACCGGACACTTGTTGCCGCCGCGTGCGGGGTCGCGGTGGAGGTGGTGAACGGGCACGTGATCGGCGAGCACGGCGACGCGGCGGTCTGCTGCCTGTCAAGCACCACCATCCGTGGCCATCCGCTGGATTCAGCCGCAGTGCCGGCCGGCGACCTGTACGCCGCTCTGCATGCCCGGTCCGGGCTGATCACCGATGGGATCGGTCGGGTCCGGGCCGGCGCAGTCGGCGCGATACTGTCTGCGCTGGGCAAAGTCCTCGGCGAGGTCGACGGTGTGGAACACCTGTCCGTCCGCTACCGGCACCACGGCTGGCTGGGCCTTCCCGTCCGGTTCACCTGCGGAGCGGCCCAGCCGTTCCTGCCGCCGCTGAACCCTGACGAACAGCGGCGCCTGGCCGCCGCCGCCGACAAGGTCCACCACGCTTACCAGACGCTGGTCGGCTCTACGCTGGCCAGCACGGCCCAGCCACCGACGAGTACCCGGGAGACCCGGTGACCGACACCCCCAGCGCGCTCGGCGAGATCGCCGCCATGCGCATTCAGGCAGCGGATCACCGCGCCCGGATCACCAGCAACACCCCGGCCGCGATCGACTGGCTGATCCGCTATTTCGGCGCGTGGTGGCAGGCCGAACCGGTACCCGCCGATGCGCACGACGACGTCACGGTGCACGCGGACGCCCTGGTTGACCAGGTACGTTACGAATACATCAGCACGGCGGTGGACTGGCTGCCGCACACGACCGCCACCTACGCGCGTCAACCGCTGCGTTTGGCTCGCCAGGACGGGGCGTTGCTGGCTCACGGCGACCGCCTCGCCTATCGCGTCGGTGCCGACGGCCACATCACCGTCGTCGCCGCAGACCCGGGCTTGGCCGAGCATGCCGCCTCCGCCGCCGGTCGGCTGGCCCGCGAGGCACTGCGCGGGGCGCTGGCCCGTGACGGGTGGGTGCTGCTGCACGCCTCCGCCGCTGTCCACGACGGCCGCGCGATCCTGGCGTTCGGCGGCAAAGGGTCGGGCAAGACCAGCACTGTCCTGCAACTGGGTCGCGCGTACCGGTGGGCAGTGCTGGCCAACGACCGGCTGTTCGCCCGATCCGCCGCCGACGGCGCGGTCGAGTTGTTGCCCTGGCCGGCCGCCGCCGCGATCGGCCTCGGCCTGCTCGACGCCGGCGGCTGGTACGACGCCGTCGCCGCGGCCGCAGCGAGCGGCGAGTTGCACTCCTCCACCTCGAAGGCCGCGCTGGCCGCGCTGCGCGCCAGAACGCGAACTCCCCAGCACGACGGGGGGCGCGAGGCGAAGGCGCAGCTGTACCCCGATCAGTTCACCAGTCTGCTCGGCCTGCCACTGGCCACCGCCGCCCGAGCGGCCGCCCTGGTGTTCCCGGCCATCGACCTGCACGTGGCGCCAGCGATCCACCCAGGCGGGCGGGATCTCCACGACGACGACACCTTCGCCGCGGCTACCGAAGACCGCTACCCCAACGTGTTCGCGTTGCGCCAGTTCGAATCTGCCGCCGCGAGGACCGCCGTGTTCGCCAGGCTTCATCGCCTGCCCCGCTACACGGTCACCCTCGGCGGCGACATCGCCGACAACACGCCAGTCCTCGGCGGCGTGACGCTGCCGGTGGGCGACTGCGGCGGCACGGTGCCGCTGGACCGGGCATGAGACGCGTGACCTGGCTCTCTAACATCGGCGGATAACAGTTCAGGTGGTCGCAGCGTTTCGCAGCCACTCCAGGGTGAACCGGTACTCGGTCTCCATCAGCTTGGCGATGCCATCGGTGATCGTCTTTTCCACCATGCCGCCGATCAGCGGCAGCCCGACCTCGGCCATGAGTTGGGCGCCGAGCACGCATCCAGCGGGGTCAGGCTCAAGGCGCATCGTCCCGGTGATCGTTCCCGGAACCCCGTCGACCACCGCGTGCACGCTGCCACCGGAACTGCTCCAGGTCTCGGTACGGCGGATCGTCAGGCCGCTGGGCAGCCCAGAGCGCAGGAAAGATGGCAGCGCGTCGCCGTGCACCGCCTGGTGGATGACCACGGTGACGCCCCGCTCGTCGGCCTGCCACGACACCAGCTCGGCTTGGGGCCCGCCCACCGCGCGGAGCTTGTCCCGCAGGTACCGCTGGTCGGTGAGCACCTCCCGGATGCGCTCCGGTGGCTCGGGGTACCGGTGCTGGAGCGCCAATCGGCTGGCCATGAGTCTGGAGGCTACCGTGGGCGCGCACCCGCAACGCAGCTAGCGGCACCAAACAGACACCGGGAGGGTAGGGGATGCGCGTCACCGGGCTTGGGCACGCCGGGTTGTTCATCGAGACGCACGCGGGCAGTGTGTTGTGTGACCCATGGGTGAATCCGGCGTTCTTTGGGGCGTGGTTTCCGTTCCCGGACAACAGCGAACTCGACTGGGACCGACTCGGGCAGGCCGACTACCTCTATGTCTCGCACCTGCACCGGGATCATTTTGACGCCGAGCTGCTGCGCCGCCATGTTCGCAAGGAGACCACAGTACTCCTGCCGAAGTACCCCACTGACGAGCTGGAGCGCGAGTTGGTGGCGTTGGGTTTCACGGCGTTTCTGCGTACCGAGAGCGGTGTCCCCTTCGAGCGCGACGGGTTGCGCATCATGATCACGTCGTTGACCGGGCCCAGTGACGGCCCGATTGGGGACTCAGCGCTGTCGCTGGACGATGGGCGAACCGTGCTGCTGAACCAGAATGACGCGCACCCGCTCGACATTGAGACGTTGCGCGAGTTCGGTGACGTACATGGCTACTTCACGCAGTTTTCTGGCGCGATCTGGTGGCCGATGATCTACGACCTGCCCGAGGGCGCGAAACAGGATTTTGCGCGGCGCAAGCGCGCCGGGCAATCCGACCGGGCGCTGCGCTACATCGACGCTGTCGGTGCCACCCATGTGTTCCCCAACGCTGGGCCGCCGTGCTTCCTGGACGATGACTTGTTCCACCTCAACGGGCACGGTATCGACGGGGAGAGCATCTTCACCGACCAGGTCGAATTCCTCGCCGAGCTCCGCACCGCCCGCCCCGAGGTGTCGGCGCACCTGCTGCTGCCGGGCAGCGTCGCGGAATTCGACGGCCGGCGCTGCACGCTGACCCATGAGCGGCACACCGATGCAGAGATTCGACACATCTTCGAGGAGAAGGCCACGTACCTGCGGAAGCTCCAGCAGCGCAAGCGGCCAGCGCTGGCCACCGAGCGGGAGCACCGCGCCCCGGTGCCCGCCGATCTGCTTGATCAGCTCAAGACGTGGTGGGAGCCGCTACTCAAGCGCGCCGACAACATCTGTGCTGGGGTGGGCGGCCCGGTTCGCATCGACGCCGGTGAGCTGTCGATCGTCGTTGACTTTCCGGCCCGCGAGGTCCGCCGTTACACCGGGGAGAACTGCCGTTATCGCTTGTCCACGGCTGCCGATCTCGTCGCGACGAACGTTGCGCGCCGCGAGGTTGACTGGTCCAACAGTCTTTTCCTTTCGTGCCGGTTCGCTGCCCGCCGCGTCGGGCAGTACAACGAGTACGTCTACACCTTCTTCAAATGCCTGTCCGAGGAGCGCATTGACTACGTCGAAAACTGGTACGACGAGCAAAACGACGACGGCACCGACATCGACCTCGGCGGCTGGCACGTGCAGCGACGTTGCCCGCACCTGCGCGCCGACCTCGCCAAGTTCGGCAGCGTCGAGAACGGCGTGCTGACCTGCGCGCTGCACGGCTGGCGCTTCGACCTCGCCACCGGACGCTGCCTCACCTCCAAGGGTCATGAGATCCGCGCAACGCCCAGCGAAGCGTGATGCGCGGCGCAGCGGTAACGTCGGCTGCCGTGCACCCGACGCTCGCCGAGCTCACGACGATGCGTCTGGGTGGTCCGGCTAGCGAGTACGAGGTCGCGCGCACGTCTGAAGGCCTGGTCGCGTTGATCCGGCGGGCCGACGCCGAGGGCAAGCCGGTGCTCGTGATGGGTGGCGGCTCCAACCTTGTCGTCGGCGATCAAGGCTTCGACGGGCTGGTCGTGCAGGTCGCCACGTCCGGTCTGTGCATACACAGGGACATGCATGGGGACACAGAAGGAGAAAGGGTCACCGTCGAGGCTGGCGTCGAGTGGGACACCGTCGTCACGACCTGTCTCGACGCGGGACTGGCCGGGCTGGAGCCACTGTCGGGCATTCCCGGCTCGGCCGGAGGAACCCCCGTGCAGAATGTAGGTGCGTACGGCACGCTGACGTCGGAGCTGCTCAGTCACCTGACTGTGTACGACCGCGCCACCGGCACCATGGCGCAATGGTCGCCGGACCGGTGCGGTTTTAGTAGCCACCGACAGTCGGTATTCAAACACACCGACCGCTACGTCGTGCTCGACGTTACCTTCCAGCTGATCCGCTCCCACCGATCACGCCCCATTCACTATGGGGTTCTCGCCGAACGGCTCGGCATCGCGCCCGGCGCAACCGCCCCCCTCGGAGAGGTACGAGACGCTGTCCTTACGCTGCGCCGGGAACGGGGCATGATTCTTGATGCCGACGACCGCGACACCTGGAGCGTCGGATCCTTCTTCATCAATCCTGTGCTGACCTCGGTGCCGGACAAGGCACGGGACTGCCCGCACTATCCCGATCCAGCGGGGACCAAGCTGGCGGCAGCCTGGCTCATCGAGCATGCGGGATTTGCCCGTGGTTACGGCCTCGGCTGGGGTCGGGGCACGGTTGCGCTGTCGTCGAAGCACGCCCTAGCCGTGACGAACCGAGGCACCGCCACGACCGCCGAGGTCATGACATTCGCCGCCCACATCCGGGAGGGTGTTGAGCAGCAATTCGACATCCGCCTCGAACCGGAATGCGACTTGGTGAATTGCAAGCTCGGATAGGCAAGTTTGGATAGGCTAGGCGCGCCGGTGTGTTCGCATCGCGGAGTACTGATCGCGCGGTTTGACGACGATCAGGTCCAGGTTGACGTGGGAGGGTCTGGTCACCGCGAAGGCGATCACCTCGGCGACGTCCTGCGCGGTCAGGGGGGTGAGACCGGCGTAGACCTGGTTGGCCTGCTCGGCGTCGCCGCCGAAGCGCACCAGGGTGAACTCGGTCTCCACCAGGCCGGGAGCGACCTCGACGAACCGAACCGGCTGCCCGAGGTGCTCGCCACGTAGCGTGCGGTGCACGGCCGCCTGCGCGTGCTTGGCGGATGTGTAGCCGGAGCCGTTGTCATAGGTCTCCAGCGCGGCGACCGAGGTTACGGTGACCAGCACGCCGTCCCCGGAGTCGATCAGCTTCGGCAGCAACGCCCTGGTAATCCGGAGCGTGCCGAGCACGTTGGCCTCCCACATCCAGCGCCACTGGTCTTCCTGTTCCTTTTCCTGTGCTTTTTTCTGGGCCTTTTCTAGGGCCGCGACCACCGGCTCGAATCCCTTCGCGCCTCCGGCGTTGTTCACCAGCACCCGTGCGGCGGGCACCGCCGCAGCGAAGGCGGCCACCGAGTCGGGGTCCAGCACATCGAGCGCCACAGCGGTGCCGTCGATCTCGTCGGCGATCTCCTGGCAGCGTTGCACCCGGCGCGCTCCGAGCACCACATGGAACCCTTCCGCCGCCAGCGCCCGAGCGGTAGCCGCCCCAATCCCGCTGCTACCCCCCGTCACCACGGCGGTCGGCCGCTCTTCACCCATAACCCCCGACTTTAAGCCCTGAGCCGTTAGGGTTGGGGGTTGTGATCGGGCGAATTGGGGTGGTGTTGCGGCGGGTTGCGGTGCTGTCTGTGCATACCTCGCCGCTGGATTCGCCGGGTACCGGCGATGCGGGGGGGATGAACGTCTACATCGTGCAGACCGCAACCCGGCTGGCCCGCCGTGGCGTCGAAGTTGACGTCTTCACCCGAGCCACGTCCTCAGAGCTGCCCCCGGCGGTGGAACTCGCGCCAGGCGTCACTGTGTGGCACATCGCGGCCGGGCCTTACGAGGGCTTGGCCAAGAATGACCTACCCGCGCAGCTGTGCGCCTTCACCGCTGGGGTGCTGCGGGCCGAGGCGCGCCGCGAGCCGGGCTACTACGACGTGGTGCACTCACACTACTGGTTGTCGGGCCAGGTCGGTTGGTTAGCCCGGGACCGCTGGGGAGTTCCACTGGTGCACACCGCACATACCCTGGCCAAGGTGAAGAACGCCGCGTTGGCCCAGGGCGATACCCCGGAGCCGCACACTCGGGTGATCGGCGAGCAGCAGGTGGTCACCGAGGCCGACCGGCTGGTCGCGAACACCCCGGCCGAGACCGCGCAGCTCGTGGAGCTTTACGGCGCCGACCCGGCCCGTACCGTCACCATCGCGCCGGGAGTGGACCTGAAGCTCTTCACGCCGGGATCGCGGGAAACCGCCCGAGCTCGGTTGGGCCTGCCACTCGACGCCGTCGTGCTCGCCTTCATCGGTCGCATTCAGCCACTCAAGGGGCCAGACGTGCTGTTGCGCGCCGCAGCCGAGATGGTGCGCCGTGACCCGGCGCTACGCGACCGGCTGCGGGTGCTGGTGGTGGGCGGACCGTCGGGTAACGGGCTGGCCGAGCCCGCCGTGTTGCACCAACTGGCAGCCGAGTTGGGGATCTCAGAGCAGGTCCTGTTCGCTCCGCCGCAAGGCGGTTCCGCGCTGGTCGGGGTGTACCGGGCCGCCGATGTGGTGGCGGTACCCAGCTACAGCGAGTCGTTCGGCCTGGTCGCGTTGGAGGCTCAGGCATGTGGGACGCCGGTGGTCGCCGCGGCAGTGGGCGGCCTGCCGGTGGCGGTAGCCGACGGAGTGTCCGGGCAGTTGGTGGGTAGCCACCACCCCGTCGACTGGGCCGACGTGCTGTCGGCTGTGTCGCTGCACCCGCGGCGGCGCGAGGAACTTGCAGCTGGTGCCGCCCGGCATGCCCGGCGATTCTCTTGGGAGCGCACCACCGAGGCATTGCTACGGGTCTATGCCGACGCGGCGGCTGCCTACCGGGTGGACGCCTTGGCGCGCGAGGTGGCGGTGTGAGCGCTGCGGCACAGCTGGATCGGGTCATCGCTGAAGTACTGGACGGAGCCGGGCTTGTGCACGAACACCGTGGCCCGGGCAGCTTCGTCATCACCCTGCCGGGCACCAGGAAGTTGCAGACCACCTGTTGGGTGTTGGTTGGCCAGCACGGGGTGCTCGTGGAGGCTTTCGTGTGCCGGCATCCCGAGGAGGCTCACGAGGACGTCTATCGCCTGCTGTTGCACCGCAACACGAGGTTGTACGGCGTGCACTACGCGCTGGACAAGGCTGGCGACATCTACCTTATCGGTCGGTTAGCCCATCATGCGCTGACTGCCGATGAGCTGGACCGGGTGTTGGGCCAGGTGATCGAGGCCGCTGATGGTGACTTCACCACCCTGCTGGAGATCGGGTTCGCCTCGTCGATCCGACGTGAATGGGCCTGGCGGGTGGCCCGGGGCGAGTCCTTGAACAACCTTGCCGCATTCGAACATCTGGTGCGCTGACTTTAACCCCGCACTGGCGCCCTGACTTAGCCCCGCGCTGGCCCCTATCTGGCTTTGGCTCTGGTGGATGGCGGAGTTGGTGGCGGGGCGGCCCGGGGGAGAGGGGGGAGTCACACACTCAGGCTCGCCCCGCCACTTGTGTTGTCCCGCGTCAACGGGCACTCCTAGGTGGGGGGAGCACCCAGGTACCCTGGCGGGCCGCAGTCCGCCGGGGGAGGACGGCCTGCGGGCTTCTGCTCACCTGCCCGGAAGTGGGGTAGGAGCGGCGAGGAGAGCGGTGACACACTCTCAGCCGGGAGAACGGATCTCAAGGCCTTCGGGGTAATTAGTGTTAAATGTGACCCGATTGGCCTAAGGAGGATGTCGGTGTCCGCTCAGCGATGATCCGCCCTACCAGTCAGACGTCACAGCTGGACCGCGCCGGCAAGCGGCTCCTCGGGTGCTGAGTAACATCCGAGACGGCCACCGCGATAATACTAGTGACTGTAGTAAAGCTGGAGCGCAGTCAACCGGACCGTGACCCACCGTGTGCTATCAGTTGCGCAGCGAGATTACCGCTCGATCGGCTGCATCTGGACCGGAATATCGCTGGTACGGAGGTGCAACCGGACCGCTGGTTGTAGGATGCACTGATCTCTGGGAGGTAGATGCACATGAGCATGGCAGCGATCCTGGCTGAATTGCCGGACATGTGGCGTAGTGCGTTGACCACGCATGTGGCTGACCCGCAGGGTCACTGCTGCGCTTGCCGCGACGAGAACGGTGTCGCGGCGGCGTGGCCGTGTCTGACCCGAGAGGTCGCCGAAGAAGCTAAGTATCTCTACGAGGGCGGGCTTCCGGGAACCTTCGGCGGTCGTCATGCCGCCCGCAGGGGTTGACCGATTACCCGTCCAGCCGGGATAATGGGTCATCACCGAACACTAGGAAACCCGATACTAGGACTCCCAACACTAAGGAACCGCAGAGCAGGCAACGCTCGGACTCGCTGAGTGGAAAAGCGTGCTGAGCAGGAAACCGCTGTGTAACCAGCTTTTCCCGGGGGGCGGGGGAAGCGGGCTACCAGCGGTTCCCTGCGACGACGGTGGGGGGTGTCAGCAGGGTGTTCGAGCACACCGTCGTCGTTGATTAATATACGGGTAACCCGACGGTCGCGACCAGTGCCCGATCGGGCCATTTAGTTGAAGCCGGATTGACCGACTGCTACGGCAGTTCGCCTTCCCGCTCCGCTGTGGGGATGCGTTGCCGGTCGTACCTCGCGCGAGCGTGGGTCGCGGCACCTGGCAAGCTGTCGATATGAGCGTGGGCACTCTGGTCCTGCTCCGCCACGGCGAGAGCGAATGGAATGCTAAGAACCTGTTCACCGGATGGGTTGACGTGCCGTTGTCGGCCTGCGGCGAGCGCGAGGCGGTGCGTTGTGGTGAGTTGATGCGCGAGGCAGGGTTGGCGCCTGACGTGGTGCACACGTCGCTGCTGCGTCGCGCGATCAGTACCGCTTACCTCGCGCTCGACGTCGCCGACCGGCACTGGATTCCGGTGCGCCGTGACTGGCGGCTCAACGAGCGGCACTACGGGGCGCTGCAGGGCATGGACAAGGCGCAGATCCGCGAGGAGTACGGCGATGAGCAGTTCGCGCTGTGGCGCCGCTCTTATGACACCCGGCCGCCGCTGATCGAGCCCGGCAGCGAGTTCAGTCAGGACGGCGACGCGCGATACCGTGGTCTCGACGTGCCCAGGGCCGAGTGTCTGGCCGACGTGGTGGCCCGCATGTTGCCGTATTGGGAATCGTCGATCGTGCCTGACTTGCGAGCCGGGTGCACCGTGCTGGTTGCCGCGCACGGCAACTCGCTGCGCGCGTTGATCAAGTACTTGGACGGGATCGACGCACAGGCCATCGTCGGCCTCAATATCCCCACGGGCATCCCGCTGCGGTACGACTTTGTTGATCAGTTGGGGGATGATCGGTTGCGGCCGGTCGTTCGGGGTGGGACTTATCTTGATCCGCACGCGGCGGCCGACGCTATCGCTGTGGTCGCCCAGCAAGGCCGGTAGTTCGCCGGTTCGGGTACCGGCGCGGTGGCCGTGGAGGTTCCTGGATGAACACCGGTTGAACGAGAGAGGAAGATTCGCCCTATTGCCGGGTTTTGGTCACTGCGGGTATGTCTGGACTAGAGATTGTACCCAGTCCGGTGATTACGATTGACGCGTGACACTCGCAGCTGTCGTGTTCATCGCGGTCTGCCTGCTGATGGTCGGGCTGGGAGCGGGGATCCTGATCGGTCGGCGTGCCGGTACGCCAACAACGCCGTCGTCCGGGGACGGTGCGACGGTTGCCGAGTTGGTTCAGCGGGTTGTGCTCTCCTCACACAACGGAGTCGTGCTTCTCGACCGGATGGGTGACGTGGTGCTGGCCAACCCGCCGGCCATCGAACTGGGCCTGGTTCACGGGTCGTGTCCGGATGAGCGCGCGAGGAAGGCCGCCGAGCAGGTGCGCCGCACCGGTGAGGTGGTCCACGTCGATCTCTCGCCGTTGGACCATGGCGCGCGATCCGGTCGGGGGCCCACCGCGGTGCTCGGGGAGGTCCGACCGTTGGGGGATGAGTTCACCGTGATCGACGCGTCCGACGAATCGGATGCGGTTCGGCTCGAAGCGACCCGGCGGGACTTCGTGGCCAACGTCAGCCATGAGCTGAAGACTCCGGTCGGGGCAATGGCCCTGCTCGCCGAGGCTGTGCTAGACGCCGCCGAGGACCCGCACGAGGTGCGCCGGTTCGGCACCAAAATCCTCACCGAGGCTAACCGGTTGGGCACGCTGGTGACCGAACTGATCGCGCTGTCCCGGTTGCAAGGCGCTGAGCGGCTCCCCGAGCTGGCCACTCTGGAGGTCGACCGGGTGGTGCACGAGGCGCTGGATCGTTGCCGGCTGGCCGCTGAATCGGCCAATATCCGGATCACTGTCGACCCGCCCAGTGGGTTGTTGCTCAACGGTGATGCGACGCTGCTGGTCACCGCGCTGTCCAACCTGCTCAACAATGCGGTGTCCTACTCGCCGACGGGCGGCCCGGTGTCGGTCAGCAGGCGGCTGGAGAGCGGTTTCGTGGAGATCGCCGTGACCGACCGCGGCCTTGGTATCGCCCACGAGCACCAGGAACGCGTGTTCGAGCGGTTCTTCCGGATCGATCAGGCACGCAGTCGATCGACCGGCGGCACCGGGTTGGGGTTGGCGATCGTCAAGCACGTCGCCGCCAACCACGGCGGTGAGGTTGCGCTGTGGAGCAAGCCGGGCATCGGCTCCACCTTCACCCTGCGGATTCCGGCGTGTCCGGACAACCCGCACCACACGTCGCGCGCGTTATCGACACCCGAGTACGTGAGAGGGTCGCCATGATCAAAGTGCTGATCGTCGAGGATGAGGAAGACTTCGCTGACCCGCTGGCCTTCTTGCTTCGCAAGGAGGGCTTCACGCCGGCGGTGGCCACCACCGGGTCCGAGGCGTTGGAGGAGTTCGACCGCAATGGAGCCGACATCGTGCTGCTTGACTTGATGCTTCCCGGGATGAGCGGCACCGACGTCTGCAAGCAACTACGGGCCCGCTCCTCGGTCCCGGTGATCATGGTGACCGCTCGGGACAGCGAGATAGACAAGGTCGTGGGGCTGGAGCTCGGCGCCGACGACTACGTCACCAAGCCCTACTCAGCCCGTGAGCTCATCGCGCGGATTCGGGCGGTGCTCCGCCGTGGCGGGGAGGTGCCGGAAGGCTCGGCCGCCACCATCGCCACGTCCGGGCCGGTCGTGCTGGAGGCCGGGCCGGTGCGGATGGACGTCGAGCGGCATACCGTCACCGTGGCCGGGCGGGCAGTGGGACTACCACTCAAGGAATTCGACCTGCTGGAGTATCTCCTGCGCAATGTGGGCCGGGTGCTCACCCGTGGCCAGCTCATCGATCGAGTGTGGGGCGCGGACTACGTTGGTGACACCAAGACCCTGGATGTGCACGTCAAGCGGTTGCGCTCGAAGATTGAACACGATCCCTCTTCGCCCCAGCACCTGCTCACCGTCCGCGGGCTTGGCTATAAATACGACGCCTGAACTCGGTTCAGAAGGGTAGCGTGGCCTCTCGTGCGGCTCGGTGTGCTCGATGTGGGTTCCAATACTGTCCACCTGCTGGTAGTAGACGCGCATCGCGGCGCTCACCCGTTGCCCCAAACCTCGGAGAAGTCGGTCCTGAGGTTGGCTGAGCAGATGGACGCCCGCGGTGAGATCACCCGTGCGGGAGCTGATCATGTGATTCGCACCGTGCACGCTGCCGTCGAGTCGGCAGCCGCGATGGGCTGCGAGGACCTGATGGCCTTCGCCACTTCGGCGATGCGCGATGCCGGCAACTCCGCCGAGGTGCTGAACCGGGTGCATGCCGAGACGGGGGTCAAGCTGGAAGTCCTCCCCGGCGAGGAGGAAGCCATCCTCACGTTCCTCGCGGTTCGCCGGTGGTGTGGCTGGTCGGCGGGCCGGTTGCTGATGGTGGACGTCGGTGGAGGGTCTCTGGAGATCGCCAGTGGGATGGACGAGGAACCTGATGTGGCGGTGTCCCTGCCGCTGGGTGCCGGCCGGCTCACCCGGTCCTGGTTGACGCACGACCCGCCGCGCCGTCGTGAGCTGGAAACCTTACGCGAGTACATCGCCGAGCAGCTCGTGCCAGCGGCGCACAAGGTGCGTGCGGCCGGCGCGCCGGACCGGGTAGTGGGTACCTCGAAGACAATCCGGTCACTGGCCCGGCTCAGCGGTGCCGCACCATCGTCGGCGGGCCCTCGGGTCCGGCGTACGCTCACCGATACTGGCCTGCGCCAGGTGATCGCCTTCATCTCTCGGATGAGCGCCGAGGACCTGGCCGGACTGGAGGGAGTCAGCACCAGCCGATCCCACCAACTCATCGCTGGAGCTCTGGTGATCCAGGCCACGATGCGCGCTTTGGATGTCGACGAAATGGATCTTTGTCCGTGGGCTTTGCGGGAAGGTGTGATTTTGCGAAGGCTGGACTGGTTGGATTGGTTGGACCGAACCGACCGGACGGCGCAGCCGGGGCGCCGCCCACCTCGACGGACTAGACGTGCAGCGGTTCCTGGGGCACGGTGAGAGATCATGAGGCGCAGTAGCGAGCCTGAAGAGCGGGCGCAGTTCACCGTGGCTGAGCTGCTGGCCCGGTACGGCGAGGCAGCCCCGACTACCGGGCGGCGGCACCGCCGGGCTCCCGAGGACGCCTTTCCCATAGAGGACAAGGAGGACATGAAGGACGCTGCCACGCAGCCGCAGCTCAACGGTCGCGCCGGCCAGGGGTGGACCCCAGCGGTGGTCCCACCGCCAGTGGTCCCACCGCCGGTGGTCGCCGGACGAGTACCGGCCCCCCAGCCGTTGTTCACCAGGCGAACGTCGCTTAACCAGACCGCGCTGCCCGACGGCCCGGTCACCGAACAGCTACCTCGGCTTGTGCCGGTCCCCGTAGATCCCCTAAACTCCATAGTCCCCGTTGCCCGGGCCATTCCTGAGCAGGATGAGAACGCCGCCGCCGAGGAGGCCCAGGCGCGGGAGCACGGCTCCCCGTTGTGGGAGTGGGCCGTGATGGTGAGTCAGATCGGGATCGGTGTCGTCGGGGGGGCTGCGTTGTGGCTGATCTGCGAGTGGCTCTGGCAGCGGATTCCGTTGGTGGCGCTGGTTGTGGCCCTGGCTGTGATCACCGGGCTGGTGTGGGTGGTTCGTCGGGTGCGCCGTGCCGAGGACCTGCAGACGACGGTGATCGCGGTGCTCGTCGGCCTGTTCGTCACGGTGTCCCCGGCAGCGCTGCTGCTTGTCGGCCGATAGCCGGTGTCTGCGGCTGGCTCGATCCGGGTGGCCCTGTCCACTGCCTCGGTGTGGCCCGAATCGACCGCTGCGGCCTTTGAGCTGGCCGCCGAGCTCGGTTACGACGGTGTCGAGGTGATGGTCTGGGGCGACCCGGTCAGCCAGGACGCCACCGCTCTCTCGTCGTTGGTTGCTCGGTACCGGATGCCGGTGCTTGCCCTGCACGCCCCCTGTTTGCTCATCACCCAGCGGGTGTGGGGAGCGGATCCGGTGATTCGATTGGATCGGACTGTGCGGGCGGCCATCAAGCTGGGCGCCGACGTGGTGGTGGTACACCCCCCTTTTCGCTGGCAGCGCGAGTACGCCACGGGCTTCGCCCAGCAGCTCACTGCGCTGGAGGCCGCTTCCGGGCTCACGATTGCGGTGGAGAACATGTTCCCGGTGCGCCGTGGCCGGCTGTCGATCTCCAGCTATGTGCCCTCACCGGACCCGACCGACGTTGGGTATTCGCATTACACGCTGGACCTCTCGCATACCGCTGCGGCTGGCGTCGACGCGATGGCGATGGCGCAGCGGATGGGCTCGCAGTTGGCGCACCTGCATCTGGCCGACGGCAGCGGTGCGCCCCGTGACGAGCACCTGGTACCCGGCCGGGGTAGCCAGCCTTGCGCTGAAGTGTGCCAGGCACTGGGGGAACGCGGGTTCGCCGGCACTGTGGTACTTGAGGTGAGCACTCGCCGGGCCCGTACCCGCCCGGAGCGCCGCGCCGTCTTGGCTGAGGCGTTACTCTTCGCGCGCCTGCACTTGTGAGCGGGTCGATCTGAGTGGGGGGTGTGGTGGCCCTGCTCACACGATGACCAGACACACCATCTGAGCTGTTGGGTCGTTCTTCAGTGGGACGACACGGCGGTGAGGGTGGGTATGGCAGGAATAGGTTGGTTGAGTGATCGGCGGCAGCGTTTGTCCAAGCGTCTGCTGAGATGGGTGCTGGCGGTGATTGTGGTACTTACTCCATGCACCACAATTGTCTTCATCCCCACTGCCCATGGCGAAGTTCCGGTGCGCCCAGCGAGATCAGTGGTGCCGGTGGTGCCGGTCGTGTCCGCTCAGGTGGTCACCCAGCCTAGCGACGCAGCCAGCGGTGTCACTCCGACCGCCCCCGTCCGAGTGTCGGTCACTCATGGTGTGCTCAATGCGGTGTCGCTGACCGATCCCCAAGGCACAGTGGTGGCCGGGCAGTTCGCACCGGACATGTCACAATGGACGACCACTGAGCCCTTGGCCTATGCCAGTACCTACACGTGGTCGGGTACCGCCACCGGAATCGACCGTCAATCCCGCGCGATCACCGGATCGTTTCAGACGGTCACCCCCGAGCGCCTGATCAGCGGGCAGCTCAACGTGGCCGACCACGTTACCTACGGCATCGCCATGCCGATCGTGCTGACTTTCAGCTCCAAGGTCATCGATAGGGCTGCCGTACAAAACGCTCTGTCGGTGCACCTCTCGGTTCCGACGGAGGGATCCTGGGCATGGCTGGATGACACCACGGTGCACTGGCGTCCGCAGAGCTATTTTGCTCCCAACACTCGGGTCACCGTGGCCGCGAAGCTCTACGGGTTAGCCATGGGTGGCGGTGCCTTCGGCCGCGATGACATCGCCGCCACGTTCGCCATCGGTCGGTCTTACCTACTGCGCGGCGACACCCGCACTCACCGGTTGAAAGCCTACGCCAACGGGGTGCAGGTTGCCGACTATCCAGCCAGTTACGGACTGGATTCTGATATTGGCCGAATGACCCACAGTGGAACCCACGTAGTGATGAGGAAGTACCCGGTGTTCTACATGAGCAATCCCCATTATCACTACAAGAATGTCGAAGCGCGGTGGGCGGTGCGGCTTTCCGACAATGGTGAATTCATCCACTCGGCGCCGTGGTCGGTGGCCCAGCAGGGTAGGGTCAATGTCTCTCACGGTTGTGTCAACCTCGCTCCGAACAACGCGGCGGCCGTCTTCGACGCGGTCTTGCCCGGCGACCCCGTCGAAATCATTGGCTCCCCCCGGCAACTATCGTCCAGAGACGGCGATTATTACGACTGGACCATTCCCTGGGCGACCTGGACAGCCATGTCCGCCGCTCCGCATCGGTAGCTGATTCAACTGGGAACCGGGTATCCTCAGGTCGCGTCCGGATGGTAGGAAGCTGGGTCGATGAGTGGTGGAGAGGCGAGCATGACGACACCTGAGGAACCGCTGCCGGTTGCTGATACAGCTGAGCGAAGCAGCCAGCACGACCCCGAGGCCGCCGAGGCCTACGCCGAGTCGGTGAGCATTGACCCCTCGCATGACGAGATCAACGAATACCTCAAGATTGCTGGCGCAGCACCGCTGGCTGACCAGTCGGACATCGCGCCGGCCGACGGGGGTGGTGTGTGATCACTGGACGGGAGGTCGTCACCGCGCGGAGATGGCGGTTCCATGAGTCCAGTCGTGTTGCATTTTCGCCTGGGCAGCCGCCAGCGTCATCTGACCCGAACACACCGCCTGGTGTAGGTGGTCTTCGAGGTCTTCCTGCTCGGTGGTTTTCGCCGTGGGCTGTGGGAAGAGATTGTTCGGGTCTCGGGGGGCTCCGCCGAGAGACAGCGGAACTAGATGGTCTTCTTTGTAGCTCAGGGGTGAGCCTATCTCGCCGAAGTCACGCATCTGTCGTAGTTTGAGTGCGGTGGTGTAGCTGGCCGGTGGCTGAACTTTGTCGGTCCACCCCGGGGCGCAGACCGTGCTGTGGATGGTGTCCTGAGTGACGTCCGGGTCCAGGGCGCCTGGTGTGCAACGCGCATCAGCGCGCCCATCGACCACCCGGCATGACGTGCCCGCCAGCACAGTGGGTCCCGCTGTAGACACCCGCTCTGGCGCGGAAGTGGCGGTCTCGGGGAAGAGGCCGGCGGTAGGAGTGGCGCCGCCGCAACCAGCCAGCGCCAGCAGCGCAGCCAGACAGGAGACTCGTTGGATCAAGGTTCGCTCCTCGCCGGGTAGTATGACCGATCCCGTCTCCAGGACCGGAGAGGGTTGCGGTCAGTTACCCGACCTCACTCATGAGTAAACCCTGGTCTTCCACCGGCACTGACTGACTCTCGCGAGTCCCCAGGTGCGCTCAGCCCGCCACGCTCTGGCCGATATCCAGTGGGGGGCTCCCGTACCGCCGCCACACCCAGTTCAATGTCGTGATAACAGCCTCGATCCATCCCGGCCGACGCACCAGCCAGGTAGGCACCGGCCGGCGCATAGCCAGTTGCTCTGCTGCCATACATTCTGCCTCGATCAACTCATCGTAGGCAACGTTGACACGTTCGGTTACCGGCGACAGCGCGAGGTGGCACGGACCGCCAGTTTCTGGTCTGACGATCGCATTCGCCAGCCAGCGGCAGGTCATTACCACACCGGCGCCATACCAGTCCGGTACACCCCGCCGGACTTGTTCGTCGTGGCGCCGCTCAGCCAGCTGCCACAGTGCAGCGAACTCAGCCTGCGGAACCCGCACGTTGGCCGCCGGAATCTTGGCGATATCCGCAACCGACACGTCCACGCCGTCGATAATCACATGCTGGGCCGACAATTCCAAGCACAGACCCGCAAGTCTTTCCCGTTGCACAGCTTTGACCCGCAGTCACCGGAGAATTGCAGAGGGTGGCGTCAATGCTACTTTGCAGAAAAGCTTTCGTAGGAGCACACCGTCGAGATAGCGCTATGGGCGGCCGTCGTCCCAGATCTCCTCAAGTAGCTTCTTGATCAAGTGCTGACCTGGGGCACCCGTGAGGCGTTCGCAGGAAAATCTTGTGAATATCATAGGCCTGCCAAGGACCTGGTGGTGCCCGCGAGGCGCGTGTTGCAGGAGGTGCTAGCCGGGGGAGGTCTGGGACTCATGATCACGGTTTCGGTGCCGAAAG
>JBATXM010000234.1:0-8812 GCA_049673305.1 Pseudonocardiaceae bacterium | reverse complement strand
CACCACTCACCAACTGCGCCAGTAGCATGTCCAGGCTGGGCCGCCCGATCGTGGGGATCACCACGGTGAAGCTCATCGGGTGAGCTCCGAACGGCGCAGCAGGAAAGGCCCCAGCGCGAGCACGTCGATCGGGGCCGATCCGAAACATTCGAGCGCATCGCGCGGGTCGTCAACCATGGGTCGCCCGGCCGTGTTCAGGCTGGTGTTCACCACCGTGGGCAGTCCGGTCAGCTCCGCGAAGCGGTCCAGCAGCCGAGCCAGCAGCGGCTCGGTATCACGGTCGACGGTTTGGGCCCGGGCGGTGCCGTCGACGTGCACCACTGCCGGGATGCGCTCACGCCACTGTGGTGCGACATCGTGCACGAAGAGCATGTAAGGGCTCGGTATCGGGCCCCGGCTGAACAGCTCACCCGCGCGCTCGACGAGCACCATCGGTGCGACCGGCCGGAACTGCTCACGCCCCTTGACCGCATTGAGCCGATCAAGATTGCGGGCATGCCCCGGGTGGGCGAGCAACGAGCGGTGGCCCAGCGAGCGTGGACCGAACTCGCTGCGACCCTGAAACCAGGCCACTATCGCGTCGGCAGCCAACGCGTCGGCAGCCGCGACAGCCACATCCGGCGGGCGCTCGTAGCGGAGCTGCGCGGAGTCCAGCCAGTTGGTTAGCTCCTCGTCGGTGAAGCTGCGGCCCAGGTCAGCGCCCGGCATCGGGGCCGCCGGTTCGCCGAAGACCTGCGCGAGGTGCAACGCCCCGCCCAATGCGGTGCCCGCGTCGCCTGAGGCGGGCTGCACCCACAGCTCAGCGAAAGGTCCTTCGGCGGCCAGCCGGGTGTTGGCCACGCAATTCAGTGCCACTCCGCCGGCCATCGTGAGCCGTCGCGCGCCGGTGCGTCGGTGCAACCACCACGCCAGTTCCAGGAGCACCTCCTCCAGGCGGGTTTGCACAGCGGCGGCGAGATCCACGTGCTCGGGCTGCAGCTCTTCCGGGGGTGACCGTCGCTTCGCCAGCTCAGACCAGGCGATGGGCATGACGGTGAAACCGCCGTCACCGGTGACGTGGACGAGTTCCCGCAACGCCGGCAGCAGCCGTGGTTCGGGAGTAGACAGCCGGCCGTAGGAGGCCAGTGCCATTACCTTGTACTCATCCGATGAGCGCAGGAAACCCAGGTGTTCGGTGACTTCCTCGTACATGAGGCCCAACGAATGCGGAAGCTGTTGGCTGGCCAGCACTTCCAGCTCGCCGTCGCGATAGTGACCGCTCAGGTAGGAGAGGGCCTCGCCGCGGCCGTCAGCGACCAGCACCGCAGAGTCGCGAAAGGGTGCGGCGAGACCGGCCGAGGCGGCGTGCGCGACGTGGTGCGGTACGAAGTGCACGGCGGCTGGATCCAGCCCAGGCAGCGCGGTAGCCAGGAACTGCGGTGCCCGGCGAGCATAAGTGGTGCGCAGGTCTTCCCAGCGCTCGTCCAATCCCGAAAGACCCGGCTGCACCAGCGCGGGGTCATAGGAATAGGTGACGGCATCGAGGTCTTCAGGGCTGATGCCTGCGGTTTCCAAGCACCAGCGGGCCGATAGTTCAGGCAACTCCCAGGCGGAAAACGGCACCGGTCGTTTGCCGTGTTTGCGGCGGCTGAACCGTTCCTCCTCTGCGGCGGCCACGATTTTCCCGTCGATGACCAACGCTGCGGCGGGGTCGTGAAAAATCGCGTTGATGCCGAGGATGCGCACGTCAACACCCCCCAAAGTTTCGGTGACGCGCGGCCGCAGCATGCCCTTGCCGGCAGTGTACCCAGCGAAGCGGCTGCCGAAACGGTGTTCAGATCTGGGTTGCTCGGGCGGCGGTGGCGCGATGGGAGCGAAACCAGGCGATGGTGCGGGCCATGCCATCGCGGAGCTCGACTCGTGGCTCCCAGCCGAGGAGATTCTGGGCCAACGTGGTGTCAGGACGACGCATCTGCGGGTCGTCAACTGGGCGCTCGATGTGCCGGAGAGAGCCGGGCAACCCGCTGAGCTCGATTATCGTCTTGGCCAGTTCGATAACCGGCAGCTCCAGTGGACCGCCGATGTTCACTGGGCCCGGCTCACCTGATTCGGCCAGTGTAAGAATACCCCTGATGGTGTCGTCAACGTAGCACACCGACCGGGTCTGGCTACCATCTCCGGTGACTGGCAGCGGTTCACCCGCTAGCGCCTGGCGGATGAAGGTCGGGATGGCCCGTCCATCGTCGGGGCGCATCCTAGGGCCGTAAGTATTGAAAATCCGCACAATTGCGGTGTCTGTGCCACGTGACATCCGGTAGGCGGTGGTCAGCGCCTCGGCGTAGCGCTTGGCTTCGTCGTAGACGCTGCGCGGGCCAACCGGGTTGACGTTGCCCCAGTAACTCTCAGACTGCGGATGCTGCTGCGGGTCGCCGTAGACCTCACTGGTCGAAGCCAGCACAAACCGGGCACCTTTTTCCCCAGACAGGCCCAGCGCGTGCAGGGTGCCGAGGCTGCCCACCTTGAGTGTTTCGATGGGAAACCGCAGGTAGTCGGCGGGGGAGGCCGCCGAGGCGAGATGCAATACCAGGTCCACCGGGCCTGACACGTGCACGAAGTCCGTCACATCACACTTGATCAGCCGAAACCGTGGCTCACCGAGTAGGTGAGCGATATTGGCTGGGGTACCGGTGAGGAAATTGTCCAAACAGGTAACACCGGTGCCGCGGCGCAGCAGTTCTTCGCACAGATGCGATCCCAGAAATCCAGCTCCGCCAGTCACCACGGCCCGGCTGAACCTCGTGTTCACGGCTGTGAATACCCCAGCGCAGCGTTCCCAAACTCAGGGCGCAGGTTTTCCTGAGCTGGGCTGCGGGTATTAACGACCACTATGGTGATTCGATGAGCGGCGAGGTCACGGTGGTGATAGCCACCCGCGACCGGTGCCCGGAGCTGATCCGCACCCTGCACCACCTGCAAGAACTTACTCCGGCACCACCAGTGATCGTGGTGGACAACGGCTCAACCGACGGCACCGTTCAAGCGGTGCTTGAGCAGTTCACCGGGGTGGCTCTGCGAGCCCTGCGGCGCAATCACGGTGCCTCGGCACGCAACGTCGGCGTGCTCGCGGCCTGCACTCCCTACGTCGCGTTCAGCGACGACGACTCCTGGTGGGCGCCTGGTGCGCTGCAACGGGCCACGATGGTCCTGGACAGCCACCCCCGCCTCGGTGTGGTGGCCGCTCGTACCGTCGTCGGGCCCGAGGAGCGTCCTGACCCCATCAATTCGCAGCTGGCTGCAAGCCCGCTGCCCCGTCGCCCCGAGGCCCCCGGCCCGTCCGTGCTGGGATTCCTGGCGTGCTCGGCGGTGCTACGCAGGCGAGCGTTCTGCGAGG
The DNA here is from genome assembly GCA_049673305.1 of Pseudonocardiaceae bacterium. Lineage (GTDB taxonomy): Bacteria > Actinomycetota > Actinomycetes > Mycobacteriales > Pseudonocardiaceae. The sequence goes on along the minus strand of JBATXM010000234.1, from coordinate 5,442 downwards.
TTGGTGGGTTCAGCAGGCTGCTGTTCTTCGTGGGGGAGGAGCGGCTGCTGTGCTACGACCTGGCGGCAGCCGGCTGGGAACGGGTCTACCTTGACGACGTCGTCGCGCATCACCATCCTTCCGCGCACCGGCCGGGTCCCGAATGTCGCCGGGTGGCGGAGCTGCGCAACGCCGTGCTTACCGCCGTGCTGCGCCGGCCGCGGCGGGTAGCCGTCGCGGCGGTCGTCGCGCTCGCGCGGGACGCGGTGGGCGATACAGCTGCCCGCCGCGCGTTACGCGAGGCATTGGTTCGGCTGCCGGTGGCGCTTCGGCGGCGCGCCGTTCTGCCCGCTGCCGTGGAAGAGCAGGTCCGCATGCTGGAAGACGGTGCCCCTTGACGCCTGGCCGGGTCACCGTCGTGATCATTACCCGCGACCGCAAGGCGGAGCTGCTGGGCACCCTGGCGCACATGACGACACTGCCCGACCGGGCCCCCGTGGTGGTCGTCGACAATGGCTCCACCGACCACACGGCCCACGCCGTCACCGAGCAGTTCGGCCAGGTGACTCTGCTGCGCAGCGACCAGAACCTCGGTGCGGTGGGCCGCAATCTGGCGGTACGGGACATCGACACACCATATGTAGCGTTCTGTGACGACGACACCCGGTGGCAGCCCGGCGCGTTGACCCGCGCTGCTGACCTGCTCGAAGCCCACCCGGGACTGGCGTCGGTAACCGGTCGTATCCTGGTCGCCCCTTCGATGGTGGAAGACCCCATCACTCCTGAGCTGCGAGACTCGCCGGTACCTGGTCCAGCGTGGTTGCCCGGACCGGCCCTGCTCGGCGTGCTCGCGGGGGCGAGCATGTTTCGCGTCGCTGCGTTTCGAGAGGTGGGCGGGTTCTCACCGCGGCTGTGGCTGGGCGGGGAGGAGGAATTGCTCGCACTCGATCTTGCTGCTCGCGGATGGTGGATGTGCTGGGCACCTGATGTGGTGGTCGAACACGCGCCCTCGACCTCCCGCGATCCCCGACGCCGGCGGCAGTTGGGTATCCGCAATACCCTGTGGACAGCGTGGCTGCGCCGCCCGCTACCCAGCGCGCTGCGGCGCACCGGCACGCTGCTGCGCTCGATACCTCGGGACCGGGCCAGCGTGGTTGCGGTCGGCGAGGCGCTCGCTGGATTGGGCTGGGTGCTGCGCGAACGCCGGGTGGTCCCGCCTGAGGTGGAGCGGGGGTTGCGGCTACTGGAGCTGCCGCAACGACACTCGCAGGCTCGCAGGTATGTTGGCTGAGGAGATGTGACGTCGCAACTGAGTAGAGAGCAGTGGTGTGAATGGCCCTGGACCCATCAGTTGACATCGGCCGGAAGGTCTGGCGCAGCTGTGCACACTGCCCGAACGCCGACGGCCTGTACCTGCTCAAGGCGAACGCCAACCTCGTCTACGTCCAATGCCCGCTGTGCCACAACCAGTGGTGGTTGGACACTGGATTCGGCGTCGGCGGAGGGCCCGACAAGTCTGGTACCGCGCCTACATAGCACCAACGGCGCCACCAGCTCGTGACTTCTGGCGTAGGCCGGGCAAGCTGGCGGATGGTGATCACAGCCCATGACGTCGCTGGCTCCCGCGGCTGTGCTGCGTCCACGTTTGCCACCTGTATCGAACGGGTAACTTCTCTGGTAGAGGCCGGCGAGTCGGCTCTAGCCTGAGGAGTGAAGGGTCGATCAGTGGCTTCAAGGTTGCCGATGTCAATCGAAGGGAGCGGTTATGACCGAGCAGCGTGAGGGACCGGCGCAGGTATCCAAGCCGCGGGAACCATACGTTCACTCGGGGGGCGAGCAGGACCCCGGTGGTGACCGAGAATTGCCGCCGTATGCGGACCGCCAGCAGACTGGCAAAAGCCCAGAGCAGCTGGTGGAGGAACGGGGCGGCGCAGGTTCCTCAGAAGCTGGTCCTCGCCACGTCTCACAAGCCGAGCGGGAGGGCGTCCCCGTCACTGACACCACCGGAGCGAGCCCTCTAGGTGTCGGAGAATCGGTAGTTACGCAGGGAAACGAGCGGATGGTCAACACGCCGGACTCTGCTCAGAAAGCGGACCAAACGGATATCGGAGTTGGCGGCGCCTCCGAGAATATCGACCCGGAAAGCCCAACAGCGCTCACGGGCGACCAAGGCGGCTGACGGCCCTCTTCCAGGGCTGCGCCCGCCCTGGAAGGGCGGGCGCAGCTTTTTCCTGTGCGGGGTCAGCGATCCGGATCGCTGACCCCGGCAAGACTGAGGGATTGAGGACATGGCCCGCATCACCGAGCGCAGCACCAGCACCCGCCCGCTGGTCGACATTACGTTCATCTCCCATGGAACCTTGGACTCGGTCAACTTGCAGGAGTCGCGCCGTTTTTACGAGGAGGTGTTCGGCTTCGAAGTAATCCAGCTGAGCAAGGTCTCGCTGCTGCTGCGCAAGGGAGGGGAGCACACCTACGTCGTGGTGGAGACCGGCAACGACGATCACAAGATGAGTGTGATGAACCACAACGGCATCGACGTTGGCAGCCCCGGGGAGGTAGATCGCGCCCATGCGACCCTGACCGTGGTCAAGGAGGAATACCGGATCCGGCAGATCCGTCCCGCCCGATATCAGCACGGCGGGTACTCCTTCTACCTGCTGGACCTGGACGGGAACTGGTGGGAGATCTTGGCGAACCGCCCAGGCGGCTACAGCTACACCTACGACGATCCCGGCCGCGACATTACCGGGCGGCACGATCTTGTGCTGGGCAACACCGACCACGTGATGGATGACGAGATCGCGGCAAAGGTGCGGGACACAGCGCCCTGAGGTAGACCCGGTGACAACCGCGCGCTCCCCGCTGTACCCCGTCGGTTACCGCTGTATCTAGTGCACCACCGCGTAGGTGGCCGGTGACGTAGCCGTAGCCGCCGCGCCAGGAAACGATCGTGGCCAAGGTCAGTGCGCCTGCCTTCCCCGGAGAACAGGTCTCAATCGCAGAGCAGTTCCCCTCGCCGAGAAGCATGTCAGTGAGGCATGATACCCCAATGAGGGGACACACTTGGAATGACCAACATCACATAAAGTGCTCAAGCTTGGGGTCATGCAAACAGCCAGTGACTGTCCGAGGGTCGTCGCCCCGACGGCTCATGCTCGCCATAGTCACCGCCGTCGTGGCCTTCATGTCGGCAGCTTGTGCCTACAAAGGGCTCACCATGGCCGCAGTAACCGCAGCTACTCTTCATGGCGAAGGGACGCTCGCGGCGCCGACCTCGACTCCAAACGTGACCACGGCCTCAGCCACCACCACGAAGGCCGAGACTTACAACCCGGCATTGGCACCGGTTGGCGCCCAGATGAAAGCCGTCTTGACTCCGTCGGGCGAGTCCACCAACGTGGAGCTCACAGTGTCCGGATTCCTGCCCAACCGAGGCTATGCGGCGTACGCAGACGTCAACTCCTGTGGTGGCTTCCCCGACGTCGAAGGTCCGCACTACCAAAACCGTATCGATCCTGCTGCTACGGCCCAAGTACCATCGACCAATTCCGAGTACGCCAACCCGAGTAATGAGATTTGGCTGGACCTGCGCACTGACGCAGCCGGCTCGGGCACGTCGCGCACCACGGTGCCCTTTGTGTTCACTGATCGGGGACCGGGATCGATCGTGGTGTACGAAGCGATGCAGGCCGCCACGGGTCCGGGCCAGGCAGGTAAGGGGGGTGCCCGGATCGCCTGCCTCACCCTGTCAGCCGTGCAACCGCAGGGCGTTGAGCCGCGGGGCTCCCGATAGCGAAACGACCGGCGAGCGCGTCGGATGCCGCTGATAGCGTGGTGACATGCGCGGTGCGGATGATCAGTTCAGCATCGGCGAGCGGGGGATCCGGCGTCTTGATGTCCTCGCGGACGTGGCACGGGCGCTTCGAGTCACCCTCGGCGATCTGCTTGGTGAACCCGTCGTGTTGGAGAACGAACAGGAGCATAACGACGTTCCGGCCATCTTGGCCAGGTCGTGACGGCGCTGCCTGGCCTGATCACGACGACTCACCAGATGGAGACCGCGTCGGCTGATGACGCGGTGTACCGGCGGGCCTGTGCTGCGGTCACGGCGCGGATTCACCATCTGGCCGCGACCACGCTGAGCAAGATCGGTGAGGCCGATCTCGCGTGGATCGCGGCGGAACGAGCGATGCACGCCGCCGACGAGTCGGATGACCCGTTGGTGCTGGCCTCGGCCGCCCGGTCGGGCACTCACGCGCTGCTGGCGGTGGGTCGGTTTGATGACGCCGTGGAGCTGGGTGAGGTCGCCGCCCGGTGGCTGCCGCTCGGAATCAGGACCGATCGACGGCAACTGAGCTGCTGGCGCAGGCGGGTCGAGCTATTGATCAACTGGTGTGGACGGGAACTGCTGGCAGACCGGCTTCGGCCCGTCCAATGTGGAGCTGCACCGGGTCTCGGCCGCGCTCGACCTGGGCGACATCCCGCAGGTCATCGACTCTGCCCTACGGATCAACGTCGCGCATCTTTCCCTCCAGCGCCAGGTCACGCAGTCGCCGTTGCTGGCGCTGGCCGAGCGTTGCCGGGTGGTGACGTAGGGGCGTGGGTTCACGGGTACTGGGCTCGGGCCGCCCAAGACGCGGGCTGGACGGTCGTGGTCACGCTGACGCCGACCGCTGGCCGGTGGCTGCAGGAGTCCGGGATGTTCGCACAGATCGAAGAGGCGTCGGGGTTTCCGGTGCGCGTTGATCCGCGATCGCCGACCGAACACAGCCCGTCCCCACCGGTCGACTGCTACCTCGTCGCCCCGGCCTCGGCGAACACAGTCGTCAAGCTTGTGCTGGGAATTGCTGACAACCAGGCATTGACGCAAGTCAATGAGGCAATGGGTATTCGTGACCTGCCAGTGGTGGTGTTCCCTCGCGTTAACGCCGCGCACGCCCGGCGCCCGTTGTGGAATAGCCACATTGACACCTTGCATCGGGCCGGCGTACACCTTGTTTACGGCGATGACGTGTGGCCGCGCCACGAGCCGCGCAGCGCGTCGGAACGCGAACTGCCCTGGTCAACGGTCATCGACGCGGTGAACGCGGCCGTTCCCATCGCGCGCTAGCCCTCCCCTCGAGGTGCCCGGGTAGTTGCCCCTGCTCCGGTGTCTCCTGGTGGTACCGCGCCCGACCGGACGCCGTGAGACCAAGGCATCGGAGTATCGACCTTGATGAGGACGGGGCTAAGACGCTACGTAACATCTTGACGGAATGGCTGGGTTAAGCGGAGGCGATTAACTTCTACTGTCGCCGAGTTCGGCAGGCGGGCTGTCGGGGACACAGACCTCCTGAAGTAGTTTCTTGATCAAGCTCTGACCTGGGGCATCCGTGAGGCGTTCGCAGGAAAATCTTGTGGATATCATCGGCCCGCGAAGGGCCGGTCTGGGACCCATGATCACGGTTTCGGTGCCGAAAG
>JBATXM010000233.1:0-7709 GCA_049673305.1 Pseudonocardiaceae bacterium | reverse complement strand
AGCGCGGCTAAACCTTCCCAAACGACGATCGCCAGGAGAGTGTGGTGTCCTCGACCGGCCACAGTCGCCGGTGATCGGCCGAGTGCGTGGCGGCACCCGCAGCGTCAAGTAGGTGGCCATCACCACCTACTCGCCAGGTTCCCCGCCCCTCACTTCATGGCATTGCGCCAGGAGCAGCGCTCCGTCATGTTTGATATTTGACCATTTCGGTCGGATTGGTGATCAGTTCGACGCATCGATTGATGGCGTGTGCGAGATGACGAATGGTGGCCCAGTATCCAGTCGGGCGCGGCTGCTGCGATCGCGCGCAAGGCAAGTCTGGCCAGTTCCGTGGTCATCGCCGTGTCCACATCCTTCCTGAGGCTCGGCCACCATCGCCTACCTACATAGGTCAGCCGGGTAGGCACCTGTCACACAAGCGGGGTCGGTCCAGACTCCGATCCTGATTCGGTGCGCTGGTATGCGCTGAGTAGTCTTTCGGTATGCGTACTACGGAGCGGGTGACGGTGACGCTGCCCGTCGAGCAGGCAGAACGGCTTCGGCGGCTGGCGGGTGAGGGTGGCGCGGAGAGCATCTCCGCCTATGTCAGCAAGGCGGTCCGGGAGCAACTCGACAAGGACGCCGCGCTGGACCGGCTGACACGCCTGTACGTCGAACGGGGTGTCACCCTGCACGCGGAGCACCATGCGTGGGCGCGCCACCTCCTCGGGCTGGCGGGAGACGACTCGCAGGCCCACGTTTCGTGAGCGCTATCGGTGGGGTGGTTCTGGACTCCACCGCGCTCCTCGCGTTCGTTTCTGGCCGCCCCTACGCTGCGGCGGTGGTGTGGCACGCGGTGGAGCAGGGTGTGGTGTTGGTGGTGCCGGCGGCATCGCTGGCTGACGCCCAGGCCCGGCTGACACCAGCGGACCTCGAGGTGATCGATGCGCTCATTGATCTGCCGGTCACGGTCGTCGTTGACCTCACCCGCGGTGAGGCCCGTCAGGTGGCGGCGGTGCTGGCCAAGGCCGGCAAGCCGGACTGTTTGGCTGCGGGCCATGCGGCGTGGACTGCTCAATACCGGGGGATGCCGGTGATGACCAGTGACCCCGCCCTGCTGCGTGCGCTGGCAGCGGACATTGAGATCGATGAGCTTCCCTAGCCACGCACGTGATGACCTGCCCGACCCTGCCGATAAGGACTGGACAACTCAAGCTAGGCCCCGAACAGTGACCTCGTCGGAACCGACCGCCGAGCAAGGAGCGTGATCCGATGAGCCAACTGGAGACCATTGAGTACCTGTTCACCTCCGAGTCGGTGACTGAAGGCCATCCCGACAAGATGGCCGACCAGATCTCCGACGCGGTGCTGGACGCTGCGTTAAGGATGGATCCGAACTCGCGGGTGGCGTGTGAGACTCTGATCACCACCGGGATGGTCGTGCTGGCGGGGGAGATCACCACGTCGGGGGTGCTGGACTACACCCAGATCGTGCGCGACACGATCTGCCAGATCGGCTACGACAACGGGGGTTTCGGCTTCGACGGGCACAGCTGCGCGGTGCTGATCGCTTTGGACAAGCAGTCACCGGACATCGCTCGAGGTGTCGATATGGCGGCTGAGTGGCGCGGGAAGCTGTCCGAGGACGAACTGGACAGTGCCGGGGCGGGAGACCAGGGGATGATGTTCGGGTACGCCACGAACGAGACTCCCGAGCTGATGCCGATGCCGATCGCGCTGGCCCACCGGCTGTCCAAACGGCTGGCGCGGGTGCGCAAAGACGGCACGCTGCCCTACCTACGACCCGACGGCAAGACGCAGGTCACCGTTCGTTACCGGGATCACGTGCCGATCGGGGTGGAAAAGGTGCTGATCTCCACCCAGCACGCCGAAGAAGTTGCCGTGGAGCGGATCCGGGCGGACCTCTGGGAGCACGTGGTGCTCGCGGAGCTGCCCGCCGGTTTCTACAACGAGGGCGAATTGGCGCGCAACCTGTTCATCAACCCGACCGGGCGGTTCGTGATCGGCGGACCGGTCGGCGATACTGGGTTGACCGGCCGGAAGATTATCGTCGACACCTATGGCGGGTTCGCCCGTCACGGTGGCGGCGCGTTCTCCGGTAAGGACCCCTCCAAGGTGGACCGCTCTGCGGCATACGCGGCTCGTTACGTGGCCAAGAACCTCGTGGCCGCTGGCCTGGCGGATCGGGTCGAGGTACAGGTGGCCTACGCGATCGGAGTAGCCCGTCCGCTGTCGTTGCTGGTGGAGACCTTCGGCACTGAGCAGGTGCCCCGCGCGACCATCGAGAAGCTGGTGGGTGAGCACTTCGACCTGCGACCGGCAGCCTTCCGTCGCTACCTGAGACTGCACCGGCCGATCTATGCCAAGACCGCCGCCTATGGTCACTTCGGACGCGACGATCCCGACTTTACCTGGGAGCGGACCGACAAGGCGGCGGAACTGCGGTGCGCCGCTGGGTTGCCCGTCGGTGCTCAGCCTGCAATCGTCTAACGAGAACTAGGAGACTAGGGGGGCTAGGGTGGGCATCATCGTCACGGGGTCGATCGCCACCGACTACCTGATGGTTTTCCCGGGTCGGTTCGTCGAGCAGATCCTGCCCGATCAGCTGGCGAACCTGTCTGTGTCCTTCCTGGTGGAGGAGCTGGCGATCCACCGAGGCGGGGCGGCCGCCAACATCGCGTTCAACCTGGGCTGCCTTGGGCTGGCGCCGGTCCTGGTGGGTGCGGTCGGTGCCGACTTCGCCGAGTACGGGCAGTGGCTTTCGGCGCACGGGGTGGACACCAGCGCGGTGCACGTCTCGCAGACCAGACACACTGCCCGGTTCCAGTGCACCACCGATTCCGACCAGAACCAGATCGCGTCATTCTATGCCGGCGCGATGAGTGAGTCCCGCGACATCGAGCTGAAACCCATCGTGGACCGGGTGGGCGCACCGGATCTCGTGGTGGTGGGCCCGAATGACCCAGCGGCCATGGTGCGGCACACCCAGGAATGCCGGGATCGCGGCTACCCGTTCGCCGCGGACCCCTCCCAGCAGCTCTCCTCGCTCGACGGCGAGGCGATCAAGCAGCTGGTCGAAGGGGCGACCTACCTGTTCACCAACACCTACGAGCGAGGCCTGCTCGAACACAAGACCGGCTGGGGTGAGGCGGACATCCTGGCGCGGGTGGACGTCTCGGTGCTGACCCGGGGCGCCAAGGGGGTGACCGTGCAACGGCTGGGGGAGCCGGTGATCTCGGTGACACCGCCGCAGGAGCGCCGCAAGGTGGATCCCACGGGTGTGGGTGACGCGTTCCGGGCTGGCTTCCTGGCCGGGATCACCTGGGGCGTGGGTGATGAGCGGGCCGCCCAGCTTGGCTGCATGCTGGCCACCGTGGTGATCGAATCGGTCGGCACCCAGGAGCACGAGTTCGACCCTGAGACCTTTATGGAGCGGTTCAGCGAAGCTTACGGACCCGACAGCGCGGCCGAGGTGGCCGACCACGTGCGCGCGTGAGCATCAATTTCACCGACTAAGGAGTCTACTTCGATGACTGTGGCGGCGGCCGCTGAGAAGAAACTACAGAACCGCGCTGGTATTGATTTCGCTGTTGCCGATCTGGGTCTGGCTGATTTCGGCCGTCACGAGATCCGGCTGGCGCAGCATGAGATGCCGGGTCTGATGGCGCTGCGCCGGGAGTATGCGGAGGTATTCCCGCTGCGAGGTGCGCGGATCTCGGGATCGTTGCATATGACGGTGCAGACGGCGGTGCTGATCGAGACCCTGGTCAGTCTTGGTGCGGAGGTCCGGTGGGCATCGTGCAACATCTTCTCCACCCAGGATCATGCGGCGGCGGCTGTGGTGGTGGGTCCGCATGGCAGCGCGGAACAGCCCAGCGGAGTGCCGTGTTTCGCCTGGAAGGGCGAGACGCTCCAGGAGTACTGGTGGTGCACCGAGCGGATGCTGAGCTGGCCTGATGGGGCCGGGCCGAACATGATCCTGGATGACGGGGGAGACGCCACCCTGCTGGTGCACAAGGGGGTTGCCTTCGAGAAAGCCGGGGTGGTGCCGGTCGCGGAGCAGGACGACTCGGATGAGTCGAAAGTGTTTCTGGAAGTGTTGCGGGCCTCGCTGGCCGCTGCGCCGGGAAAGTGGACGGCGATCGGGGCGGGTATCCGAGGGGTGACCGAGGAGACCACGACCGGGGTGCACCGGTTGTATCAGCTGGCTGCGGCGGCGGAGTTGTTGTTCCCGGCGATCAACGTCAACGATTCGGTGACGAAATCGAAGTTCGACAACAAGTATGGGTGCCGGCATTCGCTGGTGGATGGGATCAACCGGGCGGTGGATGTGTTGCTGGCCGGGAAGCTGACGCTGGTCTGTGGATATGGGGATGTCGGCAAGGGGTGCGCGGAGGCGCTGCAGGGTCAAGGCGCTCGGGTGATGGTGGCCGAGGTGGACCCGATCTGTGCGCTGCAGGCGATGATGAATGGTTTCACCGTCGACACCCTGGATAACCTGGTTGACCGCGCGGACGTCATCATCACCGCCACCGGGAACAAGAATATCGTGACGGTCGAGCATATGGCGCGGATGAAGCACCAGGCGATCCTGGGCAATATCGGGCACTTCGACAACGAGATTGACATGACCGGGTTAGAGCGCCGGTCGGGTGCCCGCCGGCTGGTGATCAAGCCGCAGGTCGACGAATGGACGTTCCCGGACGGGCATTCGATCATTGTGCTGTCCGAGGGGCGGCTACTGAACCTGGGAAACGCCACTGGGCACCCGAGTTTTGTGATGTCGACCTCGTTTTCCAACCAGGTGATCGCCCAGGTCGAGCTGTTCATCAAGTACCAGGAATACGACCGCGAGGTCTACACCCTGCCCAAGGTGCTCGACGAGAAGGTCGCCCGGATTCACGTCGAGGCCCTCGGCGGTCAGCTCACCACGCTGACCAAAGAGCAGGCCGAATACATCGATGTGGACGTCGAGGGTCCCTACAAAACAGCCCATTACCGTTACTGATGGTCTTTCCCAGCGACCTCGAGATCGCCCGTAGCGCCACCCTGACGCCGCTGGTGCGGATCGGTGCCGCGATGGGGCTGGGTCCACACCTGCTCGAGCCCTACGGCGAGCACGTCATGAAGGTCAAGACAGCGGCCATCGGTGAGTTGGCGCAGGCTCCCAGGGCCAAGTACGTGGTCGTCACGGCCATCACCCCCACCCCGCTGGGTGAGGGCAAGACGACCACCACCGTGGGGCTGGGCCAGGGTTTCGCGCAGATCGGCAAGCGCGCCACGGTCGCGATCCGGCAACCCTCGATGGGTCCCACCTTTGGAATCAAGGGCGGGGCGGCGGGTGGTGGCTACAGCCAGGTCGTCCCCATGGAGACGCTCAACCTGCACCTCACCGGGGACATGCACGCGGTGACTGCGGCGCACAACCTGCTCGCCGCGATGGTCGACAACGAGCTGTACCAGTGCGGCGGCATCGATCTCGACCCGCACAGCATTACCTGGAACCGGGTGCTCGACGTCAACGACCGGGCGCTGCGCAACATCGTGATCGGGCTCGGATCGCGAGCCGATGGCACTCCCCGGCAGAGCGGGTTTGACATCACTGCGGCCAGCGAGGTCATGGCGGTGCTGGCGCTGTCCACCTCGCTGGCCGACATGCGCTCCCGGCTGGGCCGGATCGTGGTCGGCCAGCTGCCCGATGGACAGCCGGTAACCGCGCAGGATCTGCATGCCGCCGGGGCGATGACGGTGATCATGCGCGAGGCGATCAAGCCCAACCTGCTGCAAACGCTGGAGGGCACGCCGGTGCTGGTGCATGCCGGGCCGTTCGGCAACATTGCGCACGGCAACTCCTCGGTGATCGCCGATCTCATCGGCATCCACTGCGGTGACTATCTCATCACCGAAGCTGGCTTCGGCGCCGATATGGGCGCCGAGCGTTTCTTCAACATCAAATGCCGCGCCTCGGGGCTACGGCCGGACGCCGCCGTGCTGGTGGCCACGGTCCGCGCGCTCAAGGCGCACTCCGGCCGGTACAAGGTCAGCGCGGGTCGCCCGCTGCCCGAGGGCATGCTGGCGGAGAACCCCGACGACGTGCACGCCGGTGCGGCCAACCTGCGCAAGCAGATCGACAATGTGCGGATTCACGGCGTCTCACCGGTGGTGGCGATCAATGCTTTCCCCACCGATCACCCGTCCGAGCACGCCGCCATCCGCGAAATCGCTGACAGTGTGGGCGCCCGCTGCGCGGTGTGCACGCACTTCGCTGAGGGCGGCAAGGGAGCCACCGAACTTGCTGCGGCGGTCGCTGAGGCCGCCGAGGAGCCCTCAGAGTTCGCCTTCCTGTATCCCGAGGACGCGACGCTGCGGGAGAAGATCCACACCGTGGCGTCGCGGGTCTACGGGGCGCGGGGGGTGGAATATGACTCCACGGCGTCGAGACAGCTCGACAGCTACGAGCGCAATGGTTATGGCCGGTTGCCGGTGTGCATCGCCAAGACGCACCTGTCGATCTCGTCGGACCCAGCGCTCAAGGGTGCGCCCACCGGATGGGTGCTGCCGGTGCGGGAGGCCCGGGCCTCGGTGGGTGCCGGGTTCATCTACCTGATCTGCGGTGATATGCGCACGATGCCGGGTCTGAGCGCCAGCCCCGCCGCGACCCGGATCGACATCGACTCCCACGGTGAAATCGTCGGCCTGTCGTGATCCCCGCTGGATTGCTGGATTGCTCGGTTGCTGAGCTGCTGGATCGCCTCGCCGCCAGGCAGCCCGCGCCGGGAGGCGGCGCCGCGGCGGCGATCACCGCCGCGATGGCCGCCGGGCTGCTCGGGATGGCCGCGCGGTTCTCCACCGCGCAGCTGAGTGATTCATCGAGCCGGGCGGCGCACGCCGACCAAATGCGGGAGCAGGTCGCCGCCCTCGCTGAGCAGGACGCCGAGGCCTACCAAGCCGTGCTCACCGCGTTCGCGTTACCCCACGAGCCCGACCCGGCCTTTCGTCGCCGGCAGGTCCGGGCCACCCTGGAGCGGGCCGCCGCGGTGCCGACGGAGATCGCCGAGTTGGCTAGCACCATCGCCACTGAGGCGGTCGAGCTCGCAGGTCGGGGCAACCCCAACCTGCGAGGCGACGCCTTCACAGCGGCGACTCTGGCCGCCGCCGCCGCCCGGGCCGCCGCCGAGCTGGTCCGGCTCAACGTCGAGCTCGGTAAGCTCGAAGACGATCTGGCCGACCGAGCCGCCCACGCCGCCGACACCGCCGCCACAGCGGTTGCCGTGCTCAGCGGTTCGTGAACACTTGAGGAGGCGTAGTGAGCAGGAGGCGCATACGAGGCCGCGAGCAGCGTCGGCGTCGCATGCGGCGGGAGCAGGCGAACCGGGAGCCAGCTTTAGCCGATCCCACACCCGAGTGGATGGACGTCGGTGGTCGGCGCATGTTTGTCGTGGGCTTCACCTCGGGCGGTGCCCCATACGGCTGCTACGAGGATGAGTTTGACGAGGATCTGATGATCATCGATGCGGTAGATGATCTCGCCACTCCGACCGGCGAGCCGAGTAGTTGCCCTCCCATGACGAAGTGAGTGGTTTGCCCATCCTGTAGCGCGCGGTCACGACCGGTTCAGACGCTCGGCCTTGATGCCTGCACGCCACGTGCCGATGTCACTGTCGGTGAGGTCCGGGGAAGGACTGTCACAGCGTGGAGAGGTGCCACAG
>JBATXM010000232.1:0-3108 GCA_049673305.1 Pseudonocardiaceae bacterium | reverse complement strand
TGCGCGCCGCCGGGCTACTCGCCTCGATGGGCACCGTCGGCGACTGCTACGACAACGCCATGATGGAATCCTTCTGGGGCACGATGCAACTCGAACTACTCGACACGAAAGCATGGCAGACCCGCGACGAACGTGCCAACGCCATCTTCGAGTGGATAGAATGCTGGTACAACCCAACAAGACGCCATTCCAGCATCGGAATGCACAGCCCCGTCACCTTCGAGACCCTCCACACCAGGTCAGACCAAGATCACTGACCCCACACCGGAGGTGTCCGTGCTACGGGGGGAACCTCACAACCACCACAACGGTCCGAGAATCAGCGGGTTCGGGGTTCGGGTCCCTGGCGGCGCACTGGTCACAGAAGGTGCACCTCATGGCATACCCTCTGCAGGTCTCAGTTCGGGTCTCAATTCTTCCCTCCGGCAGAGCACCGGAAACCTGTCGTTGGTGGCCCCGTCTCGGGGTTCCGACGCGGGTTCCCCAGTAACGGCGACCTGTCTGATGCCATGGACGGTTGAGTGACAACCCTTGTCGGTCAGCGCGGGGAAAGACACGGTATGAGCATGAGCGCGCGGCAGCGACTGTTAGAGCCGGTTCGCCCGCTGTCGAGGCGGGCAATCGGTCTCGGCAGCGTCCTGCTGATCGTGGTAGGAGCAGTGGCCTTCGCGGCGCTGCTCTACTTCTACGGTGGTGGAACCGACCGGGACCGGGCCAAGCTCGATGTCGTGCGGACAGCAGGCACGCTCGCGGCGGTTCCTGGGGGGGCGATTGCGCTGTTTTTGGCTGCTCGCCGCCAGCGCTCCACCGAGCTGACCCTGGAGCACCAACGTGAGGTCGCTGTGGAACAGCGGATTACCGAGCTGTACACCCGTGCCGTTGACCAGCTCGGCAACGGCCAGGCGCCGGTGCGACTCGGGGGCTTGCACGCGCTGGAACGGTTGGCGCAGAACAACCCGGTCCAACGACAGACCATCGTCGATGTGATCTGCGCCTACCTGCGCATGCCCTACGCCCTACCGGACGACAAACCCCCGGGCGAGGACGCACCCGCCGAAGCACACACCCGGTACGAGCAGCGGCGCCAGGAGCTGCAGGTCCGGCTAACCGCACAGCGCATCTTGGCCGCGCATCTCTGGCCCGACGCGGTGGGCACCTTCTGGCCGGACATCGACCTGGATCTGACCGAAGCCCAACTCCACAGGCTCGATCTCGCCAACTGCCACATCAGGAATGCTCAATTCGACGGGGCGCAATTTTCCGGGGATGCGGGGTTCAACAATGCGAAGTTCTCCAGGAAAGCAGGGTTCGACGGGGCGCAGTTCTCCGGGTCCGCGTGGTTCAACGGGGCGCAGTTCTCCAGGGCCGCAGAGTTTGACGGGGCGCAGTTCTCCAAGTACGCGGGATTCCACGGGGCGCAGTTCTCCATGGACGCGGGGTTCGACGGCGCGCAGTTCTCCGGGTCCGCGACGTTCGACAAGGCGCAGTTCTCCGGGGACTCGGGGCGGGACGCGGGGTTCATCGGTGCGCGAGCGCGACCAGCGAAGGGCATAGCCCATTCCTGGCCAGCGACCTGGACCACCCGCGAAGCGTGCGAGGACGAGGAGGATGGCTGGTTGTACCTAGTGCGCGTGGACGAGTAGCAGTGAGCACGCCAGCAGCAGTGTGGACCACGAGACGCGTGGGACCCTCTCCCGGGACGGGACCGCTCGCGGCCCGTTGGAAATAGGTCGGCCAGGGGGCGCTGGGCACTTCGGTGACCCGCCGTCCCCTGGCCGATGCGATTGCCTTTTACACGGGGACGAGTACCCCGTCGTCTTCGTTATTCGTACTCGTCCAGAGCAACCGTCCGAGCTTGTCGGCGACATCGCGGCGCAGTTCGTCGGGTACGTGCTGGTAGCGCTGTGTCATGCTCAACTGTGACCAGCCCATCAGATCCATGACTGTCCGGGACGGGACGTTGAGCACGAAACTGGTAACCAGCGGTGTTCCAACCGTGCGAATTCCTCTCGCGGGTCGATGGCAAGTCGACCCGCACCGGAAGCGCGGCAACGCGCTGAGGAGCGGAAGCGACGCGGCAGCCCATCCGTGCCGTTGCATCCGATGCAACTATTTGGCATGCGATGCAACCGAATTTGATGCAACATCGTGTCATCCATTGCAACCGCGACGTCTATCGCCTGGTCAGAAGTCGTGACGACACGTTCGTCAACCGAGAGCATGATCAGCCCGAAAGGCGACGTCGCAGGCAGGGGCCGTTCACGAATCTTGTCCAATGATGCGTCAGATGCAATTCCGCCCATTTGGAGCATGGTCGCCGCTGTGTGCCGCGCGTCGTGGAGCCGCGCGTCCCTGACCCTGGCGGCGGCGAGCAGGGCTTTCCACTCGTCGTAGTCCGCGCGTGGGTCGATCGGCCTCCCGGTCGGCTGGGTAAACACCCACTGGCCGTCCCGCCACAGCTCAGCAGCGAGTGTCCGCTCGGCGTCCTGTGTCTGCTGATGCGCCAGGAGTGCCCCGACGAGAGGTGTTAGCAGGCTGATCACCCGACGTCCGGCCCGTGACTTCGGCTCGACGACGATCAGGCCGCCGCTGTGGCGGGCCGGGCATTCGGCCCCGCGGGTGCGCCCGCATGGGGTGGTCGGGTCGCAGCCGTACTGCCAGCTCTGCCGTTGGAGCGCTCGGCGGACGGTGAGCGTGCCGCTGTGCAACCTCGCCGAGCAGTCCGCCGCGCTGGAAGCCCCACAGGGGTTGTGCTCACCGCAGCCGTGTTGGCAGATGATCTCGATGTCGGGCCATTGCAATCCGAGCGCTTCCCCTTGCCGCAGTCCGATGTCGACGGCGACGTCGACGACGACGTCGCCGTCGAAACCGCAGACATCGTGTTCGCCGCCGACCGCTACGAACTACGCTACGTCATGGAGATCAAATAGCCGCCCATCGCGCGGGGCATTCTGTTGGGTTCCCCCGATGGCCTCGTACGCTGAGGGTTATTCAGCCGGTCGTGTAGAAGTGCAGGCCGATTACGGTTGAGATGGTTGTCGCGAATGTTGCAATGGGGCGGCGGTAGTCGGTGTGCATGATTCTCCAGGTCTTGAAGTTGGCGATTGT
>JBATXM010000231.1:0-4161 GCA_049673305.1 Pseudonocardiaceae bacterium | reverse complement strand
CCCGCGAGCCAGCATCATCTCCTCGACCTCGCGGAAGCTGAGCGGGAAACGGTGGTAGAGCCAGACACAGTGGCTGATGATCTCCGCCGGGAAGCGAAACCCCTTGTACGACGGCGCCTCGACCCCCACCAGCCCCAGCCCCTCCCACCTCACCGCGAGCAACCCAGGGATCCTCCCAGCCACGAGGCAGGCAACCAAGTTGACGATGCCTCTGGTGGTGCCTGGGTGAGCACCTCAGTGGCGGCGTGGACGACAGCGAACACGGCACACTCCATTCCTTTGTCACGGGGTCCTCGGGGCGACCAGCTGGCTCAGGTCCTCGGTGAGGCGTCGGACACTGGGAGGCAGGGCACTGTTCGGGGTGGGGGCGGTGTTGCGCCATTGCGCCACCCAGTCCACCCACCACAGGCGTGGAAAGGCGCCGCTGACCAGGGTGATCATCCGCCGAACCGGCTTGGGCACCGCACCGGGGCCATCGGCGACGACCACCAAGCCCAGCAGCACCACCTCGGGCGGAGCCAGCCCAGCGGCGTGCTGGCAGATCACCTCCCGCGCGCGGGCCAGCCCGGCCAGGTGACCGCGGCACACCACGACCACATACGGGCTCTGCCCGAAGCCAGCGGGCCAGGCCCGGCGGGCATCGCCACTCCCTGTCACCGCCGCGGTCAGGGTGGTGACCCCGGCGCCGCCATGCGCGGCGAGCCACCAGAACGCCGGTGACGGCGGCCCGGCCTCAGGACACGGTGGGATCGCGACGCACCACTCGGGGATCTGCCGCCAGAGCGGGGGGACTGGCACGACCGACTGACAGGCAGAGGCGCTGGTCCGCGCCGCGATGAGCGCCGTGGCGGGTCGAGCCACCGCGCCCGGCCCGGTGCCGTCCCCGTTCCGCACCATGCTCACGCTCCGCACTATACTGGCGTCCGGTTTTAAAGGGAATTCCTTTGTATCGTCCGGTATGCGGGGGTATAGGGTGACGCTCCGTGCGGATCGCTACTCTTACTGGGGCGATCACCCCCACGTGGAGAGAGATCGTCTATGCCCGAGCCGCCGGTGGGCTCCGACCTTGGATCCGATCCCCCCGCCGACGAGTGGACGGCCGTGGTCGCCGCGTTGCCGGAGTTGCTGACCACCAAGGAAGCCGCGCTCGTGCTGCGGGTGGAGATCGACACGCTGCGCCGGCTGGCCAAGACCGGGCAAGTGCCGGCGGTCAAGGTCGGTGGGGACTGGCGATATTTCAAGACGCGGCTGCTGGATCACCTGCATGGCCGCACCGCTCCTCCCTACCAGTCCTGATCACCGCCACCGCGGTTCTCCTCGCGGCATGCGGCCAATCGGGTCACCTCAGTCCAACGCGGAGCGTAACCGACCGACCGCCATCCGTGACAGCGAGTTCTCCCCAGCCCGCCGCGCTCCAGCGGGTGTGTGACCTGTTCGCGGCCGCCTACTTCGCGGTGGACACCACCCATGACACCTCCGAGGCCGACGCCCGCCACCGCGCCGCCACCCGGTACGGCACGCCCCGGCTGGCCAGCGAGCTCGCTGGCGGGCAAGGCCGCTCCCTGGACTTCCCGATCTGGGCCGCGCACCACGCCACGATCACCACCCAGCTCCGTCCCTCGGTGGGGGAGCCACTGGGCCCCGATGAGCCCACCCGGGCTTACCGGGCCACCGTGGTCACCCGACAAGCCCTCGGCGTCGACGGGTGGCGCCAGGACCTCGCGCCCGTCGCGGTGTCCTGCACCCTGGCTCCCACGCCCGGGGGCTGGCTGGTCGACCGGGTCGACCTGAGCCTGGGCGGCTGAAGGCGTGAGCAGCGCCCGGGGCGTCCTGCTCGCCGTACCCATGGTCGTCCTTGCCCTGCTCGTGGCCTTGGTCGTGGTGCTCTCCGGCGGCGGACAAGCCCAAGCCACGCCGGTGGGCACCAACCCCGCTGGCGTCACCCTGCGCCCCGAGGCGGTTCCCGCCGCCTACGTCGGGCTGATCCAGCACGCCGCGCAGACGTGTCCCGAGGTCACCGCCCCCCTGCTCGCCGCGCAACTGCGCGCCGAGTCGGGCTTCAACCCCCACGCGGTCTCCCCCGCCGGTGCCCAGGGCATCGCCCAGTTCATGCCGGCCACCTGGTCCGCGATCGGCCGCCACGAAAGCGGCACCGGAGCGGCCGACCCGTTCGACCCCGCTGACGCCATCCCCGCGATGGCCCGCTACGACTGCCAACTGCTCGACGCGATCACCCACGCGCAGGTCCCCGGCGACCACATCGACCTCACCCTCGCCGCCTACAACGCCGGGCTGGGCGCGGTCCTGCACTACCGCGCGATCCCGCCCTACCCCGAGACCCGCGCCTACATCCACCGCATCCGCGACCTCATGGCCGGCTACACCAACCCCACCAGCGCTGGGCTCCCCGGCCCCGCCCTGAGGACCTGGGTGGCGCCCACCGTGGGCCAGTTCACCAGCGGATTCGGCCCCCGCGGCGGTCGCTTCCACGCCGGTGTGGACATCGCCGCCCCGATCGGCACCCCCATCCTCGCCGCCACCGAGGGCACCGTCATCGCCGCCGGACCCGCCCAGGGCTACGGCCTGTGGATCCGCATCGACCACGGCGGTGGAGTGATCACCACCTACGGACACAACAACCGCAACCTCGTCACCGTCGGCCAAACCGTCCACGCCGGCCAGCCCATCGCCGAAGTCGGCAACCGCGGCGACTCCACCGGCCCCCACCTCCACTTTGGCGTCGAGGTCAACGGCCAAGCCGTGGACCCCATCGGCTTCTACGCCGGCAAGAACCTCCGACTGATCTGACGTTCCTCCCCGTGCACAGCAGGACCGGTGAACGACAACAGCACTAACAACGTGACTCACTACGGCTACCACCACGCAGCGGGAAGGTCCGCGACGCCTGCTGCGCGACTCACAACCCCAACCGATGGTGCCTCCGGCGGCCGGGGCGCCGCCCCGGAACCCCGGCACCGCTTCGGAGATAGCCGGGGAAACACTCAGGTGGGTGGGGTGGGGACCGGGGTGGTCATCTCCTCACGGCGCGGGCAAGCCTGCCAGACGGTGGGCCACTCCACGCAAGGGCAACCCCGCCCTTGCACTCCGGACCCACCGCCCGACAGCCCCAGGGGGCGCGCCGCGAGGAGATGACCACCCCAGCCACATGCGCGCGTCAAACAAGCAACACCCAACACCCGCTCACAACAAAGATGAGAAAAGAACAGTTCAGTAGTGCCAACGAGTCTGATCTGTCAGGGAATCCCGGAATCTGTAAATAGTTCAGGGCTACCACCCTCACATGAATGTACAACGCGCCATGGAAGAAGCCTACAATCTTCACAGCGATCAAGCGTTTAACTTCTCGCTTCAATACTTCGGTAGCAATTTAGGATACGAGGTCGTAATCTTGGACAGCATCGCTAACCAGGTCGGCTCCGACTCTGGCGCCTACGTCTTCTGGGCTTTATCGATAAATGGCACTTTGTCGCCGACTGGGATCGACGGCGCACACCTCAACGACGGGGACAGTGTTGAATTTAACTATCAGTCATTTGAGCCAGCACAGCACGAAGGGACACGCCATGAGGAGATTCGTAAAATCTTGAGAGCGAGGCAACGGTGATGACATAATGCTCTGTCCAGGAAGGCCCCTGGGCCAGACGGGATGTCGGTAGCAGCGAAACCACGAGCACCGGTAGAGCGTCGTCTAGGCCTTCCCGGACATCTCGCGGTGTGGGCAACGTTTTATGGTCTGACCTGCGGCTGCATAGCACTGCGTAGGCCGATTGTCTCCCAGCGTTCTCTCAGGTTAGCGCGTGAATTGTTGGATACTCCACCGAATGTCCGGGAAGGCCGTTTCTCGCCTGGGCTCCACACGTGATCCATCCAGCATGCGGGGAATGGCGTGGCCTGATCGAGGGTTGGTGTGCACCACTGGTGCACACCGGTCAAATCCACCCGACCGCGAGACGACCTCCGTAGCCGCAACCAGCACCGCATCGACGCTCTCGCGGCGACCAGCCGCTCGGCGGTGCCCTCGATGTCCTGCCCGCTGCGGTGTGGCGTGAGCACTGGTTCATGAGCGTCGCATGGGTATGGTCTGACAGTGCTAGTCGCGGAGATTGAGTGATCGAAGCCTTAGTCTGTTCGGCTGGTGAC
>JBATXM010000230.1:0-1616 GCA_049673305.1 Pseudonocardiaceae bacterium | reverse complement strand
GGTCGGGTGGCGTACACGTTCGGTGTGGAGGGTCCGGCGATCACGGTGGACACGGCGTGTTCATCGTCGTTGGTGGCGGTTCATCTTGCGGTGCAATCGTTGCGGCAGGGTGAGTGTTCGATGGCGTTGGCCGGTGGTGTGACGGTCATGCCGTTGCCCGGGGTTTTCGTCGAGTTCTCCCGGCAACGAGCGCTGTCGCCGGATGGCCGGTGTAAGCCTTTCGCGGCTGGCGCTGATGGAACATCGTGGGCTGAAGGTGTTGGTGTGTTGTTGTTGGAACGGTTGTCGGTCGCGCGGGAGTTAGGGCATCCGGTGTTGGCGGTGGTGCGGGGATCCGCGGTGAATCAGGACGGTGCCTCTAACGGGTTGACCGCTCCGAACGGCCCTTCGCAGCAGCGGGTGATCCGCCAGGCGCTGGCGAACGCGAGGTTGTCTCCTGGTGATGTGGATGTGGTCGAAGCGCACGGCACCGGAACGATGTTGGGAGATCCCATCGAGGCGCAGGCGTTGTTGGCCACGTATGGGCAGGGCCGGCCGGTGGACCGGCCGTTGTGGTTGGGGTCGCTGAAATCCAACATCGGTCATACGCAGGCCGCGGCGGGAGTGGCCGGTGTGATCAAAATAGTGATGGCGATGCGGCACGGGATACTACCGAAGACCTTGCACGTGGATGAGCCCTCACCGAAGGTGGACTGGTCAGCCGGTGCGGTGGAATTGCTGACCCAGGCCCGGGAATGGCCAGACGCTGACCGTCCCCGTCGCGCGGGTGTGTCGGCTTTCGGAGTGAGTGGGACGAATGCGCACGTGATTCTCGAGCATGTTGCTGAGGCCGAGTCTGAGTCTGGGCCTGAGTGTGGGTCTGATTCTGGGCCTGATCCTGGGTCTGAGCGGAAGCTGGTGTCTGCACCCGAGTCGGCGGGGGTGTTGGTGGTGTCGGGGTGTGGTGTGGAGGGGGTGCGGGGGCAGGCGGGTCGGCTGGCGGTGTTTGTGGAACAGCATCCGGAGGTCGGTCTTGGTGATGTGGGGTGGTCGTTGGTGTCCACCCGGGCGGTGTTGGCTGATCGTGCGGTGGTGGTGGCCGCTGATCGGCGGGCGGCGCTGACCGGGCTTGAGGCCTTGGCGCAAGGCCAGCCGGCGCCGGGGGTGGTGGTGGGCGCGGCGGATGTGACGGGTCGGGTGGTGTTTGTTTTTCCTGGTCAGGGGGCGCAGTGGGTGGGGATGGGCCAGGAGTTGCTGCGCTCGTCACCGGTGTTCGCTCAGTGGATGGATCGGTGCGCGGCGGTGTTGGCGCCGTGGGTGGACTGGTCGGTGACCGAGGTGCTGGGTGATGACAGCGCGTTGGCCCGAGTCGAGGTGGTGCAACCGGTGTGCTGGGCGATCATGGTGTCGTTGGCGCATCTGTGGTCGTCGATCGGGATATCACCCGATGCCGTGGTAGGTCATTCCCAGGGCGAGATCGCGGCGGCCTGTGTAGCGGGTGGCCTGTCGCTGGACGACGCCGCGAAGGTGGTGGCGTTGCGGAGCCGGTTGATTGCTCAGCGGCTGGCTGGTGGCGGGGCGATGATGTCGGTGGCGGCGTCCTGTGAGCGGGTGCAGGAATTGCTGTCCGGGTGGTC
>JBATXM010000229.1:0-5777 GCA_049673305.1 Pseudonocardiaceae bacterium | reverse complement strand
TGGTACATTCTCGACGGTCCGTTTCTTCGAATTGAGTGTGGAAACCCAATTCTTCCGAGAAACGGACCGTCGTCCAAGTAGGCGCGCCGTGGACGACTCATTTATCGGGGCTCGTGAATAACCCTCCAGGTTGCTGCCGAACACGGCCACGCGAATGACGGCCGCATCAACGCATCGAAACTGAGGAGCCATCGTCACCTTCACCAGTCTCGCCCGGTCTGGTTAGGACCCGCCGGAGCGTCACGCACGGTGAACTAGTCACAGTCCTCTCTGGTGTGTTTGCACTCATCGTCAGTGCATTCATCGGTGCAGTCATCCGAATCGCCCCCGGTGACTTTAAGGCCCGACTCCACGAATCTCACGTCGAGGTCCAGCTCGTCGTCAGGGGCGGAGGGCGTAGTGGCATCCATCGGGGGTGCCGGCCGGGTGCACCGTCAGGCACGGCCCCGGGCCGTGCCGGTGGTCCCGGTCCCAGATCCGGATCTGATCGACGAACCGGTCCGCAGCTTCGGCTGCGTTCGGGCCGTGGGCGTAGGCACCGAGCTCTCTCGCGGTCTCGTCGCCGTCCACCCGCCCTAGTTTGGCGCGGTAAGCAAGGCTGCCCCCTCGACCAACGCCGGAGTGGCCAGGTGAGCTGCTCCACCCACGCCGGAGGGATGTCCCAGGTACCGACGGTGACGATGATCCGATCGAACGGGCCGTACTCCGCCGCGCCGAACTCCCCGTCCCCGCAGACGACGCGCACATCGCGATAGCCCGCCGCCGCCAGGCACGCACTAGCGCGGTCCACGACCTCCTGGTCGATGTCGATCGTGGTCACCGAGCCATCCGGCCCGACCAGCTCCCGAAGCAGCGCGGCATTGTAGCCACCGGATCCGATCTCCAGAACGCGCTGCCCCGGCGCCACCTGGAGCTGACCCAGCATGATGGCCTGCAGCCACGGTGCGGAGACCGAGCTGATGGGGCCGCCGCGCTCGTTGCGCTTGGTGACGATGGAGTGATTGGCGTACGCCGTCTCCAGTGGCACCTCCGGCGCGAACAGGTGCCGGGGCACGGTCCGCAGCGCGGCCTCGACCTCGCGCGGCGGGTCCAGGCCCGGCCATTCGGCCACGATGACCTCGTCAACCATGGCGTTACGCAGCTCGTCCGCGTCCCGATCGCAATGCACGCACTCGCGGGTGATGTCGGTAGTCACCGAACGGAGTGTAGTCGCGGCATCGGCCGGATCGGTGGTCACTTCAGTCACGGAATAATTCCCCCTCACCTTTCGTCCAACGTTGTGGTTATCGGTCCGCTTTGTTATCGCCCTCCGTGCCGCCCCCGAGACGAGCAAGTCGGCAATTGTGGCTGGCAGGCGACGAGATCTGTTCATGCGTCAACTCCCCGCCCACCGGGCGGAAACCTCCTGGAGAAACCGATCCAGCTCGCCGCCATCTACCGCGCCCGCACGCAGGGCGTTGAAGTGCTGGATGTACTGCCGAACCTCGTCAGTGCCACGGATGGTCAGGCCACGGGTCACAGTTTCGGCGAGCACGAGTGCCTCGTCGTCGGCATCCGGATCGCCGAGCACCGCGAAACCGTGGTACTGGTGCGTGTGCTCCTCGCCCACGAAACGAATAACGGCCAGGTCGACATTGGGCCGTGTCGCGAGCTGGCGTAGCTGCTGGATCTGGGTGCTCATCTGCTCCGGGGAGATCAGGCGCCGCCACAGCGCGGTCTCTCCCATCACGAGAAGGAACTTCTTGTGCTCGTCATCGAGCACGGCCTGACGCGCGAGCCGGGCGGCAACGACTTTCTCGACGTCTTCTGCAAGGCCGACGTCGCGACCGAGCCGGAACATCGCTTCGGCGTAGGCCGGTGTCTGCGCCAGCCCGACGACCACGTCGGGCGAGAACACCCGCACCACAGACGCCGCCACCTCGAACCGCTCGATATCCTGCTGCATCCGGCGTCGGCCGGGCGACAGCTCGCGACGCCACGCCGTCAACCGAGTCGCCGCCCGCTCCGCGAGGACCCGTAACTCCTCACGAATGGCGGACGAGCCACCCGTGGCTCGAGCCCAAGCGTCCACATCCTCTGGTGATGGTGTGGTCCGCCCTAGCTCTGTCTTGCTCACCTTTGACTGCGACCAGCTGAGCTGGTCGGCCAGTTGTGTGGTCGAGAGACCGGCATTGGTTCGCAACCCTCGCAACACCGCAGCCAATCGGCGTCGGTCCTCGTCTGCTTCTCTCATACGGATCGTGCGGTGAACTCAAGGCCGTGTCTGGCCACGTACTCATCGAGTGGTTCGGCATGACGAAATGCAGTGTCTCGCATCACGATGTATGGCCGCACGTCCTCGATCAGCTCGGGACGTTCAAACCGCCCCTGTGGGTCATAGATCATCCGGACCACCATTGCGTCATCGACAAGCCAGAAGTCCTCACGCAACGATTTCAGGTCCGGATGTGCGCCTCGGTCCGCGAGGTAGATCTGCTCCCCGGCAGCTTGGTTGGCCGCATAACCCCAGATCTCATACCGGCAGTAATCGCTCAACGGGTGATCCAGAATATGGACACGAGACCAGCGGACCCCGTTGGTTACCCTGGCAGCCACATGAGCCAGCCAGGGGCTGGTCTTAGGGGTGGGCAATGGAACAGGGCGCCCGGACCGCCACGCGGCGAACTCGTCAGTCTCCTGGGGGACCACGTACTGCGGCAGCGTCTCCAGGCGAAATGCGGACAGCCGTGCCCCATCGACGATCCGCGCGAGGTCAGCGATCTCCATTGTGCTTCTCTACAGGTTCGCGCTCTGCACGATCTGGCGCCTGATGCGGACAGCCCGCTCACCGGTGCCCAGCGGTACCGGCGACGGGTCAAGATCCTCACCGACGATCACAACGTCCGCCGTGCCCGAGTCGTCATCCACCCACACCCCATGGCAGGTGTATCCGTCCTTGCACAGCTCGTCCGTAGCCACCCTGCGTAACACCATCGCTGCCCTCCTTGGATCAAGTCGTGACTTAAGTATCACATAACGACTAGAGCGTGAACAAGGCCTTCATGCCGACGGCTTTGGGTTGTCGCCGAAGCTGGGGCCGGTTGGCTCGCCACCGCGTCGACTTGTCGTGCCCCAGCCGTGAAGTCGACGCGGCAACAGGCGCCGACTGACCTGGTGGCTGGTTACCCTCAGAGTTCCTTCGGCTAGAGGAGAGCGGTATGGGGGCTGAGCAGCGGGGCAATGCGGTGTTGGGGACGCTGCTGGCCGAGCTGGGCTGGTCACCGAACCAGCTGGCCGGGGTGGTCAACGGGGCGCTCGGGCCGAGCTACGTGGCGCGCAGCACGGTGTCGGAGTGGCTGAACCAGGACCGGCTGCCCCGGGAACCGCTGCCCACGGTGGTGGGGCACGTGATCTCCGATGCGCTGGACCGGGAGGTGTCGGTCGCGCACCTGTGGTCAGGCCGGACGCAACCAGCTGAGTTCTGGGTGCCGGCCGATCACGGACTGCAACTGCCGTGGACGGCTGCGGGTACGGTGGAGGTCTTGGACGACTGGCTGCGTCACACCGGAGGCTCGATCGGGATGGACCGCCGCATCTTCCTCGCCGTCAGCGGCGCCCCGCTGACGGCACCCGCCTGGGGCTACGTCGACAATCTGGGTATCCGGGGTGACTCGTTCGCCGCGCTGGCCGACGAACGGCGCAGCATCACCGTCACCTCCTCGATGGTGGATGCCGTGGCCGCCGGCACTGCCGGAATCCGCACCCTGGGCGTGACCGAGGGCGGCAACAGCGACACGCTGCGATTCCTGCACCACCACCTGCTCTGGGTCACCAAGCTGCTGTGACAGGGGCGGTTCACCAGCAACGTGGTGGCCAACCGGCTGCTCACCGAGTGGGCACAAACAGCACAGGTGGGGGCGTGGATGGCCAATGAGACGGGCCAGCACGGCCTGTCTCAGCGGTACGTCACCAGCGGGCTGCACGCCGCGCACACCGCAGGAGATCGTACGGTGGGCGTCTATCTGCTGGCCCTCGCGAGCAAGTGGCGGGTGATTCAGGGCGGCCTGAATGACGGCGTTGAGCTGGGTCGAGCCGCTCGCGACGCCGTCGAGCTGGCCAACGCCGCGCACGAGGTCGCCAAGTCCACTCCCCCTGCACCACGCGCGCTGGCCGCGAGCGCCTTGGCGGCGGCCCAGGCCGGAGTGGGCAACGCGCACGGCTTCCACGCCGCTGCTGACGAGGCCCGCGCCCTGCTCGACACCCCAGGAGCGCTGGACGCTCTCCCGTCCTATATGACCGGGTGGCCAGCCCTGCTGGAAAGCCAGCTCGCCGTGAGCACACTGACCCTTGCCGAGGTCTCCTCCCGAGACTGTCGCCGCCTGCTGGAAGGCGCAGACACGGTCCTCAGCCGCACCGCTACCGACCCCGAGAGCACACCCTGGGACGCGGTGTTCCACAACGCTTTGCTGTCCCGGGCTCACGTCGCGGGCGACAACCTGGACCGGGCGGTGCCCGCCGCGCAGACCGCGCTGCGCCGCCTGCCCACCGTGCGCTCCCGCCGCTGCGCCCTGATCCTGCGCCGATTGGAAGACGACCTCGCCGCGCTCTCTCCAGCCCGCCGTCCCGCCGCCGTCCGTTCGCTGCACGACCAGCTCCGCGCCACCCACACCACCTGAGGCGTCAGTGTTAATCCGCGTTAATCCGTCGCGAACCCGCCCGCCGCCCCCTGCTCACTCGCTGCCCGCATGCCTGCCTGCTAGCAGGCAGGCATAGCCCAGGTAACCTGGCGTGCTCCGGACGAGCTCATCGCACGGGTGCGTCGCGCCGCCGACCAACGCGGCAGCAGCCTCAACGAATTCGTCACACGCGTGCTCGATGCCGCCACGGACCCGGAACTGACCGACAACGAGTCACTCCGGGTCCGTGAGCGCTTGGCCGCCGCAGGCCTGCTGGCACCAGTCGGCCCGCCTCGACCCAGACCGGCCGGCGATGACCTGGCCAATGCCCGGCGTCGAGCGGGCCAAGGTCACCGACTCGCGGACTTGGTCCGTGACAACCGCGAGTGATCGTCTTCGCCGATTCCTCAGCCTTGGTGAAGCTCTATGCGGATGAGCGGGACCACCAGCTGGTCCGTCAGCAGGGCGGGCTGGTCGTATCAGCTTTGGCCAGGGTGGAGGTGCCGGCAGCAATCTGGCGCAAGCACCGGATGGGGGAACTCGACCCAATGGACGCCGCGATCCTCGTCGCCGCATTCGAGGCCGATTACCACGGGGGTGCGGAGGACCAGCCGCGCTTCGGCGTGGTAGCCACAACCGCAACTGTGCTGGAAGCCGCCGCCCGGCTGGTCGGCGTACACAGCTTGTGCGCCTACGCTGCGGTGCAGCTGGCCAGCGCTAAAGCCGCCCTGGAGGCCATACCGGATTGCCGCACAGTGGCTGCGTTCGACAGCGCGCTACGCGCAGCGGCCGCGAAAGAGGGTTTCGCGCTGCTGCCGGGTTGAGCAGCAAGCGCGCGAGGGCAATGGCTGAGCGCCACATCAACCAGGCACTGGAGGAGCTGGCGGTGCTGGTCGCACCGCGTGGCCAGGAGGTGTTGGATCGGCTGGCGCGGGTGGAGGTCACGCCGGAGACGGAGTTGCGGGTCGGTGCTGTGCTGCGCCGTGACTACCCGGTGGAGCAGGCCAGCTCCGAGGTCATCGCCGAGCACCGGGCGAGGCGCTTCGCCGGGGCCGTGCGGGTGGCGGATCTGTGTTGTGGCATCGGGGGGGATCTCCTCGCCCTGGGAGGCCAACGGGAGGT
>JBATXM010000228.1:0-81324 GCA_049673305.1 Pseudonocardiaceae bacterium | reverse complement strand
CAGCGACCTGACCCAGGCATGCGGCCAGCGAACCGCGGCCGGCACGAACAGCGGCGAAGGCCCCACCACCGTCCCCCCAGACGACTCCGGCGACATCCTCGGTGACCGACTGGTCAGCAACAGGCGGGACAAGGCAGGATGACGACACGGGCACGGTCCTTCGAGACGATCAACGGCATAGGAAGCTTGATCATCTACAGGGACTGTGCCCGATCCCCCGCAGGCGCATCAATCCGGCGCGTCTGCGCCAAAACCCCAAGCAGCCTTAATCGGTCATATCTCAAACATGACAGAGCCCTGGCGGCCAGTGCGACGTAGAGCGCGTTGTAGAAGGTGATCGTGTGTCGCAGGTCCCATGCTCGCGCTGCCAACCGTCCCGTGTGTGGGTAGCGGTGGTCGATCATCTCCGGCAGTGCGTGCAGCGCGGTGCGTGTCGTCTGCTCGCTGATCTCTCCGGCACGTTCACCGCGGCGCAGGACATGACCCACCTCGGCGTCGAGCAGATGCGGGGCATGGCAGGTGGCCTCGGCAATCAGCTTGTGCGCCGCGATGCCGATCGCGTCCTTGCGGCCCAGTGCGCTCACCGCAGCCGCGGCATCCACCACATACTCAGGCATCCCGCAACTCGCGGAGCCCGGCGTGGATCGTGTCTTCGCTCAATCCGGGTGCGTGGTCCTGGTCCAGCGCCTGCTCAACGACTGCCATCACCTCGGCCTTGTCGCGGCGTCGGGCCATCGCGATCAACTGCTCGCGCAGGAAGGACTGCAGCGCCTTGCCCGACGCTAAACTAGCGCAGTGATGTGATGCGGAAGGGGCCGACATGTTGCTGTCCCCGCATGAGCAGGAGAAGCTTCTCGTCCACGTGGCCGGCCAACTGGCTCGGGAGCGCCGGGCGAGGGGGTTGCGGCTGAACTACCCCGAGGCCGTCGCGCTGATCACCTCCTGGGTGCTGGAGGCGGCCCGCGACGGCCGTAGCGTCGCCGAGTTGATGGCGGGTGGTCAGCGGGTGCTGGACCGAACCGACGTCCTGGACGGCGTGCCGGAGATGATCACGTCGGTGCAAGTGGAGGCGACCTTCCCGGACGGCACCAAGCTCGTCACTGTGCACCGGCCGGTCCAGTGACCGGCGTGCCCGGTGAGGTGCTGCTCTCCGGTGAACCAGTCATCCTGGGACCGCACACGGGTCACGAGCTGGTCGTGCGCAACATGGGCGATCGGCCCATTCAGGTGGGGTCGCATTACCACCTCGCCGCAGCGAACCCGGCGCTGGAGATGGACCGCGCGGCCGCCACTGGAATGCGGCTGGCGGTTCCGGCCGGTACGTCGGTGCGCTTCGAGCCCGGCATCGAACGGTTGGTCCGGGTCGTGCCGTTGGGTGGTACCCGGACCGTGCCTGGCCTGCGCCTTGATGTACCGGACCCATCAGGGGCAGCCCGGCCAGCCGTCGGTGGGGGCAAATGGACGGTCGAGCGCAGCCGCTACGCCACGCTCTACGGCCCCACCGAGGGCGATCGGGTGCGGCTGGCCGACACCGACCTGCTCCTGGAGGTCACCGAGGACCGTTGCCGAGGGCCACACGGTGGGGACGAGGCGGTCTTCGGCGGCGGCAAGGTGATCCGAGAGTCGATGGGCCAGGCTCGGGCCTGCCGGGTGGACGGCGCGCCGGACCTGGTGATCACCGGCGCGGTCGTGCTGGACCACTGGGGGGTGGTCAAGGCTGACATCGGGGTGCGAGACGGCCGGATCGTCGGGCTGGGCAAGGCCGG
This sequence comes from Pseudonocardiaceae bacterium, assembly GCA_049673305.1. GTDB lineage: Bacteria > Actinomycetota > Actinomycetes > Mycobacteriales > Pseudonocardiaceae. Next base: position 79,558 of record JBATXM010000228.1, on the reverse strand, counting down.
GAACCCGGACATCATGGACGGCGTGCATCCCGCGCTGGTCATCGGCCCGGGCACCGAAGTGATCGCCGGCAACGGGATGATCCTGACCGCCGGCGCGGTGGACAGCCATGTGCATCTGATCAGCCCGCAGCAGGTGCCCGAGGCACTGGGATCAGGCGTCACCACCATGATCGGCGGCGGCACCGGCCCCGCCACGGGAACCAAGGCGACCACGGTGACGCCGGGCGCCTGGTATCTGGCCCGGATGCTGGAGGCCCTGGACGAGCTCCCGGTGAACGTCGCCCTGCTGGGCAAGGGCAACACCGTGGGTGAGCCGGCACTGTATGAACAGGTCGCCGCCGGCGCCAGCGGTTTCAAGCTGCACGAGGACTGGGGGTGTACCCCGGCGGCGATCGACACCTGCCTGCGGGTCGCCGACGACACCGGTGTGCAGGTGGCGATCCACACCGACACCCTCAACGAGGCGGGTTACGTCGCCGACACGCTGGCCGCGATCGGCGGGCGAACCATCCACGCGTACCACACCGAGGGAGCCGGCGGTGGCCACGCGCCGGACATCATCACCGTCGCCAGCGCCCCGCACGTGCTGCCCAGCTCCACCAACCCGACCCGCCCGCACACGGTGAACACCGTCGACGAGCACCTCGACATGCTCATGGTCTGCCACCATCTCAACCCCACCGTGCCAGAGGATCTCGCGTTCGCGGAGAGCCGGATCCGGCCCTCCACCATCGCGGCCGAGGACCTGTTGCATGACCTCGGGGCCATCTCGATGATCGGGTCGGACTCACAGGCCATGGGCCGGGTCGGCGAGGTGATCCTGCGAACCTGGCAGAGCGCGCACGTCATGAAGCGCCGGGTCGGGGCGCTGCCCGGCGACCCAGCAACCTCAGACAACCTGCGGGCGCGGCGATATGTGGCCAAGTACACGATCTGCCCGGCCATCGCGCACGGGCTCGACGGTGAGGTCGGCTCGGTGGAGGTGGGCAAGCTCGCCGACCTGGTGCTGTGGCAGCCCGCGTTCTTCGGGGTGCGCCCGAGCATCGTGCTCAAGGGCGGCATGATCGCTTGGGCGGCGATGGGGGATTCCAACGCCGCCATCCCGACCCCGCAGCCGGTGTTGCCCCGACCGATGTTCGGTGCTGCTGCGGTGGCTGCGGCCGCCACGTCGGTGCATTTCGTGGCTCTCGCCGCCGTGCAGGGCGGCCTCGCCGGCCGGTTGGCGGTGCGGCGCCGGCTGGTCGCGGTGCGCGACACCCGGGCACTGCGCAAGGCCGACATGCCACTCAATGATGCCCTGCCGCGCATTGAGGTGGACCCTGAGACGTTCACCGTTCGGATCGACGGTGCGGTGGTCGAACCGCACCCCGTGACGGAGCTCCCGATGACGCAGCGTTACTTCCTGTTCTGATGACGGTTCTGGCATCGCTGTTGCTGGCCGACTCGCGCCTGCCCACCGGCGGGCATGCGCACTCCGGTGGGGTGGAGGCGGCTGTCGAGCGTGGTCTGCTGCGGGACGAGGCTGACCTTGCGCTGTTCCTGGCCGGTCGGCTGCGCGGGACCGGTCCGGTGATCGCCGCGATCGCGGCCGCTGGCTGCTTTCTGGTGGCTGACCCCGACCCGGAGTGGGATCGTTGGGACGCCGCGATGAGCGCCCGCATCCCGTCGGCCGCGACGCGCGAGGCGTCCCGGGCGCAGGGCGCGGCGCTGCTGCGCACGGCCCGGCGGGTCTGGCGCTGCGCTGCTCTGGAGACGCTGCACCAGACGGGCCGCCCGCATCACCCGCTGGTCCTCGGGGCTGTGGTGGCAGCTGTCGGGGACGGGCCTGCTGCGGCAGCGTTGCTCGCTGTGCACCACCTGCTCGGTGGGGCGTGCTCCGCCGCGGTACGGCTGCTCGGGCTGGACCCGATCGCCGTCGCCGCAGTGCAAGCGCGCGCGAGCAGACCGGCTGGGGAGGTGGCGCTAGCGGCAACCCACGTGGCGCGGGAAGCTGTCGCTCAGCGGGACCCTCGCCTGCTGCCGAGCACCGGCACCCCGCTGCCGGAGGTGCTGGCCGAACTGCACGCCCGCACGGAGGTGACGCTCTTTGCCTCCTAAGGATCGGGCGCTGCAGGATCATGCACTGCGGATCGGCGTCGGAGGGCCGGTCGGCAGCGGCAAGACCGCCCTGGTCGCGGCGCTGTGCCGGACGCTGCGCGATGAGCTGTCGCTGGTGGTGGTGACCAACGACATCTACACCACCGAGGATGCCGATTTCCTGCGCACCAACGGAGTGCTGCCCGACGAGCGGATTCGGGCGGTGCGCACCGGCTGCTGCCCGCACACCGCGATCCGCGACGACATCACCGCCAACCTCGACGCGGTGGAGCAGCTCACCGCGCGCCACGATCCCGACCTGGTGCTGGTGGAGAGCGGTGGGGACAACCTCACCGCCACCTTCAGCTACGGTCTGATCGACGCGCAGATCTTCGTCCTCGATGTGGCCGGTGGCGACAAGGTGCCCCGCAAGGGTGGGCCCGGGGTCACCCGCTCAGACCTGCTGGTGATCAACAAGATCGATCTGGCTCCGCTGGTCGGCGCGGATCTGGACGTGATGCGCCGGGACGCCCTGACGCTGCGGGGTGCTCGCCCCACCGTGCTGATCTCGCTGCGCGACCAGCCCGGCGCCGGACTGGTCGTGGACTGGGTGCGCAGCCAGCTGCGATCAGCCACCCGCCGGTGAAAGCCCGGGCTGAGCTCACGGTCGAGCCCGGAGCGGGTGCGCCCCGGCTCTGGTGGCGCAGCGCCGCGCCGGTTGCGCTGCGTCCCACTGGTCCGCACCGGGTGCACCTGGTGCACGCAGCGGGCGGTCCACTGGGTGGCGACGACCTGGGGTTGGACGTCCATCTCGGTGCTGGCTCATACTTGCGGCTGCGCTCGGCGGCGGCCATGGTGGTGCAGGCGGGTCATCCTCCGGCGCCAGCGCGGTGGACCGTGGCCGCAACGCTGGTTGCTGGTGCTGTATTCGATTGGCGGCCGGAGCCGACCGTCGTCTGCGACGGTGCTGAGCTGCACAGTCAGGTGACGGTCGCGCTACAGCGGGGAGCCCGCGCGGTCCTGCGCGAAGAAATAGTGCTCGGGCGCGCAGGTCAGCGTGGCGGGCGCTGTGCCGTCGAACTGACCGTCGAGCTGGATGGTGCCCCGTTGTTGGCGCACACCCTGCTGCTCGATGGTGCCGATCCGGTGCTCACCGGACCCGCTGGCACCGGCGGCGCCCGCGTCGTCGGAATGCTCGCGATGGTGGGGGAGGGTATCGACGGGTCGTCGGCAGATGCCGGAGAGGAGCCGGGACTGCGCTGGGCATGCTCAGCACTGGACGGTCCTGGCTGGCTGCTGCTCGCCCTCGGTGACCGCGTTACCGACGTCACCCGGCTCCTCGACCGCAGTATGGCTGATATGGCTCGCCATGTATGGTTGAGCTGTGAAGACCACGCTTAACCTTGATGACGCCCTGATGCAAGCCGTCCGGGAACGCGCCCGGCGGGTGGGCGTGACGTTGACCGATCTGATCTCCGATGCCCTGCGAAGAATGCTGGCGGAGCCGTCCCCAGCTGAGTTTCGGCTTGAGCTGCCGGTTACGCAGGGGAGGCGGATGCCCACCGTCGACATCGACAGCAACGCCGCGCTCGAGGAGTATTTTGACCGCGTAGAGGGGCGGCGGGCGGCGTTGTGATCGCAGTCGATACGAACGTCCTGATTTATGCCAACCGTGCTGAGCTTCCCCTCCATGCGGTCGCTCGCACCCGGCTGGCTGGCCTCGCAGAGGGCGCGCTCCCGTGGGGGTTACCGGTGGTGGTCGCCTGGGGGTTTGTTCGCATCGTTACCCAGCCGATCTTCGACCCGCCAACCCCCCTCGGGCAAGCGGTCGAGTTTATCGACCAACTGCTCGGCAGCCCGACCGTTCGTGTTCTCGCCCCGAGCTCGCGGCATTGGAATCTTCTCAGGACGATTCTCGATGAAGGCCAGGTGCGGGGTGGGCTGGTCACCGACGCCGTTACCGTCGCTCTGTGCCACGAGCACGGTGTCGACACGGTGCTGACCAACGACCGTGACTTCGCACGTTTCCCGGATATCAGGGTTGCCCGGCTCGGCAGTTGACGGTTGTACAGAGTTCGGTGGGGCAGTGGGTTCCGGGATCGGACCGTGACGCTACAGCGCGACGACGGTCAGGCCGGGCACATCGGTGTAGTCGCGGTCCTGGGTGACCAGCGGCAGCCCGCGCGCGATCGCCGTCGCCGCGATCCAGGAATCATTGACCGCCAGGCGTCGACCCACCTCACGCAACCGCGCTCGCAGCTCGGCCCAGGCGATCGCCACTGCGTCATCGACTGGCATCGGCTCTGATTCGAGCGCCTTGGCCAGGCTTCGTAGCCGGGCTGCCCGGGTCGCCGTGTCGGCGGCACTCAGCACGCCCGATCGCAGCTCGCCGACCGTGATTATCGATACGACGAGCGATGTCGGTGGCTCGGCGCGCAGCGGTCGATCATGTTCGAGTGCGACGAACAGGGAGGTGTCGGCTAGCGCGAGTGCCGTTCCCACGGATCCTCGATGTTGTCTGTCGTCTCGTCGCCCAGCATCTCCCGCAGCTCGGCAAGCAAGCCGGGGTCAGCTTGGTTAGCGCTGATTTCATCCCAACTCAATGACGTGCGTCGGCGGGGCAGCGGAATGAGTCGGGCCACCGGGCGGCCGTTGACGGTGACGTCCAGTTCCTCGCCGTTCTCGACGCGGCGCAGCACCTCGCTGGTGTTGTTGCGCAACTCCCGCAACGCGATCTCTGCCACATCCCGACTGTAGCCGATGAGCTACGACATGAGCGGTGTGGTGTGGTGGGCGTCCTACTGCCGGGGACGGTAGACGGCTGAGCGGTGTCTGATATCGAGCACGATCACTACGTGCTTGGTGTCGTCGATAAGGCCCGCACCGCCTCGGTGCCGTAGACAACGTCACCCTCGCGCACTGCGTCTCGTGCCTCGGCGAGGGCGCGCAGCGTGGCGGGGTCAGCTTTGATCTCGGCGGTCTCCCGCAGCGCGAGGTAGGTCTCAATGGCGTGCACGACCGTCTGGTGCACGCTGCGGTGGTCTTCTTCGGCGACGGTGCGGAGCTGCGCAGCACCATCAGGTCGGGCAGAATTGGTCGGAATTCCGGTCTTCTCTGGGCTATACTTAACTCATGTCTGGAACCACCCTGCCGCTCAGTGATGTAAAGGCTCGCCTGTCTGAGCTTGGTCGGCGGGTCAGCGAGCAGCATGAGCGGATCACCGTCACACGCAACGGCGAGGCGCAGTTCGTGCTGGTATCGATCGATGACCTTGAGGGGCTCGAGATCACGCTGGAGGTGCTCAGCGACGAGGCAGCCGTCGGACGGATCACTGAGAGTCTCACCAGCCTCGAATCCGGGGATCCCGGCGTGACCGTCGCGCAGCTGCGCGCTGACCTTGCTCGTCGCCGCGCGGGAGCGTGACGGGCTACTCGGTCGTGCGATTCGACGTTCGGGTCCAGCCTGCGGCACGGCGCGCCTTGGCCGAACAGTTGCCCGAGGCAGTGGCAGCGGCTGTGCTGGATTTTCTCGACGGGCCGCTCGCCGAGAACCCGCTCCGAGTGGGCAAGCCGTTGGTGGGGCCGCTGGCCGGTTGCCTGGGTGCGCGGAGGGGCACCTACCGCGTGATCTATCACGTCGACCTCGACCACCGGACAGTCCAGGTTCTCGACATTGACCACCGCTCCGCCGTGTATCGACGCCGCTGATCATCAGATACGACGAGCGACGTGGGTGGTTCGGCGCGCAGCGATGGACACCCTGCTCGCCAGCCCGGAACAGATCACCACCGTATGGTCGGTGCATGTCAGCGGTGCCGGATGACGTGCGCGAATTCGAGGCTGCGCGGCCTCGGTTGTTCGCGTTGGCCTACCGCCTGCTGGGTTCGGCGAGCGAGGCCGAGGATGCGGTGCAGGACACGTTCTTGCGCTGGAACGGGGTCGACCGCGCCTTGGTTGTGGTGCCGGCAGCGTGGTTGGCGAAGGTGGTGACGAACCTGTGTCTTAACCGGCTGACATCGGCCAGTGCTCGCCGGGAGGATTACGTCGGCCCCTGGTTGCCGGAGCCGGTGCTCACCGCGGACCCCTCGCTTGACCCGATGGAGACCATTGAGCAGCGGGAGTCCGTTTCACTGGGGTTTCTTGTACTGCTGGAACGGCTGACTCCCGCAGAGCGGGCGGTGTTTGTGTTGCGGGAGGCGTTCGCCTACAGCCACCGGGAGATCGCGGACATCCTGGAACTGACAGAGGCCAATTCTCAGCAGTTGTATCGGCGTGCGCGAGCCCACGTGAGCCAGGAACATCCGCGATTTGACGTCTCGGGGGAGCAGGAGCACCGGATCACCGAACGATTCCTGGCCGCCGCGCGGGGCGGGGACCTGGCCGGGCTGGAGCACATGCTGGCCGCTGATGTCGTGGCTTGGGCCGACGGTGGTGGCAAGGCCCCTGCTGCTCGGCGCCCGGTCCGGGGCGCGGAGCAGGTCGCGCGTTACCTGAGTGGCTGGATGTCGCGGCCGTTGCCGGGGCTGGAGATCACGGTAGCCGAGGTGAACGGGCAACCCGGCATCCTGGGTGTCGCTGGCGGGCGTCTGCTTGTGGTCATGGTGCTGGAGTTGGCCGGTGACTGCGTCAGCGTCGTGCGCACCATCGCCAATCCGGACAAGCTGTCGTTCATCTCCGGGCAGCTGTCGCGCCTGGAGATGTGACAGAACGCACTACCGATCTCGTCCCTGTTGTGTCATGAACTGGCGAGCTGGCCGGTTCACGTGGTGACACATTTTCAGTGGAAGGAGACGGTCAGTGACTCATCGCATTGTGGTTCTCGGTGCCGGCTACGCCGGCCTTACCGCGGCAACGCGGGCGGTCCGTCAACTCCGACCACACGAGGCCCAGGTGACGTTGGTCAACGCTGCTGCACGGTTCGTTGAACGGGTGCGCCTACACCAGCTCGCCGCCGGCCAACGACTGCCCAACCTGATGCTGCGGGATGTACTGCGCGGTACGGGCGTTGACCTTGTCCTTGGGCGGGTGACGTTTATCGATCCGGATCATCACGAGCTGTGGATTGACGTTCCGGAGGGACCGCGCGTTCTTGGATACGACACGCTGGTGTACGCGCTCGGCAGTATGGCGGACTTGGAGGGGGTTGCGGGCGGGTCCGATCACGCTTTTACGGTCGCCGGGTTCGACGATGCGCGGGAACTGGGCGTGCGGGTGTCGGCGCTGGCGGCTGACAGGGGCGTGCTCGGCGTCATTGGCGGCGGTGCGACCGGCATTGAGGCGGCCACCGAACTGGCTGAGACGTACCCCAGCCTGCGAGTGCGGCTGGTGACCGGAGACGAGCCGGGCGGATGGCTGTCCCCTCGCGCTCGAGAGCACCTGCGGCAGGCATTCGATCGGTTGGAGATCGACGTGCACGCGAATGCGAAGGTTGTGGGGGTGCATCCAGCTGGCGTGGTGCTCGCCGACGGCCATGTCGTCGCACTCGACGCTGTGCTGTGGGCTACGGGTTTCCAGGTGCCTTCTCTCGCACGCGAGGCGGGACTGGCCGTCGATGGACTTTCGCGTGTCCTGGTTGATGACACCTTGCGTTCGCTGTCCCACCCCGATGTTTACGCGGTCGGGGATGCTGCGGCAGTGCCCGGACGGGATGGCAAGGAGTTGCGAATGGCATGCGCCACGGCGATTCCGACCGGCCGTTACGCGGCCGACGCGATCGCCGCTCAGTTGAGAGGCCGTCGCGTGGCGCCACTCCGGTTCCGCTACCTGCTCCAATGCCTCAGCCTGGGTCGCCGGGACGGCGTGATCCAGTTCGTGCACGCCGACGACTCCCCGCGCAACGGCGTGCTCACCGGGCGCGCCGCTGCACTGGTCAAGGAGACCATCGTTCGCGGCGCTACCCGGGCAGCTCGTGGCGGGGTGCCTGCTCGTCATGTCCCGCTCTGCCGCAGCCACGACGCGGCTCTGGCCACGCGCAACCGCAAGGACTTCCACGACACCGGGATCGATGTGATCGACCCATGGCATGCAGGGGACTGGCCTTAGACGCGGGAGACTGTCCGGGTGTCTGTAGTCACCGGCGACCGCCCTGAGCCGACGCACTGGACGATTCACGGGGAGCAGCTGGTCGATGACACCCGGCGGCTGCGGTTGAGCATCGCGCAGGTGGAGCTGCCCGATGGGGTGCGCTTCGAGCAGTACGTGCTACGGATGCCGAAAGCCGCGATGACGGTGCTGCTCGACGATGCTGGGCAGCGGGTGCTGATGATCTGGCGGCACCGGTTTGTGGTGGACTGCTGGACGTGGGAGCTGCCCGGCGGCTACGTCGACCCGGATGAGGATCCTGCGGTCACAGCGGCTCGTGAGGTGGAGGAGGAGACGGGGTGGCGGCCTCGCAGCATGCGGCTGCTGACCCGGTTTCAGCCGCTGGCCGGTAGCGCGGACTTCGAGAACCTGGTGTTCCTGGGTGAAGGTGCCACCGACACCCACCGGCCCGCCGACATCAACGAGGCAGCCCGGGTCGAGTGGATCGGCTTGGACTCGGTCCGGGACCGCATTGCCCGAGGAGAGATCATCGGGGCCGGTACTCAAATCGGGCTGCTGTACGTTCTCGCATTCCAGGCCGGTCAGGCTTCCTGAACCAGGACCCCGGCTGCTCTCATCTCCTCGTTGAGCATGCGCACCGCTGGATTGACCCGCAGCGGCGCGAGGCGATGGGACAGGTCGGCCAGCTCAGCGGTGGTCCGCACCGACCGCACGTCGCGGGCGATGCGTAGTGCTGCTGAAGCGGTCTGGCAGGCCTCCTCCACCTTGCGCTGGGTCGTTAACACGGAGGCCAGGAGCACCAAGTTGAACAGTTTACCCCGATCGTGGCCGTCGATCATGTCCAGTGAGCGTCGAGCGAACCGTTCTGCTTCGGCGGGACGTCCGATGTCACGTAAGCAGCGCCCGAACTTCGCTGCGAGGTACGCAGCGTCGAAATACCCGAGCCAGTCCGGGCGGTCCCGCTCCTCTGCGGCTGCGAAGGCACGTTCCGATTCGTGAAGGGCGGCCAAGCATCTATTCACGTCCCGCGCCAGTGCGAGTCCGTGTGCTTCCATTACGGACGCTTCGGCGACCAGCGCCGGAACACCCGCCCGTTTGCCGTGGTCCTTGGCTGCTCGGCCAGATCTATTGCAACGGCGGTTTGTTGCAAGAAGGCGGCCTGATGGCTCATTCCCGCCAGCATCTCGCCCGCAAGAGCGTCATCGCCGACGTCCTGACACAGCTGCATCGCTTGCCAGAGATAATAACGGCCGGAATCGCTGTTGCCCATGTCGTACCACGTCCACCCCGCCACCTGGCTTAATTCGGCCACTGTGGTGAACAGCTCGCGCCGCACGTCGTGGCAGTACCGACCTTCCTGCAGCAAGGGGAGCACGCCCGAGACGAGGTAGTTGGTGACGGCCGATCGGGTGTGGCCGCCGCCGAAGCGGTTGTCCAGGTTGCGGAACGTCTCAGTCATCACCCGGATGATCCGCACGTCTGTCATGCCCACCGATCGGGTGGCTGTGGCAGACAAGGATTGCGCGCCTAACCAGCCGAAGGCGGAGTTGCCAGCGGATGTCCTGAGCGTCTCGTCGCGCTGCTCTATGCCGTCGAGGTGCGCGGTGAGCTGGCGGGAATTGGTGAGCGGCAGCGACGCCACGTGTCGTTCGTCATCTTGTGACGCGGCTTCGGCGGCGAGGAAGCGGTTGCGTTGGGTCTCGGGGGCTTGTTCCAGGGCTTGGTCCAACGCGCGCCGTAGCGCCAGGCTCGGTGGATGGGCGCCGCGCTCGGCGTTGCCGATCGTTCGCAGGGTGAACCCCAGCTTTTTCGCGAACTTGCGTTGAGGCAAGGACAGTCCCGTCGCGCGGAACAGACGAATCCGGTCCGGTGTCCACTCCATCCGCGAAGCGTAGCGAAGGACCTGCCAGGGGATGTCGCCGCGCACGGGCTCAGGGTGCCCAGGGAAGACCGCCACGTTCACATCCCTGCGGGATGCGTCGGCGCCTGCCGCCGACGCGCCCACGGACGATCCTTGACGAAGATCAGATGGGGGGTTGGTCGCGTTGTTGTTGGATGCCGGCGACGTTGTTGAGGGAGATGGAGAGGTCGCGGAGGGATTGGGGGGTGTCGCCGTAGTCGGTGTGGATGCGGCGAGCCAGGTGGAGTGATTCGGTGTAGGCGGCCAGCGCGTCGTCGAGTTGGTCGCGTTGTTGTTGGATGCGGCCAATGTTGTTGAGGTAGATGGAGAGGTCGCCCAGGGATTGGGGGGTGTCGCCGTAGTCGGTGTGGATGCGGCGAGCCAGGTGGAGGGATTCGGTGTAGGCGGCTAGCGCGTCGTCGAGTTGGTCGCGTTGTTGTTGGATGCGGCCGATGTTGTTGAGGGAGATGGAGAGGTCGCGGAGGGATTGGGGGGTGTCGCCGTAGGTGGTGTGGATGTGTTGGCGTAGGTGGAGGGATTCGGTGTAGGTGGCTAGCGCGTCGTCGAGTTGGTCGCGTTGTTCTTGGATGCGGCCGATGTTGTTGAGGGAGATGGAGAGGTCGCGGAGGGATTGGGGGGTGTCGCCGTAGGTGGTGTGGATGTGTTGGCGTAGGTGGAGGGATTCGGTGTAGGCGGCCAGCGCGTCGTCGAGTTGGCCGCGCTCTTGGTGGACGCCCGCGAGCTTGTTCAGGGAGACGGACAGGTCGCACAGCGTGGTGGGTGAGTCTGGAGAGCGCCGCACCAGCTCGCGGTGCAGATCCACCAGAGCTGTGGCGGCGTCGAGCGCAATCTCGCTGTCCAGCGAGCCGGAAAGGATCTTCAGCAGCGCCGCCGTGGTGTCCAGTTCGAGTGGCCGCCGGCCCTCCAGCGCGATCCGGGCGTGCCGGGCGGCTTCAACCGGCTCGTCCTGCTCAGCCCGCACCTGAGCCAGCCAGGCGTGTGCGAGCAGCTCGTCGTCCGGGCTCGATGCCGCCTCGAGCGCGCCACGGCTCGCGTCTACCGCAAGGTCGGTGCGGCCCGACCGCAACGCGCTTGCGGCCCGCTTCAGCAGCGCCTTCACCACAGGCGAAGGATGGATGGGCTCACCCGGTACCGGCGTGAGCTCGCTGCGGGCCGGGGACGCGGTGTCGGGTTTCACGGGTGCGGCCGTGGTGGCGTCGGCCACGGTGTTGACTGTCGCCGTGAGGCTGCGGACCGACCACAGGTCCGGAGCGATGTCGCGGACCTGTGGCAGCGAACCGGCCGGGCACGCCAGCAGCAGCGCGGCCGGGTGGACGGTGGCCAGCGCGTCACGTTTCTCGTTGAGCCGCAGCAGCAGCCGGGACCACAGCCGTACCCGGTCGGCCATAATGGCCTCGTCGTCGAGCACCCATGTCGCAGCGAGACCAGCTGGATGAGGGGCAAGCAGTTGGCTGAGCACCTCAGCCTCGCCCGCCCGCTCGGTCAACGTGAGGGTGGCGACGTGCTTGGCCTGCGGGCGGGCCTGATCCCGGGTGCGGGCCACCAGCTCGGCGACGTCAGGCGCCTGGACGCCGAACAGGAACGCCAGCCAGAACCCATCGTATAGCACGAACTCGGCCCGGAGCCGCTCCCACACGGCCTCGACATCCCGGTGCAAGCTCCGGGCCGCCTGTCGCTGTCCACTCACGGGAGGCCGAGCGCTCTCCTGGCCAGCGGGTGCACTTCGTACCAGTCCTGGCCGTTGAGGTGACCGAGCAGCATGTGGCTCTGCAGCAGCCGGGCCATCAGCTGCACCTCGGACTCCGCAGGCCGAACCGTGCCGTCCCCGGAGGCCACCCAGCGCAGGAACGCTTCCTGCTCCGCTGTCATTGACAGGAAATCGTGCGCTACCAGGCTGATCGCCTCCTCGACGTGCTCGTCGCGCAGCGGTAGCGTCAACGACCTGCGGAGCGTGAGGTTGACCACTTGACGCAGCAGCGTGAACAGGTCGCGTAGGTGGCCCCCGGACGCCTCGATAATAGTACCGAGCTGCGTGCCGGCGAAGACTTCATCAATCGGGAGCCGGCGGGAGACGACCTCCCGCAGCTCCTTAACCGTTCTGGTGACGGTTTCGGCGGCCTGGCCGGGGCGCGGCCGGACATGCGGCACCGGGACTGGCAGCACCCGGGAGTCGAAGGGCAGCGCACCGGGCGTGGTGAACTGCAGGTAGGTGGGCACGGTGTAGATCATGTGGTGGGAGCCGAACTTGAGCTTGCTGGCATGCGCGACGAACAGCGCCTGGACCGACTCTTGCACCGCCAGGTCGTTCTCGCTGGTGCCGCGCAGCTTCTCCAGGCCGTCCACGATGAGCACCGAGCCCTGGCCTGGGTCCTCCGCTGGCAGCAGTGTGCTGAGGAAGGCCGCAACCTCCTCATACAGCCGCCCGATGTGGTAGGTGAGTTTGCGCCGCAACTCCGCCACCACCGATTCGCTGCTCTTCAGCTCCCGTTGCAGCTCGACCTCGACCGAGGTGCCCATCGCCTCGACCTCCAAGCCGTCCCGCGACACGCTGGCGGACAGACCGGGGACGTCGACGGAGATCGTGAGGCTGGCCAGGAGGCGGCGCAGCCTACCGACGAACCCTGGCTTGCTGTCCGCTTCATGTGCGCCAAGCGCGTCGTGCGCGCCAAGCGCCAGCGCTATGAGGAACTCGGTGACGTCGATCGGCGAAGACTCGTTGACATAGGCACCGACATCGAAGATCGTGGCTTCGAAGCCATTGCGTTCCAGCGCATCCTTGAGCCGGTACAGCTCGGTGGTCTTGCCGGAGCCGGACGGGCCGGAGAGCAGTTGGGTGGTGGTGTCAATGGCCAGCTCGATCGTCGCCAGGAGCTCATCGACCGCAGCCCGGCCGGCGTCGGCCAGCGGGACGTACCGCGTCTCGTTCGGATCGGCCGGGTCCAGCGGGCCGAGCGTGAGCGCGGCGGACCATTCGCGGAGCTGCTGCCGCGATGGCGTCGTCATGGCCGAGATCATAGTGAGATCCGGCCCGGATCGGCCCGGGGTGCTGGCGTTCTTACCCGGCGATGTGATGGAGAGTGCCGTCGAGGACCGTGATGGCGTGCCCGGTCAGGTACACGCGGTCGCCGTGGACGGCTGTGCGGACCAGGCCGGTGCGGGCGGACGCCTGCAGCCCGGTGAGGCTGTTTCGGCCCAGGCGCCCCGACCAGTAGGGGGCCAAGCAGGTCGCCGAGGGTACCGGTGCCGTAGGTCGCGTCGGGCGTGGCGTTGAGGGTATCGGCGAGACCGTCGGGGACTGGGATCTCGGTGGCGGGCACGATCGGGAAGTCCAGGGTGATGGTGCCGTCATCGTGGGTGTGGGTGACCAGGACGCCGCTTCGGCTGCTGAACCGGACGGTGCCGGGAGTCCCTCGGCCGCTGCGCAGAGCGTGGGCGGTGGCCAGGGTGGCGTGCCCGCACAGATCGACCTCGACGGTGGGGGTGAACCAGCGCAGTGCCCTGTCAGCGTCGGCAGGCTCGGACAACGGATAAGCGAAGGCTGTCTCGGACAGGTTCATCTCGGCGGCGACCTGCTGCATCCAGATCTCATCGGGCCAGGCATCGGCGTCCAGTAGGCAGACGGCTGCGGGGTTGCCGGCGAATGGCCGGTCGGTGAACGCGTCGATGATCCGGATGCGCACAAGAAGATCGTAGGCCGACGATACCGTCCGAGTAGCGTTTAACAGCACCGGAATCCCTCCAGCGCGATGAGCGATGCTAGCATTGATAGCAGTGAGGAGGTGGTCCCGCTGGCCGCAATCAGTGTCCGGAACCTGGACGATCACGTGAAAGAGCGGTTGCGGATCAGGGCAGCCCGCCACGGTCGGTCGATGGAGTCTGAGATCCGAGCCATCCTCGTCGAAGCTGTCCGCGAGCCGGACGACGCGGACGGCCTGTTCCAGGCGATGCTGGATCGCTTCGGTGAGATCGGCGGGGTCGAGCTCGAACTACTATCGCGGACGACCCCAGTGCGGGCAGCCGACTTCTCTTCATGATCATTCTCGACACCAACGTCGCATCCGAGCTCATGAAGCCATCTCCCGCTCCGGTCGTTCGGGACTGGGTCCGCGCGCGCCGCGGCAACGAGTTGTACACGACGTCAATCACGCTCGCCGAGATCCGCTACGGCATCGAACGTCTCCCCGCCGGTCGCCGCAGAGACCTCCTGGAGGCGACTACCAACGATGTCTTCGCCGCGTTCAAGGACCAAGTCTTGCCCTTCGATGCTACGGCGGCGGCGCACTACTCCATAATCGTGACTCATCGTGAGCATGCTGGGCTACCCATCGATGGATTCGACGCGCAGATCGCGTCCATCTGCCGCGCTCACAATGCGGCTCTGGCTACGCGCAATTGCAAGGACTTCTACGACACTGGGATCGACGTGATCGACCCATGGAACGCAGGGAGCTGGCCTTAGACGTGAGTTCTCTTTTGAGGTGGGAGAAGGCTTGGTGTCAGCTACGGTGGCCGAGCCAGAGCACCAGCTGATCGGTGACCGCGATGTGGTGGGGAAAGCCTCGTTCACAGGTGGTCAACGTGGGCGACTCTCACTGATGGCTGTATGCCAGACCGGCCGTTGCTGCGGGGCCTGGACTGCCCACGTGAGCGGGTGGTGTGGTTGAAACCTAGCTGTTACAGATCGGTCATAGGGATGTCGTGTGATGGTGGTGACTCACTCGACTGAGTGAGGCGCGCCTAGGGTTCCGTCGCTGTTCGTTAGCGGGCCTGGTCCGAGAGATGCAGGCGGGCGGTACATGGCCCGTTCCACGGCGGGACAAAAGCCCGGGAGACCAGCCACGCTCGGCTGCCTGGCGGCCGGGCGCCGTGGACGCGGAGGCCCCGACGTGGAGGACCTGCACCATAACGACCTGCACCATAACGAGGACTTGCACCATAACTACGGCCCGGAGGCGCGATTCGCCGTCAAGGCGGAAGCGGCGTTGCCATCGACGAAGTGGGAGCAGGAGATCGCCCGGGGTCTTGAGCTGGGCCTGCCCGGTGCCCACTCGATCGTCGACCGACGGATCCCCACCTTCTCCCGTGGTGAGTTGCCGCACTTCGCTGGCATCAACACCTTCCTCAAGGCACCTTACCTCGAGGACGTCCGCCGCTGCGGCGAGTACGACGTGGCGGTGCTCGGCGTCCCCTTTGACGGAGGCACGACCTACCGCTCGGGAACCCGCTTCGGTCCGCAGGGCATCCGCAAGATCTCCGCATTGTATGGGCCATACAGTTTTGAGCTCGGCGTCGATCTGCGGGAATCGATCACTATCGCTGACCTCGGCGACGTCTTCACCATCCCGGGCAACATCGAGAAGACGTTCGACCAGATCTCCAAGGCGGTAGGGCACGTCTACGCCTGTGGTGCCTTTCCAGTGGTGCTGGGTGGGGATCACTCCATCGGCTACCCGACCACCCGCGCCGTCGCCGAACAC
Organism: Pseudonocardiaceae bacterium; assembly: GCA_049673305.1. Lineage (GTDB taxonomy): Bacteria > Actinomycetota > Actinomycetes > Mycobacteriales > Pseudonocardiaceae. The sequence continues at coordinate 64,043 of JBATXM010000228.1, read as the reverse complement.
CTGGGCGGCGGCAAGCTCGGCATCATCCACTTCGACCGCCACGTCGACACCCAGGAGACCGACCTCGACGAGCGGATGCACACCACCCCGTGGTTTCACGCCACGGACATCCCCAACGTGCCGCCGCAGAACCTGGTGCAGATCGGCATCGGCGGGTGGCAGGCGCCGCGGCCCGGAGTGCGGGTAGGTCGGGAGCGCGGCACCACGATCATGACCGTCACTGACTGCGTGGAGATGGGTATCGAGGCCGCCGCGCAGCGTGCCCTGCAGGTCGCCTGGGACGGTACCGACGCCGTCTGGCTTTCCTTCGACGTCGACTGCCTCGATGCCGCGTTCGTGCCCGGCACGGGATGGCCCGAACCCGGCGGTTTCCTGCCCCGCGAGGTGCTGAAGTTCATCCAGCTCATCGCCGTCCGCCCGCTGGCGGGGATCGAGGTCGTGGAGTGCTCACCGCCCTACGACAACGCCGAGATCACCGCGCTCATCGCGACCCGGGTCATCTGCGACACCCTCGGCTGCCTGGTGCGCGCCGGTCACCTCCCGCGAAAGGCGGCGCAATGACGACACAGGTCTCGACCACCGGTCCCGACGCCGACGATCTGCGCAGCATCGGTTACCAGCAGCAGTTGCACCGCCGGCTCGGCTGGTTCTCCTCCTTCGCCGCAGGGTTCTCCTTCGTCTCGATCCTCACCACGGTGTTCCAGCTTTTCGCGCTGGGCTACTCCTTCGGCGGTCCGGCGTTCTTCTGGACGTGGCCGCTGGTGTTCGCCGGCCAGCTGTGCGTGGCGCTGGTCTTCGCCGAGCTGGCGGCAAGCTGGCCACTGGCTGGGTGCATTTACCAGTGGTCGCGCCGGTTGGCCGGCGAGACCGTCGGCTGGTTCGCTGGCTGGGCGATGCTGGTCGGCTACATCGTGAGCGTGGCGGCCATCGGCATCGCGCTGCAGGCGGTGCTGCCTGCGGTGTGGTCAGGCTTTCAGGTCGTCGGCACCGATCCGTCGATCACCTCGGCCTCCGGCGCCGCCAGCGGGATCCTGCTGGGTTCGGTGCTCATCGCGCTGGCCACCGTGATCAGCGCCGTGGGCGTGCGCTTCATGGCGTTGATCAACGGGATCGGGGTGACGTGTGAGCTCATCGGTGTGGTGCTGCTGCTCGCGGTGCTGTTCGGCCATGCCGAACGGGGTCCCGGGGTGGTCACCGAGACGCTCAACGCGTCCGGCAAGAGTCCATACCTGTACGCCTTTCTCGCGTCCACGCTGATGGCGGCCTATGTGATGTACGGGTTCGACAGCGCTGCGGAGTTGTCCGAGGAGACGACTCAGCCGAGGCGCGTGGTGCCCTCGGCGATCCTGCGGGCACTGCTGGTGTCGTTCGTCGGGGGTGGTTTCATGATCGTGGCTGCGTTGATGGCGGCGCCGTCGTTAACCGACGGTCAGCTGTCCACCGGCGGCATCGCCTACATCATCACCAGCCAGCTGAACTCCACCCTCGGCCGGGCGCTGCTCGCGGTGGTCGCGATCTCGATCGTGTCTGCCTGCCTGGCGATCCAGAACTCCACCTCGCGGGTGATGTTCAGCATGGCACGGGACGGCCAGCTGCCTGGGGCACGGTTACTGGTCCGGGTCAGCCCGCAGACCGGGACGCCGATCCTCACCGGCATCGCGGTGGGTGCACTCGCGATCGGAGTGCTGCTGATCAATCTGGGCAACCCGGCAGCGTTCGCGGCGGTCACCAGCACGTCAGTGGTAGTCGTGTACCTGGCTTACCTGCTGGTCACTGTGCCGGCTTTGGGTGCCCGGCTGCGCCGGCGCCTGCCGCCGACGTGCCACGGCGGCTTCTCGCTCGGCCGTTGGGGGCTGCCGGTGAACCTGTTTGCCGTGGTCTACGGGGTGGCGATGATGGTGAACATCGCATGGCCGCGCCAGGCGGTGTACGACCCGGCGGGCACCAGTTGGATGCTGCAGTACCTCGCGCTGTTGTTCGTGGCCGCGCTGGTGGTGCTCGGCGCGGTGGTGCACTGGTTGTTGCGCCGCGGGTCCGCGGTTGGGGTTGGCGCGGGGGTCGTCGCCGTGGAGGCCGCCGCCGCTGAGGCATGAACCTGGCGGCGCGGCCGGGAACGCGGGCAACCCGTGGCACGATGGCGCCATGCTGCGCTGGATCACCGCCGGGGAGTCGCACGGGCCTGCTCTGGTCGCCGTGTTGGAGGGCATGGTCGCCGGGGTTGAGGTGACCTCCAAAGAGGTGCAGGCCGAACTCGCTCGCCGCCGTCTCGGGTACGGGCGTGGGGCGCGGATGGCGTTCGAGGCCGACGAGGTGGAACTGCTCGGGGGGATCCGGCACGGCCGGACCCTGGGCGGTCCGGTGGCGATCCGGATCGGCAACACCGAGTGGCCCAAGTGGGAGACCGTGATGGCGGCCGACCCGGTGCCCCCGGATGTGCTTGCCGGGCAGTCCCGTAACGCGCCGCTGACCCGACCCCGGCCCGGGCACGCCGACCTTGCTGGCATGACCAAGTACGGCTTCGACGATGCCCGGCCGGTGCTGGAGCGGGCCAGCGCCCGGGAGACCGCCGCCCGGGTCGCCCTGGGCACCGTGGCCAAGGCGTTCCTGCGGCAGGCGCTGGGTGTTGAGGTGCTCTCCCATGTGGTGTCACTAGGGCAGGTGGACGCCCCCGCGGATGTGTTGCCCGGACCCGGGGACCTGGAGCGGATTGACGCCAGCCCGGTGCGCGCGTTCTCTGCGGAGGCGTCGGCCGCGATGATCACTGAGGTGGATGCGGCGAAGAAAGACGGTGACACGCTGGGCGGTGTGGTTGAGGTCGTGGCGCACGGGTTGCCAGTGGGTCTGGGCTCGTTCGTGCACGCAGACCGGCGGTTGGACGCCCGGCTGGCCGGCGCGCTGATGGGTATCCAGGCCATGAAGGGTGTCGAGGTGGGGGATGGGTTCACCACCGCGCGCCGCCGGGGCAGCGCGGCGCACGACGAGATGACGCCTGGGCCCGACGGTGTGGTGCGGCGCACTAACCGGGCCGGTGGTCTGGAGGGCGGCATGACTAACGGAGAGGTGCTCCGGGTCCGGGTGGCGATGAAGCCGATCTCCACCGTGCCCCGCGCGCTGGCTACAGTGGACGTTGCGACCGGCGAGGCGGCCGTCGCGATCAACCAGCGCTCTGATGTGTGCGCGGTGCCCGCCGCTGGCGTGGTGGCCGAGGCGATGGTGGCGCTGGTGCTCGCTGACGCCGTGCTGGAGAAGTTCGGCGGTGACGCCCTGCCCGAGACTACCCGTAACGCCCGCGCCTACCAGGACTCCATCCGGCGGCGTTGACCGCCGAGATGGGATGAACGCCGGAAATTGTCGGTGGTGGGGTAGACAATGGTGACGTGATCGAGACGCGGCTGGATCCGAGGCAGGCGATAGTTGCCTGTCTGGCTCAGTGGCGTGAGTCGATCGTGGGGTGTGATGACGTGGGGTTGCGGGAGCAGGTTCGGGAGATTGAATCGGTGTCGCGGCAACTAGCGGGTTTGTCAGCACGAAACGGTTGCTCACCGGGATGCTGCACCTCTCCGCTACCGAGGCCGGTACCTGGGTCGCGCACGCCGCTCAACTTGCGTCACGCCGCGTGATGAGTGGTGAGCCGTTGGCGCCACAGTTGCCGAATACCGCCGGGGCGCTGGCCGCCGGTGAGATCGGGCCGGCGCAGGTTCGGGTGATCGTCGATGTCATTGCTCACAACCTTGATCTTTCGGCATCCTCGCCCACATTTCACCTCGAATGCGCTACCCCAACAACAACTTTCACGTGGAACTGGACACAACGGCCATCGCTGCCGACAACCACCCGCCATGTCGTGCGCGACGCAGCCGCGCACGACATCCCTTGGAATCAATCATCTAGGCACATGCGCTGGTGGAAGGTACTCGGTCTGGCAGGCGCGGCCGGTGTCGCCGCCACCGGGGTCGTGATCGTCCGCGCGGAGCGGCAACGGCGTTCCTACACACCGGAACAGATCCGTACGCGCCTGCACGACAGAGTTGTCCAGGTCGCCGCGTCCGAGCCCATCCCGGCATCCTCGCCCCGTTGGAGCCAGGCTTGCTCGTCCGGCTTTCGTGGCGGCCGATCTTGTGGGGTTATTCGACGACCATCTTGATTCGGTTCAAGGTCTCCCGCATGCCTTCTCGGTTGGTCTTCCCCCGGGCGCGACCAGCAACCAGCCAGTAGAGCCGCAACGGGAGTAGATCGTGCAGCCGGAACGACTCGGTGACGTCGGTACCGCCCTCGACAGGTTCGAACCGATAGCTCCAGGTGTTGACCGGAATTCCGCCCGGCCCGAGCACGGTGAAGGCGAATTCACGGCCTGGTTCACACGCGACGATCCGACAGAGGGTCCAATACTTCAGGCCCCAGCCGTTGCGGTTCACGTGACCGCGGAACTTGACCCCGATCGCCGGACCTGTTGCGGTGCCGAGCCATTCGGCATCGAAGGTTTCCGGACTGAACTCTCCGGTCCTGGTGATGTCGCTGACCAGATCCCAGACCTTGTCAGCAGGTGCGGCCATACGAATGGTCACGCTGTCATGCATAGAAACACGCTATCAGGCCACATCATCGGCTCCGAGACCTCGATCCGGTGGGTTACCGCGCGTCGCGATAGGTCGCAACGCGCACGGGAGACCGACCCGGGAAACGCTGCAGCGCGGCACTGTGTGCGCGTAGCACGCGGATCGCGGCGACAGGGTCGCGGCCCCCGGCGTCGAGGGTGTGTCCGGTACTCAGAGCAGGTCCAGGGACCGCAGGTCGGCGGTGTACTTGTGGATGAGTCGAGGAGTGAGGTGCGGGATGGTTGTGTTGGGAGCGTCGGCTGCGGCGTGGACGGCGACCTGGAATGACTTGGCCGGTATGGCGGAACCGGCGATGGGCTCGGCGGGATATCGATACCCGTGTAGCAATGGCAACAGCGAGTGTGATCGTTGTTTCTGCGGAAGGGCGCGCAGCGCTGTTTCGAATCGCTCGAGCCACTCGTGGTAGTCGCTGATGCGCTCAATGCCGTGACCGGCTTCGATCAGCCAATCCACGAATTCGTCGAGTGCGATGCCGTCGTCGTGTGGGTTGACTACGTGGAACGTCCGGAAATCCGGTTCGGCGCAAGCACCCAACGCGGTGATCGCCGCAGCGACGAAGTCGACGGGCAGGCCATCATAGTGGGCTCGTTGCCGTCCGCCGTGTGAGTCGGTGCGATAGAACGAGTGTGGTGCGAGACCCGTGACGACCAGGCTCAGCAGCAGACGGGTGAACATGTCCGCCGCGTTGAGCTGCCCGGCGTACCGGCTGTGGGCGAGAATCAGGTCCGAACGGAACACTCTCGCGGGCAACCTGCACAGGTCGTGCGCCTCCCGCAGCAGCACCTCGCCGGCCCATTTGCTGTTGGAGTACCCGTTGGCGTAGCTCTCGTCGAGCGAGCGCACCGGACTCATGGTGCGAATGTCGTCGTCCTCGTTGAAGATCGAGGAGGCCACCTGCGCGGCCACTCCCACTGTGGACAGGTAGTCAACGGCCTTGATCCGCGTCGTGATCGCGAGACGGATGAGTTCGGCCGTGCCGATCACGTTGGGGTTGAACAGGTTCCGGTACGACAGGACGTGGTTGACCAGGGCTGCGGGGTGGACGATGAGGTCGACACGCGCGGCCAGCCGATTCCAGGTTGCGGCGTCCAATCCCAGGGCGGGCTCGCCGATATCGCCCGTGAGTACCTCGAGATGCCGGTCCGCGAGGTCCCGGAAGTGCTGGAGCAGTTGGACGTCACCACGGTCAAAGGCCACGTCCAGGCGCCGGCGGGCGGCGGCCACGTCGCTGCCCCGTACGAGGCAGATCAGCGTGCCGCCCGTTCGTTCCAGCCGTTGCAGCCATTCGAGGCACAGGAATCGACCCAGATAGCCGGTGGCGCCGGTCAGCAGCACCGCGTGCGGGACATCGTCCGCATGCGGCATTGCGGCAGCACGCGCCAATGTCGCGGTGTCGATGAACTTGTCCAGGGTGAGGTGATCGGCGCGAATCTCGATGCCCTCGGCACCGTGCACAGCGGCGAAGGTGGGTGGCAACGAGCGTGACCGGCGTTCGTGCTCGACGTATTCCGCCAGATGTCCGAGGTCGGCGGCAGGGCCGATGATGACGCCGACCGGCACCTCCACTCCGAGCAGCTCCTGTAGCAGGTTGGAGAACGCCAGCGCGGCCAGGGAATCACCACCCAACTCGGTGAAGTGGGCCTCGGGCCGCAGATCGGAGCGGGAGCATCCGAGCATCGCACGCGCCGCGCGGCCGACCGCCTCGAACACCGGGAGGCCGGCCGCGATGCGGCGGAGTGCTCGCAACTCGTCCACCTGATCCTGGGCGTGGTCGCGGTAGAGCTGCTCGAGCCGCTCGCCATAACGTGCTTTCGCTTGCGGCCGCAACACTTTACCGATTCCCGACAGCAGGCCGTTGCCGGTAGTGAAGGGCTCGCTCTCGATCACGAAGTCGCGCGGAATCTCGTAGGGGTTCAGGCCGGCGTCCTCGGCGATCCGTCGCAGCGACTCGGCAATCGCCGAACTCGTCGTTGCGACAACGCCGTTCCAGGCTTCTTCGGTGGGCACGATCACCGCGAGCAGATAGGATCGTTCGCTGTTGCCGTAGAGGAATATATGCCGGATCAGCGGGCTGGTGCCGTAGATGGCCTCGAGGCGGGCGACGGTCACGAACTCGCCCTGAGACAACTTCAGGACGTTGTTGCGGCGGTCGACATAGATGAGGTGACCGGGCTCGATCTCGGCCATGATGTCCCCGGTCCGGTAGTAGCCCTCCGGATCGAAAATGGCTGCCGTGGCCTCCGGTTGCTGGTAGTACCCGGGAATCATGGACTCGGTGCGCACCAGCAGCTCGCCCCGCGGATGCGGCTTGTCGGTGGTGAAGTAGCCGAGTTCCGCGGCGTCGACGAGTTTGTAGTCGATCACCGGTGGTCGCTGCACGCGGTGATCGAGGAGAATGTCGACGGCCTCGGTGCAGCCGTAGCCATCGTGGAGTTCGAAACCCAGCAGGGCCGCCATGAACGCCTTGATTTCCGACGCCAGTGGAGCACTTCCGAAGATCGCGTAAACGACCCGGCCGCCGAAGACGTCCTGCCGCATCCGCAGCCGCGTGTGCCGCTCAGCCACGGCGCGCTCGAGACCTTCCGCGCATCGCGTGTCCACCTCGGTCCGATACCGCTGCAACAGCGTCTCGCAGACCCGGGGTGCGAAGGCCATTTCCGTGGGGCGCACCAGGGCGACGTCGTCGAAGAGCGTCGAAATATCCCGGCTTCCGGTGAAATACACGGTACCGCCTCGGGCGAGCGTCCCGAACAGCGAAAGACGCGCGGCGACATGGCTCATGGGCAGATATCCGATGGTGATTGCGGGCGTGGTGCTCGAGTTGCGCCACATCCTGGTGACCAACTTTTCGGTATAGATCGCGCCTTTCGGGGTTCCGGTGCTGCCGGAGGTGTAGATGAGCAATGTCATCGTGTCGTCGGCGTCGGCGGCGAACAATGGCGCGGGCGGGGCCGCACGGCCGCATTCCACGACGGCATCGAGCGTGTCGACGAGCACATGGGGCAGCCGACGACGGGCGGATTCGAGTGCGTCGCAATGGTGTTCCTCGCCCGGGTCGTAGTCGAAGACGAGCAGGCGTGACGGGCTGTGACCGGACCGTGCACACTCGACCGCGCGGTCGAGCAGGGCCGCGCTGGTCGCCAGGATGCGCGGCGCGGTCTCCGTGAGGATCGGTCGCAGCTGATCGTCGGGGGCATCGGCCTGCAACGGCACACTGACCGCACCCAGATGGACACAGGCCAGATCCAGCGTCGTGTAATCGACGCCGGTGACGCCGAGGATTGCGACAAAATCGCCTGCGCGCAAGCGATGTTTCGGATTGCTGTGCCACTCGGCGGCGACCGCGCCCACCCGCGCCCAGAGCTGCCGATAGCTGAGGGTCTCGAACCGCGGCAGCAGGCGAACGGTACGCCGACCGGTGACACTGTCGATCGTCGCCTCGATCGCGCGCTGTCCGAGTGCGGGCCGGTCGGCGTAGCCCGCCATGATCGTGGCGATGATCTGGGCAAGGCGCATGTCCGGTCGGCGCACCGCGGCGCCGACCGCGTCCAGCGGCCGGGCATCGCGCACCTGGCGGTCGACGGCACACAGATCCGCGATGCGCCGAGCTTGCCGAATGTGCGGCGTATCCACGGCTTTCACCCCCGCCCGACGAACGGCATCGTGGTCGGGAGGACGGTGAGGTATTGAATATTGGTGTCCAGCGGCATCGACGCCATCAACACCAGCGACTCGGTGAATCGTTCCATGGGAATCGTTGGCTCGACGGCCAGTGCTCCGTCGGCTTGTCGTGCGGCTGGCTGCGGGCTGCCGTCCGGCGGCGCAACGTTTCCGACATCGATTTGCCCGCAGGCGATTCCGCACTCGCGGCCATCGAGCGACAGGGCGCGAGTCAGCCCCAGCAGAGCATGCTTGGCCGTGGTGTAGGCGATAGCGTGGGGTCTGGGCGCGTGGGCCGACGGGGCCCCCATATTGATAATGCGCCCACCGCTGGGCGATTGGGCCTGCATGACCCGGAATGCCTGTTGCGCGCACAGGAATGCGCCGGTGACGATGGTGTCGATGACACGATTCCAGTCCTCGACGAGGATCTCGTCGATCGGGCTGCGGGGCACCGCCGCACCCGCATTGTTGAACAGCAGATCCAGTCGCCCGAAACGGTTCTCGACAGTCCCGAACAGCTCGGCGACCTCGCTCGGGTTCGTGATGTCGGTCGGCAGCGGGATGGCCCGCGCAGCGGACCCCCCTGCCAGGGCCACGGTTTCCTTCAGCGCGTCGGCGCGTCGGCCCGCCAAGGCCACCGACCAGCCCTGGGCGAGCAGCGCGAGCGCGCCGGCTCTACCGAGCCCGCTGCCCGCCCCGGTGACGACGGCGACCCGGCCGGCGGTGTAGGTGTCACTGGTCATCGATCCTCCGTGCTCATCCAGATCCGGAGCATGCGACGCGATTTCGGTCCGGGTTGATCGGTGTATGACGAACGTCCGTGCAGTACACGGCTGTTGCGGATGATCAGCAGATCCCCCGCCGCCAGCAAAAGGTTGAAGCCCACGTCGGACCGAGTGAGAACCTCGTCCAGAACGCTCAGCGCGCTCAGCTGCTCCTCGGTCAGGGGGCGACCGCCTTCCTGCGCGGAAGCCCGCACGGTGCGGGTTTGGTAGTAACAGCCCACGGTGCCGTCGGCCTGGGTGAACAGGATCGGTGAGACGATGACCTGCGGGCCTGCACGGCCGGTTCGATCGAAGGTCCAATTCCGCCGCAGTGCGGCAACCGCGTCCGGTCGCTCCTGCTCGAGGATATCTTGTACGCGCTGGGCGCAGGCCAGCCTGGTGAATCCCCCGCCCAGCACAGCGGGTTGCAGACACAGCAGTACGAGCAGATCGCAAGTGTCGCAGTGGAACCCGAGTTCGGTGGCGCCGTCGCCGTCCCGATCACGCAGCACCTGGATGCGGTCGCCCTGGCCGTTCTGGGGAACGACCCGCCCTATCGCCTCCAGCACGAACAGGAGCGACTGGGTGATCTCGGCCTCGGGTGCGGTCGTATCGACGAGGTTGGCGATATGCGCGAGCCCCACTGCTCGATCGCTGTCGTGGATGAACGAGCTCAGCCTCGTCCGGACCCGCTTCGCGTGTTGCGGCTGTCGGTTCCGGTAGTCGGCCGCGAGGCGGCGCCGGTCGTCCTCATCGAGCCGCATCGACCAGAGCTTCTTCCGTTCTTCCAGACACGCACCATCCCAGCCGATCTCGACCATCTTGCTTTCGGACATGCTGCCTCGGTTCCATTCTCGTGCTCGGCTCGTCGCGGTTCTCATGCTCGGTTGGTCGCGGCGGCCACCGCTTTCGACCACAACGACACCGCCTCGTCGACCTGTTCGGCCGTCACCACCAGTGCCGGAATCATCCGAACGACATTGCTGTACGGGCCGCAGGTCAGCAGCAGGAGACCGAGGTCGGCGGCAGCCTGTTGCGCACATCGTGCGGTGACGGCATCGGGAGTACCGTCGGGATGGCAGAACTCGATGCCCACCATCAACCCCAGGCCGCGCACATCGGCAATAGTGGGAACATCGTCTGCGGCCTTCCGCACCGCGTCGAGCAAACGTTTACCTTGCGTGGCTGCGTTATCGACCAAATGCTCCTCGCGGAGGACATCGAGTGTCGCCAGCGCCGCAGCGCATGCGACCGCATTCCCGCCGTAGGTGCCGCCCTGCGAGGACGGCCACGCCAATTGCATCAGTGCCGGTGTCGCGGCGATAGCCGAGAGCGGGAATCCGCTGGCCAATCCCTTTGCGGTGACGAGGATGTCGGGCACCACATCGCCATCGTGCTGATGCGCCCAGAACCTGCCGGTCCTTCCGAATCCGGTTTGCACCTCGTCGAGCACCAGCAGGATTCCGTCACGGTTCGCGCGCTCGCGCAAGCCCGCCAGGAATCCCGGTGGCGCGGGCACGTATCCGCCTTCACCCAACACCGGCTCGACAAGAAGTGCAGCCGTCTCTCGCGGGTCGCTCACCGTGGCGAGGACGTGGTCCAAGCCGCGCAGCGCATGGTCGGTTGCCGCATCCTCGCTCATCCCGAGGCGAAATGCGGCCGGAAACGGCGCCACCGCAACGCCCGGCATGAGCGGACCGATTCCCGCGCGGTATCGGGTGGAGGCGGTGGTGAGCGCAGCCGCACCCATGGTGCGGCCATGGAACGACCCGTCGAAAACCACGACGTTCTGTCGCCCGGTGGCATGCCGGGACAGGCGTACGGCGGCCTCCACCGCCTCGCTGCCGGAGTTGACGTAGAACAGCGAGTCCATGCCGTCGGGCATTACCTCGCCGAGTCGCTCGGTGAGCGCGAGCAGAGGCTCGTGCAGCACGGTGGTGTACTGACCGTGGATCAGCCGCGCGAGTTGTTGTTGCGCGGCCTCGACCACCCGCGGGTGGCAGTGACCGGTGCTGGTCACTCCCACGCCGGCGGTGAAGTCCAGGTAGCGCCGGCTGTCGGAGTCGAAGAGGTACATCCCTTCACCGCGACAGGCTATTACCGGTGTGGCCTGAGTGAGTATCGGCGACAGCTGGGACATGGATTCCGACCTCCGATAAGGGAATTGATGGACCACGTCAGGCCGTCCGTTCGGCGGTCGAGGCGGCAAGGAAGTAGCCGGCCTCGGCGCCCCACGCCAGCGCCCCGGCCCACCATTGGGGAGTGGGTGCGGTGAAGCGCACGCCGAGCCGGTTCAGCACGGAGACGGTGTAGGAGCTGTCGATGACGACATTGCGATCCGCGTCGTGGTCAGACCATGCCAACGCCAGCCGGGCGGCAGTCGGATGGCACCGCTCGGCGCGGCCCAGTGCGGCAGCGAACGCATTGTCGTCGGTGAGCACGACCCGATAGCCCGCAGCGACCGTCCACTCCATCAGATCGTCGTGCGTCACCAGGTGCGGGGTCTCGACGTGGTAGACGCCGGGGGCGGTATGCGGATGGGTCGCGATGGCAGCCATCGCGACCGCGACAGTGTCGACATAGGAAAATCCGAACGTCACTGCGGGGCGTCGCGGGGCCGCACCGGCCAGCAGGTACCCGCGGATGAGCTGATAGATGCGGTTGTCGGCGATATTGCGTTGAAACTTTCCGGTGCGACTGTGGGCCGCAATATGACCGCTGCGGTAGATGTAGCACTGCCGCCCCTGCGCCGCCCAGGACCGAACTGCCAGCTCGCCGCCGAATTTCGATCGCTCGTAAGGGGTTCGGAAGAACTGCCCGATCCGCAGGTCGGCTTCGCCGAAGCGGCGAACGGGCCCGTCGACGCTGCCCGCGACGCCGAGCGTCGACACGTGATGGAATCGGGCCCCGGGGGTTTCGGCATCGATCCACGCCAGCAGCCCGCTGACTGCGGCGTGGTTGGTCCGCTCGAGTTCGGTGGGCGAGGCCACCAACCGGGTGTCGGCGGCAGCGTGGATGATCACCTGGCAATCCCGGGCGCGCGCCAGACCCGCGCGCGACAAGCCCAAATCATCGCGCGTGATGTCGCCCGCGATCACGGCGACGTCCCGGCTCGAGCCGTTCAGTCGGCGGCGGGCGTCGGCGTCCCGTTCGCCGCGCACCAGGCAGGTCACCTGCGCGTTGCGTTCGAGCAGAGCCGAAAGCAAGTGTCCGCCAAGGTAACCGGTGACGCCAGTCAGCAGCACACGCGGCGGTTCGCTGATGACCCGAACGCCGGCCGATACTTTTCGAGCAGGGCTGAGCAGCACCTGACCGGACGTCGATCGGGCGGAGCCGGCATGTGGAGGAGTCGAGACACCGGCCGCGGCCGAGACAGTGCGGGCGAACCTCCCGATGATGCGATGCGCACTGCCGGACGAAATCGCGGGCCGGGTGTACACCAGATCGGTGACGAGGCAGCCCTCGACGATGCGGGCGCTCAGACGAAGTCGATAGAGCATGTCGCCCTGGACGCAGCGTGCCGTGCCCGCCTGTTCAGCCGCGACAGACCAGGCCAGGGTCGGCTCGTCGGGGAGTTGGAAGGTGCCGAGGAAGTTGAAACCGACCTCCGGGCGACGACCCTTGACATCCATGGGTAATACGGGTGAATCTCGCAGGCGCTGCGCCAAGTTCGCGGCGCGGTGGGTGGCGTCGGCATCGTCCGGTCCATCGCAGCGGTCGATGACCACCCATTTCACTGCCGTGAACCAGCCGATGGTGTCGAGGTATTCGCCGCCATCACGAACGTCGCGACCATGTGTCTCCACCTCGATGCCGAGCTGGGACTGACCGTTCCAGTGCAGCACCGCCGCAGCCAGCGCCGACAGGAGCAACGATTCGAGCCGCTGCGCTCCCCCATGACGACGGACGAGCCGGGCGGTGGCGGTCCGGTCCAATGCCCACACCAGGCTAGCGGGTTCCGCCGCGGCGTGTACTTCGTCGGCCGGAAGCCGTGGCGCGATCGTTGCGCACACGGCGGGCAGCTCGCCCGGCCTCGCCGCCCAGCGGTAGTAGTCGGCGGTCTCGGGGAGGTCGAATTCCTTGCCAGACAGCGCCATTCGGTAGGCATAGGCGATGTCGTCGAGCAGGATTCGCCACGAGAGCCCGTCGATGACCAGATGGTGAACCACCACCGCAAGGCGGTCCTCGACACCGGACCCACCCGAGAACAGGTGCACCCGCACCAGGTGCCCGGACGCCGGATCAATGCTGTGATGCAGTTCGGTGCACATAGCCTCGATCACGGCGGCGATCGCACCGGCCGAGCGCGGCAGCGCGGAAAACGACACCGGGACAAGCTCGTTCACGGCTCTGATGACACCGGGCCCGTCCGGCCCGATCGGTCTGCGCAATGCGGTGTGGCGTTCGAGGACGCTCAGCACCGCCTGCGACAGGGCGGCGGCACCGACACTGGTGCCGCAGGACAACACGACCGATTGATTCCAGTGCCGCAGGTCGTCGAGGTGCCGACCGAACAGCCACCGCTGAGCCGGGGCGGGTGGTTCGCCGGCACGGTCGGGTTCCGGCACCGTGCCGGGTACCGCGTTGTCCATGAGACGCGCCACCGAGGCCAGCAGCACCGGTGTCGGGTATACGTAGAAGTCGTCGAAGGTGATGCGGTAGCCACGCCTGCGGAGGAACGCGATCGTGCGCATCACCAGAATCGAGTCGCCGCCCAGGCTCACGATGTCGGCATCCGGGTCCACGCGGGTCACGCCGAGCGCACCGGCCCACAACTTCGCGACAGCGTGCGCCAGACCCGTATCGATCACGTCCGCGGTGTCTCCATGCGCGGCCCCGGCCTGCTCGTCGAGCACAGTGCTCACCATCGCCTCGATGCGACCGCGATCGAGTTTTCCGGTCGAGGCGATCGGAAGTTCCGGGAACGCGAAAATCGGTTGCGGGACAGCATATTCTGGCATGGCCTCGAGCAGTTGGGAGCGCACTGCATCGAGTGCTTCGGGCGCACCGGCTGGCCCGGACAGCCGGACGGCGGCCAGCAGCCGGTTGCCCATCGGGGTCTCCCGGACGACCACCGCCGCCTGACCGATACCGGACACAGCCTCGAGTGCCCGCTCGATCTCGGCCGGATCGACTCGGAAGCCACGGATCTTCACCTGGCGGTCGGCGCGACGCACGAAGACGAGATTGCCGTCGCCGCGCCGACGACAGATATCGCCGGTTCGGTACATGCGGCCCGCATCTCGCGCGAGGAAATGCCGTGCGGTTTCGCCGGGCCGGCCGAAATAGCCTGCCGCGACTCCCCGCCCGCTGATGAAGAGCTCGCCGGCGGTGCCGTCGGGAACCGGCTCGCCCGCACCGTCGAGGAGACTCAAATCCACCGCGCCGATGGGACTGCCGATGGGGACCAGGATCTCGTCGGCGGGAAGGTCGGCCACCGTCGATGCGATGAAGCACGTGGCTCCCACGGTTGTCTCGGTGGGGCCGTAGTGGTTGATCACGCGGCGGGTGACGTGGCGTGCGAGCAGTGCGGCCGCGAACGAGCGGGGCAACGGTTCACCACCCAGCAGGACGGTGTCCAGGACGCAAGCGTCGGCTGGTCTTCCCTGTACCAGCGCCGTCAGATGCGACGGCGTCGTCTTCAGCACCGACACGCCGGCGCTGTGCAGCGCCGCCCAGAAGGCTGCGGGGTCTCGTGCGTCGCGGTCGGACATCACATAGACCGAACCCGCGGTCGCGAGCGCGAGCAGCCACGTGGTGTGACCCAGGTCCGCGGCCAGCGTCGTGACAAGTGCAATGCATGGCGCGCTGCTGGTTTCGAAGCCGAGCCGGTCGCGTAGTGCCTGCGCGTAGTGCACCGCATTGCCATGGGTGACCGCCACTGCCTTCGGCTCGCCCGCCGAACCCGAGGTGAACGAGAGATATGCGATATCCGAGCTCGACATGCCCGCCATGGGGTCCGGTGAGTTATGGGCGGCCGGCGTCTCCACATCGATGATGTCGGTACGCCACGGTGCGGGCGCCCGCATACTCCCGTCCGTGGACAACGCACATGCGACCGCGACCGCATCGAGGCGATTGCTCAGCTCGGGCTCGCTCCATGTGGTGTCGACCAGCACGGCGGTCGCGCCGGAGCGCAGCACACCGAACATCAGTGCGCACAGCCGTGCATCCCTGGGACCGAGTATCGCCACTTGATCACCGCGGCCGACGCCCAGCTCATGGAGGTATCGCGACACGCTGCGGACGATGAGACCGACTGTGCGGTAGGTTAATACGCGCTCGGCGTCGACCAATGCCGGGTGCTGGGGGTGAGCCTGTACGTTGCGGACCAGCAGGTCGGCGAGCGAGGTTGCGGATCGAGTCGTCATTTCGGGCCCCGCTGGCGTACAATGGCTTCAGCGTCTCCGGCGACGAATGAAACGATGCGTTCGTCTACCGGCAGCGACCCCGCCAATTCCCACGCAAGCGCGCGATGCAGGCCGTCGACATGGAAGAGGCCTTCTCGGACAACGAGATCCGTGTAATCGCTGTGGTCCACCGGGGACGTACTGAGGAACAGCGGCATCGGCAACGCAGTCGCCAGTATCTCGAGCTTCTTTGTACACACCGGGTTCGCGGCCGCCCAGGTGGACCAGTCCGATCGCAGGCGCGTGACGGTTTGCCCGACTGTCAGCCCCGTACGCGGCACGAGCTCGAGTCCGCCGCCCTCACTCAGATGCCACGGGAGTGTGATCGCGAGAATGTCGCTGCGCGAGAGCAGAACCCGCGACCAGTGACCGGGCAGATCCGCGGCGCGCCGGAGATTCTGCTCCCCATCCTGATAGCTGTTGCCTTCGAACGTACCGTCTGCGGCGTTGTCGCGCCGATAGATCTGCACGACCTCGGCGAAATCGATGGATTCGACGATTTTCATGGTCAATCACCCTCACACGTTTTCGGTATCGTCGAAGAAATGCCGTTCGGCGAACAATTCCGGCGACAGCCCGCTGTCGAGGCCCAACTCCCGGGCGCGGGCGAGCATGTGACGCCAGAATGATTTGACGGGCCGCCACCGCGCCCCGACCTGACAATACGAAGCGTCAACGAAATACCGGGGACGATCCGACTGCACTGTGGACAATCGGCGCGCATGTAGCAATGCCGAATGCAGCAGCACTGTCGAGCCCACCGGCAGTTGATCGATGACGACCTCGCCTTCCAATCGTATTGTGCCGAGACCAGTCAGCGCCGATTTTCCGGCCGGGTTGCGATGGGAACAGGGCAACACCACGAGACTCGCCACCGTGCCGTCGAGTCCGCCGAGATAGTGCAAGGCATGGACCATCAACAGCGACTGGTCGGAACGATCGTTCGGCTCATAATCGTGATGCCAGTGCTTGCCCGAGATCCCGGGATGGTGCCGGTCGCTGTGCAGATGGTGGAAGACGAAATCCGGCCCCATGAGTCCGCCGAGCAGCGCCATCAATGGCCGATACGTGAGCAGCTCACCGTGCGCGGGCATCTCCAATTCCATCAGCGGGGGCAGCCCATGTGCGGCCGGATCGACGCAAGAGGCAATCGACGTCGCGCGCAGACCCGCGTCCACCCAATGGTCTACCTCCGACACCAGGCGAGCACGAAGATCATCCGGGATCAGCTGCGGAACCACCAGGTAACCCGATTCCGCGAATTGCTCTCTATCAGTGGCGCCGATGGCGTTGTTGTTGCCGAAAAGAGGCGGCATGAAAAAATCAATCCCTTCACCAGAGGGATAATCTCTCGGTCGCACGACGAAAGGGGACACGGTGCCGCGCTTGCGTGCAACGCGTACCCAATTCATAGTCTGTTCAATACCTTTCGGCAGTACTGTCGTGGCACTCAGGATTCGCTCGCGCCGAGCGCGAGTGACGTCCAGACAACTTCGCCGAACCTCTCCCTCGCGTACGGAGACGAAATTCGGGGGCCACGCTCTCTGTTCCAAACCGGCGGCGGAACGGATGGTATCCAACAGGCCCATGACGGTCACCTCGACTCCGGTACCCACGTTGTACTCATCGAATTCATGGCCTCCACATTGCGCTACTGCGATATTGGCTTTCACCACGTCGTCGACGAACACGAAGTCTCGGCTCTGCAGGCCGTCCCCGTACACGACGGCGGGTCGCCCTTCGAGCGCCGCCACACAGAAGCGCGCAACGACTCCGGATTCACCGGCGAATTCTTGTCGTGGTCCATAGACATTGTTGTACCACAATGCCACCACATCGATGCCTCTGGCATCGCTGAACCATCGGCCGTAACGCTCGCCAACCCATTTCGCAAGTCCATATGCCGACATCGGATCCGCCGGCGTGGTCTCAGGCGTGGGAACCTGCGCGGCCTCGCCGTAGATGGCTCCACCCGTCGAACTCAATACGAGACGTCGAACACCGGCCTCGGCCGCAGCGGCGAGCACACTGACGACGCCTATGACGTTGCGATGTGCATCGCCCACCGGATCGGTCATCGAGGCACGGACATCAAACTGGGCGGCTGTATGGAAGACGACATCTGGATGGAACCATCGCATGATGTCCCGCATGGCGTTCGACGCCCGAACATCCTGGCGGATAAGCTTGACTCCCCGACGTAACGCTACGTCGAGGTTGGCCACATGGCCGCGGCTCAGATCATTCACCACGAGTACCGCATTTCCTTGCGCCACCAAGCCTTCGGTCAAGTGTGATCCGACGAAGCCGGCGCCTCCTGTAACCAGTGCACGCATTGCCAGTGAACCCCTGTGCAGTCACGTAACGCCTGTGCAAGGTACCCAAAGTGCGGTACCTCCTGAAGAAAGCAGGCCCCGAATGTAGCACGGGCCACAGTGGCCCATGGGCAAAATCGGTTGGGCGATATGGGAGCTGGGGCCGACATGCTGCCGCGAACCCATCGACTCCCGCGCGGCGCCTGGGCTCCAGGCACGCCTGGCACGCGAGCAGCAAATCATCCAAGACGCCACCGAACGCGGCTGGCCTCGCGAAGTCGAACGCCACAAGGCCGTCGTCGCCCGCATCCATGAACTCCTCACCCAGCTCGGCGAGGACACCCAGCCCGACATCGCCGAGACCTGCCACTGACAGCATCATCAAAATGTCCAGATAAACGCGAGCTCACCAGTTTCAGCCCCGATCAAGCACTCGACACTGCGGCGGCGTGCCAACCCGGCCTCCCGCGCGGCTGTCTCCCAGCGGGCAGCCTCGCGTGCCGTGCCCACCAAGGACTGCTCGATCACCGTCAACCCCGGGCGGATCAGACACAGCTCATGAAGACGCGCACAGACCAACTGAAACAGCACCACTGGACAGCGACCTGGCAGGTGACGCGTCGGTAGGACCACACTCCTCGTCGAACCCGTCTTCGTCCTAACGGTGACCGCAGGCGGTTCACGGGACCCCGCAGGGCCAGCGGATCGCGCTACCCAGCGGTAAAATTCGGCCTGCCTCGCGCGCGACTGGGTGTGCTGAACTCGGAGGTTGCTGTCCGGGGTCGCGTATCAGCAGGTCATTCCGTGGTGTATGAACGAGCCTTGACTGAGACGATGAACGCGATCCCCGCCTCGGTCAGCGTTGCGGAGCGCGAAGCTGTGGAGGCTGAGCTGGCCCGTTATGCGCCGAGTGGCTACTGCGGGACCCTAACCAACCGGTACGGGCGGACGGGCGGGGCCAAGTGCCGTGAACTCGACGTCACCAACGTGGAGCGGCTCAAAAACGTCGGTGACGTCGAGTTCATGGACAGCGCCGGCCGCGCGCTGGTCACGCTGCGTCCGCGACCACGCATACCACTACCAGCAACAACACCTCACATATCACAATGTGCGACTGAAGTATTAGCGGCGGGGATGTGCGGGAAGCTCTCGCCTGGGCCACGGAGCACGCCGGCCGCGACCGGACCTGGACCCTCCATGTCGCTGGCCCCTTGTGGGAACGACCCGGGCTGATACGGTTGGCGGGCATTGACCCCAATGCGGCCAATGCCCCGACCGTCACGTGGCCATTCACTGTTCCCTAGAGATCGTTGGTCGCTAGTCGCTAGGATGCCGAGGGACAGCCTCCCGGCCCGAGTTCTTAATCGGGGTCGTTCGCCCAGGCCCGATTGTTGGATGTATGTGACGGTCCAGGGCGACGACACCGGAGATCTGTGACATCTTTTTTGCCCTGTCTGCCGCTTGACCAGCCTCCACTCGAGTACGGCCAACGTATGGGGCAAGTTACGAGTCGCGCTCCCAGGCATCGTCAGTCGTCGCGGTGGGTCGCCACCACCCCGGGGGTGGAGGGCGTGCTCTCCTCGCGTGTGCCTGAGCTGGGTGCATCTGATGACCGGGGGTTCTGGCTGGAGTGGGTTGTCTACCGGGGCCTACCGGGGGAGGTGGTAGACCCGTGGCGTTCGATGCTGCCAGGATAAATGGTCTACGCTGACCAGCGCGGATGTGCCGACAGAGTCGAAAATTCACGGCAAGGGCGGGAGGCAAGATATGGCGGCAGAGCGGCAACACCTGGCAGCTCGTCGCATGGCGGTGAGCATGACCCAGGAGCAGCCTCGTACTACGATTCCCGCCGACGACCTGACCACTGTCGCGGTGGGACAGCTCGACGATAAGGAGCTGGACAATCGCCTTGAGAATTATGGCTTAAGGAAATCAAACGCATGGTGAGCGGACCAATCCTGGTACTCATCGGTCCACCGGGGTCGGGAAAGAGCACTGTGGGGCGGCTGGTGGCAGGCAAGCTGGGTGTCTCGTTTCGCGATTTCGATGATGACGTGGAGGATGAGTGCGGCCTGCCCGCCGGCGAGCTGGTTGTCAAGCTAGGGCGAGAGGGATTCAGCGACCTGGAGTGTCGCCTTATTGGTACTGTTCTCGCGGATCATGCGGGTGTGCTCGCTCTGGGTGGTGGCACGCCGCTGAACCCCGTGATTCAGGAACAATTGGCCCCCTTCCACGTTGTATTTCTCGATGTGGAACTCGATGAGCTGCTTCGCCGGGAGGGTCTCATTCCACTGCACCCGTGGCTGCTCCCGCATCCCCGAGCGCATCTGCGGCAATTGCTCGCGCAGCGCCGTCCGATCTACGAAGCGGTGTCCAGTGCCGTCGTCTCGACAACTGGTCGCTGCGCGCAGGACGTAGCGGCGGAAGTGCTGTTGACTCTGCACAAGCGGGGAGAAGACAGGAGCGGCGATGAGTGAGACCGGTGAGCTATCAGGTAGGGCCGGTGATTCAGTGCGGGCCGGTGATACTGAGCCGATGCGGATCCGGGTGGCCACAGCGCAGCCCTACGACGTCATCGTCGGGCGGTATTTGCGGGCTGAGTTGCTGGACGCGGTGGGCAGCGGCGCCGTGGCGATCGTGCACCAGCCAACCTTGGCCGAGCCCGCAGAGGCGCTGCGCACCGTGCTGGAGTACCTCGGTTCGCCGGCTTACCGTATCGAGGTGCCCGACGCCGAGGACGGCAAGACGCTGGCGGTGGCCGGATTCTGTTGGGACGCCCTCGGGCAGGTGGGCCTGGACCGCACGGGTACCGTAGTTGGCTTCGGTGGCGGGGCGGTCACCGACCTCGCTGGGTTCGTCGCCGCTACCTGGCTGCGCGGGGTCCGGGTGGTGCAGGTGCCCACCACGCTGCTGGCGATGGTGGACGCCGCAGTGGGCGGGAAGACTGGAATCAACACCGACGCGGGCAAGAACCTGGTCGGTGCGTTCCACGAGCCTGTCGCGGTGCTGGCCGACCTCGCGACCCTCGCGACGCTGCCGCGTGCTGAGCTCGTCGCCGGAATGGCCGAAGTGGTCAAGGCGGGGTTCATCGCCGACCCAGTGATCCTGGAGCGGATCGAGGCTGACCCGGACGCCGCGCTGGATCCCTCCGGGCCAGTGCTGGAAGAGCTGGTCGGCCGAGCGATCAAGGTCAAAGCTGACGTGGTGGCCGCTGACTTGCGGGAATCACACCTGCGTGAGGTGCTCAATTACGGGCACACGCTGGGCCACGCCCTGGAGCGTCGAGAGGGCTACCGGTGGCGGCACGGTGCTGCGGTGAGCGTCGGCATGATCTTCGCGGCGGAGTTGGCCCGGCTCGCCGGGCGCCTGGACGACGCTACCGCGCAGCGGCATCGAACGGTGCTCAGCTCGATTGGCCTGCCTACTGGGTACGACGCTGACGCGCTCCCTGAGCTGCTGGAGAATATGCGCAACGACAAGAAGACCCGCTCGGGTGTGTTGCGCTTCGTGGTGCTCAACGGTGTGGGGAAGCCCGGTCGGCTGGAGGACCCGGCCCCCGAACTGCTCGCCGGAGCCTACGCCGCAGTGGCCACAGGGGCAGGGGCCGCGCGGTGAAGGTGCTCGTGCTCAACGGGCCAAACCTGGGTCGGCTCGGGACCCGCGAGCCCGAGGTCTATGGCGCTACCACTCATGACGACTTGGTCGCGCTGTGCCAGCTGGTCGGAACCGAGCTGGGGCTGGAGGTGGATGTGCGGCAGACCGACCACGAGGGCGTCATGACGAGCTGGCTGCATGAGGCCGCCGACACCGCGAGCCCGGTGGTGCTCAACGCCGGGGCGTGGACGCATTACTCGATCGCGGTCCGGGACGCCGCCGCGCAGTTGTCGGCGCCGTTGGTGGAGGTGCACATCAGCAATGTGCACGCGCGCGAGCCATTCCGGCACCACAGCCACATCTCGGCCATCGCCTCCGGAGTCATCGTCGGCCTGGGGATCGAGGGCTACCCGCTCGCGTTGCGCTGGCTCGCCGGCCGCGCCGGCACCTGACAACGTTGGGTGACCCGCTACCGTCAGGTCCATGTCCTACCCTGGGCGCCGCGCGGCGCTCCGCGAGCGGCTGCGTGCGCTGGAGCTCGACGCGCTGCTGGTCACCGATCTGCTCAACCTCCGCTACCTCACCGGATTCACCGGCACCAACGGTGCCCTGCTGGTGCACGCCGAGGGCGACGAACGCAGCGTGTTCGCCACTGACGGCCGCTATCGCACGCAGTCGCAGCACCAGGTGCCCGACCTTCGCCGGGTGATCGACAGGGCTATCCGCTCGCGGTTGGCCAAGGACGCCCTCGACGGAGGGGCCGGCCGGTTGGGCTTCGAAAGCCATGTGATGACGGTCGACGGGCACGCCGCTCTGGCGAAGGTCACCGGTGCGGGGGTGCTGGTCGCCATCTCGCGGCCGGTGGAAGCGCTGCGGTTGATCAAGGATGAGACCGAGATCGCCGCGCTGCGCGCGGCCTGCGCGGTTGCTGACACCGCCCTGGCTGGACTGTTTGCCGAGGGTGGGCTGCGCCCGGGCCGCACGGAGCGCGAGGTGGCCCGCGACCTGGAGGGCCGGATGGTGGCGGCGGGAGCTACCGGCCCTTCGTTCGAGACCATCGTGGCGACTGGCGCGAACTCCGCAATACCCCACCACCGCCCGACCGACGTGCAGCTGAGCCGAGGCGAGCTGCTGAAGATGGACTTCGGTGCCCTGGTCGATGGCTATCACTCCGACATGACCCGCACCGTGGTGCTCGGAACGCCGGCCGGCTGGCAGCGGGAGATCTACGATCTGGTTGCCGCGGCGCAGGCGGCTGGGCGGGCCGCGTTGCGCGCTGGGGCCGACGTCCGTGATGTGGACGCGGCGGCCCGGAATGTCATCACGCACGCTGGGCATGGCGAGGACTTCGTGCACGGTCTCGGGCACGGCGTCGGCCTGCAGATTCATGAGGCTCCGGCGTTGTCGCAGTTCGGGGTCGGTACACTGGTGACAGGGATGGCGGTCACCGTTGAGCCGGGTGTCTACCTGGCCGGCCGGGGCGGCGTGCGCATTGAGGACACCCTCATTGTTTCCGACGGAGACCCAGAACTCCTTACCCTGACCACGAAGGACCTCGTGGTCGTGCCCTGCTGACTAGGAGAGACAGGCTGACGTGGCCACCACCAACGACCTGCAGAACGGGATCGTGCTGAACCTCGACGGACAGCTGTGGTCAGTCGTGAAGTTTCAGCACGTCAAACCGGGCAAGGGCGGCGCTTTCGTGCGGACCACCCTGAAGAACGTGCTGTCCGGCAAGGTCGTGGACAAGACGTTCAACGCGGGTACCAGAGTCGACACAGCCACTGTCGACCGGCGCGATATGACCTATTTGTACGCTGACGGCGCCGACTTCGTGTTCATGGACGGCGACACCTTCGACCAGATCACCGTTTCTGGTGGTGTCGTCGGAGATGCGGCAAAATATCTGCTGGACAACCAGACTGTGCTGGTCGCCATCCATGACGGCACCCCGCTCTACATCGAGTTGCCCACCTCGGTGGAGTTGGTGATCTCGCACACCGACCCGGGTCTGCAGGGGGACCGGTCGACCGGTGGCACCAAGCCCGCCACATTGGAGACTGGCGCCGAGATCCAGGTACCGCTGTTCGTCAGCACCGGCGAGAAGGTCAAGGTAGACACCCGGGACGGGCGTTACCTCGGCCGCATCAGTAGCTGAGGTGGGTGCCCGCAGCAAGGCCCGCAAACGCGCCGTCGACATCCTCTTCGAATCCGACCTGCGCGGGCTGGATCCGTTGGCGCTGCTCGCCGAGCGGGTCGGAGCCCCGGAGCTGCCCCCGATCAGCGACTACACCGTCTTATTGGTGCACGGCGTCGTCGAGCACGCCGACGACATCGACCGATTGCTCGCCGAGCAGGCTCACGGGTGGACCTTGGCGCGGATGCCCGCTGTGGATCGGGCGGTGCTCCGGCTCGGTGTGTTCGAGCTGCTGTTCTCTACCGAGGTGGACGATGCGGTGGCCATTGACGAGGCCATCGAGCTGGCCAAGCTGCTGTCCACCGAGGACTCTCCACGCTTTGTCAACGGCGTGCTCGGCGCGCTGGCCGCGCTGCCGCGCGGCTCGTGAGCGGCGAGCAGTCAGTCAGGCTTCTTCTCTGTCCTTAGCGGGGTCCTGTGCGGGGTCCTTGGCGGGGCGAGCTTCGGGAGGCAGCACACCCCAGTCGATCAGCCGCTCAGTGAGATCACCGGGCGACATGTCGTAGATGATCGCCAGTGAGCGCAGGTCCTCGGTACGGATGGACAGCACCTTGCCGTTGTAGTCACCGCGCTGGCTCTGGATCGTCGCGGCGTAGCGGGCCAGTGGCCCCACCTTGTCCACTGGCAGCTGCTGCAGACGCTCCAGATTGATGACGATCTTGGTAGCCGGCTCGGTGCCGGAGGGTACTCGACCCTCGGGCAGCAGTTCGGGTACGGGGACGCCGTAGAAGTCGGCGAGCTCAGCGAGCTTCTGCACCGTGACCGCCCGGTCGCCGCGCTCGTAGGAGCCGACCACCACAGCTTTCCAGCGGCCCGCCGACTTTTGCTCGACACCGTGCAGTGACAGACCCTGCTGCTGGCGGATGCCGCGCAGTTTGGACCCCAGTGCCTTGGCGTAGTCGCCCATCTGGCTTCTTCTCCTTCTTCCGACCCCGACCGGTCAACGCCTTGGGGCGCTACGCGAAAATCGGGGATGATACGGAGAGTAATGCTGCGCTGAGTGACCTCAGAGGTCAAGCCATTAGGGGCCCAAGACCGCACAGAGTCACACACACCACCCGGACGGGGCAGTGGCGCAGCGTCGGCAACCGCTTACCGGACCCGACTGGTACCGTCGGTATCTGGGTCAGGACGCCGGTCTGGCCCCAGACGTCCTTTAAGGCCCGTCCGGTGAGGCGGGAAAGGAGGTCCACCGTGTCGTCCCCCGCGGGGACGGGTGCGGTGGGTGAGGCGCGGCCGCCGCGGCAGCGGGAGCTGCTCTGCGCGGCCGAGGTCGCGCGCATCGTCGCCCGGATGGCCCATCAGGTCATCGAGCGCACCGCTCCTGATCCAGCGATGCTGGTGGGCATCCCTACCCGGGGTGTTCCGCTGGCGCACCGGCTGGCAGACCGGATCCGTGAGTTCGGCGGGACCCGGCCCAGTGTGGGCATCCTCGACATCACCCTGTACCGGGACGACCTGCGGCGTCGGCCCACCCGCCCGCTGCGGGCCACTGAGCTGCCCGCTAGTGGGCTCGATGATGCGCTCGTGGTACTGGTCGACGACGTGCTGTATTCCGGACGCACCGTTGCGGCCGCGCTGGACGCGCTGCGCGAGTACGGCCGCCCCCGGGCGGTACAACTTGCTGTCCTGGTCGACCGTGGCCACCGTGAGTTGCCGATTCGGGCCGATTACGTAGGCAAGAACCTGCCGACCTCACGGGACGAGGAGGTCGGTGTGCTGTTGGTCGAGACGGACGGCACCGATGCTGTCGTGATCCGTCGGAGCCAGCGGTGAGGCACCTGCTGAGCACCACTGACCTGCGGCGCGAGACCGTTATCGCGCTGCTGGACACCGCCGAGGCGCTCAAACGGTCGCTGCTGGGTCGCCAGGTGCGCAAGCTACCCACGCTGCGCGGGCGCACCGTGGTCACCTTGTTCTACGAGCACTCCACCCGCACCCGAGCGTCTTTCGAGATCGCAGGCAAGTGGATGAGCGCCGATGTGGTCAACGTCTCGGCCGGTGCTTCGTCGGTGGTCAAAGGGGAGTCGCTCCGCGACACCGCGCTCACCCTGGCCGCGATGGGCGCGGATTGCGTGGTGCTCCGTCACCCCGCGTCGGGTGCGGCGCATCGCCTCGCCGGCTGGGTACCCACGCACGTGATCAACGCCGGCGACGGCACGCACCAGCACCCTACCCAGGCGCTGCTCGATGCGGCTACGTTACGTGAACGACTGGGTACCCTGAATGGGCGGACCATCACCATTGTAGGTGATGTGCTGCACAGTAGGGTCGCTCGTTCGAACATCGAGCTCTTGATCACACTGGGTGCCCGGATCCACCTCGTTGCCCCGCCTACCTTGCTGCCCTGTGGTGTTGAAAAGTGGGGTGTTGAAAAGTGGGGTGTTGAAAAGTGGGGTGTTGAGAAGCGGGGCGTGGAGAAGTGGGGCGTTGAACATCGAGGCGTTGAGGTCTGGCATGATCTTGATGCCGCACTGCCTGGCAGCGACGCGGTGATGATGCTGCGGGTTCAGGCCGAGCGGATGCATGGCGGGTTCTTTCCCTCGGCTCGGGAGTATTCGATCCGCTACGGGCTCACCGAGGCGCGTCTGGGGCTGCTGCCCGAGCATGCCGTGGTGCTGCACCCCGGTCCGATGCTGCGCGGCATGGAGATTGCGCACTCGGTCGCTGACTCGCCTCGCGCCGCGATCACCGAACAGGTCCGCAACGGGGTGCATGTGCGGATGGCGGTGCTTTATCACCTGCTCGCAGCCCAAGAAGAACAGCCATGACGCGAGAGCTGCTGCTTCGGGGAATCCGGCCCTATGGCGCGGGGGAACCGGTGGATCTGCTGGTCCGAGCCGGGATGATCGCCGAACTGGGCGCCGGCCTGGACGGCACCGGCGCCGAGGTGCTCGACGGTGGCGGCCTTGTGGCGCTGCCCGGCCTGGTTGACCTGCACGCGCACCTGCGCGAGCCTGGCCGGGAGGACGCCGAGACGATCGCCACCGGCTCGGCGGCCGCGGCGCTGGGCGGCTACACGGCGGTGTTCGCGATGGCCAATACCGACCCGGTGGCCGATACCGCGGTGATCGTCGAGCACGTCCACCGACGCGGCCGCGACGTCGGACTGGTCGACGTGCACCCGGTCGGTGCGGTCACCGTCGGGCTGCGCGGCGAGCGGCTCGCCGAGTTGGGCGCCATGGCCGCGTCCGCCGCCGCAGTGCGGATATTCTCCGATGACGGGATGTGTGTGCACGACCCGCTGCTGATGCGCCGTGCCCTGGAATACACCCGAGGGCTGGGCGGCGTCATCGCGCAGCATGCCGAAGATCTTCGACTGACCGCCGGAGCGCAAGCGCATGAGGGGGAGATCGCCGCTCGGCTGGGGCTGGCCGGCTGGCCCGCCGCCGCGGAGGAGTCGATCGTGGCACGGGACTGCCTGCTTGCCCGGGACGCCTCAGCGGCGGTGCACGTCTGCCACGTGTCCACTGCGGGCACGGTGGAGGTGCTGCGGTGGGCCAAGGAGCGCGGGATCCGGGTATCCGCCGAGGTGACCCCGCACCACCTGCTGCTCACCGATGAGCGGCTGGTCGGTTACGACCCGGTGAACAAGGTCAACCCGCCGCTGCGCACCGCCGCTGACACCCAGGCGTTACGCGCCGCGCTGGCGGAGGGGATCGTGGACTGCGTGGCCACCGACCATGCTCCGCACGCCGCTCAGGACAAAGACTGTGAATGGTCTTCGGCCCGGCCCGGCATGCTGGGACTGCAGACCGCGCTGTCCGTGGTGATGGCCACAATGGTGCTTCCCGGCCTGCTGGACTGGCGGGGAGTGTCCCGGGTGATGAGTGAGCGCCCGGCCCGCATCGGTGCGGCGACTGAGCAGGGCCGGCCGATCGCGGTGGGGCAGCCGGCGACATTGGTGCTGGTGGACCCGGACGCCACCTGGACGGTACGCGGCGCGCAACTGGCCAGCCTGGCCGGCAACACTCCTTATGAGGGGATGGAGTTGCCCGGCCGGGTGGTGGCCACGCTGCTCCGCGGCGAGATCACCACCGAGGACGGGAAGGTGCAGCGGTGATGAGCCCCCTGGCCGTGCTGGTCCTGGAGGACGGCACCACCCTGCGCGGTGCGGCCTACGGCGCGGTGGGCCAGGCGCTGGGCGAGGCGGTGTTCGCCACCGGCATGACCGGTTACCAAGAAACTCTCACCGACCCGTCCTACCACCGTCAGATCGTGGTGCAGACCGCTCCGCATATCGGCAACACCGGATGGAACGACGAGGACGACGAGTCGCGCCGGATCTGGGTTGCCGGCTACGTCGTGCGCGACCCCGCCCGGGTCCCGTCCAACTGGCGCTCGGTCCGGTCCCTCGACGAGGAGCTGTCCCGTCAGAATGTCGTAGGGATCTCCGAGCTGGACACCCGCGCGCTGACCCGACGCCTGCGCGAGCACGGCTGCATGCGCGCTGGAATCTTCTCCGGTGCCGCGCTGGCCGACCCGCCGCAGCTGCTGGCGAGGGTCCAATCCAGCCCCCCGATGGCCGGCGCCGACCTGGTCGGCGAGGTCACCGTCGCCCAGCCCTACGTCGTGGCTGCCACCGTCAAGCGTCGGTTCCGGGTGGTGGCACTGGATTTGGGGATCAAGTTCAACACGCCGAGGATGCTGGCCGCTCGGGGGATCGAGACGCACGTCCTGCCGGCCACCGTGACGCTGGAGCAGGTGTTGGAGCGGGAACCTGACGGGGTGTTCCTGTCCAACGGACCGGGCGACCCGGCCACCGCGGCCCACGCGGTCGCGTTGACCCGCGCAATGCTGGCCCGGCGGGTGCCGTTGTTCGGGATCTGCTTCGGCAACCAGATCCTCGGCCGGGCTCTGGGCCGGGGTACCTACAAGATGCGCTACGGGCACCGCGGCCTCAACGTCCCGGTTGTCGAGCACGCCACCGGGCGGGTCGCGATCACCTCGCAAAACCACGGTTTCGCCGTCGAGGGGGAGCCCGGGGAGCGTTTCGATTCCGACTTCGGCCCTGCGGTGGTGAGCCACTCCTGCCCCAACGACGGTACCGTCGAGGGCCTGACCTGCCTGGACACCCCAGCCTTCAGCGTCCAATACCACCCCGAGTCAGCCCCCGGCCCCCACGACGCGGCCCACCTCTTCACCCGTTTCTGCAACCTCATGTCCCAGAATCGCCATTCGGAGCCGAATGTCGATCTGGGGAGGGATGACAACAGCGATTCGGCTCCGAATGGCGCTGGAGGGTGAGCTAGTGGGCAGGCGTGGGGATATTCGGCATGTTTTGGTGGTGGGGTCTGGGCCGATTGTGATTGGGCAGGGGTGTGAGTTTGACTATTCGGGGACTCAGGCTTGCCGAGTGTTGCGGGAGGAGGGGCTGCGGGTCAGCTTGGTGAACTCCAACCCGGCGACGATCATGACGGATCCGGAGTTCGCCGATGCCACCTACATCGAGCCGATCACCCCGGAGTTCGTTGAGAAGGTGATCGCCGCTGAGCGCCCGGACGCGTTGCTGGCCACCTTGGGCGGGCAGACCGCGCTGAACATCGCTGTTGCCCTGCACGGGAGCGGGGTGCTGGCGCGATACGGCGTCGAGCTGATCGGCGCCGACATCGAGGCCATCCAGCGCGGTGAGGACCGGTTGAAATTCAAGGACGTGGTCCGCGCGGTGGGTGCGCAGACGCCGCGCAGCGCCGTCTGCGGATCGTGGGAGCAGGTCCGCGAGGCCGTCGGTGCGCTGGGGCTGCCGGTGGTGATCCGGCCGTCGTACACCATGGGCGGGCTGGGCTCCGGGATGGCGCACACCCCGGCCGAGCTCGAGCGGCTTGCCAACGCAGGCTTGGCGCAGAGCCCGGTGCACCAGGTGCTCATCGAGGAGAGCGTGCTGGGCTGGAAGGAATACGAGCTCGAGCTGATGCGTGACCACCGGGACAACGTGGTGGTGGTGTGCTCGATCGAGAACATCGACCCGATGGGCGTGCACACCGGGGACTCGGTGACCGTCGCCCCGGCGATGACCCTGACCGATCGCGAGTACCAGCACATGCGCGACGTCGGCATCGCGGTGCTGCGCGAGGTTGGGGTGGACACCGGCGGCTGCAACATCCAGTTCGCAGTGCATCCCAGCACTGGACGGCTGGTCGTGATCGAGATGAACCCTCGGGTGTCCCGGTCGAGCGCGCTGGCGTCCAAGGCCACCGGCTTTCCCATCGCCAAGATCGCCGCGAAGCTCGCGATCGGCTACACCCTTGATGAGATCACCAACGACATCACCGGCGAGACCCCGGCCAGCTTCGAGCCCACCCTGGACTACGTGGTGGTCAAGGTGCCCCGGTTCGCTTTCGAGAAGTTCCCCGGCGCGGACCCTACCCTCACCACCACCATGAAGTCGGTCGGTGAGGCGATGGCGTTGGGCCGCTCGTTTCCTGAGGCGCTGGGCAAGGCGCTGCGCTCGATGGAGACTTCTGCCGCCGGGTTCTGGACCAGGCCCGATCCGCCGGACGCCACCGTGGTCTCGGAGTGCTCGGCACTGGCAGTGCCCCATGACGGCCGGCTCTACACCGCCGAGCGGGCATTGCGCCTAGGCGCCACGGTGGCGCAGGTCGCGCAGGCTTCGGGCATCGACCCGTGGTTCATTGACCAGATCGCCGGCTTGGTGGAGCTGCGCCGTGAGCTGCTCGCCGCGCGGACACTGGACGAGCCGCTGCTGCGCCGGGCCAAGCGCGCCGGCATCTCGGACCGGCAGCTCGCCGCCGTGCGTGGTGAGCTCACCGAGTCCGAGGTCACTGCGTTGCGGCACCGTCTGGGCGTGCGGCCGGTCTACAAGACCGTGGACACCTGCGCCGCTGAGTTCGCCGCCCGCACCCCGTACCACTACTCCGCCTACGAGTCTGATCCCCAGGCTGAGACCGAGGTCAGCGAGCAGCGGGAGCGACCCAAGGTCATCATCCTGGGCTCCGGGCCGAACCGGATCGGCCAAGGCATCGAGTTCGACTACTCGTGCGTGCACGCCGCGATGGCGCTGAGCGCTGCCCCGGACAACGATGGGCTCGGTTACGAGACCGTGATGATCAACTGCAATCCGGAGACCGTGTCCACCGACTACGACACCGCTGACCGGCTCTATTTCGAGCCGCTGACCTTCGAAGACGTCATGGAGGTGGTGCACGCCGAGCGCGCTTCGGGCACCGTGGCGGGCGTGATCGTGCAGCTGGGCGGGCAGACTCCGCTGGGACTGGCGCAGCGGCTGACCGACGCGGGCGTGCTGGTGCTCGGCACCTCCGCGACGGCGATTCACCTCGCCGAGGATCGCGGCTCCTTCGGCGCGGTGTTGGGGCGTGCCGGGTTGCCCGCCCCGGCCTACGGCACCGCCACCTCGTTTGCGGAGGCCCGCAAGATCGCCGACGAGATCGGCTACCCAGTGCTGGTCCGCCCTTCCTACGTGCTCGGCGGGCGCGGCATGGAGATCGTCTACGACGAGCCGACGCTGGCCGGCTACATCGCCAGGGCCACCGAGATCACTCCCGAGCACCCGGTACTGGTGGATCGCTTCCTTGATGACGCCATCGAGATCGACGTTGACGCGCTGTGCGATGGCAGCGAGGTGTACCTCGGCGGGATCATGGAGCACATTGAGGAAGCCGGGGTGCACTCCGGGGACTCCGCCTGCGCGTTACCGCCGATCACGCTGGGGGAGTGCGACCTGGTCGCGGTGCGCGCCGCAACCGAGGCGATCGCCCGGGAGATCGGCGTGCGGGGCCTGCTCAACGTGCAGTACGCGCTCAAGGACGAGGTGCTCTACGTGCTGGAGGCCAACCCGAGGGCCAGCCGCACGGCGCCGTTCGTCTCCAAGGCTACCGCGGTGCCACTGGCCAAGGCCGCCGCGCGGATCATGCTCGGCGCGAGTATTGCGCAACTGCGCGCGGAGGGCATGCTGTGCCCGCACGGCGATGGTGGCGAGCTGCCGGCCGACGCCCCGGTGGCCGTCAAGGAGGCCGTGCTGCCCTTCCACCGGTTCCGCACCCCGGAGGGCCAGGGGGTGGACTCGCTGCTGGGGCCGGAGATGAAGTCCACCGGCGAGGTGATGGGCATCGACTCCGCTTTCGGCCTGGCCTTCGCCAAGTCCCAGGCCGCGGCCTACGGATCGTTGCCGACGTCGGGGCGGGTGTTCGTGTCGGTAGCCAACCGGGACAAGCGGGCCATGGTGTTCCCGGCCAAGCGGTTGGCCGATCTTGGCTTCGACATGCTCGCCACCCAGGGAACCGCGAACATGCTGCGCCGCAACGGCATTGCCGCCACCGTGGTGCGCAAGCACTCCGAGCGCCCAGAATCGGGCCCAGAAAACTCAGAACCGGGCCCAGAAAACATCGTCGATCTGATCAACGCCGGGGGCATCGATTTGATCATCAACACGCCTTACGGCAATCCGGGCCCCCGAGTAGACGGCTACGAGATCCGTACTGCTGCGGTATCCCGGGCCATCCCCTGCATCACCACCGTGCAGGGAGCAGCCGCAGCCGTCCAAGGCATCGAAGCCCTCATCCGAGGCGACATCACCGTCCGCTCCCTCCAATCCTTCCACTCCACCCCCGCCCAACCGCATTCAGCGGGCTCAGCGGGGTTATCCGGTGCCCAATAACCCCGCTGAGCCCGCTGAATGCGGGTTTGGCGCGCGGTTGCGGGCGGTTGCGGTGGCGCGGGGGCCGTTGTGCGTGGGGGTTGATCCGCATCCTGGGTTGCTGGCGCAGTGGGGATTCGGCGATGACGTGGCGGGGCTGGAGAGGTTTGCTCTGCGCGCTGTGGAGGCGTTGGCGCCCGAGGTGGCGCTGGTCAAGCCGCAGTCCGCGTTCTTTGAGCGGTACGGGGCGCGGGGCGTCGCGGTGTTGGAGCGGGTGCTCGTGGCGGCCCGGGAAGCCGGCGCGCTGGTGCTGCTCGACGTCAAGCGGGGGGACATTGGCTCCACCATGGCTGGGTACGCCACGGCCTACCTGAGCGACGGGGCGCCGCTGGCCGCCGACGCGATCACCGTCTCGCCCTACCTGGGTGTCGATGCGCTGGAACCGGCGTTCGAGCTGGCTGGCCGGACCGGGCGGGGGGTGTTCGTCGTGGCACTGACCTCCAACCCCGAGGGTGCCGACGTGCAGTCCGCGCTCACCAGGACCGGGAGCACGGTTGCCCAATCCGTGGTCGACGCCGTCGCCGCTCGCAACGCCGGCCGGCATCCCGTCGGTGACCTCGGCGTGGTGGTGGGGGCCACGAGGGCGGCCGGTGCGCTGCGGCTGGAGGCTCTCAACGGACCCGTCCTGGCTCCCGGAGTGGGGGCGCAGGGCGCCGGCCTGGCTGACGTGGCGCGGGTCTTCGGCGCGGTGGCCTGCCACGTCGTGGCGGCCACGTCTCGGGACCTGTTGCGGCATGGGCCGCAACCAGCGGCCCTGCGACACGCCGCTCGGCAAACCGCCGACGAGGCAGCCGCGCTGCTCTGCCCCCAGTCGGGTCCCCGGTCGGGGCAGGTCGGCGGGGGTACCCCGGGTTAAGCGGCTGGTCGCCCGGACGATACGGTCGCCGAGCCAAATCAAGAACATCCCTCAGCACTAGTAATCGACGGAGGAGACTGTGGCCCTTCCCCAGCTGACCGAGGAGCAGCGGGCCGCTGCGTTGGAGAAGGCGGCTGCCGCCCGACGCGCCAGGGCCGAGCTCAAGGAGCTCCTCAAGCGTGGTGGGACCAACCTCAAAGAGGTCCTGGCCAAGTCCGACAGTGACGACATCCTGGGCAAGATGAAGGTGTCGGCGTTACTTGAGGCTTTGCCGGGAGTGGGCAAGGTTCGCGCCGGGCAGATTATGGAGCGCCTCGAGATCGCCACGAGCCGGCGGTTGCGTGGGCTTGGCGAGCGCCAACGCAAGGCTTTGCTCAGCGAGTTCGGCCCAGAGTGACCATCGACTTAGAGTGATCATGCTGTGACGATGTGTGAGCCGGGGTCCATCAAGGCCGCCGGGCCCCGACTCACCGTCGTCTCAGGTCCCTCTGGTGTCGGCAAGTCCAGCGTGGTGGCTGAAGTGCGGCGGCGCCAGCCGCAGCTTTTTGTCAGCGTCTCGATGACCACGCGAGCGCCTCGTCCGCAGGAACGCCCGGGCGAGCATTACCATTATGTGGACCGCCCCACCTTTGCTCGCATGATTGAGCACGGCGAGTTTCTTGAACACGCTGAGTTTGCTGGTAACTTCTACGGCACTCCCGCCGAGCCGGTACTTCAGGCCCTGGCTCTTGGCCGACCCACGCTGCTGGAGATCGAAGTGCACGGCGCCCGGCAGATCCGGGCCGCAATGCCCGGCGCGTTGCTGGTGATGCTGGTGCCGCCGTCCTGGGAGGTGCTGTATAAGCGGCTGGTCGCCCGCGGCACGGAGGATCCCTCAGCGCAAGAGCGCCGGTTACAGGTGGCGCGTGAAGAGCTGGACGCCGCCGGGGAATTCGATGCGACAGTCGTCAACGACGACGTGCAGCGGGCCGCGCAGGAGTTGATAGCCTTAATGGCCGGCCCCTTAACAACCGACACCGAAACAACCGACACCGACCGGCGGACACCGCCGCTTCGACACATCTGACGTGACCTGGAGACAGTGAGTGAGCATTCCCACCGAACTGGATGCGCTGGGCGCCTCCTTGGTTGCTGCCCCGGAGGGCATCACCAACCCCCCGATCGACGATCTGCTGAGCAGGGTCAGCTCGAAGTACGCCCTGGTGATCTTCGGAGCTAAGCGGGCTCGGCAGATCAACGACTACTACGCGCAGCTCGGGGAGGGGTTGCTGGAGTACGTCGGGCCGCTGGTCGAGCCTGGACCGAGGGAAAAGCCGCTGTCGATCGCGTTGCGCGAGATTCACGCCGGACTACTCGAGCACACCGAGGGGCAGTGACTCAAGCCGGGCTCCTCCGGCCGGACCCACCCCGGCGGATCGTGCTCGGCATCGGGGGCGGCATCGCCGCCTACAAGGTATGTGAGGTGCTCCGCCGGCTCACCGAGATGGGCCATGAGGTCCAGGTCATTCCCACTGAGGCCGCCCTGAAGTTCGTCGGTGCCGTGACGTGGGAGGCGCTCTCTGGGCTGCCAGTGCACCGCGACCTGTTCGGTGACGTCGCGCAGGTGCCTCACGTGCGGCTGGGGCAGGCCGCCGACCTGGTTCTGGTTGCCCCGGCCACTGCGGACCTGCTGGCCCGCGCCGCCCACGGCCGGGCCGACGACCTGCTCTGCGCCAGCCTGCTCACTGCCCGTTGCCCGATTCTGCTGGTCCCCGCGATGCACACCGAGATGTGGGAACACCCCGCCACGGTGCACAACGTCGCGGTGCTGTGCTCCCGGGGAGCCGTCGTCGCCCGTCCCGCGTTCGGGCGGCTCACCGGTGCCGACTCTGGTGCTGGCCGGCTGCCGGAGCCGGCCGAGATCGTGGATCTTGCCACTCTGCTGCTGCGCCGCGCGGACGCCCTACCGCGTGACCTCACCGGCCGGCATGTGGTGATCTCCGCGGGTGGCACTCGCGAGCCGCTGGACCCGGTGCGCTACCTGGGCAACCGGTCCTCCGGCCGGCAGGGCTACGCGCTGGCCCGGGTTGCGGCGCAGCGCGGTGCCCAGGTGACGTTGGTGGCGGCGCACACCCCTGACCTGACCGCTCCGGCCGGGGTCGAGGTGATCGGCGTGGACACCGCGGGTCAGCTGCGGGAGGCGGTGCTCGTGGCGGCGCCGTCCGCCGCTGCGGTCGTGATGGCTGCCGCGGTGGCCGACTTCCGGCCGGCCAACCCGCATCCCAACAAGATCAAGAAAACTGGGTCGGACCCGGATCCGGTATCGCTCGTCCGCACCCCGGACATCCTGATCGAGGTGGTCCGCCGCCGCCCGGCGGGCCAGGTGGTGGTCGGCTTCGCGGCTGAGACTGGCGACTCCGAGGGTGACGTGCTCACCCATGGCCGAGCCAAACTCGCCCGCAAGGGCTGCGACCTGTTGGTGGTCAACGATGTCGGGGAGGGTGGTGGGTTCGAGGTCGAGCACAACAGTGGCTGGCTGCTCGGCGACGACGGCGGGGAGACTGACCTGCCCGAGGGCCCCAAGAGCCTGCTCGCCTCCTACGTCTGGGACGCCGTCGCTGCCCGGCTGAAACGGTGATCATTGTGTCACTTCGTGACGGCGATCATCGGGCGGCGGCCCGCACGGTGTGCGCCAGCAGCAGGGCGGTGGTCACCGGACCGACCCCGCCGGGCACCGGAGACAAGCCGGCGGCCTGTTCGGTCACGGTGTCGGGGTCGACGTCGCCGACCAGGCCGCCCTCGGCGGTGGGGTTGATGCCGACGTCGATCACGATCGCGCCAGGCAGCAGGTACTCGCTCGTGATCATCCTTGGCTTGCCGATGGCGACGACCAGCACGTCGGCCACTCTGGTGATCGTCGCGAGGTCGCGGGTGCGTGAGTGGCAGATCGTCACGGTGGCGTTGCGGCCCAGCAGCAGGTGCGCGGCCGGTTTGCCGACCACGTTCGACCGGCCCACCACGGCGACATGCCGGCCTTCCAGGGCGATGTCGTGGTGATCGAGGATGGCCAGCACAGCTTCGGCGGTAGCGGGGGCATACGCCGGCATCCCGGCAACCAGGCGTCCGAGGCTAAGTGGGTTGGCGCCGTCGACGTCCTTGGCGGGGTTGATCCCGCCCGCGAGGTCTTCGAGCTTGGCTCGCGGTGGGAGCGGGGTCTGCAGGACGATGCCGTGTACCGTCTCCTGGTCGCTGAGCTTGGCCAGTTCCGTACGGATGGTGTCGATGTCGCGATCGGCGCCGAGGTCGACCACGTCGCAGGTGATGCCAACCGTGCCGGCCGCTCGGGAGATCGAGTTGACGTACCAGGCGCTGGATTCATCGTCGGTGGCGGTCACGACCGCCAGCCGGGGCGTGGTCCCCGCGCAGCGCAGTGCAGCGGCCTGCTCGGTTACCTCGCTGCGGATCTGCGCCGCGAGTTCCTTGCCGGACAGCACCCGGGCGCTCATCGGTTGATTATCTCCCGGGTGGCGGCGGTGACCTTCTCGGCCCGCGCCACCAGCTCGTCCACCCCGGCCAGCGCATCGCGGAAACTGAGGCGGGCATCCTCGTCCGCGAGGTCGTCCGGGAGGCCAGCGAGGTTGATCTCCACGTTCAACCGGGCGCAGGACGCCGCCGCGCGAGCCAGCTCGGCGGCCACCGCGACATCGGTGATGACGGTCCGGTTGCCGATCGGCAACAGCGTCTCGGCCAGCTCGACCAGGCGGGACGCCGCTGTGATGGTCGCCGCCGGTGGTTGCGCCGCCCCGGACAGGGCGCGCGCAATCGCCGCCGCGCGCGTCGCCCGCTGCTCCGGGGTGTCCTTCGGCAGCCGGTAAGCAGCCGAGACGGCCGCGAACGCCGTGGCATCGTCTTGCGCCAGC
Organism: Pseudonocardiaceae bacterium; assembly: GCA_049673305.1. Lineage (GTDB taxonomy): Bacteria > Actinomycetota > Actinomycetes > Mycobacteriales > Pseudonocardiaceae. Next base: position 27,055 of record JBATXM010000228.1, on the reverse strand, counting down.
TGCACTGCACGGTCCCGCGTCGCCTCGGACTCGGCCAGCACGGCGCGGATGGTCTCAGCGTGCTCGGCGTATCTCTCCCCGGTGCTGTAGCGGGCCACCATCGATAGCAGCGCCGCAGCCTGCGCGGCGGACAACGCCGCCGCCGCCCCACCGCCCGGAGCCGGCACCCGCGCGGCCAGCTGATCCAGAAAATCGCCGATCCTGTCATCCCTCATGACGTGCCAGTGTGCCCCTGGGCGGGTAGCTCCCCAGCGCTTGGGCCTTGTGAAGTTGACAGGGCGTTCTGGTAGACCCGCCACGTGAGTGTTGGCCGGTCCCGCCGAGGGCAGCGCAGCCCAGCTGCCGTGGCGCCGGTTGCGCGAGTGTGTGTCGCCACCCCGCTAGCGCACCTCGACCGCCCATTCGACTACCTGGTGCCCACCGAGCTCGACGTGACGGCGGTACCCGGGGTGCGGGTGCGGGTGCGGTTCGCCGGGCGGCTGGTGGACGGATGGCTGCTGGACCGCGCCGAGCAATCCGATCACCCGGGTCAGCTGGCCTGGCTCGAGCGGGTGGTCTCCGCCGAACCGGTGCTCAGTCCCCAGGTCGCCGCCCTGGCCCGGGCGGTAGCCGACCGGTGCGCGGGCACGATGAGTGACGTGTTGCGGTTGGCGGTGCCACCCCGGCATGCCCGCACCGAGGCGCAACCGTCCGGTCCGGCGCCGGCCCGCCCGCTACGGCCCGCCGCTGGAGGCTGGGCACGCTATCCCCGAGGGGCGGCTTTCCTGGACGCGCTGCACCAGGGGCGGACGGCGCACGCCTGCTGGCAGGCGTTGCCGGGGGAGGACTGGCCCGCCCGGCTTGCGGAGGCCGCCGTCACCGCCACTGCCGCTGGTCGGGGCGCGCTGCTGGTGCTCCCTGACCACCGGGACACCGCGCGGGTGCACGCTGCGGTGGCTACCCTGGCCGGGCCGGACGCGGTGGTCACCCTGGCCGCCGAATCCGGGCCCGCGCAGCGGTACCGCCGGTGGCTAGCGGTGCGGCGAGGCGCGGTGCGCATCGTCGTCGGCACCCGGGCCTGTGCCTTTGCCCCGGTCGCTGATCTGGGCCTGATGGTGCTCTGGGACGACGGTGACGACCTGCACGCCGAGCCGAGAGCCCCCTACCCGCACAGCCGGCTGGTGCTCGGCCAGCGTGCCGTGCTCGAGGGCGGGGCGTTGCTGATGGCCGGCTACGCCCGCACCGCGGAGACGCAGCTGTCACTGGACACCGGATGGGCGCACGAGATCGTCGCGGCCCGGGACGTGGTGCGGGCCACGGCGCCGAGGGTCACCGCGATCGGGGAGGACGACACCCAGCTGGCCCGGGATCCGGTGGCCCGTTCGGCGCGGCTGCCCGCAGTGGCGTTCGAGGCGGCTCGCGCGGCGCTGAGCCGGGACCGGCCGGTGCTGGTGCAGGTCCCCCGCCGCGGCTATGTTCCCGCGCTGGCCTGCGGGCAGTGCCGGGCCGCCGCCCGCTGCCGGCGCTGCGCGGGCCCGCTGGCGCTGCGCAGCGCCAGTCTGGCTACCTGCCGGTGGTGCGCCACCGTCGAGGCCGATTATCGGTGCCCGGCCTGCGGTGGCAGCCGGCTGCGCGCGACGGTGATCGGGGCTCGCCGCACTGCGGAGGAGCTTGGCCGGGCTTTCCCCGGGGTGCCATTGTTAAGATCCGGTGGGGACAGCTCCGGTGAGGACAGCTCGGGTCTGGGGGCAGTGCTGGCGGACATCCCGCCGGGACGGTCGCTGGTGGTCGCCACCCCTGGGGCGGAACCGCTGGCCCGGTACGGGGCGGCGTTGTTGCTGGATGCCTCCGCGTTGCTGGCCCGTCCTGACCTGCGCGCGGCGGAAGAGGCATTGCGGCGGTGGATGGCTGCGGCGGCGATGGTGGAACCGGCCGCCGACGGTGGCCGAGTGGTGGTCGTCGCGGAGTCCTCGCTGGCAGCGGTGCAGGCCCTGCTCCGATGGGACCCGGCCGGCCACGCCAGGGCCGAGCTGGCTGCGCGCGCCGAGCTCGGCTTCCCCCCCACGGCGCGGATGGCCGCGCTGGACGGTGCGCCAGCCACTCTGGCGGATCTCGGTGAGGTGCTTGAGCTGCCGCCGGGGGCTGCGCTGCTGGGTCCGGTGCCCGCCCCGGGTGGGGCTGAGGGTGAGCGGGAACGGTTGCTGATCCGGGTCCCCCGCCCCCATGGGCTGGCTTTGGCCAGCGCGCTGGCCGTGCTGCAGGCCGGGCGTAGCGCCCGCAAGCTGCCCGACCCGCTGCGGGTCCAGCTCGACCCGCAGGAGTTGGGCTGACGGGCGCACCAGGAATGCTGACGGGCGCACCAGGCATACTTCGTGGGTGCCTGCCCAACCCGCCCAGCCCAGCCGCCACCCGCTGTCCGGTAAGGCGCGCTGAACGGTGCGGCTCGTCTTTGCTGGCACGCCTGACGTCGCGGTGCCCTCACTGCAGGCACTGCTGGATTCCGACCGGCACGAGGTCGTTGCGGTGGTGACCCGGCCGGACGCGCCAGCCGGACGTGGGCGGCGGCCGACCCGCTCCCCGGTGGGCACGCTAGCCAGCCAGGCGGGACTGGAGGTGCTCACCCCGCGCCGCCCAACGGAACCGGACTTTGTGGCCCGGCTGGCTGTGCTGGCCCCGGATTGCTGCCCGATCGTCGGCTACGGCGCTCTGGTGCCGCGAGCAGTGCTGGACATTCCTCGACACGGTTGGGTGAACGTGCACTTCTCGCTGTTGCCCGCCTGGCGTGGAGCGGCTCCGGTGCAGGCCGCGATCCGGCACGGGGACGAGATCACTGGCGCATCCACCTTCGCGTTGGAGGAGGGGCTGGACACCGGTCCGGTGTATGGCACGGTCACCGAGGTGATCCGAGCGCAGGACACCGCAGGGGAGCTGCTGGCCCGGTTGGCTGACGCTGGAGCCGGCCTGCTGGTGGCCACCGTGGACGGGATCGCCGACGGGACGGTGCGCCCGGTGCCGCAGAGCGCCGATGGCGTCTCGTACGCGCCGAAGCTCACCGCCCGGGACGCTCACGTGGACTTCAGCGTCCCGGCTTTCGCGGTGCACCGCCAGGTGCGCGCGGTCACTCCCGCCCCCGGTGCCTGGACCCGGTTTCGGGACCAACGGGTGGGTCTCGGGCCGGTGCGCCTTGCCGATGTCCCGCACATGGCCGCGCTCAGGCCTGGTGAGCTGCGGGTGACCAAACGGGAGGTGCTGGTGGGTACGGCCACGGGGGCGGTGCGCCTGGGTGAGGTCACCGCGCCTGGCAAGCGGGCGATGCCCGCGCCGGACTGGGCCCGTGGTGCCCGGCCGGAGCCGGGGGAGCGGTTCGAGTGAGCGCCAGCGCCGGGTTCATGCTGTGATCGTGCCCCAGAAGCCGTCCCGGCCGTCTCGCTCCGGGCCCCCTCGCCGACGTTCCGGGCCACGCCGGCCGCCAGCGGATGATCCGCCCCGGTTGGCCGCGTTGGACGCCCTGGCCGCCGTGCGCGAGCGTGATGCGTACGCCAACCTGGTGCTGCCCAGCCTGCTGCGCCAGCGCGGGATCAACGGTCGGGACGCCGCGCTGGCCACTGAGTTGTGCTATGGAACGTGCCGCGCGCAGGGTCTGCTGGATGCGGTGCTGCAGGCCTGTGCGGAACGTCCGCTCTCCGAGGTGGATGGTGCGCTGCTGGACGCCCTGCGGCTGGGCAGCTACCAGTTGCTGCGGACCCGGGTGCCGCCACATGCCGCCGTCGGCACCACCGTGGACCTGGTACGGGCCAGCCGCGGCAGTGCCGCCGCCGGTTTCGTCAACGCCGTGTTGCGCCGGGTCGGCGAGCAGGACGAGAGCGGCTGGGTACAGACGGTCGCGCCAGCCGTTGAGGACGACCCGGTGGGGCACCTCGCGATGGCGCACTCGCACCCGAGGTGGATCGCGCAGGCCTTCGCTGACGCCCTGGGGGGTGACCTGGACGAGCTGGCGCAGGCGCTGGCTGCCGACGACGCCCGGCCGCTGGTGCACCTCGCCGCGCGTCCCGGGCAGATCAGCGCCGCTGAGCTGGCTGGGTTGACCGGCGGCGGGGTTGCCCAATACTCGCCTTACGGGGTCTACCTGACCGATGGTGGTGACCCAGGTGAGCTGGCCCCGGTGCGCGATCACCTGGCCCAGGTACAGGACGAGGGCAGCCAGCTCGTCACCCTCGCGCTGGCCAGCGTGCCGCTGGAGGACGCCGATACCCGCTGGCTGGACCTGTGCGCCGGTCCGGGCGGCAAGGCGGCGCTACTCGGTGCTCTAGGAACTACGCTGGGCCCCGGTCGGGAGGCCAGCTTGGTGGCCGTGGAGAAGGCCGAGCACCGGGCCCGGCTGGTCAGCCAGGCGTGCGCGGGGTTGCCGGTGACGGTGCACGTCGTCGATGGCCGGGACAGTGGGTTGCCGGAACGGGCCTACGACCGGGTGCTGCTGGACGCGCCGTGCACCGGGCTCGGGGCGCTGCGCCGCCGCCCGGAGGCGCGCTGGCGGCGGCGGCCCGAGGATCTCGCCGGGCTGGTTCGGCTGCAGCGGGAGCTGCTGCTCGCGGCGCTGCGGCTGCTCCGTCCGGGAGGTGTGGTGGCCTACGTGACGTGCTCGCCGCACCTGGACGAGACCGTGGGTGTGGTCGCGGACGTCATCCGGCGCACGGGTGCCGAACAACTCGACGCCAGGCTCCAGTTTCCCAGCGTGCCCACGCTGGGCGAAGGGCCATCCGTGCAGCTGTGGCCACACCGGCACGGCACCGACGCTATGTTCTGCGCCCTCCTGCGCCGCGCTCACCTGACATGATCTGCCACCTGCGCGAGGATGAGCGCCCCAGCCGGGCCGGCCAACGGGCCGAGCGCGGGCGGGACGACGAAGTCGCTGGCTGCGTGTTCTCCGAGACCGGGATACCCGGCCAGTGTCTCGCGGAGAGCGGCACGCACCAGCGGGAACAACCCCGGCAGGCGGGTCACGCTGCCGCCGATCACGATGCGCTGCGGCGCGAGCGCGTAGACGATGTTGCGGAGCCCGGCGGCGAGATAGCCAGCTTCGAGCTGGACGGCTGCCCGGAGCTGGTCACCGTCGAGCTGCTCGGCTGGGCGGCCCCACCGGGCGGCGAGTGCCGCGCCGCTTGCCATCCCCTCCCAGCAGTCGCCGTGAAACGGGCAGTGCCCGGTAAAGTGATCGCCAGGCTGGCGCGGCACGCTGAGATGGCCCATCTCGGGGTGGCCCAGCCCATGGATGATCCGGCCCTCGACCACGGCTCCCGCGCCGATGCCAGTGCCGACGGTGAGGTACCCGAACGTGTCCAGGCCACGGGCGGCCCCCCACCGGCCCTCACCCAGTGCGGCGGCGTTGACGTCGGTGTCAAACCCCACTGGCACACCCAGCGCGCGCTGGGCTGGCCCGACCATGTCGACGTACGACCAACCTGGTTTCGGGCTGGTCGTGATGAACCCATACCGCGAATGGGATCGGCGCAGCTCCAGCGGACCGAACGACGCGATGCCGATCGCGGCCAGCGAATCACCGCAAGACTCCTCCCGCTGGAAGAAAGCGAACACCTGAGCCAGCGTCTCGGCTGGTTTCCCGGTCGTGATCCGGGTCTGGGCCACGATGTGATCAGGATCGGAGCCGACCAGGCAGAGGACCTTCGTCCCACCCACCTCAACCGCACCCCACCGCGCCAGCTTCACCTGCCGGAACCTCTCATCTTGGTCGCTACCGGTCTTGCCGACAAGCGGACGTTCTGGCATGGACTCGTTGGTGGACAACGTCAGCATTTTTTCCTGAGGTAGCTCTTTCCCTGAGATGGTCATCGTCCTACGTATAGATGCCATTCGGAGAATCTCCACAATTTCGATCAGGCTACTCGGGCGAGCATAGATCCAGCCTTACAGCCCGTCCGCAGGCGGACGGGCTGTAGTACCAGAAGAAGTATCTGAATCGTAGATTTCGTTACGGCGCCCAACATCAGAGGTTGCCCTAGGTTTTAGGCCGAAGTTGACAATCTTCCGGCAGCTGCGCCCCGATCTTGCCGCGACCAGAGGGTTTGGCCGTGGTCGCGACCGGCTGGTCGGGCTGGGTGCCGGCTGGGTGCCGATCCCGTGCACCAACGGGTACGGCGCAGCGCTGCGGCTCCTGCTGCGGCGCGATGACTTACCGGCCCTGACCACGAGACTCTGCCCGGGGCTGAGCCGACGACAGCAGTGGCCATCGTCCTCCCCGCAGCTTAAAGACTAGGGGAATTCCCGGTGTTCGGGGTCCATCTCGGCGTCTAGTGTGCAGATGTATCGCCTGACAGCCACTGACTTTCTCCTGCGATGATGTCTGCGGCTGTCCTACCGGAATCCGTGGCTAGGTTAGGACAGATATTCATGTCACGCAAGATTCTCTGTATTCTGTCGGAATGGGGTTACTGGGGCGAAGAATTGGTGGGTCCGCTCGATGCCTTGGACAAGCACGGCTATGAGGTGGTCTTCGCGACGAGCAAAGGAAGGCGACCGCAGCCGCTGCCGCCGAGCGAGGACCCGAGTTTCATCGACCCGCCGCTCGGCCGCCCCGTCACCTCGGAGGAGAACGCCCGCAAGACCCGTGAGATCAGTGAGTCGAGCCGGCTCGACAATCCGCTGAATCTGTCGGCCTGGCTGCCTGAGATGCCGTACCACAGCTCGCCCAACTACCTGCGTGAGATGGAGAGCTACAACAACCGTCTCGACGAGATCCGGAGCGAGGTCGAGCGTGACTACGACGCGATCCTCATCGTAGGGGGTAGTGGCCCGATCATCGACATGGTCAACAACTATCGTGTCCATGAGTTGATCCTCATGTTTTACGGGCTCAACCGACCGGTGGCCGCGGAGTGCTACGGTGTCGCCTGCCTCGCGTTTGCGCGTAACCAGGATGACCGCAAGAGCATCATTTGGGGCCGCCACGTCACCGGGCACATCATCGAGTACGACTACCACGACGGGACCGGCTTCGTCGGCACCGACATCAACATCGGGCCGCCGCCGTATCCGCTGGAGTACATCCTGCGCGACGCCGTCGGCCCCGAGGGCCAGTTCCATGGCAACTTCGGGCACGAGATCTCGGTGATCGCGGATTACCCGTTTATCACCGGGCGGTCCACCGGCGACTCGTACTCGACCGGCAGGGTGCTGGTCGAGGTGCTCGAGCACGGGCTCCGTTATTATGGCTGGCGCGGTCCCGACCGGGCCGGCAGTTCTGACGCCGAGTCGGCCATCCGGTCATGAGCGCCCCGGTCGGAGTCGATCTCGGGCAGGTGGCGAGTGCGACGGCGGGCGGCCGCACCGGCCGCTTCGCCCTCTTCGAGCAGCTGCTCGCGGACGACATCCACTACCTGTTTGGCAATCCGGGGACCGTCGAGCAGGGATTCCTCGACGCCCTCGCCGACTATCCGACTGTGCGGTACGTGTTCGCCCTCCAGGAGACGGTGGCGCTCGGCATCGCGGACGGCTACGCTCGCGCGACCCACCGGCCCGCCGTGGTCCAGCTGCACAGCGGCGTCGGCCTCGGCAACGGCATCGGGATGATGTACCAGGCCAAGCGGGGGCATGCGCCGCTCGTCGTGCTCGCCGGTGACGCGGGGGTCCGCTACGACGCGATGGACGCGCAGATGGCGGCCGACCTGGTCGGGATGGCGGAGCCGGTCACCAAGTGGGCCGGGCGGGTCACGCACCCCACGTCGCTGTTGCGGGTGTTGCGCCGGGCCATCAAGATCGCCACCACCCCGCCCACCGGCCCGGTTTTCCTGGCCCTGCCGATGGACGTGCTGGACGCCCCGAACACCGAAGAGGTGGTGGCGACCTCGATCCTCGCCACCCGCACCGCACCGGAGCCCGCGCTGGTCACCCAGGCCGCCCGTCTCCTGGCCGGGGCGAAGAACCCGATCGTCATCGTCGGTGACGGGGTGGCCTTCTCGGAGGGCCAGCCGGAGCTGGCCCGAGTCGCTGAGCTCTGGGGCGCGGCGGTCTGGGCGGCGGACTCGTCCGAGGTGAACCTGAGCGCCGCGCATCCACATTTCCGCGGGCTGCTCGGGCACATGTTCGCCAAGGACAGCGCGCCTATCACGGTGGAAGCTGACGCGGTCCTGATCTGCGGCACCTACGTCTTCCCGGAGGTCTTCCCCGCGCTGGACGGGGCCTTCGCGCCAGACGCGCGAATCGTTCACATCGATCTCGACACCGACGCGATCGCGAAGAACTTCCCGGTCGATCTCGGGCTGGTCAGCGATCCCAAGCTGACCCTGGCGCGGCTCGCCGAGTCGCTGGAGCGGGAGATGTCTTCCGCGCAGAAACAGGCGGCCACGCAGCGCTCACGTCAGCTCTCCGTAGTCAAGCGCCAGGAACAGGAGACCCAGCGCCAGGCCGATCAGGCGCGCTGGGACGACATGCCGATGCCGGCCTCCCGGTTCATGGCTGAGCTGGCTGAGCTGGCCCCCGACGACGTCGTCGTCTTCGACGAAGCGATCACCACCTCGCCCGATCTGGTCCGTTATCTGCTGCCAACCCGGCCCGGCGCCTACTTTCAGACCCGGGGCGGCTCGTTGGGGGTGGGAGCGCCCGGAGCGTTGGGGCTCAAGCTGGCTCACCCCGAGCGGACCGTGTTCGGCTTCACCGGCGACGGGGGTGCCATGTACACGATCCAGGCGCTGTGGACCGCCGCGCACCACCGGATTGGCGCCAAGATCGTGGTGTGCAACAACCGGAGCTACCGGATCCTTAAAGTCAACATCCAACAGTACTGGCGGGAGCGTGGACTGCCGGAACACGACTTCCCGGCCTCCTTCGACCTCGGTGGCCCCGAGCTCCGGTTCGACCGGATAGCCGAGTCACTGGGGGTGCCTGCGGTCCGGGTGGAAACCGGGTCCCAGGTGCGGCCGGCCATCATCCGGGCGCTTGAAACCGACGGTCCGTTCCTGATCGACCTCGTCATCGACGGCGATGTTTCCGGCGACGTCGGCCACGTTAAATGCGGCCAGTAAGTGGAGTTACCCATGAGGCTGAACGGAAAGAAGATCGCTGTTCTCATTGAAAGTGACTACTACGAGCCCGAGATCGCTTATTACCAGCATCGTTTTGCCGAGGAAGGCGCCGAGCTCCACCTCCTGAGCCGGCTCTGGGGCCAGCCGTCGCTGACCTTTTTCGGTCACGAGTACAAGGCTCCGCTGCAGTGCCAGGAGAGTTTCGAGCACATGAGCGATGAGCAGCTGCACGGCTTCGGGGCCGTGATCGTGCCGTCGGGCATGGTCGCCGACCGTTTGCGCTACACAGAAGATGTCACCAAGCTCTCGCCAGCTACCGAGTTCTTGCAGCGCGCCTTTGCTGACGCGAGCATCCTCAAGGGAATCATCTGTCATGGCCTGTGGCTGGTGGCATCGGCCCCTGAGCTGGTCCGGGGCCGCCCGGTGGTCGCGCACAACAACCTTTTCGGAGACGTGCGCAATATGGGCGCCATCTACACCGATCAGGATGTTGTCGTCGACGGTGACCTCGTCACCGGCCGGTCGGGACCACTCTGCCATCTCTTCGCTCGCACGATCATCGACATGCTGAGCGAGAAGGACTGATCTTTTCCGGATCGCTGAGATGGGAACCGTTATGAAGGAAAGAGCCGACACCAGTTATCGCGTTGAGGCGAGACGCTCGCATCCACTGGGAGCCCTCCCCGATGCTGAGGGTGTCAATTTCTCTCTCTACGCGGCGGATGCTACCGCGGTCACCTTGCTGCTCTTCGACGCGTCCGACTCTCCGAAGCCGATCGAGACCATCGAGTTGGACCCGATGGTCAACAGGACGTTCCAGTTCTGGCACGCCTATGTGCGCGGAGCCACACCCGGTCTGCACTACGCCTACCGGGTCGACGGGCCCAGAGATCTCCATGGGTCCGGTCACCGCTACAACCACAACAAGATCCTTCTCGACCCTTATGCGCGGGGCGTGACCAAAGACATCTGGAACCGCGCCCGGGCCTGCGACGACGACAACAACGTGGACTGCTCGATGCGCGGCGCGGTGATCGATATCGGGGCCTACGACTGGGAGGGTGACCAGCCGCTGAACCGGCCGATGAGTCAAACGGTCATCTATGAGGTGCACGTGGGCGGCTTGACGAGATCTCCCAGCTCCGGGGTGGAAAATCCGGGGACCTTCGCCGGGGTCATTGAGAAGATCCCCTACTTGCGGGAACTGGGGGTGACCGCAGTCGAGCTGATGCCGGTCTTCGCGTTCGATGAGTCCGGTATCGGAGGGAAATCCCCGGATGGGGCTTCGCTGAGTGACTATTGGGGTTACAATCCGCTGGGCTTTTTCTCCCCGCACCCGGGCTACTGTCAAAACCCCGCGGAGTGCAGCCACATCACGGAGTTCCGGGACATGGTGAAGGCCCTGCATCGAGCCGGGATCGAGGTGATCATCGACGTGGTCTTCAACCACACCGCCGAAGGTAACCACCTAGGTCCGGTGATCTGCTTCAAGGGGATCGCCAACGATTCCTACTACTACCTCGTATCGCAGGACAAGCAGTACTACATGGATTATTCTGGCTGCGGAAACACCTTTGATTGCAACCATCCCATGGTTGAGAAGCTTGTCCGCGAGTGCCTGGAATTCTGGGTCAGGGAGCTGCACGTCGATGGTTTCCGCTTCGATGAGGGCTCCGTTCTTTCGCGCGGCCAGGATGGCAGTCCGATGATTTATCCTCCGGTGCTGTGGGATATCGAGCTGTCCGAAACGTTAGCCGACGTCAAGATTATCGCTGAAGCCTGGGATGCCGCTGGCCTCTATCAGGTCGGCACCTTCCCCGGAGGCTGTCGCTGGGCGGTGTGGAACGGACGCTACCGCGACGACATACGCCGCTTCGTCCGCGGTGACGGAGGTCTGGTGGGCCAGGTCGCCTCCCGCATCGCGGGCAGCGCGGACCTCTTCGAGCGTTTCGGGCAAAATCCAGGCAACAGCATCAACTTCGTCACCGCTCATGACGGGTTCACGCTGAATGACCTGGTTTCTTACAACACCAAGCATAACGAGGCCAACGGTGAGGGCAACCGGGACGGCAACAACGACAACGATAGCTGGAACTGTGGTGCGGAAGGCGCGACAGAGGACCCGGAGATTGAAGCGTTGCGCACCCGTCAGATCAAGAACTTCGCCGCTATCCTGCTGCTTTCGCAAGGCGTGCCGATGATACTCGCCGGTGATGAGGTAAGGCGCACCCAGCGAGGCAACAACAACGCCTACTGCCAGGACAACGAGATCTCTTGGTTCGACTGGGATCTTGTGCGGCGAAACCAGGATACCTTCCGATTCTTCAAAGAGATGATCGCGTTCCGTAGCCGGCACCCCACCGTGCACCGTTCGACGTTCTTCGCCGGGAAGGTGAATGAACGCGGTCTTCTCGACATCGCCTGGCACGGATGCAAGCTCAACGCGCCCGGCTGGTTCGACTCCAGTTCCTCGATGTTGGCGTTCACCATGGGCGGCTTCGACGGTGACGACGACGTACACGTGATGCTTAACATGTCCAGCCAGGACCTGGACTTCGAGATGCCACCGGTGCCGGGGCGGCACTGGCGGCGTGCGATCGACACGTCGTTGCCGTCGCCGCAGGACATCGCCCTGTCCGGTGACGAGATCGACATCAAGCCAGACGACCACTACCGCGTCAATGCGCACAGCGTGGTGGTCCTGATTTCCCAGTAATGAGGCCTTGGTAATGAGGCCCTGGTAGTGGGGCACTGGGCGGCACGCAAGGAGACAATTGATGGACAAGATGCATTTCACCTTCTCGGACACCATCGCCGGTTACGTCACCGCGATCAAGGATGCACCGGAGGGGATGTTCGGCCTCACGACGAGCGACGGGCGCGAGTTTCGGGTGAAGCTGACCGACGTCACCTACGCGGAGGTGATCCGCAATCCGCGCGAGCCGTTCCAGGACCCGGGCGCCCCTATACAAAGCCTGCTGACACCCGGCCGTTTTCTGTTCGCCTACGGCATCTTCTATCCCGAGGGCGGGGACTACATACTGGAAGCCAAGCGTCTCGTGCTCGTGGGCCGGACCGAGAACGACTGGCGCTTCGAGTCCCCCGACTGGTGGATCAATCAGATCCGCGACCTGGCGGAGTTCTACTTCAACGCCCAGTTCCCGGACGGTGTGATCGATTACCGGAATTATCGTACTCAGCTGACCCTGGAGGGCCAGAAAGTTCCCAGCACCCGGCAGGAGACGGACACCATCTCGCGGATGGTCTACGGCTTCGCCACCGCGTACCTGCTCACCGGTGAGGACCGATACCTGCAGGCTGCCGAGAAGGGGACCGAGTACCTGCGGGAGCATCTGCGGGCGATCGACGAAAAGGAGGGGATCGTCTACTGGTACCACGCGGCGGACATCCAGGGTGACCACCAGCGCAACATCCTCGCTTCGGAGTTCGGCGACGACCTCGACGCCATCCCCGCCTACGAGCAGATCTACGCGCTGGCTGGTCCCGTCCAGACCTACCGGGTGACCGGGGACCCGCGCATCCTGCGTGACGCCGAAATGACGGTGAATCTGTTCGACCGGTACTTCCTGGACAAGGACCACGAGGGCTACTTCTCCCACCTGGATCCGGTGACGATGGACCCGCGCGACGAGTCGCTCACCCACAACCGGGCGCGCAAGAACTGGAACTCGGTCGGCGACCACGCGCCCGCTTATCTGATTAACCTCTGGCTGGCGACCGCCGACGCGCGCTACGCGGACATGCTCGCATCCTGCTCGGACCTGATCGTCACGCATTTCCCCGACTACGAGCACAGTCCGTTCGTCAATGAGAAGTTCTTCGAGGACTGGACCCCGGACCACGAGACGCCTTTGCAGAAGAACCGGGCCATCGTCGGACACAACCTGAAAATCGCCTGGAACCTGATGCGTGTTGCGCATCTGCATCCGGATGACCGCTACCTGGAACTCGCCCGCAAGATTGCCACCGTGGTCCCCGACGTGGGGCGAGACAAGCAGCGCGGGGGCTGGTATGACATGGTCGAGCGGGAGCTGGCGCCCGGGCAGGAGTTCCACCGGTTAATCTGGCACGACCGCAAGGCGTGGTGGCAGAACGAACAGGGCATCCTGGCGTTCCTCATCCTAGCCGGGTCGCTCCAAGAGCCAAGGGATCTCAACGCCCAGTACCTGCGGATGGCTCGCGAGTCGTCGGCTTTCTACAACGCCTGGTTCCCGGACAACGACTCGGGCGGCGTGTACTTCAACGTCCTGGCCAGCGGCATCCCGTACCTGCTGGGCACCGAGCGGCTCAAGGGTAGCCACTCGATGTCGGGCTACCACTCCTTCGAACTGTGCTACCTGGCCGCCGTGTACACGAACCTGCTCCTCACCAAGCAACCGATGGACTTCTACTTCAAGCCCCAGCCCGGTGTGCTCAAGGACAACATCCTGCGGGTAGCGCCCGACCTGCTGCCGCCGGGCAGTATCAGGATCGATGCGGTCTGGGTCAATGGGAACCGCTATGCCAACTTCGACGCCGAGGTGATGACGGTGACCCTGCCGGAACCACTGACGCAGCCGACGGTGCCCCACCCTCTCGCAATCCGGCTGGGAATCGTGGACGACTCGAACGTGCCTACCCGGACTCCCGAGGACCTGGAGGTCCGGGTTCGGATAGTGCCGGCGTCTCTTCCGTTCGATATCGAATTAGATCTCAGTGGTGGAGTAGCGCAGCTCACGTTGGACGGAGAGCTGGACGACAGCGCCGTGATGGCCCTGAAATTGGAGTTGAAGCGGATCGTCGCCGCTCAGCCAAAGGAGGTGGTACTCCAGCTTGCCGGGCTACGCAGCATCTCGGACAGGTGCGCTCGAGCGTTTGTCGTTGCCCGGCAGGGCCTCGACGTGGCCACGACCATCTCCGTCGTCGGCGCCACCCCGGAAGTGAAGCGGACGCTGCAGGATGTGGGCGCCCTCAGCGGGGTCACGGTGCTCGACGGAGACGCCACGGCAAACCCCGGCGCGGCTCCCACAGGCTGAGGCCAAGATCGCGACTGATCTAACATCTGGAGCGAGAAGGAGATATTCATGGCTATTGCCACCCAAGACCAGTTGCGTTCCTACGCCACCGAATGGTTCGCTGCTCTGGATCGGCACGCCGACGTAGTGAGCCTGCTTCCGCTCCTTGCCGACGAAGAGCTGGAGATGCACTTTCCTGAGGGGGTACAGAAAGGCCATGCCGGTTTCCGCAGTTGGTACGACACCGTGACCCGTCGTTTCTTCGACGAGGCCCACGAACTTAAAGATTTCACAGTCACCAGGCACGACGACACCCGCGCCGAGATCCGCCTGATCGTCAACTGGCAGGCGAAAATCTGGGATCCTCCGGAACCGCGGAGCAAGTGGCTGGGGTTCGACGCCACCCAGACGTGGGAGGTACGGCGCGCGCCCGGAACCGGCTACTTGCAGATAGTTCGCTACATGGTAAACGCCATGGACCCGATGCCGGGATCCGCGCCCCTGTGAATACCGGAAAGATATCGATCCAGGAAGGTATTGATGGACACCAGAGACGTTGTGACGCGTTATTACGAGCTGGCCAACCAGGGCGATTGGGACGGGTGGACTGACCTGTTCGCGCACGACCAGGTCATGGACGAGCAACTAGCCGGTCATATCGAGGGACAGGACACCCTTCGCCAGATGATGAAGGGTTTTCCGAAAATGTACACCTCATTCCAGAACGTCCCGCGGCACATAGTAATCGAAGATGAGCAGGCCGCTGTGGTCTCGCACATCTCAGCCAGGACGCCGCGCGGTGGATCGATCGAAGTCGACGCCGCCAACTACTTCCGCATCATTGACGGGCGAATCACCTATATGGCCAACTTCCACGATACAGCTCCTTTTAAGGCCTCCTAGACGGGTGCGGGAAATGGACGAGTTCGATTACATCCTCGTGGGGGCCGGTACCGCTGGTTCAGTGCTCGCCCACCGCCTTACCGAGAACCCGGAAATACGCGTGCTGGTGCTGGAAGCGGGTGGGGAATGGATCCCAACCAACGTTGACGCCGCACCGTTGTGGTACACGCTTTTGGGCTCGGATGTCGACTGGGGATATCAGAGTGTACCCCAGCCTAGCCTCGGCGGGCGGGTCATCTCCGAGCCGCGGGGCAAGATGCCCGGCGGCAGCAGCAATCTGTACATCATGATGCATGTCCGGGGCCATCCCTCGGACTTCGACAACTGGGCCTACCAGGGAGCGGTCGGCTGGTCGTATAAAGATCTCCTGCCGTATTTCAAGAAGCTCGAACGGCAGGAGGACCCAATTGATTCGTGGACCGGCACGGACGGGCCGCAGATCGTCACCAACGCGGGTCGACACGATCCGAACCCACTGTCGCGCACTTTTATCGACGCCTGCATGCAGCTCGGCTATCCCGAGGTGGCGGACTTCAACGGCCCGCAGATGCTGGGTGCCGGTTGGCACCACATCAACGTCGAGAGTAGCAGGCGGTGTGGCGCCCTCGCGGCGTTCTTAGAGCCTGCGCTGAACCGGCCGAACCTCATACTGCGGACCAACGCACAGGCGATGCGGCTGATAGTCGAGGACCAGCGTTGCGTCGGTGTGACCTACCGGCAGGACGCGCCAACTAAGCCGATTGGCGAAAGCCGCCGGGTCGGCCGGAGTGGCCAGGACGGTGGGGCAGAGCTGGGATTGCAGACGGTGCGCGCGGCGCGGGAGGTGATTGTCTGCGCCGGAGCCATCGAGTCACCGAAGCTGCTGTTGCTGTCCGGCATCGGTGATGCCGAGCAACTCCGCCGGTTTGACATTCCGCTCGTGGTGGATGTGCCCGGGGTGGGTCAGAACTTCCACAACCACGTCCTAGTCGGACTGATCGCCGAGACGATGGACCCGGTCGAGCCAGGTCGTCAGAACCTCTCCGAGTCGGCGTTGTTCACCACCTCGCAGCCGGGCATGATCGCGCCAGACCTGCAGATCGGCTTCGTTCACGTGCCGTTCGACATCATCATCGGCCAACAGTATCCCAACGCGGTCAGCATTTTACCAGGCCTCGTCCGACCTCAATCGCGGGGTTGGGTTCGGCTGGCGAGCGCCGACCCGTTCACCAAGCCGGCGGTCAACCCGAACTATCTGAGGGACAGGGCCGATGTCGCGCGGATGGTGCAAGCGGTCAAGCTGTCACGCGACATCTTCGCCGCGCCGGCCTTCAAGGAGCTGCTCAAGGGCGAGCTCAGGCCGGGACCGGCGGTACAGACCGACTCCGAGCTGGAGAGCTTCGTCCGGAGTCGGGCTGACAGCTACCACCACCAAGTCGGCTCCTGCCGAATGGGCATTGACGACCAAGCCGTGGTCGACCCTCGGCTACGCGTGCACGGGGTGACCGGCCTGCGCGTCGTGGACGCCAGCGTCATACCCACGGTGCCATCCGCCAACTGCCACACCGCCATCGCTGCGATCGCGGAACGTGCAGCCGACCTGATCAATGAAGACCGTCGAGATAAGTCCGGCTTTCCGGTGTCCACCACATTGCCCCGGGCTGGAGGAGGCTGAATCCTTGAACTTACATTGGTCACACATCGCGCTCAACTGTCGGGATCAGCGCACGACCGAGGACTTCTACCGGAAGTGGTTTGGTTTCGAACGCGCCAGAGTAGTGCCGCTCGGCAAGGAACAGATCGTGTTCCTTCGCCAGGGAGATGCCTACCTCGAACTGTTCCACGTTACCGCTGGTACGCTCAAGGAGCCTGCAGCTGACGGACCTCAAAATATGGGGGTCGTCCGACATATTGCCTTTCAGGTCGACGACCTGGACGCGTTCCTTGCCCGAATTGGCGACGCGGTTCCGGTCTCCCTGGGTCCGCTCAGCTTCGATAATTTCATCCCAGGATGGCGCAGCGTTTGGCTGATCGATCCCGATGGGGTAGTCGTGGAGGTGAGTCAAGGGTACCGCGACGAGGACCTGACCACAGTCCGGGAGTCTGCACAGTCGAGCGAACGATGAAGGAGGACCGCTGAAATGGCCGACGAGAAGATCGCACCGCAAGAGTTCCTGGAGTCGCAGGTGAAACTTCTGCAGGCTGGCGACACTGCGGGGTTGGCCGAGCGGTATGCGGAGGATGCGATTTTCGTGCGTTTCGACAGGATCGCTCATGGGCGCGATGAGATTCGCAAGTTGTTCGATGATTACCTTGCCGAGCAGCCGCAGATCACCGGCATGGATGCGCTTCAGGTCACCGATGATATAATCCTTTATCAGGCTGCGGAGCGACTCGGCGGACGACTCACCACTGCCGTCGGTACGTTAGTATTTAATAACGGGTTGGTTTGGCGACAGACGGTAGCATTCGTTGAGCACCGACCGACGGGATAGACGAAAAAGACAGGCTAGGAATGAGGCGCCGGGGAGACAGAAGATCTATCGCTCCAAGAGCTTGAGACCAACGGTGCGGGGGGCGGGGCTGCCGTAAGCGATGGCGACCAGGAGCATCATGGCAGGCTCGACCAACCGCGAGGTCGTGAGCGGTCCGGCGTCGACGGGCTCAGCGCCAAGGTCCTGGATGAGCCGCGTGACGTCCGTTTTGGCTGATTGGTCATCGCTGCACAGGAAGACAGTAGGCCGGTGCCCGCCGAAGGTCACGTTCTCGGATGCTAGGACGTCGGCAAACGGTGGGAGTGCACTGACCACGCGGGCACCCTGCGCGTGGCGGGCGACCTGTTCGGCGGCGGAGGTGTCAAAGCCAACGGCCAGGCCCGAGGCGTCGGGGAGCACCGCGTTGACGCAGGACCAAAGAACCTTGCCGGTCAGCATGCCTGCGGTCTGATCAATCGCCTGCCCGATCTTGTGGAAGGGCACCGCCAGCACGACCACCTCACCGAACTCCGCCGCACGTGCGTTGGTGACCCGGTCCCTAGTCGCCTGGGTGCTCGACGCGGCATCTGCGCCACCGTAGAGCACTTCATGGCCGGCTTGGACCAGGCGCTTGCCAAGGGCCGATCCGAGCCGGCCCGCGCCGATGATTGCGATCTTCATGACGATTCCCACCACGCGTCGCTGATGAACAGCTTGCCGGTCGGCAGCTCGTGGCGACGGCCTGGACTGGTGGGGCTGGCTGTGTTGGCGGTCACCGTTGCTCCAGGAGCTTTGTGGCTTCGGCCGGCCCCACTGGCATGTTGTAGACGGGCTGGCCGGGTTGTTGGTGGCGGCCGGCGGCGAGATTGCCCGCATCGACGGCAGCGAAACCGATGTTCTCGATGAGGTTAGTGACGAGCGCCTTGGCGCGTGCGTTGTCGCCAGCAAGGGGAATCGCCAGCCGCTGCGAGGGCGGCGCGTCGGGGCGACCCGCAGTGCGCAACTGTTCGAAGTACAGGGTGTTGAACGCCTTCACGACCTGCGCGTCGCCGAGGTGGCGGGCAAGTAACTCGCTGGACGTGACGTCACCGGAATCTAGCTCGGGCACAGCACCGTCGCGCTGTGGGTAGTAGTTGGTGGTGTCTACGACGATCCGGCCCGCGAAGGCGTCGACGGGCAATTCTTTATACCGGCCGAAGGGAATCGCCACGAAGACAACGTCGCTGCCCCGCGCTGTGTCCACGATCGTCGCCGGGGTGACCGTCATGCCGAGCTGACGAGCCGTCTCGGTGAGTGACTGCGGGCCGCGAGAGTTGGCGAGCAGTACCTCGTGCCCACGCTCGGCAAACAGCGCCGCCAGCGAGCCGCCGATCATTCCCGAGCCGATGATGCCGACCCGCATGGTGTGGGCCCCCTGACGCAGATCGAAGCTTCGTACTCGTGATTCAACCGTGCAGAGCGGCGGATGGCAAGCGACGTGACAGTCGATCCGCGTCAACGGCGGGATGGCCTGAACCGGAACGCGGAGTCGACGGCTGGTGGGACGCCGACCAGGCGTGGATCAGCGCGTGGATCGATGTTTGACCTGTTGGAACTCCACCACGTTGAGGGATAGGACGACGGCAAACAGCAGGCCCAGAGCTCCGAGCGCGGGCAGGTGGATTGCGGCGGGTAGTAATGCGATCACCACGACTGAGGCGCCCAGTCGGGTGATGGCCCAGCTGCGGAACATGCGCCACCGGGTGTAGCCGAAGGTGGCGAGGTAAAGGGCGCAGCCGCCGAACAGCAAGCTGGCCGCTGCGGTGTCGAGTGGGTGGTCGGGGTGTGCCACCACGGCGGCGGTGCCGTCGGCCACGGCGATGATGGCGCTGATGAATGCAAGGTGGCCGTAGGAGAGGACCTCGCGGACGATGTCGGTCTGCGCGGAGGCGGTGGCTAGGGAGTGGCGTATTGCGTCGGCGGCGAAGTGGAAGTACACCCACCACAGGCCGCAGGCCAGCGCGAACGCGACGGCGACCGCGGCGACACCACCAACGTGGAGCTGTGGCGCCGCCGCAGCGGGTGTCCCGATGGCAACTACTGACTCGCCGAGCGCGATGATCAGAAACAGGCCGAACCGCTCGGGCAGGTGGGTGGAGTGGAAATGGATGCTGACCAGCCGGCGGCGGATCAGCGCGGGTGTGGCTAGGTCGATGAGAGCGGCGAGCGCCCACAGTGTTACCCGAGCCGGGTCTGGCAGCAGGCCGCCGGTCAGCAACAGAGGGCCGCTGGCCACGAGACCGACGAGGTAGGCGTTCACGGTCATCGGCCGGCCGCGAAAGATGAGCGCGGCGAGGATGATCCGGGCGGCGAAGTACGCGGCGCCGAACAGCACACCGCGCTGCGTGTACGCCCCGGGTGTGGCCAGCGCCATGAACATCGCGCACAGCCCGATCATGAAGATCCCGACACGGTCGAGTGGGTTGTCGATGTCGCGGGTGTTGGCGTGTACGGACATGCCCACCCAGGCCCAGTAGATCGGGACGAATACGACCAGCGAGCGTCCCACCCCCGCCCAGGATTGATCGGCTCGCAGCAGCGCCGACACCTCGGTGACGGCGAAGACGAACACCAGGTCGAAGAACAGCTCCGCCCAGCTGACCCGCTTCTCCGGCTCCTCGGTCTTGGTGACCGGTTCGGCCGCCTTGGATTCACTCACCTCGGGGAGCCCTTCGACATCGCTGGGTCCTGCCCAGGGGAGCTGTCCAGCGTCGCCTTCTCATCTGGTTCAGATCTCGCGTGTATCAACGTCGGGGCCTCTGCTCTCATATCCTATATCGGAAAGCCTCACCGAAGAGGAGAGCTGTGTGCCCGCTGTTACGTTGCGTCGCCAATTCGTACGCTTCGTGTCTGTTGCCGAGGCTGAACCTGTCCCCAGGTGATCTGAGAAGGGTTGGTGGCAGCTGACGTGACAGCAGGAACTTGTCGTAGAAGTGGTTCCGTTTACGGTGTTTATCGGAGTGGAAGCAAATGAAAATCGTGGCATATGCATGGGGTTTGGCAACGAAGTCATTGTTGGAGTCTTCACCGCTTCACACGCGATGCGTGGGATTCCCACGATCGTGTGGAAAGTCTGTCGTGGGCTGTCGCGCCCATGGGAAACACGGCCGTTTGTGGAAGTGGAGGCATCGTGAGCGTCGGGAGTATGCAGGAGCGCGAGACGGCGCGGGCCGCTGTGGCGCGTCTGATCTCTGAGGCGCGGGCGGGACGGGGCGGTACGCTGTTCGTGGTCGGGGAGGCAGGCCTGGGCAAGACAACTATCCTCGACCAGGCGAGGGAGCTGGCCTGCCCCGACGTTCGGATCGGATGGGGCCGCGGCGATGTCATGGAGGCGTCGCTGCCGTTTGGGTTATTCGCCGCGGTCCTCGATACCGTGGACGGGCCCCGCGACCTGCTGGACCTGCCGGTGACGGGTCTACGGGGCGGTGACGTTCAGGCGGCCCGATTCAGTGCGGTGCTGCGTTGGCTGGAAGAAACCGCTACCCAACCTGTCCTGATTGCTCTCGATGACCTGCACTGGGCCGATCCGGATTCGCTCGCGCTCGTGTCGTTTTTGGCTCGTCGGATCAGAAGACTGCCGGTGGCGGTGTTGGGGGCGCTGCGGCCGTGGCCACCAGCAGCCTATGAGCTGTCAACCGCTCTGGCTTACGACGGCTATGCCTCAGTGGCCCGGTTGGCACCTCTGAGCAGGGACGCAGGCGCGGAGTTGTTGGCGGCCCGGCTGGGTGGTCCGGTCAGCGGTGCGGTGTCGCGCAGGCTCTTGGAGTTGTGTGGTGGTAACCCGCTGTTGCTGGCACAGGTGGCAGCGGCTATCGGGCGGGGGGAGGACGTGGGCGCACCAACCCGGGTCGGGAGAGCGGCCAGTCGGACGGAGATCGTGCTGACCCGCTTTGCGGGGGTGCCGCAGGCGGCACTTCGCTGCGTGCAAGCGGCCAGTGTGCTGGGTATGCGGTTTCGTCCTGAGCTGGCTGTGGCGATGGCCCAGTTGAACGACCGGGAGGCCGATATGGCGCTGGACGCGCTGTGTCGCAGCGGACTGGTGCGCTCGACGACGGAGACGGTGGCGGAGTTCGCGCACCCGCTGTTTCGTCAGGCCCTTTATGACGATCTGGCGGTACCGGTACGAGCTCGGCTGCACGCGCGGGCCTTCACCGCCCTCACTGCGCGGGGACTGCACGGGGAGGCCATAGACCATGCGATCCGCGCTGATCTTACCGGTGACGACGGTGCGATCAGCGCGATGGAACGTGCCGGGATGGCCGCGTTGCGATCCGGTGCGCCCACCATGGCGACGCGCCATCTGCAGGCCGCCGTGCGCGCGGCCGGCAGCCGGGCCGGCGCTGACCTCCTGCTGGCGCTGGCTGAGTCGCTGCTGGTCGCGGGACGTCCGGGCGAGGCAATCCCCGTCTGCGATCGGCTCTGCGGTGAGCATGAGCTCACATCTGCTCGGCGGGTAAAGGTGTTGCGGATGCTTGGCCGCGCCTTCTCCGCCACCGGTGCACACAACGATTCGACGACCTGTTTCGCACAAGCCGTCGAGTTGGCCGAGGACCACGACCCAGCAGTGACCATCGAGGCGTTGTTGGATGCCGCGCTGACGTCCTGGATATCGGCGGGCCCGGCTCAGTCCCTACCGCTGGCCGAACGCGCTTATACGCTCGCCACCAATGCCAAGAAATCGCTCTCGAACCGAGCGGCGTCTGTGTGGGGCTATCTCGCTTTCCTTTCCGGAGATCCGCAAGGACTGATTGAGAGCGAGGCGGGCGCCAGGGCGGTCGGGGCAGAAGCTCTGGCAAGTCTGAGCGACCTGTGCTGGTCCTGGGACGCATTGAGCAGATTCAGCATTGCTGCCACCTGCGCTGAGCGCTTCAATGACGCCCAGCACGTTCTGGACATGTTAGTATCGGCTGCTGAGCGTATTGGTGCCGCCGAAGCGGTCAGTGGTTTAGCCGTGACGCAGGCGATTGTAGCAGCGCGGCAGGGCCGGCTCACGGAGGCGCTCGACTATGCCGAACGAGCAAGCTCTCTGGTGCAGCCACCACGTGACACCAAGCCATTACCGGCACATATGTCCCATGCGGGGTCCATTCGCGCCGAGGTGCTCCACCAGATGGGTCGGGGTGCTGAGTCTATGGAGTGGTGTGACCGGATCGAGCTGGACGTTACCGCTCGCGGGGAGTCGTCCACGCTGCTTCGGCTCTGGAACATTCGCGGTCAGCACCTGCTTCGTGACGGAAAGTCTGAGGCAGCTAGCGAGCTCTACGTGCAGCTCGAGGAGCTGAGTAGCCGGATGGGTATCGGTGAGCCCTGCTGGATTCCTTGGGCCCGGTACGCCATCACCGCTCATCTCAGCGTCTGTCGAACTCACGATGCGCGCCGCGTGATCGCCTGGCTGGATTTTAGCGCTGCCCGACTACCCTGCCGGTATCCGCGAATCGTTGCAGCGACGGGGCGAGCGAGCCTCGCCGAAGCCGAAGGCGACCACGAAGCTGCCGAAGCGCATTTCACTTCCGCTCTCGCCCTTCACGAACAGGTCCCGTTGCCGCTGGAACAGGTGGAGACGCTACTGGGCTTCGGGGCATTCCTGCGACGCCGTGGGCACTCCTGCCGGGCGCGTCCTTTGCTCGCTCAGGCAGCGGCGATTGCCGAAGCTAACCAGGCCGGTTGGCTTTCCGAACAGGTCCGCGAGGAGCTTGCGGTGGCGGGTGGCCGGCGCCGCCGCAGTCACGAGGAAGCGACCAGGTTGACCATCCAGGAACAACGGGTCGCTCGGCTGGCCGCCGCCGGGCACAGCAACAGGGCAATCGCCGGCAAGCTCACCTTGTCGGTCAAGACCATCGAATACCATCTTCAGCAGGTCTATGCGAAGCTTGGCATCAGCTCCCGTCGCCAGCTGATGACGGCACAGCACGACGAGAAAAGGTCGTCAGTCGCTAGCGCTTCGTGAGCTTCCGGGTGGTGTCGCGGCGCGATCGGCGGCGCGGTGCTGGCTTGGCGGACGAGGAGGCTCGGTATGCCCGATGGGCCATTCGGTTCCGGGTTCAACCCGCTTGAGGACCTCGTGAGCCGGCTGGTCGGCGGCCTTGAGCAGTCTTTTGGCGGGCACAGTAGACCGGGCGCACCAGGTACGTCGACGCGGCGGCTGGACCGCTACGGACGTGACCTCACGGCCGCTGCCCGCGCGGGCCGCCTTGACCCGGTCATCGGGCGCCACGACGAGGTCGAGCAGGTCCTTGAGGTGCTGGCACGGCGGACCAAGAACAACCCGGTGCTGATCGGCGACCCGGGCGTCGGCAAGACAGCGATTGTCGAGGGCATCGCCCAGCGCATCGCCGAGGGCGCCGTCCCGGAGCCGCTGCGCAACCGGCGGCTGATCGCGCTCGATCTGGCCGGGATGGTGGCCGGCACCAAGTACCGGGGTGAGTTCGAGGAACGGCTCACCGCGGTCATCGACGAGGTGACCGCCGCTGCCCGGACGGTGGTGCTGTTTCTTGATGAGCTGCACACGGTGATCGGTGCCGGCGCGGGGGCCGAGGGTGGTGCGATGGACGCCGCGAGCATGCTCAAGCCGGCGCTGGCCCGAGGCGATCTGCAGATGGTCGGGGCCACCACGGTCGAGGAGTACCGCCGCCACATCGAGCGGGACCCGGCACTGGAACGACGTTTCCAGCCCATCCTGATCACCGAGCCGAGCATTGAGGACACCGTCGCGATCCTGCGTGGCCTGCGCAAACGCTACGAGGCGCACCACCGGGTGCGCATCACCGACGAGGCCACTGACGCCGCCGCCCGGCTCTCCGACCGCTACCTTACTGACCGGTTCCTCCCCGACAAGGCGATCGATTTGATCGACCGGGCCAGCGCGCGGGTCCGCAGCCGTGCACAGGCCCCGAGTGAGCACACCCGAGCTCTCGAGCAACGCGTCGAGCAGCTCACCCGGGCCAAGGACATCGCGGTCGACGCCGAAGACTACGAGCGGGCGCGGGCGCTGACCCGGGCACTGGATCTGGCGATCGTCGTGTTGGAGACCGCACGCGCCGGCCCGACGCGCCCACCAGAGGTCGGCGCTGATGACGTCGCGGACATCGTCGCGCGCAGCACCGGAATCCCGGTCGCGCAGCTCACCGAGGCGGAGCGGCACCGACTGCTCCACCTTGAGGATCAGCTGAGGCAGCGGGTCGTCGGGCAGGACGAGGCGGTCGAGGCCGTCGCGGACGCGGTCCGGGCCAGCCGCGCCGGTCTCCAACACCCGGACCGGCCAGTCGGGTCGTTCCTGTTCCTCGGCCCGACCGGCGTGGGCAAGACCGAGCTGGCCCGGGCTCTGGCCCAGGCCCTGTTCGGCTCGCGGGAGCGGTTGGTCCGCATCGACATGAGCGAATTCCAGGACAAGCACACTGTGTCGCGGCTCATCGGTGCCCCACCCGGCTACGTCGGCCACGAGGAGGCTGGCCAGCTCACCGACGCCGTCCGCCGCACCCCGTACACGGTGGTGCTGCTCGATGAGATCGAGAAGGCTCATGCCGACGTCACGAACATCCTGCTGCAGGTCTTCGACGCCGGCCGGCTCACCGACGCCCGGGGACGGACCGTGAACTTCGCCAACACCGTGATCATTATGACCAGCAACCTCGGCGCCGAGGCGCTGCTGGCCGCGACCAGCGCTGGGCGATCGGTCGAGGAGGTGCGGGAACCCCTGATGGCCAGTGTCGGGAGGCACTTCCGGCCGGAGTTCCTCAATCGCATCGATGAGATCGTCCTGTTCCGGGGCCTCGACCAGCCACAGCTTCGCGCGATCACCGAGTTACTGCTGGAGCAAACACGCCAGCGGCTGCGTGCCCAGGACATCACCCTGCGCCTCGACGACGACGCCATCGACTGGCTCGCCGGCCGTGGTTACCAGCCCGAATTCGGGGCTCGGCCGCTGCGTCGAACAATCGGACGTGAACTGGAGCGCACACTGTCCCGCATGCTGCTCGCCGGCGAGCTGCGGCCAGGCCAGGACGTCCGAGGTATCGTCACCGGGGACCGGCTGGAGTTCATCGTCACCGAGCCGTTGAGCTGAACCGGTCCTCCCGCGGCGTGGCCAGGCGCGCTACCGTGCGTACTGTGCCACATCAGCCGATGATCGCGCCGTCCCTCCTGGCCGCTGACTTCGCCCGACTCGCCGACGAGGCCAATGCGGTCCCGGGTGCTGACTGGTTGCATGTCGACGTGATGGACGGGCACTTCGTGCCCAACCTCACGCTGGGCCTTCCCGTCGTGGAAAGCCTGATGAAGTACACCGACATTCCGATGGATTGCCACCTCATGATCGAGGACCCGGATCGGTGGGCGATCGAGTACGCCGAAGCGGGCTGCCACAACGTCACCGTGCACGCCGAGGCCGCGCGGGACCCGGTGAAGCTGGCGAAAGACCTGCGTGCGGCCGGGGCCAAGGCCGGGCTGTCAATCAAACCCAAAACTCCGCTGGAGCCCTGGGTGGAGGTGTTGCGGCACTACGACACGCTGCTGGTGATGAGCGTGGAGCCCGGCTTCGGTGGACAGTCGTTCATATTCGAGGTACTGGACAAGGTGCGCACCGCCCGGCGGTTGGTGGACACCGGGCACCTCACCGTGCTGGTGGAGATCGACGGGGGGATCAACGCCGACACCATCGAGGCCGCTGCGGAAGCCGGGGTGGACTGTTTTGTGGCCGGCTCGGCGGTGTACGGGGCGCAGGACCCAGCGCGAGCTGTGGAGTCGTTACGGGCCCAGGCCCGCGCGTGCGGCGGCCGGTGAGGCGCAGGCCTGGGAGGGCTTGAGCCGTGTTCACGGGCATCGTCGAGGAGCTGGGGGAGCTGCTCGAGCGCCAAGAGTGGCCCGACGCGGCGCGCTTCACCGTACGCGGGCCGCTGACCAGTTCCGACGCGCGGCCTGGTGACTCGATCGCGGTCAACGGAGTGTGCCTGACCGTGGTGAACGTCGATGGTGACGTGTTCGCCGCCGACGTGATCGGCGAGACGCTGCGTCGCTCCAACCTGGGCCTGGCCCGGGCCGGGGACCGGTTGAACTTGGAGCGAGCGGCGAAGCTCGGCCACCGGCTGGGTGGCCACCTGGTGCAGGGGCACGTGGATAGCACGGGGACCCTGCGCTCCCGCACTGCGCCACAGCAAGCATCCCCGTGGGAGCTAGTCCAGATCGGGATACCCGCCGCGCTGGCCCGCTACGTGGTGGAGAAGGGGTCCATCACCGTAGACGGAGTATCGCTCACCGTGATCGAGGCGGGTTCTGACGAATTCTCCGTAGGGCTCATCCCGACCACCCGAGAGCTGACCACGCTGGGCCTGCGACGCCCTGGCGAATTGGTGAACCTCGAGGTCGACGTGATCGCGAAGTACGTCGAGCGGTTGGTTCGCCCACATCCTGCCCCTGGCAGCGGCGGTGTGCGGGATGATGCTGGCGGATGATTCGGGGGAGGAGGCCGCGATGACCGAGAGCTCTTTTGCAAGTATCGATCGGGCGATTGGCGACGTGGCGGCTGGGCGTCCGGTGATTGTGGTGGATGACGAGGAGCGGGAGAATGAAGGTGATCTGATCTTCGCTGGGGCGCGGGCTACTGCTGAGTTGTTGGCGTTCACGGTCCGGTACACCT
>JBATXM010000227.1:0-15548 GCA_049673305.1 Pseudonocardiaceae bacterium | reverse complement strand
CGCCTCGACCTCACAATCCTCGACACTGGTGTCCTGACTCACAGATGGTTCCCTTCCCGGCCGAGTGACGATCACACCGACCGATCTTGGTCCATCCGTGGCTTACACACTTGTAATGACACGCCCCCGGTCCAGCCCGGCCAGCGGCCCGACCTGGGCGCGGATCAGGTGCTTGATGGCCTCCACCGATCCCACCCCCAACGCGAACGCGCAGGTAGTCACGGTCAGCAGCGCCAGATCATCGAATCGGGGCTGACCGGGTGCGCACAGCGGGGCGAACACCCGCCCAGCCCCCACCCGATCCAAAAACGCGTGCAACAGCATCGCCCCGGCATACCGGCTGCTCACCGTGGCCCGCCCCAGCCGACCCGAGGTCGATCCGGGCTCGGCTCCCGACCCAGACGCGGCCCCCGACGTCGGCTCGACCTCAGGCTCAGGCCCAGGTTCGGTTTCGACCTCGGGTTCGACCTCAGGCTCAGGCCCAGGTTCGGTTTCGACCTCGGGTTCGACTTCGGGGTAGGGCTCAACCTCGGCCTCGGGATAGGCCAACTCGTCACCCACCGGCTCAGGCGCCCGACGGGAGGCACCCACCAACCGGCTGATCATGGTGTCAGACACCCGCAGCCGCCGAGCGATCTCCTGACCGGCCACGCCCGCCTGGGCCCACCGGCGAGCCTGACCCAGCTGCGCCGGGCTCAGCGTCATCGGGCGACCCATCGTCTTGACCAACCCGACCGAACCCCGCTCCCGGGCCGTCTTACGCAGCGTCGACACGTAGTTCGGATGCACCCCGAACACCGCGGCCACCGTCTTGACCGGGTACCGAGCCTGGGTCAGCGACACCATCGCCAGCTTGCGCATCCCCGCGTCGCCGGTGGGGAACCGGTGCAGCACCCACTTGCCGGCAAGGACCACCGACTCACCCTCACCGGTGGTCACCAGCTGCAACGACGCCGGCTCGGGCATACCCTCCAGTACCTGTTCCACCACCCGCGTCATGTCCCCCGGCATACCCCAAACCCGTCAGAAAACTCGACTACTTTCGGGAACAATTTGATAAACAAAAGGCCACGTCAACGGACGTGGCCTTCAGCTACTTCCGGAGGTCTGAGGCTTGACGTGGTCAACGGTGATGCCCCGCTCAGCGAGCAGTTCTTCCACGTCACGGTAGGACAGTCCGTAGCGCAGGTACCACCGCACCGCCAGCATGATGACCTCACGGGGGAACCGAAACCCAGCGAAACCAGACTCAGGTGGAGGTACTCGACGAGGGCGACGGCGCATCAGCCCAGCCTGCCTGACGCTGTCATCCACCAACGCAACAGTCCCATCCTGGCCTCTGCGCGCGGAAGTCTCATCCATGCCGACCGTGGTCACCGCCGAGAAGTCCTCCCGGTCGCGGGCGGCTCGGACATGGTGCTCGAGCACCCGCCAGATCCTGGTGTCGTGCTCACGGGTCAGCGCCGCCACCTTCGCCACCGGCATCACCGCCGCGAAGGTCAGCGCCAGCGCCTCGAACAGCATCGTGAACCCCGAGCCCGGACGCGCCCAGGACACACTCACCTGCCGCACCCCGTGCTCGGGACAGCACACCCGGGGCAGCCGGGCATGCAAAAACGCCTTGAACTGGAAGAAATCCAGGTGCCGCCACGTCTTCTCCGCGGTGTCGTGCACCACACACCCACCCTCGGTGCAGTCCTTGGCCGGGCAGGGGAACCGGGCACCACGAGAGAAGTCCAGATACAGATCCAGCTGCGCCCCGCTGAACTCGGTCCGCGTCACCCGCCACGGCGCACTCAACCCCAGCGCTGCGGTGAACAACCCCAACTCCACCTCGCCCATACCTACCCGGCCTCCGAACCCTCGCAGTCATCACTGACTGTCACAACCATCACTGATGGTGACAGTCAAGGAGACCGCGGCTCGCCAGCCAACCCGCCACGCCGGGACCAAACCCACTTGTTACAGCGAGGAGCCCGTGGCGGCCGGATGTACCGATCACGCAGGCCAGAGGCGCAAGCTGACTTCTGGAACCCCACAGGCCGCTCGACGTGGAGTTCCCCGCGCTCAGGCAGCAGATGAGCGAACTCGGCTGCCGTCCGCGCCCATGCCTCCTGATCATTCATCGAGGACAGCACTAGCCGGCAGGTGTGCAGCTAATTCATCGCCGACATCCGAACCACCATCACAACTCAGTGGGCCGACCCGGAGCCCGACGACAGGCCCGGTCTGAACTCGCCACACCTGGGCACATTATGGGCAGGGCGGGCGATAGGCTAGGTCTGGCGACACGTACTGCTCCCATTTTTCTGGGGTAAGGGTGTTCGCGGTGGCGGCGCAGATCCGCTGGATCGCCTGTTCAAGGTTGATTCTCCACATCCGAATGGTCCCCTCGTTGCTGCCGGTGGCCAGGGTGCTCCAGTCAGGGCTGAACGTCATCGAGAAGACGGAGTCGGGATGGCCGGTCAGGGGTGAGCCCAGCGTTGTGGGGTTACTCGGGTCTGTCACGTTCCACCACCGCAGGGTCTGGTCGGCGCTGCTACTGACCAGGGTGCGCCCATCAGGACTGAACATTACGTAGAAGACGCGGTCCTTGTGGCCCGTCAGGGTGCTCAAAGCCCTAGGGTGAGTCACGTCGGCCACATTCCACAGTCGCACGGTCCGATCGTTGCTGCTGCTGGCTAGGATGCGCCCATCAGGACTGAACATCACGCCGTTAACGCG
Source organism: Pseudonocardiaceae bacterium (assembly GCA_049673305.1). GTDB lineage: Bacteria > Actinomycetota > Actinomycetes > Mycobacteriales > Pseudonocardiaceae. The sequence continues at coordinate 12,824 of JBATXM010000227.1, read as the reverse complement.
GTCGGTGTGATCGGTCAGGGGTTGACTCAGTGGCGTAGGGTGGGCCGGGTCGGTCACATTCCACAATCGCACGGTTTGATCACCGCTGCTGCTGGCCAGCGTGCGCCCATCGGGACTGAACACCACCGCGTTGATCGAGTTGGTGTGGCCGGTCACAGGGGGGCCCAGCGGCGTGGGATGGGCCGGGTCACTCACATTCCACAACCGCACCGTCTTGTCGGCGCTGCCGCTGGCCAGCGTGCGCCCATCAGGACTGAACACCAACGAGATGACGGCACCGGTGTGGCCGGTCAAGGGCTGGCCCAACGACACCGGGCGAGCCGGGTCAGTCACATCCCACAACCGCACCGTCCGATCACCGCTGCTGCTGGCCAGCGTGCGCCCATCACGACTGAAAACCACCGAATAGACAGCGCTGGTGTGGCCGGCCATGAGCGCAGAAGGGATGTTCCATAGCCGGACAGTGTGGTCGGCGCTACTGCTGGCCAGGGTGCGCCCATCAGGACTGAACGCTACTGCGTAGATGGAGCTGGTATGGCCGGTCAGGGGCTGATCCAGGGGCGTGGTGTGGTTCGGGTCGGTCACGTTCCACAGTCGCACGGTCCGGTCGTTGCTGCTGCTGGCCAGGGTGCGCCCATCAGGACTGAACATCACACCTGTGACGAGGTCGGTGTGGCCGGTCAAAGGCTGACCCAACGGCACCGGGCGAGCCGGGTCACTCACATCCCACAACCGCACAGTCGTGTCGCAACTGCCGGTGGCCAGGGTGCGCCCATCACGACTGAATACCACCGAGTGGACACAGTCTGTGTGGCCGGTCAGGGGCTGGCCCAACGGCACCGGGCGAGCCGGGTCAGTCACATCCCACAACCGCACGGTCTTGTCGTTGCTGCTGCTGGCCAGCGTGCGCCCATCAGGACTGAACATCACACCCCTGACGAGGTCACTGTGGCCGGTCAAGGGCTGACCCAACGGCACCGGGCGAGCCGGGTCACTCACATTCCACAACCGCACGGTCTTGTCGTTGCTGCTGCTGGCCAGCGTGCGCCCATCAGGGTTGAACACCACGCCGTTGACGTCGCTGGTGTGGCCGGTCAGGGGTGGACCCAGCGGGGTGGGGTGGGCCAGGTCGGTCACATTCCACAACCGCACCGTCTTGTCGGCGCTACTGCTGGCCAGCGTGCGCCCATCAGGACTGAACACCCCCATGTGAACCTTGTCGGTGTGGCCACTCAACGGGGTCGACAAGGCGGCGTTCCCCATGGTGACCAAGGCCGTGTAGAGATCCGGAGTCGATCGCATGCGGTAAGCGGTGAGGTAGAGTTGCGCCGCAAGGGACACGTCGGTGCTGCGCAGCCGGTCCGCTTGGGCGGTAACCTGGTTGAAAATGGCGTTGTCTCGTTCTCTGCGTGCGGCGGCGCTTTGTTGAATTGCGACGGCTGCGGCCCCCGAGGCAACCAGGGCGAACACGGACAACACGATGAGCAAAGCGCGGCGCAACCTTGCAGCGCGACGTTCCTGCTGAGTAGAAGCGACGAGAAATGCGGACGCGGCGGGGCTCAGATCACCCTCAATCGACCTGAAGGCGGCCCAGGTACGGGCCGCGTCCAGGCGACTTCCCCGGTACAGCCCAGCGGTATCGCTGCGATTCCGGTCCCAGACGACGGCGGCGTCTTCGAGTTCCTGACGGATTAAGTTGCCACCCCGGTCGATATCGATCCACTGACGCAGCCGTGGCCACGCCCGCAACAGAGCCTCGTGGGTGATCTCGACGGTGTCCTGCTCCTGGGTGAGTAGCCGGCCGGTGGTGAACGCGTCCACCACCGGCAACACGATGCCAGGATTCAGCCCCCGCAGCAGGCCCGCGCGGGCCACCCGGCGTCGAGTGTCCTCGGCGCCCTCCCCAATTTTGATCAGACGCAGGAACAACGTCCGAGCCGCATGCTGGCCGGCAGGGTCCAAGCCAGCAAAAACACCTTCGGCTGTAGTCGCCACCGCGCGATGGATACCACCGGTGGCCCGGTATCCGTCCACTGTGAGGGTGTGGCCATGGCGCTGCTGCCAGGTGGCCCGCAACGCATGCGCCAATAACGGAAGCCGCCCGGCCTCATAACTGGTCGTGCTGATCTCACTCATGGTGGTGGCGATGTCCCCGAGGTCCCGCAGCAACAGTTCAACCAGGCCCGGCTCGACGTCTAACCCCACGGCCTGTGCTGGGTAGAGAATTGCCTCCCGTAATTCGGTGTCCGACATCGGCCCAACCACCAGTTGGTTATCCTCTAACGCGGCGCGCAGGTGCGGATAATTGGCGCAGACGGTGTAGAAGTCCGCTCTAACACCCACCGTGATCAACCCGACGGGCTGCGCGTCAGCTGGATTGTCCGATCGTCGACTGGCCAGCTGGGAGAGCAGCTCGATGAACGTGCGTCGTTGCTGCTCGTCGGTGCACAGGGTGAATAGTTCCTCGAACTGGTCCACCACCACTACGACCCGGGCTCCCGAGTCCTGGTTACCGATATGACCGCGTAGCACCTCCATACACCGCTGCGAGTCGGCAGCTAGCTCTCTGGCCAAAGTTGTCGGGTCGACGCTCGCGAATGAGGCGATCTGGGAGGCCAGGGCGGCCAGTGGGTCGGCGGTGGGTGTGAGCACGATCGTCGGCCATCGGCTCGACCCCGGCAAGGCGCCGTTGCCCAGCTGGGATAGCAGACCGGCATGCAACAACGAGGACTTCCCGGCTCCCGACGTTGCCACCACCACCTGCACACCACCAGTGCGCAGCCGGTCATCAAGGTGCGCGATCAACTTTGCGGTCAGCTGATCCCGCCCGAAGAACCACTGGGCCTGCCCGCGACTGAAGGAGGCCAACCCCGGATACGGACACTCCTGCGCCTGCGTACCCGGCTTGACGCGCCGCACACGACGTACACCGTCCCCGTAGTACAAGTGCTGGTCTCGGCCGGCTTGGTGAATGCGGGCCTCACCAAAAGCGTGCGCCTCAAGGCGAACGGGATCCTCCGCCGGTTGTGGCAGCGTCTGCTGTTTCGGGGGCTGCTCCCCGGAGGACCCCATCGGTCATTCCCCGGTCGTAACGTGCAGGTCACGGCCCGCTTGATTCACCCGGCTGCTGCCGAACGCCATGGCCTGCATGGTGATCGTGGCGCCCTGCGGGGAATCGGCATCAGCCAGTGCTAAATGCAACTCCGTCACCACCCGCCGCAGGTCATCCACCAGCTGCGAGTCAGCGGCCACCAGGCGCCGCAGCCGACCCTGCCACTCTCCCACTAGAGCCTGCTCGACCTGCTCATCCCCGACCTGCCGAGCAGCAAGCACCTCAGCACGGCTGTCCTCCAGCTCGGCTTGTACCGTCTCAACCCGCTGCGGGTGCACCCGCCGCCACAACGCGCCGACCGCGCTTATGGCCTGCTCCCACGCCGCCGTCGCCAGCAGCTGCACCACCGTGGTTGCCGCCGTGGACGTCAATGCCGTCAGTTCCGAATCCATGCCACTCCTAGGCACCCCGTACTCCGCATGCGTGAGCTGTCGACCGCCAATCCCCGCGGACATCCGGGCAGAGCCATCGCGGCCCTGCGGGACGACCGACGACGATAGCGCCTGAACTCCTCACCCCATGGGGCAACCCGTCACAGCTCCCGTGACAGGACACCCCATCTGGCTGCCCACCCTCACCAGCCCGACACCCGCATACATGCCCTCATGGGACTGTGCAGCGAACGGTGTTTTCGGCCCTCCTGGCTGGTGACCGGCTAGCCGGACCGCCCGAAAAGTCGCCGCAACCCGAATCTAACGCGAGGGTGAACACCCCGGGCTCACTTCGATAGTGCCCCCGGCCAGCGGTCTTCGCCTCGCTGGCCGGGGACCCGGGAATTCGTCATCGGTACGGCCGTGTCCGCTGCCCCCTCACGACCCTGGACATCAACCCAGCCAACGAATCCGCCATCTCCCGTTCGGCAAGGTGCCGCGCGACGGGGCGAGAACCGAACAGCGCCGAAGACTTCGGCACGCACTCGGCACAGCCACCCGCAAACCGCCGGACACAACCGGACAACACTGAACTAGACAAAGATCGGCCCCTGACCGTGTTGGTGCTGTCCAGGGACCGATCCTGCTGGTGTGGGGGGTCAAGGATTCGAACCTTGGAAGGCATCAGCCGGGACTCAACACATGACCCTTTGCGTCCACCTCGCCTGTGTGGTTGTACGTGTCTGGTCGTACCTCCCCACGCACGTCCTCCCCACGCACGTTGTTGCCGAATTTGGCTCTATGGGGTCAAGGCCGCCTGCGGCGGCGCTCCGCTGTTCGTAACTCGCTCGACCGCCGGCCCAGCCACGACACTGCGCGCGGCCCTTCGGGCCGTGCTCGGTCGCGCCCGGCCGGACGGCCCACGCGACCTCGGGGGTTGCGCCAGCCGCAGGCGGGGTCTTGGACGGCACTGGGCAGAAGTTGCACAGCAACTACACCATTGCGGCTGGCCCGATAGGTCTCATCCTGGGTGGAGTTTCAGTTCGCTTGGCCCACGCACCGGATCAGGCATCTGGGCGCTTCTCGGCCCTCGTTAGATACAGGAAGGCAGGGTCTTCCCCGGTGTCTGGCTGAGCGGATCGGGTGATCCAGCCCGGCGGCCACACAGTTCCCGGCTCAACGTCCGAGTCCACCCGTGCACCCACGAGGGAGACCCCTCCGATGAACTCGGCGTGAGTGAAGTAGGCCCCGCCGGTGAACTGGGCGCCGTCGAAATTGGAGCCGGCCCAGCCGGTGAACTGGGTGTTGTTGAAATCGGCCCCGCCGGTGAACTGGGCGCGAGCGAAGTCGGCCCCGTTGGTGAACTGGGCGCCCACGAAGTAGGCCCTGCCGGTGAACTGAGTGCCGTTGAAGTCGACCCTGCCGGTGAACTGGGCACGGTTGAAGGCGGCCTCGTCGGTGAACTGGGCGCCCACGAAGTAGGCCACTTTGGTGAACTGAGTGTCATTGAAGTCGGCCCCGCCGGTGAACTGAACGCCCTTGAAGTCGGCCCTGCCGGTGAACTGGGTGTCGTTGAAGTCGGCTTCGCCGGTGAACTGAGCCTCAGCGAAGTCGACGTGATCGAGATGACACTCCGGCAGGGAGAAGTCAATGAGAAGGGCCCCGGTGAGGTCCAGCCGGATATCGGGCCAGGTCGGAGCTGTGGGCGGCGGTGTGCGTTGCCACCAACGTTGGCGCTGGGGGACGACGCGCAAGTTGCGGAGCAGGATGTTCTGGGCGGTCAGCCGTACCTGCTGCTCCTGCTGGTGGGCGTGCTCGGGTCGCGACCCCTGGACTGTGGGCAGCTGGTAGGGCATGCGCAGGTATGCGCAGATCACATCGACGATGGTCTGGCGGTGCTCGACGGTGCTGTGCGCCAGGCGCTCCAGGGCATACAGGCCGGCCAGGCGCACCAGGGCCTGCTCAGAGCCGAGCTGGTCGGCGGCCTTGGTGTACAACTCGGTGATGCGCCGCTCGGTGGCGTCGCGGTCGGTGTGCACCAGGGTCAACTCGGTGTAACGCTGCCGACGGGCGGTCAGCAGCAACGCCACCGCCCCACCAGTGCCGATCACCAGAGTCCCGGCGGTACGAATCGCGTCGAGCTGAACCGACGCCTCCTGCCCGCCGTAGCGACGCAGCAGCACAAACCAGATCACCACCGCAACGGCGAGCACAACCAGTGACCCCGCCGCGATGATCCAGTTCGACAACGGTCACGGCGTGGGCGAGTCGGGCCGGTTGCTGCGTGTGGTCACACCCGGATCATCGCCCACAGCCCGAAAGCCATGCCTCCGGCGGGCCTCGCTCCGGGATGGTCCCCCAGGACCGGGCCCGGATGGTGGTGGGTCACCTGGGGGCGCGGGTATCCCGTCCTGCGGCAGGCCGACATACACTGCGTTGTCCACGTACGGGTGACACAGCCACCCCAGGACCGCTATCTATGCAGACCGCAGGCCGTACACACGCACGGTAACCAGATTCTCAAGCGCCTGACCAAGAATCAGGTGCTCGGCGACCGGACATCCAGTCAATCAGAGGCCGGGAACGAAGAGGCCCCTAGCCTGCATCAATCGCTACATCAACGGCTACGGACGACCGTGAGCACCCTCGGACCGGACCCCGAAGATGAGGCCCGATCACGGACAACCTGCAGGTAGTGGTGACCCATTGGCTACGACTACGGGACAGAAGGCCTTTCGCCGTCTCCTGCCCGGCCGCCTTCAGGCTTGACCCTTTCGAGTCATCCCCAGTGCGCGGCGGTAAAGATCGGGCACCCTGTAACGCCGCACGTCCTCGACCGTTCCCTCATAGATTGCCAGCAAACCAATTTCGCGCGCTAACTCAAGCTCTGATGTGTTGACACCTTCTTCCGTCAGGTCGCGGGCATCTACGGGTGTTCGCCCGAGCCGTTTCAAGGCTTCAACAGTTTCTTCCAGCTCGGGAAACTCCTCAACGAGAGCTTGCAGTGCCTCATCACTAACTACATCTAAGCTTGGAACGAGCGCTCGCGGCCTCAATACAGATCGACTGTACGGATTCCGGAGTTCCTCTGCCTTCTCCCAGGTGACAGCTTCATGAAACAGCTGTGACAGCGACCTCGGCCCATGGTCACCCTGTCCGTCCGCGAGTCGATTCCAGACCCAGTTTCGAGTGAAGGTGGTCTTCCCACCCTTCATTCGTTCACCGACGAGGAAATTCCAAGATCGGAAAACATCCATATTATCCCACTCGGCGACATCGCGGCCTATATCAAGCGACTCCAGAGCGGCCAAGAATGATCGACTGCGAACAGCTTGCTTCAATACCGTCTTGAAGTAATCTGCTTGATCTCGCCACACAAGTTGCACCGAACGGCCAAACAAATGACTCTTGTTGTCGAAGCGAAGTTGCTGCCAGATGTCAGCCCGCAACATAATCTTGAACGCGAGCCTTGATAGCCGCGTTTCTATCTCAGTGGAGAAGCCGAGTAGCCCTTCCACCGCACGCGCCCGTCGTGGGCGGCTTTCCGTACCACCAAAGCCCGTATCGAGTCCGTCAAACAAGAGCAAGCGCGTCCCTGCTTGACGCTCGTTGCAATCCTGAAGCCATCGCGCAGCGAGCAGACCCGCATCTGGATGTCCGAGCATTACGCGAAGAGCGTCAACTACCTCTAGCTGCCCGTAGCCCCTATCGCTCCTATCAAAAATTGTCAAATCAAGGGCGAATCTCTCCGGAGGCGCAGCCCTGTCTTCTGGTGAGAGACCTAAATAAAGAGCAAGTGCGATGTAGCACGGCCAGAAAGACCGCCACGATTTCCCGGTGTTCTCAAACTCGCCTTCAATAACCGAGAATCCGTCCGCACCCAGGACCCACGGGTACTCAGCTAAGAAAGTTTGCGGACAGCAGATAGGAACAGGAGACGGACTCGCGGTCTCAAGTAGCCAACGGAATAAAGCTGTCTTTCCTGTTCCCTTTCTTCCGATCACGAGCGGAACTCCAGGTGAGAGCGCTTGACTTGAGACCCGAGTGATCACGTAATCGTGAACGAGTGTCTCCTGCGTCTCCGCTGCACCCGTGGAAAAACGCAGTTCATCGAGCATCTGCGACTTGTTACCCGAAACGGCCGCAGACGACACGTCCTCGCCAATTGGAAGCAATTGTTCAAGCCAGTCCACGATAGGTGAATACGGGGACCAGTCCGACGGCTCGCCCGATACAGCATCACGGAACGCGACTTCAGGAGAGTAGGACACCGCGTGAATGAGTTCCTCCGCAATGAGTGGACCGACACTATTTGGACGTCGCTCCGCCACGGAGGCTAGCCACTCTTCGATCCACTCAACCGCGCGAGCTTCCACCCGTGCCGCCGATGGCCCGGGCGGCAAAGGACTTATTAGAAAACGCGGCTCAGGAGTGAGATCAACCTCGTCAGAACTCCGCCTCGAGCGCGCATTCAGTAGAGCGCGCACTAGAGCCCCGGTTCCCCTGCGGGCTTGCAATTGCGGAAAGAAGCACACCACTGCTAGATCAGAGACATCGAAGAGGAGAGGTGCATTTGCGGGGGAAATTCCAGTTCTGGCATCAAGAAGAATAATATCTGGTTCAAGCGAGGACTCGGCTGCCAGATCAAGCATTCGGTGCAACGGATTAGCTGGCTCCCGGTACCAAATCTCGGGGTCGATCAGTCGAAGACGTTCAGCGTAAACTACATCCACCCTGCCCGCAGGAAGGCAATATAGCTCGACCTCGTCGGCAACTCGTTGAACATGATCCCGAATGTCGGGGCCTTCGCCGCGCTCAAGCCCTAGAAGTAAAGAAACGGAGCCCTTATCATCCTCCGGCTCCGGTAGGCCAAGAAGAGTAGAGAGACCTGGTGCTTCGAGATCCATATCGATGCATAACACGCGGCGACCACGACTCGCTAAGGTTCGAGCGGCGTTCACCAACGCCGTAGTTCGCCCAACTCCACCACGCAGGCTATAGAAGGTCACGACGGCAGGTCGCCTCAAGTCGGTGTCAAGGTCACTCACAAAGAGGAGTTCGCGGTCCGGCTCCTGCCTCGCTAGCGCTTCAGCCCACAACGGGAGGTAAGGATCCTCGTTAAAGGCAGGTCCATACCAACGTTCTTCCTCCGACGTGAGCAACTCGGCGGTTTCGACATGATCCTCAATGCCCCGGAGAAGAATGGAGCGCCGCTGCTTGTCATCGTACTGACTGAGAGCATCATGAACGACACGGACCATAACACCACCGAAGCTGGATCGACTCACCGCAATCCGTGAGTCTGGCATGGACGCGTCAGTCGCGTTTCTTGCGATTGCAGATCGTAGCTGCGAAAGATCCACTGCCTGCATATTTACGGCCGCCTTCTGCTTCGGACTGGACGAGCGTGTCTTATTCGAGTTGCCACCATCCCAGCTAGCTCTGTTCCCCCTCGCAACAGGTTATCAACATCCACTCCCAGCGGGAGCGCAGCCTCGTACCTCAAGGCGGTTTTCCAGAACTGGATGAATTCCAGCTTGTGACCCGACAAGTCCCGGACTCTTAACCCCGCTGTGTCCCATAGTCCAACAAGATCGTGGCCCATGGTGCCTGATCGTGAGAACTTCTTGCCCTGACGATCCAAGAGAGTCTTCAGGCGACACTCGACCACATAGCCAGCAAGGTAGACAGCAGCGCAAGAATGTCCGTGCCTCCGCAGAAGAGCCGACTCCCTCGCCCTGGCACGAGCGACATCTTCAAACACTTGCTCTCCCCGCTCCCCCCGTCAGACCTGCACACCTGATAAACACGTGTAGCAGCGGCTTCGTTGGCTTCGTGAGCCTAGCCCGAGAGCGGTCAGACCGACCTGGGGACCTGGCTCTTGATTAGCGCCGATCCTGGCCTCGCCACTACAACGAGCACCGGGGAGCACCACCGGCCGCCTCGCCCGCATCACCGGCGTGTAGGCGACTTCAGCAGGCCTCGGCTCCGGGTATCAATGCTGGTGTCCACTGCGGTGGATCACCAGGTACACGGGATATCGCGTCGCGCGGCCGCCGGAGGCAGTGTCAAGGGACAGCTTGACTTCCCTTTGGGCGGACAGTTGATCTCCCTGCTGGCGGACAGTTTATGTCCCTGTCCGCGGTCAGCTGATCTCCTGTTGGTTTAGGTCAAGGGGATCACCCCCTTGCCGGCGGTTGCCTCGGCGAGGCGGTGGCTGGTGCCTTCGGTGAGCACGATGTGGGCGTGGTGCAGGAGCCGGTCGACGGTGGCGGTGGCCAGGGGCTTGGGCATGATTGTGTCGAAGCCGGAGGGGTGCAGGTTGCTGGTGACCGCGACTGAGCGGCGTTCGTAGGCGGCGTCGATGACGCGGTAGAGCGCTTCGGCGGCGGCTTGGCCGGCGGGCAGCATGCCGATGTCGTCGACGACGAGCAGGTCCGCTCGGGTGATCTTGGTGATGGCGCGGGCGGTGGACCCGTCGGCTCCGGCGCGCCCGACGGCGGCGGTGAGGGATTCCAGGGTGAACCAGGCGACCCGGCGGCCGGTGTCGATCACGGCGTGGGCCAGGGCCTCGACCAGGTGGGTCTTGCCGGTGCCCGAGGGTCCGGTGACCGCGAGGTTCTCCGCGCGGGTGATCCATTCCAGGGTGCTCAGGGCCTGCTGGGTGCGGGTGGGGATGGAGCTGTCAGCGGCGCGCCAGGACGCGAAGGTCTTCCCGGCCGGCAGGCCGGCGCTGCGTCGGTGGGCTGCCCGGGTGGCGTCGTCGCGGCCGGCGACCTCCTCGGCGAGCAGCACGCGCAGGGTCTCGGCGGGGTCCCAGCGCTGGGAGCGGGCGGTGGCTAGGACCTCGGGTGCGGCGGCGCGCAGGTAGGGCAGCCGCATCCGGCGTAGCAGCGCGGTCAGCTCGTCGGGCAGCGGGGGCGCGGCCGGTGGGGTCACGACCATGTGTTGGCCTCCTCGATGCGGTGACGCAGCAGCTCGGCCAGCGTGCCGACCCAGCGGGCGACACCGACCGGGTCGTCTTCGCCGCCGGAACAGGCGTGCGCGCCCTCAGCGGTGGCGGCCGGGTCACCGCTGGCCAGCCACCCTTCGAGTCGGGCCAGCGCGGTGGCGGCCTGCTCGACGATGGTGGGGTCGATCAGGACCCACGGCGGCGGCGCTACGGGTGGTGGTGATTGCGGGCTCATCGGCCGAACCCCTCCCAGGCGGCGGTGCCGCCTTGGGCGGAGTGCGTCTCGTCGGCGACCACCAACTCGGCCGACGGGGCGCCCGCGGCGCGGTGGCGCACGATGGCGAGCAGGTCGTCCTCGGCGAACCGACCGGCGGCCGCGGCGACCCCGAGCGCGGCGTCGACCTCACCGGTCCCGACAAGGGCAGCGAGCTCGAGGGCGGCGGCCATCTTCGCCCGCACCCGCACCGTCCCGGCGGCGGCCTCGATGAGCCACGCTTCCGCGCCCGGACCCAGGGCGAGGAACGCGGTCTCCGCCGGGCTGGTGGGCTTCGGAGTGGGTGGGCGCGGCGCCCCGGACGGGTCCTGGGGGTGGCCCGGGTAATGCGACAACTCGATCCGCGGCCGGCCCGGGGTGGACAGTGCGTGGCGGGCCACCTCGACCAACCCGGCCGGCGCCGCCGGCGCCCACCCCGGACGCAGCGCCAAGCAGTTGAGGTCGGCGACGATGACCAGCTCGTCTCCGGCGGCGCAGACCCACACCTCGGCCCCGACCAGCCCCGGCGGAGTGGAGTAGCGCACCGACCCGAACCGCACCGTCTGGTCAGTGTTGACCAGCCGGGTCTCCCCGAGCGCGGCGGCATAGGGCGCCCAGGGCAGCACGTGCAACCGCGCCCGCTCCTCGGCCAACCGCTCGACGGGAACCGCACCGGTCTCCCGGTGGCGCCGGTTGTTGACCTGCACACAGAACCCATCACACGCCGCCACCAGCGCGGCCATGTCCGGGTATGCCTCCAGCAAGTTGGCCTCGGTGGGCACCAGATCGGCCTTCGCGACCCGCACTGACGATTCCGAGCCACCCTTGGACTCGGGATCAAAGGGCACACACGTCGCCACCTGCATCCCGTAATGCCGCCCCGCGGCCACGATCTCAGGATGGCGCACCGCGACCCGGGCGACGTGCTCCACGGTGACGGTCTTCTCATTGTCAGTCAACGCATACGTCGGCGCCCCGCCCAGCCGACGCAGCGAGGTATCCACACACGACAGCAACGTCGGCAAAGTCCGGTCCCAGGTCGGGATCACCACCCGAAACCGCGACCAGGCCAGCCACAAACAGAACAGCAACGTCGCCCGCGGCCCTCCGCCCGCCCACGGCACCATCGGGCCCACACCCCAGTCGAACTGACACCACATCCCCGGCTCAGTGATCCACGGCCGATACGTCCGCCGATGCCCAGCCCGCCAACGGGCCTTCGCCTCCGCGACCGCGCGCCGGGTAGTGCGCTCATCCCCCTCGAACCCGACCGCGACCAATCGCTCGTGCACCACATCCGCGCGGACATGCCCCCGGGAGCGGTCCACCCACTCCTCGACCTTGTCCACAAACGGGTCGATCAACCGTGCCCGCCGGACCGGGCCCGCCACCACCAACCCCCGATCCCGACGCTCCACATGGTGGCGGACCGTCTTCGGATCACACCCAGCCAACGCCGCGGCCGAGTGCGCGCACCCGGTCAAGTCGAACGCCTCAAGAATCTCCATCACTTCCCTGCCATCCTTCTTCACAGGTCCCTCCACGAGCCTCGGGTCCAACGACAACCCGGAGTCCACCGCTGGAGGGACCACCCATGACGGACCGACACGCCGTCAACCCGGACAGCCCCAGGGAGATCAGCTGTCCACAGCAAGGGAGATGCGATGTCCGCCTACAAAGAGAATGGCGTGTCCGCTGTCACTCAGCGGCACGCAACGACACTCCCAGGTACGCGGACGCACGGCCGATCAGCGTTCACACCGCAGAGCACACCCGCTCTGAGATCCACAATCCCGTGCCTCCGGCGGGCCTCGCTCCGGGATGGCCCCCGGGCTGGGCAGAAAGGTGGTGAGTCACCAGGGGGCGCGGGTATCCCGTCCTGCAGCCAGGACCAACACACGCCGTGCTGTCCGCGTGCTGTTAGGAGCGGTCAACAGCGGTCATCAACGGCGTACCGAGGTACACGTCCACCCGCAGTTCAGCGAGCATCACCTGGCACGGTAGACAGATTATCGCGGTAGGGACCGCCCTTGCGGGCGGCCCCCCGCACAGATCCCAGCGTGCGCTACTAACGCACTGGGCTCCTGCCTTGGGTACGAACGCGAAAGCGCACGTCGGGAAAGGGATGCACAACAC
>JBATXM010000226.1:0-20042 GCA_049673305.1 Pseudonocardiaceae bacterium | reverse complement strand
TGGTACATTCTCGACGGTCCGTTTCTTCGAATTGAGTGTGGAAACCCAATTCTTCCGAGAAACGGACCGTCGTCCAAGTAGGCGCGCCGTGGACGACTCATTTATCGGGGCTCGTGAATAACCCTCCTGGTGGCGCTGCGGGGCGGAGAGTGCGTGATCACCGTGACACTCACCTTGAAAAAAACACCGTTGGAGCTGTCGCGGAAAGGTCGCATCGATCTTGCCCTGATCATTGCGCTGCACCGGCCCATCCCGCTGGCTCGGCGGGGTTTGCGTTAGGCTGCCAGACGATCCACTCACAGGTTATCCACAGACGGCGCCCGTTGCGGCGGAGCCCACCAGTTTGGCGTACTTGGCCAGCACGCCGCGCAGCGGACGCTGCGGGGCCGTCCACTCCTGCCGGCGCCGAGCCAGCTCCTCGGCGTCAACCTGGAGGTTCAGCTCACGGCGGGCGACGTCCAGCACGACCGGGTCGCCGTTGCGGACCAGCGCGATCGGGCCGCCGTGCGCCGCCTCGGGAGCCACGTGGCCGACGCACAACCCGGTGGTGCCGCCGGAGAAGCGCCCGTCGGTGAGCAGCAGGACGTCCTTGCCCAGCTCGGCGCCTTTGATCGCGCCGGTGACCGCAAGCATCTCGCGCATCCCCGGCCCACCCTGCGGGCCCTCGTACCGGATCACCACCACGTCACCGGGCCGCAGGTCGGGAATGGCGTCCATCGCGGCCTGCTCCCCATCAAAGACCCGAGCAGACCCGGCGAATCGGGTTGAGTCGAAGCCGGCGGTCTTCACCACCGCACCGTCCGGGGCCAGCGAGCCGCGCAGAATGGTGATCCCCCCGGTGGGGTGGATCGGGTCGGCGAGGCTGTGCAGGATCTTTCCGTCCAGGTCGGGTGGGTCCAGCTCGGCGAGGTTCTCCGCGACGGTACGCCCGGTGACGGTGAGGCAGTCGCCATCCAGCAGGCCCGCCGCCAGCAGTGCTTTCATCACCACTGGTACACCGCCGACCTGATCGACGGAGGCCATCACGTGGGCGCCGAAAGGCTTGACGTCGGCCAGGTGCGGCACGGTGTCTCCCACTCGGTTGAAGTCATCCAGCTCCAGCGCCACCTCGGCTTCGTGGGCGATGGCGAGCAGGTGCAGCACCGCGTTGGTGGAGCCGCCGAAGGCCATCACCACCGCGATCGCGTTCAGGAACGCTGGGCGGGTGAGGATCTGCCGGGCGGTGATCCCGCGCTTGATGAGCTCCACCACCGCGCTGCCGCTGGCCCGAGCGAAACCGTCGCGACGCCGGTCCACTGCGGGCGGGCTGGCCGAGCCGGGTAGCGCCATGCCCAGTGCCTCGGCCGCGCAGGCCATCGTGTTGGCGGTGTACATGCCGGCGCACGCGCCCTCCCCAGGGCAGAACGCTCGCTCGACCGCATCGACGTCCGCTCGGCTGATCACGCCGCGGCCGCAGGCACCCACCGCCTCGAAGGCATCAATGATGGTGACCTCCCGGTCACCCACCCGGCCGGGAAGGGCGGTGCCCCCGTAGAGAAACACCGCTGCCAGGTCAAGTCGCGCGGCGGCCATCAGCATCCCGGGCAGGCTTTTGTCGCAGCCAGCGAGGAGCACCGTGCCGTCCAGCCGTTCGGCCTCCACCACGGTCTCCACCGAGTCGGCGATCACCTCCCGGGAGACCAGCGAGTAGTGCATCCCGCTGTGCCCCATGGAGATGCCGTCGGAGACGGTGATCGTGCCGAACTCCATGGGGAAGCCCCCGGCAGCGCGCACGCCCTCCTTGCTCGCCTTGGCCAGCCGGTCCAGGGACAGGTTGCAGGGGGTGATCTCGTTCCAGGACGAGGCGACCCCGATCTGGGACTTGGCGAAATCGTCGTCGCCCATGCCGACGGCCCGCAACATGCCCCGGGCCGCGGCCCGTTCCAGCCCATCGGTCACGTCCCAGCTGCGCGGCTTGAGGTTTGGCTGGCTCATGCGTGTTTCCTCCCGGGTCGGGTATGACCGATGGTGTCCTACCGACCCTGCCCTGTCAGCCTGTTTTCCTGTAGCTACCGGCCGATCTGGCGGGCTCCGCTGGCCAGCTCGAGACAGTGCAAGGGTGCACAAGCATCCATAAGACCGTGTTCGGCCTGTGCGGGTGGGCTTAGCTGACGCCGAGTTTCTCGGCGGCCATCCGGGTTCCCTCGACCCGGTTCTTGATTTTCTGGAACGCGACGTCGCGAGCGTAATCAGGCGAACCGTGGTTCGGCTTCTCATCGATGCTAAATGGCGAGAAGCCGCAGTCATCGGTGGAACCGAGCCTTTCCTTCGGGATGAAGTTTGACGCCCGCACCAACGCATCGCGGACCTCCTCGGCGCTCTCGACACGCGGGTTACCCGGGTTGATCACTCCGATGTACGCCATCTGCACGACGCCGTCCGCGTCATCGCGCAGATGCTCCCCGATGGATCGGTAGACTGGATCCTTATCCCGCTCGCTCGCCAGCTGGATGAGGAAGTAGCCGGCGTTCATCTGGAACATGCTCGGGAGCAGGTTGTTGTAAGGCACATCGGCGCTGTGCACCGAGTCCCGGTCCCCTCCCGGGCAGGTGTGGATGCCGATCTTCGCCCGCTCCTCGGCTGTGAAGCGCGCGAGGACGCGGTTGTTGAGCTCGATGAAGTGCGGAAGCAAGCCAGCGCCCGTCCACGGGTTACGTGGATCTTCTCTGGTGGCCAGCCGGCCCTCGGTGAAGTCGATGGAAACCCGGGCGGCTCCGGCGGCGAAAGCGCCGCGGATGTCCTTTTCGCATTCGTTGACGAGATCTTCCTCGAATTGCTCCCGGGAGTATCCGGGAACTTCTTCCTTCAAGGGATACAGCAGGGCCAGCATGGAGGGTGCGATCACGGCCTGTTTCATCGGCACGGTCGCCAGGCCGATGGATTTCTTCAGGCTGTCGGCCGCGTACCTCTTGTACCGGAAGGGACCGCCGGTGAGGCGCGGAAGTTGCCGTCCGTGGCCATCGGCGAAGATCGCGAAGAACTGGCCGCCCGGGCCGAGGTTTTCGGCAAGACCGGTCCCGGCCAGGGTGTCGGTGATAGGGTAGGTGGCGAAGCTCGACGAACGCTGTTCGCCGTCGGAGATGATCGGTGCTCCGGTGGCCTCGGCGCGCTCGATCGAATCGCGGATTGCTGCGTCCTGTTCGGTTTCCAGTGCCGCCAGGTCAATCTTTCCCTCATCGTAAGCGGCGTAGGCGGCCTGCAGTGTGGAAGGCCGGGGCAGAGAGCCGACGGGCTCGGTAGGAATTCCGGTTGCCGTTCTCGGATCGTAGTCGGTCATGAATTTTCCTTTCTCTACAATATCGCTAAAAATCGCTAAAAATCGTACGAATGGTAGCTACTGGACACCTGGTGGGCCGTAGAGGACGGACGCGGACAGGTCTGTCTAGCTGTGGGCTGAATCATAGCCAGTTGATAATGAATCAGTCAACGGTCACCCATTCGTGGCGCAGCGGTTCACCTGGGGTTCATCACCCTCCAGGTCCACGCGTTGTTCTACAGTCTCGATTGCCGCCGCCAGACGTGGGAGCGCAACCACGGCACCAGCACGGCCGCAACCAGGACGCCGAGCACAATGTTGCTGACCATCCCCAGCTGCTCCCGCACCACCGCCAGGCCCGCTCCGGCGAGGTACCCCAGCAACGCCACGAAGAGCATCGGAGCCGACGGAAGTGCCCGCAGCGCTCAGTGCGCCGCCGGCTCGAAGATTTTGCCTGGAGCTAACTGAACGTGGGCAGGGCGGTAACCCTGTGCTCGCTACTGTTCATCTCATGGACGCTACTGATCTGAACTTCCGCCTCGACCTGGGTGTGCGGCCAGGGCTGAGTGTGCGGCCAGGCGAGTCGGACCCGGCGGCAATGCTGGGTGGCGTGCTGCTGCTGCTCGCGATCATCGTCCCGCTGGCTGCGCTGGCGCTGGCGTGGTGGCTGGCGTAAACGTCTCGCTCCTGAGGACTTTTAGCGTGCCGTCGGTTTGAATCTCGTCGATGTCGTACGTGGCTGAGCTGGGTTCACCGTGGTCGGTGAACCGCAGCGGCCCGGAGGGGCCGTCGTAGGTGATCGCTTTGTGGTTTTTCACGAGCGTCATGCAGGCGGCAAAGCTGGTGCATCTCTCACCGGTCCTTGTCACGCCGTTGATCTGCTTTGCGACGGCGGCGGGGGCGTCGGTGCCAGCGACCGCCGCCGCGAGCGCGGTGATCACCACCGCGTCGTAGGCCTGCGCGGCGTAGGTCAGGTCCCGTAGTCCAGGATTGGCCTCTTTCAGCCGCTTCACGAACGCCTCGTCCCCAGGGTATGGCAAGGTCCCTTTCATGCCCTCCATGACAGCCGGATTTTGCGGACTGACCTGACCGGCCAAGGTGTTGGTCATATCACTGCTCGAGCCGTATATCCGTTTTTTCCCTGGACCAAGGTCCGCCTTGACCATGTTGGAAAGGAAATGGCCGCTCTCGGCGAAGCCGATCAAGACGATCGCGTCAGGGTTCTTGGTCTTGATTCGCTGAATGACCTTATCGTAGCCGGGTGTGCTCGAATCGTAAGAAAAAGAGTCGAGCACGTGGCCGCCGGAATTCTTGATGACGTTTTCGGTTACCTTCCGTAGGTCATCGCCGTACACATCATTGCGCGACATCACCACCACCGTCGAGTTGCCGTCAGCGACCACGAGCTTGCCGAGCACAGAGCCCTCAAACGTGTTTGGTGGTGCGGCGCGGAAGTAGAGCCCATGGCTGGGGTATGTGGTGAACACCGACGACGTGTTCGAGGGCGAAAACATGATCACGCCTACGCAGGTGACCTTGTCGATCACCTTGAGCGCCGCCGCCGATGTCCCGGGACCGATGATCACATCCACCCCGCCGGACAGCAGCGCATCAGCTGACTGGCTGGTGGTGCCCTCGGAAGGGTTACCCTCATCGCGCTGATTGGTGTCATCGAGCTTCACGGCGATGCCAGGGATGCCGCCAGCGTCGTTGATGTCGTTCATCGCCAGGTGCACCCCAGCATTCAGCGATGGACCCGTGTAGATGAATCCCCCAGTCTTCGGGAGTAACGTTCCGAACGAGAGTACGCCGTCGGCGGGTTTGGTGTTGGGCGAACACACGATAGGTGGTTTAGCTGTTGTAGGCGTCGAGGGTCGCGCAGTAGCCACCACCAGTGCTACGACTGCCGCCAGCGCCAGACCGGCTCCGGCCAGCCAGCGAGAGGATGGGCGTTGATGACGTGGAGGGTCGGGTCGATGGGAAACTGCGCGCAACACCTCGCTGGCGGCTTTGCGAACGTCGAGATCGGTATCCGCGTCATGCAGGCGGTCCAGGGTTTGTCGCGCTGTGCGCTTTTGCCCTCCTGGGGCGTCACTGGCCAGCAGACGCCGTAAGCCATCGACCGCCCCTGATCGCTGCCACGCGATCCCACTTGCCAAGAACTGGTCGAGCTCGGCCGGAAGTGGCGAGGGGGTTTGGGGATTCCTCGCCAGATAGAGCGGGCCCCGTATGCCATCCACCGACATTGTTGGCGTCTGGTCCGGCTTGCGCTGGCGTACCCGTGCGTGCACATATTGATACAAATCAAAGACCGATACCTGACCGTCGCCGTCGACGTCGGCCGCGCCGGTCTCCAAACCGAGGACCACAGCAGGGGTGAACTCCGACTCGTAGGCATACTGGGTCTTGTCCGATGCGGTGATAACCGCGCGTCCATGGCCACCGAGCTGCTCGAGAATCTCCTCGGTGCCGGCGCTGCCACGCCGGAGACCTGTGGCGAACGCGCCGCTGTAGCAGCAGTCGAGGAGCAACACAATGCGCTGCGAGCGGCTGTGATCCATCAGCTCCCGCACCCAGCGCGCCGAGATTGCTGTTGTATCCAGCCGCTCCTTCTCGGTGTCGGCCGCAACGAGGTACAGCTGCCCTCGTGGATCCAGGACGCCGTGGCACGAGAAATGGAGCAGTAAGAGATCATCGCGCTTGTGGTCGGCGAAGAGCATCTCGATCTGCTTGCGGACCTCCGCTGCCGGTTCGTTGCACAGCCCCGTGACCGAGAAATCACCAATCGTCGGGTCGGCGAGCACGCGTCGCAACTTGTCGACGTCCTGGACTGGTGCTGGTAGCTGGTGGAACTTCTGGTCCTGGTAATCAGAGCAGCCAACCAGGAGCGCAACCCGCCTGCCGCTCATCGGTGACGTCACCGATCGGTGTGCCGGTCGATCCAGATTTGGATCAGCTCGCGCTGGTCTTTCCGGGTGATCCCGGTGACCTCCAGCACGTCGCCATCGATGTCAAGCTTCACGCTGCGCCCGCCATCGCGGGAGACCCACGACTGCACGGTCTCAATGAGCGCCGTGAGGAGCTTCGATGACTGGGCCAGCATGACGGTCAGCGCGCCCGCCAGGAGCATCTCACCGGCGCGCGCACCGGGCGGCGGCTGGCCCACGGTCGCGGGATCGGCGCGCTCGATATCCAGCTCCAGCAGCTGCTCACGCAGGTCCACCGCCAGCTCAGCCAGCTCTGCGGCGTCGGCTTCCGGGCCCGCCGCAATGCGCAGGGCAAGCGGAGCAACCCGCTCAGTCACGATTTTTCCCCGCTATCCGACGACGAGGACCGCGCAGCCTATTCAATCCCATTGAGAAACTTTAACCCCTCATGCTAGCGATTTTCCTCTCCCCAACTGCCGCCACCGGGCTGGCCACCGCGCAGCTCACCGGGACCCGGGAGGGGTCGGTGCCCGCGAACTAGGGCCGGCCCATGGGAAGCCACGAGGATGGCGTAGGGGTAGTGCATGGTCACTGCTGTGGTGTTTGATATGGGGAGACGTTGCTTGACGACTCGCGCGAGTAGGGGGCGTGGGCAGACTGGATCGGTGTGCCTCGGCACACGTTCTCGGTGGTGCTCGGCGCGGTCACGGCAGTGGGGCGCGACAACGCCGAGATCTTCCAGATCTTTCGGTCGGGTTTTGATGTAGCACAGGAGCGTCAGCGTCGGGAAGCTGCGGACTGCGGTGAGCACATCAGCGATGTCGACCTCTATCCGGACGTACGGTCCTGCCTCGTCGCGCTGAAGGGGAAGGGACTCTGGCTCGGTATCGCTGGCAACCAGACCAGACGGGCGGCCGAGCTATTCCGAGCATTGGACCTGCCTGTCGACCAGATTATGACGTCTGGCGAGTGGGGTGTAGCCAAGCCGCAGGCCGACTTCTTCGACCGCATCATCGCGATGGCACCGGGATGCCCCGAGCAGATCGTTTACGTCGGTGATCATCGGGACAACGACATCGCTCCAGCTAAAGCCGCTGGTCTGCGGACAGCACTGATTCGGCGCGGGCCGTGGGGGTATCTTTGGACTGACGATCCTGTTGTGCGTCACACCGCTGACTGGGTGATCGACTCGTTGGCTGAGTTGCTGGACCTGGTCGCTAACACGAGCTAAGCCGCACCCAACTGGCGAAGTTCAGTAGGTCGGGGTCCTTGCCAAGCCGGGTACGCAGGAGGGTAGCCAGTAACTGGTGCACCTGGGGGTGTGCCCGGATGTGCTTGGGTGCGATTTGGCGAGTGGTTCGTAGAGCGACGTTCAGCCGGGAGCTCTCGCGGTGGGTTCCAGGTGCCACCTCGTTCAACGACCGTGGGACTGTCGTCAAGTTCGACAGCGACCACCATATCGTGAATCATCACGGACGAGGGGCCAAAGGCGGTGCCGTAATACACGCCTTCCGGGACGTGGGCCGCGACCAGTCGATCCTCGGACAGGCGGTCCTGTACTTGGTCGGACGTCCCGACCCTCGCAGCCACCACCGCTGCCCGCACATGTAAGGAACCGTAGGTGGCCGCCGCTGGCACCTCCACCATCAGTTTCGTGGGAATGCGTTCTGCGGCCAAGACGAGGTTGTGCGAGCACTGTCTTGGAAACCATTATTCCCCCCAATTATTTCCGCAATTGCTAACTTGGCTAGTATACCCCATGCTAATATTTTGTCATTCTTTGAGCCGCGCCTCCCCGATCGAAAATTTAACCGCTCGACAGTCTCATTTGTGGTGAGATTTCTACTTGGTGGGTAATTCTGAAAGTGTGACCGTCTCGCTCCTGAGGGTTTTTACCGTGCCGTCGGCTTGAATCTCGCTGATGTTGTAGGTGGCCGAGCTGGGCTCACCGTGATCGGTGAACCGCAGCGGCCCGGAGGGCCCGTCGTAGGCGATGGCCTTGTGGTTTTTCACGAGCGTCATGCAGGCGGCAAAGCTGGTGCATCTCTCACCGGTCTTCGTCACGCCGTCGATCTCCTTCGCGATGGCTGCGGGCGCGTCTGTGCCGGCGACCGCAGCCGCAAGCGCGGTGATCACCACCGTGTCGTAGGCCTGCGCGGCGTAGGTCACATCCTGTAGTCCAGGATTGGCCTCCCTCAGCCGCTTCACGAACACCTCGTCACCAGGGGCCGGTAAGATTCCTCGCATTCCCTTCAAGACACCCGGATTTTGCGGATTGACCTGACCGGCCAAGGTGTTGCTCATATTAGATAAGCCGTACACCCGCTTGTCCCCCGGCCCGAGGCGCTCCTCGATTATTTTTTTAAGGATTTTGGCGCTCTCCGTGAAACCAATCACGACGATCGCGTCGGGATTCTTAGTCTTGACTCGCTGCATGTCTATGAGGTCGGGCGAGTTCGGGTCGTAAGAAAAAGAGTCGAGTATTCTTCCCCCGGATTTCCGGATCGTTTTCTCGACTTCCTTCCCTGCGTAGTTACCGTATGGGTCGTTGCGCGATATTATCACTGCTGTCGAGTTTCCATCGGCGACGACGACTTTGCCGAGTATGGAGCCTTCGACCACGGATGGCGACGCGGTGCGGAAGTAAAGTCCATGGTTGGGATACGTGGTCAACAACGGTGACGTGTTCGAGGGCGAAAACATGATCACCCCTGCGCAGATGACCTTGTCAATCACCTTGAAGGCCACCGCCGATGTCGCGGGGCCTATGATCACATCTACCCCGCCTGACAACAGCTCACCAGTCGATTGGCTGGCGGTGTCACCGGAAAAATTGTTGCCCTCGTCGCGCTGGTTGGCATCATCGAGCTTCACCTCGACGCCAGGGATGCCGCCGGCCTCGTTGATGTCCTTCATCGCCAGGTGCACACCAGCGTCCAGCGCTGGACCCGTGTAGATGAATGTCCCAGTCTTCGGGAGTAATGTCCCGAACGAGAGCACGCCGTCGGCGGGTTTGGTGTTGGGCGAGCACGCGAGAGGTGGTTTGGCTGGTGCGGGCGATGAGGGCCACACTGTAGCCACCACCAGCGCCACGACTACCGCGAGGGCCAGACCAACTCCGGCCAGCCAGCGAGGGAGTCGGTGTTGATGACCTGTGGTGCCGGGTGGGCGGGAAACTGCGCTCAACGCCTCGCTGGCGGCTTGTTGAACGTCACGATCGGTATCCGCGCCATGCAGGCGGGCCAGGGTTTGTCGTGCTGTGCGTTTCTGCCCTCCTGAGGCGTCACTGGTCAGCAGGCGCCGCAAGCCATCGACCGCCCACAGTCGCTCCCACGCGACCTCACTTGTCAAGGCTTGTTCGAGTGTGGCTGGCAGTGGTAATGGTGCATGAGGATTCTTTGCCAGGTAGAACTGGCCGCGCATCTCATCCGTCGACATTGTTGGTGTTTGGCTTGATGCGCTCCGACGCACCTGGTCGTACACATAATCATACAACTCATGGACCGATACCTGGCCGTCACCGTCGAGGTCAGCCGCGCCGGTCTCCAAACCGACGACCACGGCATTGGTGAATTCCGAATCGTAGGCGTGCTCCAGTTTGTCTGACGCGGTGATGACCACACGACCACGGCCACCAAGCTGCTCAAGGATCTCCTCGGTGCCGGCGCTCCCACGCCGGAGACCCTTGGTGAACGCACCGCTGTAGCAGCAGTCGAGTAGCAACACGATGCGCTGCGAGCGACTGTGATCCATCTGCTCCTTGACCCACCGCGCCGAGATCCCCGTCGCGTCCAGCAACTCCTTCTTCGTGTCGGCAGCAACGAAGTACAGCCGCCCTCGTGGATCCAGGACTCCGTGGCACGAGAAGTAGAGCAGCAAGTGATCATCAGGTTTGTGGTTGGCAAAGAAAATCTCGATCTGTTCGCGGACCTCCGCCGACGGCTGGTTGAGCAGCGTACTTACAGTGAAATCACCAATTGCCGGGTCGGTGAGCACGGGTCTCAACGCGTCGAGGTCCTGGGCTGGCGCCGGCAGCGGGTGGAACTTCCGGTCCTGGTAATCAGAACAGCCCACCAGTAGCGCGACCCGCTTGCCGTTCATCGGCTACGTCAGGCGGTCGGTGTGCCGGTCGATCCAGATTTGGATCAGCTCGCGCTGGTCTTTCCGGGTGATCCCGGTGACCTCCAACACGTCGCCATCGATGTCCAGCTTCACGCTGCGCCCGCCACCTTGGGAGACCCACGACTGCACTGTCTCGATGAGCGCGGTGAGCAGCTTCGATGACTGGGCCAGGATGACGGTCAGCGCGCCCGCCAGGAGCATCTCACCGGCGCGCGCACCGGGCGGCGGCTGGCCCACGGTCGCGGGATCGGCGCGCTCGATGTCCAGCTCCAGCAGCTGCTCACGCAGGTCCACCGCCAGCTCAGCCAGCTCTGCGGCGTCGGCTTCCGGGCCCGCCGCAATGCGCAGGGCAAGCCGAGCAACCCGCTCAGTCACGACCGTTCCCCGTTATCCGACGATGAGGACCGCGCAGTCTATTCAATCCCATTCAGACACTTTAACCCGTCATGCTAGTGAGTTTCCTCTCCCCAACCGCCGCCGCCGGGGGTCTCGATGCGGATCCGGTCGCCGCGGCGCAACGGCCAGGTGCCCTTGCTGGGCAGCTCCACCTCGGTCCCGTCGGCCCGGCGCAGGGTGTTGCGGCCCACTGCCCCCGGGTGCCCGCCGTGCAACCCCCACGGTGGGTGCTCGCGGCGTTCGGACTGCACGGTCAGGGTGCAGTCGGTCAGCACCTCGACCTCCCGGATCAGGCCCTCGCCACCGGGATGCGCCCCGGCGCCCCCTGAGGAGGACCGCAGCTCGTAGCGCCACACCCGCAGCGGGTAGTCCAGCTCGAGCGCCTCGGCGGGGGTGTTCTGGGTGTTGGTCATCCCGGTGTGCACCCCGGACATGCCGGGGCGGCTGGGGGTGCCGCCCTCGCCGCCGCCCAGCGTTTCGTAGTAGCTGAATGCTGCCTCGCCCCCGGTGCCGATCAGCAGGTTGTTCATCGTGCCCTGGCTCGCCGCTGGGACTCGCTCGGGAATCGCCTGGGCGAAGCACCCGAGCAGGACGTCGACGATCCGCTGGCTGGTCTCGACGTTGGCGGCGGCTGTCGGCGCCGGGAACCTCGCATTCACGATGGAGCCTTCCGGGGCGCGGACCTGCAGTGATCGGTAGCAGCCGGCGTTGGGTGGCGCGTCCGGGTCGGTCAGCATCCGGAACACGAACATCGCGCAGGACTGGGTCACCGCGAGCACTGCGTTGAGGTTCACCGGAATCTGGGGGTCGGTGCCGGCGAAGTCGATCGTCACCTCGTCGCCCGCGATGGTGACTGCGGCGTGGATTGCCACGACCCCGGAACCGACCTCCAGGACGTCACGGTGGTGGTAGCACCCGTCCGGGATCTGCCGCACGGCCGCCCGGACCCGCCGGTCGGAGTAGTCGCAGACGGCCGCCATGGCCTGGTGCAACCGCGGCGACCCCATCCGGGCGGCCAATTCCCGTAACCGCCGGGCCCCGACGTGGTTGGCTGCGAACTGCGCTCTGAGGTCACCCCGGCGCTCACCGGGCGTGCGCGAGTTCGCGGCGATCAGCCGTACCAGGTCGTCGCGTTCCCCGTCGGCGTCGGCGATGAGAATGGGCGGAATGCGCAGCCCCTCCATTGCGATGTCGGTGGCGGTCGCCGGCATGGACCCCGGCGCCGCGCCACCGACGTCGGCGTGGTGGGCGCGGTTGGCCACATAGCCAAGTACTTCGCTGGAGCCTTCTGCGGGGCCGACGGCGGCGACGATCGTGAGGTCCGGCAGGTGGGTTCCGCCCAGGTACGGGTCGTTGACGCACACCTGCTGGCCGGGCCGCAGTGCGCCGTAGGTGTCGAGCACCGCGCGGACGCTGGCCGGCATAGCGCCCAGGTGCACCGGGATGTGCTCGGCTTGGGCGACCATCTGCCCGTCCGGGTCGAACACCGCCGCCGAGCAGTCGGCACGTTCCTTGATGTTGGAGGAGTACGCCGCCCGCCGCAGCGCGACGCCCATCTCCTCGGCGACCCCGGCGAGCGCGTGCCGGAACACCTCCAGCTCCACTGCGGACAGCTCAGCCATGCGCGCTCACACGTCGGGCTCGGCCGCCAGCGGGACCAGCACTTCCTGGTCCCGTTCGCTGACTCGGACCTTGATGCCCTCGGTCTTGCTGCTAAGGATGACGACCTCCTTCGACCTTGCAACGACGGCTGTGCCTGCCCAGCTCCCACAGGGGTTGGTCAGGCGGCTACCTCGACCGTTCGCCCCGGACTTGTCGGCGGAGGAACAGGCAGTTCAGCCTCGTGTAGACCCTCAATGTGGAAGGCTATCGCGTCGCGCATCTCGACCGAACACTCGTCGATGCTGTCACCTGTCGCCACGACGCCCGGAAGGTCAGGGCAGTGAACCTGATGAGTTTCGAGCCGATGCCGAGGCAGGTCACCGCGCCGGTCGACGTGTTTTTGTGGCGGGGAGCTGAGCGGATCGGGGAGCCGACCGATACCGAGGAAGTGGGCCATGTGGAGTGGATGCCGTTGTCCCAGATAGCGGGGCTGGCGACACCACCAGGTTGCCGGCGTCGTCGACCATGGCGACCTCGCCGGCAGCGAGCAGCGTGGTGGTATCCGGCTGCTCGATCAACGTCGGGCCGCGGACCTCGTCTCCGGTCGCCAGCCCCGCGCGGGAGAGCACCCGAGCCACGTTTGCGTCACTGATTTCGCGAACCCGTTCCGGTGCAGGTTCCCCCTGGTCCCAGTCGCGGGATGGTTGCAACCGGATCGGGTCACCCCGGGCCACCACCCGCAGCGTGACAACCAGCACCCGATCCAGCCAGTTGCTCGCCGCTGGGCGATTGTGCCCAGTTTGGGCCGTTCGGGATCGTCGTCGCCGCAGGCCCCGGCCTCGAGATTGAGGTAGCGGTCTAGTTTAGGCTTCGGGCATTCTTTTGGGTATTTTCTGGTCATGTTATTGGGCAAAAACTGAGCATCGGTGCTTCACTGGGTTTCCGCACGTCGAGGAAGGGGGTGGGCACTGATCATGATGACCGCTGTCGAGTATAGATCCGATCTTGTGGCAGGGCGCGAGTCGTCCGGTCTGGCTGAGGAACTGCGGGGGCTGGCCCGCAAGGGGCTGCCGCTGGAACTGGGCGGTGACTGGCCACGGCTGACCAGGTTGGCGAGCGTGAGCGCGCGGGTCGCAGACGACACGAGCCCAGCTGCCCGGATGGAGGCGCTGGGCTGGGTCCTGCGGCGGGTGCTGACGCGGCTGGAGCCGGAAAGGCTGCGGGACTCGGCGAAGGCCCTGTTCGGTCTGCCACCGGCCGAGGCGGGTTCGAATCTGACGCACCGCCGGGAAGTGGCGGCGAAGGTGCTGAAGCGGGAGGTCAACCACTTCCGCAAGCGGGTGGAGCCGCAGATTTTCACCGCCCTGGCCCACGCGTTGGAGCGCGACGCCGCTGGACAGGCCAAGCCCTGGGCAAGTCCACCGCCTGTACGACCCGGACAGCGCCGTCGGCGCTTGCCTGCGGACGTCTTCGCTTGGGAGGCCGCCGAGCACGAGGAGGTCCTGACCCGGTTGTGGGCCTGCGTGTACGCGCTGCGCGCCGAACTGCTCGCCGTGGAACGCCAGGTCAGCATGGGCCACGCGGGCGAGGCCCCCGTGGCCTCGGACGCGGCGCTGTGGCGCTTCGGCCAGCTGCACGCTCAGGCCCGCCGCTACCGCGCCGCGTACGGCGGCGAACTGCTGCCGGACGGTACGGCCGGCCCGCACGACCTGGCGGAGCTCGCGGGCTGGACCCCCAAGCTGTCGCCAATCGAGACCGCACTGGTCGCAGACGCCTCATCGGCGACCAGCGCCCACCTGTTCATCCTCACCGTCCAGGCTGCCACCGGCGGCAACGCCCTGTTGATCACGTGGCACACCGCTCTGAGCACCGATCCCCAAGAAGAGGAGACGACCTGGTGAGCACTCCACACGACAGCCCGGCTCGTCGTTACGTCATCACCGGCGGCCCCAGCGCGGGCAAGGAGGCCATCTTCGAGGCCATCACTGCTGCCGGT
The DNA here is from genome assembly GCA_049673305.1 of Pseudonocardiaceae bacterium. Taxonomy (GTDB): domain Bacteria; phylum Actinomycetota; class Actinomycetes; order Mycobacteriales; family Pseudonocardiaceae. The sequence continues at coordinate 5,704 of JBATXM010000226.1, read as the reverse complement.
CTGCCCGCCACCGAGGGCGAGCCCGCCCGGGAGATCTACCGCCGCCACCGCGAGCGCCTGGGCCGCCACCTGGAGGTCGGCGACCGCCGCGACTACTCCCGCGAGGTGTTGCAGGCGTTCGTCGACGAATACTGCGCGCACAAGTACGGCCTGCGCTTCTACAACCGGGGCATCCCTGATGGCTACGGCTGGGACCGGTTCTTCGGCCTCTCGCCATACCCGGAGCTGGAGGAGGCCACCCGCGTCTACCGCTACGACACCGTGTTCGTCCTGGACCCGTTGTCCACGTTCGAGGACGAGAGCGATGTCGTGTTCGCCAAGGACCGCGAGATCCGCCGTGTCCACGAGCTCATCGTTCAGGGCTACTTCGACGCCGGGTACGAGCCCGTGTTCGTGCCCGCCAGCGACGCCACTGACCGTTTGGACTTCATCCGCGCCAACCTCCGCCTGCCCATGTAGAGGAGAACCATCGCGATGCCCGAGTACGCAGCACCGACTTTGATCTCCCCGAACAGCGTCCTCGCGAACGCTCTACTGCGTACCATCGACATGATTCGCCCCCGCGTCCAGGCGATGCGCCCGCAGCGGATCGAGTTCGTCGTCGGCACGCAGATCAACGGCGCACCGCACCTTGGCACCAACCTCGTCCAGTCGTCCGCATTCCTCCTCGCCCAGCAGGCCCGCCGCACCTTCCGCACCGACACTGCGGTGCGCTTCTCGGCGCTGGACAACGCCCCCTACGACATCACCCTCGACCCCGAGACCCACCACGCCTACCAGCAGACGTACTTCCACGCGCTCGGCAAGGACGGCATCGCGGACCTAGTGGAGGGCTACTACCGGCCCTTCTTCGACTCCCTGTCGGACGCCACCGACGTGGAGTACGCCACCGAGACCTACAGCGACCAGCAGGCCGGCTCCGCCTTCCGGGCCGAGTTCCTGCGCACGTTGGAGGCGCTGGACGACCTCAAGTGGTGGCTGAACCCATCCACCGGCGTCGTCCACACCCGCTTGCCCTGCCCCGAGTGCGGCTGGGCGGAAAAGCGCGCCGAGCGCACCCGCCTGGCCCGCCTGGACGACGCTGGCGCGGTGTTCACCGCGGTCTGCCACGACCATGGCGACTACGAACTGTGGATCGACCCCGTCAACGGCGGCTACCTCGACCTGTCGACCCTGTACCGCAACGTCGTCAAGGAACGCTCTTTCACCCGCGACACCGCCACCTTGCACGTGATGCTCAAGGGTGGGGACTGGGCGTTCGGTTGCCAGCTCGTCGACGGGGCCCTCGCAGCGCTGGGCACCCCGGCCCGCGCCATGCCGGTGCGGATCTTTACCCCACAGGTGCTCTCCGCCACCGGCGGCAAACTCTCCAAGTCCCTCATCCGCGCCGCCGGCACGGCCGGTGACTTCCCCGGCGTCGAGCCCTGGATGCTCACCACCACCGACTGGCCCGGCACCACCGACCAGTATGTGGACGCCCTCCTGTGGCTGGTCGGCCACCTGCTGACCGACTCCAAGCACTTCTTCCGCTCCTTCACCGCGCAAGAGCTAGGACGACTCATGGCCTCCCGCCCCGCCAACCTCGTCACCACCACCCGAGCCCGCGACATGCCGATCTACAAGCGGTACTACGACCTGATCGCCAACGGCACCAAAACGATCGAGGTCCGCGTCGCCTACACCTCCATGCTCCGCATCAAGGCCGGCGACCAGATCCGCTTCACCTGCCGCAACGAGAACACCCTCACCCGCGTCAAGCGCGTCACCCGCTACAACTCCTTTGACGAGATGTTCGACCACGAGCGAGCCGAAGCGATCAACCCCACCGTCGGCCGCGCCGAGCAGCTCCAGGCGGTCCGCGAGATCTTTCCCCCGGAGAAGGAGTCTCTCGGTGTCTTGGCGATCGAGATCGAGAAGGTGTGATTCCGTGCCCGAGACCCCCGAGGGCGCAAGGCCCCGGCGGATGCTGACGGTCTGCAAGGGCAACCACTGCCGGGCTCCGCTCGCCGCTGCGGTGCTGGCCAAGCACGGCGGCAGTGCGGTGGAGGTCCGTTCCGCCGGCCTGCGCGACTGGCACGTCGGCAAGCCCGCGCACCCCGTCATGGTCGACGTCGCCGCCCGGTGCGGCTACGACCTTAGTCAGCACTGCGGGGTCCAGGTCAGTCCGGAACTCCTGGCCTGGGCCGACGTGGTGCTCGCCATGGACACCGCCGTCCTGGTCGCCCTGCGCGAGCTCGCCGACGAGACAAGCGCGCCGAAGCTGCTGCTTTACCTCGGTGACCGGGACGTCCCCGACCCGTGGGAGCAGCCGGGTGAGGCGTTCACTGCCTGCGTGACCGTCATTGAGGCCGGCGCACAGCGCAACCTCACCGCCACATAGCGGCACGAGAAAGTATTTCAGCCATGCAGGTGCACCACCAGGTTGCCGGCGTCGTCCACCACGGCGACCTCGCCGGGAGCGAGCAGCGTGGTGGTGTCCGGCTGCTCGATCAACGCGGGGCCGCTCACCTCGTCCCCGACGGCCAGCCTCGCGCGGGAGACCACCCGCGCCGCGCCCACACCGGCGATCTCGCGGGAGCGCTCCGGCGCCGGTTCGCCCTGGTCCCAGTCAACCGGTGGCTGCGACAGGACCGGCTCACCCCGAGCCACCACCCGCAGTGTGACGACCAGCACCCGCTCATCGGGCATCGCGTACCCGTAGGCCTGCCGGTGCGCGTGGTGCAGCAGCTGCGCCAGATCTTCTCCGGCGTCGGCGGCGAGCCGCAGCTCGTGGGACTGCCCGGCGTAGCGGGCGTCGGCGAGGCGGGACAGCGTGATCTCGCCCGTGACGCCTTGGCGCGCCAGCTCCGCGCGGGCTTGGGCCTCCAGCGCCTGCCAGGCGTCGGTGAGGTCGTCCTCAGCCGGTGCCATCACCGTCCGGGACGCTTCATAGCGGGCCGGTGCGAGCAGCAGGCCCAGCGCGCTGAGCACTCCCGGTGCCGGCGGCACCACCACCGCGCGGCAGCCCAGCTCACGGGCCAGGGCAGTGGCGTGCAGCGGGCCGGCGCCACCGTAGGCGACCAGCGCCAACCCCGCCGGGTCGATGCCGCGCTCGGTGCTGACCTTGCGCAGGGCACGCGCCATCGTGGCCCGTACCACCGCGAGGATCCCGGGCGCCCCACCAGGTAGCTCACCGACGGCGCGCGTGGCCGCGTCGAGGTCCAGCCGCAAGCCTCCACCGAGCTCTCGATCCGGATCGAGATGGCCCAGCACGCAGTGTGCGTCGGTAACCGTCGGCTCGGTGCCCCCCAACCCGTAGCAGGCCGGGCCGGGGTGGGCACCCGCCGACCGAGGGCCGACGCGCAGCGCACCGCCGGCATCGACCCAGGCGATCGACCCGCCACCGGCGCCCACCGTGTGGATCCCGACCGCCGGGGTGCGAAACGGCAACCCAGCGATCTGCGCGGACGTCGAGACCTCCGGCTGGCCATTGCGGATCAGGCACACGTCGGTGGACGTGCCGCCCATGTCGAACGCGACCGCATCCGTAAAGCCGGCGCAGCGCGCCACGGCACCCGCCGCGATGACACCGGCGGCGGGCCCGGACAGCAACGTGTGCACCGGTGCGGCGGCCACGAAATCGACGCCTGCGGTGCCACCACCGGAGGTCATCACGGTGATCGTCGGACCGGGCAGCCGGGCCGTCAGGTTGGACAGGTAGCGGCGCATCACCGGGGCGACGGCGGCGTTGAGCACGCACGTCGAGGCCCGCTCGAACTCGCGGAACTCCGGTAACAGCGCGCTGGATCGGGTGATCGGCACGCCGAGCCCGCTCAACGCGTCGGTCAGGCGCCGCTCGTGCTCGTCGCTCGCGTAGCTGAACAGCAAGCTCACCGCTATCGACTCCGGCTCCAGGCGCCGCACCTGGCGCACCACCCGGTCGATCTCCTCGCTGGTCAGCGCGATGATCGCCTTGCCTTGGGGGCTGGTCCGCTCGATGACGGTTACCACCCGCTCGCGCGGCACTAGTGGCTCGGGGCGGGTGACGGTCAGGTCATAGAGCGCGGGCCGGTCCTGCCGGGCGATCTGCAACACATCGGCGAACCCGTCGGTGGTCACCAATACGGTCTGCGCCAGCGTGCGTTCCAGTACCGCGTTGGTGGCCGTGGTGGTGCCGTGCGGCAGCAACCGCAACGCCGCGTCGGGCCACGCGTGCCCGACACCTCGCTGCACACCCACCGCCTGGTTGCCCGGGGTGGTCGGCACCTTCACCGCCCGGGGCCGATGACCGGCGGCATGCACCACGACATCGGTGAACGTGCCCCCAACGTCAACCCCGGCACACGCCCCTGCGCACATCCTGGGGAGTTCGGCCATCACTGCATCCTCCCCGTCGTGTCCCCCGTTGTCTCCCCAGCCCGCGTGTCCTTACGTCGCGCAGCGTAAGTCAGCTCGACGCAGCGTTACCCTCGTCGCGATGCGCATCTCCGTTGGGGATCCACCCATCGTGCCGGCGAGCAGGGTCGCCCGCACGATGTCGGTGTGCTCTGCCCTGGTGCTCGGTCTGGGCTTGTCTGGTTGGGGGTTGCTGGCCGCTGGTGTCGCCTCCGCTGGCCCGGCCTCGTCCTGCACCCACACGATCCGCGGTCTCGAAGACGCTCGCGCCGCGATCACCACCGCCGTTCCCGGAGACATGTTGTGTTTTCTCGGTGTTGACCTCGCTGATGTGGACCTGACCATGAGCAGGTCCGGCACCGCCGACGCGCCGATCAGTCTCGTCTCTGATGGACGCACCACCATTCACCAACTCCACATTCTTGCCGATCACGTCGTCGTCCAGGGCTTCACGATTACCGGTGGTGGCGAATTGCTGCTGGAAGGCACCGGCATCGTTGCGCAGAAGAACACCGTTCGGGACACTCAGCGGGGCGGGATCGTCTGCGCGTCGTGTATCGACTCCACCATCGAGTCCAACACCGTGGCGCACGCCGCGACGACCGGCATCTCCATCAGCGGGCAGCGGGTCACCGTCCGGGAGAACCTGGTTATCGCGACAGTGCCGGTTGACGATAGCGACGCCGATGGCATCCGCTTCTTCGGCAACGGTCACCGGATCCTCAGTAACATCATCCGGGACATCCCCGCCAACGGATTCGCCCACCCTGACTGTTTCCAGACATTCGACAGCGGCCACCCACCCACTTTCGATGTCGAGATCGTGGGCAACAACTGCCGCAACGTCGCGGAGAACTGCCTGATCGCCACCGGTGACGAGAGCGGAAACGGTGCGGCCCCGGCTGGTTCCCCGTCCATCACCTTCATCGGAAATACCTGCACGACCAATGGCGACCAGGCGGTGATCCTGCGCCACTGGCCCCGCGCCGACGTGCGCAAGAACACGCTGCTCGGCCCGAGCCTCAAGCGCGGGATACTGATCACCACCGGCTCCACCGGCTGCACCGCGAAAGACAACACCACCGCCGCCAACGTCCCCCCCGTGGAGATCGACGACTCCTCCCGCCCAGGTTTCAACAACCCCTTCTGACCCGCCCTCAGTTGTTGATTCAACAAGATGGGGTGGCCGCGCCGCCGTTGCAGTCGGCGGTATCAACCGGTGGAAGCAATCGAGCTGGCCAGGAGGTCGGCGAAGACTTCTGCTGGGGTTCGGTAGCCGAGGATACGGCGGGGCCGGTTGTTGAGTTCGGTGGCCACGTGGTTGAGGTAG
>JBATXM010000225.1:0-18851 GCA_049673305.1 Pseudonocardiaceae bacterium | reverse complement strand
TAGCGGTGGTGTTCATCGCACTGTGGTGGCTGATCAAAGCCCTGGTGTGGCTGCTCACCCAGACCGTGACCCGCTGGCGAACCAGCCTGACCGTCCTCACCCTGGCCGCGTGGTGGCACGGGTGGGGCTGGCCATCCCTGGTCCTCACCCTCACCGTGACCACCCTGGCGCTCGCGCTGTGGCGGTGGATCGATGTCTGGTCCTTCGACACCTGGGTGGGGCGGTGGCTGCGGGCGTGGTGGCAACGCTGGACGATCTACGCCCCCCGGCTGCCCGGGTGGCTGCACGCCTGCGGTCTGAGCGTCACCGACGTCACGACCCCCGTCCTGGTGACGGTCACCCTGGTAGGGCGCAACAGGACCCACCGTGACCAGCACCAGCCGAACATTCGGGTGCCCAAGGTCCTGGGAGTGCGCTCCGGTGCCTCCTGGGATGAAGTCCGGGTCCGCCTCGTACCGGGACAGAAACCGGAAGACTTCGACGTGGCGACCCGCGCGTTGGCCTGCGCGCGGGGGGTGGCCCGCTGCCAGATCCGGGAGCTGACCGCGAATGTGGTCTCGATCGACTTCCAGCGCCGCAACCTGCTCACCGGAGCAGTGGCCTGCCCCGATCTGAGCACCATGGTCACCCTGGGGGGTGGAGCGGTGGATTTACACCGGGTCTGGGCTGGTCGCACCGAATACGGCCAGGACTGGCACCTGCCCTTGACGGGCTCAGCCAGCCACACCCTGACTGCTGGGGCCACCGGGGCGGGCAAGAACTCAGTGATGTGGTGCCCACTGGTCTCCATCGCCCCCGCCATCCGCGACGGGCTAGTGCGGGTGTCGGGGATCGATCCCAAGGGCATGGAATTGGCCTATGGGCGGGGCATCTTCCACCGCTACGCGGTCACCGGTGGGGAAGCACTGACCGTGCTCGATGAGCTGCTCAACGAGATGCAGGCCCGGAAAGCGGAGTTCGCTGGCCGGGTCCGCACCGTGCCGATCAGCCGTAAGCACCCGTTGGAGCTGCTGGAATTCGACGAGATCGGGGCGCTGACCAAATACACCGACCGCAAAACCCGCGACGCCATCACCGAACGCGTCGCGTTACTCACCACCCAAGGTCGGGCGTTGGGATTCACCGTACGCGGCTATGTCCAGGAACCCACCAAAGACACCGTGCCCGTCCGGGATTTGTTCCCCCGCCGGATTTGCCTGCGGGTCACCGCCAAATCCCACGTCGGCATGGTCCTCGGAGATCAAGCCTACGAACGGGGGGCGTGGGCCAACCGCATTGGCGGTGGTGAAGCCGGTGTCGGGTACGTGTTCGGTGAAGGCATCCGCGAACCCCTGCGCATCCGAGCCGGCTGGGTACCCGACCAGACGATCAAACAGCTCGAAGCGTTCGTCACCAGTCCGCTGACCCAGGGCACCGCAGTGCTGCCCCTTTCCCCGGCAAGCGCGGCATGACCACCACCCCCATCACCGACCCCGCCACCGCTCACCCGAGGAGAAACCGCGTGCTCACCACCACCGTGATCGACCTGCTCGACGCCCTCCGGGCTCACCTGAGCAACTGTGATCTACCAGCACCGTGTGCGGTGAACGTCACGACGTTCTCAGGCGGGCCGAGCGTCAGCGTGCAGATCGCCTGCCGCGCGTCACGTGAGACCGCCGCTGGGTTGCTGGCCTGGGCGGACACCCTCACCGGGATCACCGCTGAAGCCTGGCGAGTACCCACCGGCGACTCCGTGCACCTCTCAGTCACCGGGCACCTACCCGACAGGGTGTCCCTCCGGATCTATGGCGCCGTGCCGTACATCCAGCACGGGCTCGGCGCCGATCTCGCACCCAATGCCGCCGCCACCATCCCCTTGGCGGCACTGCGCCACCTGGCCACCGATACGGAGGTCACTCACTGATGAGCACCACCCAACCCATCAGCCTGGACGCCACCCGGATGACCCGGGCACAGCGAGCCGCGCTCCCGCTGAGCACCGACGTCGCCCAAGCCCTGGCCGAACAGCACGGCGTCTGCACCCGACCGCTGGCGATGCGCCGGATCGACACCACCACCGGCCGCGTCGAAGTCATCCCCGTCCCCTGCGGATCCACCCGGGAAGACCAGTGCCGCCCGTGCGCGGAGAAGGCACGTCGGTTGCGGATGGTCCAGTGCCGCGAGGGCTGGCACCTGGAAGCGGAACCGGTCACCGACCGGGCCACGCCCACCGAAGACCACACCACGCTGATGGCCACCCGGGCCGATCTCGCCACCGCCTACGCCGAATGCCGAGAGAAAGGTGACGAGGACTCGTGTGAGCAGATCGCCGAGTCCGTGACCGAACTGGACGCCGAACTCCGGTTACTGGGCGTGCGCGGCCGGCTCACCCCGCTGGACCCACCACCCAAGCCGGTCAAGCGATCGACCCGCCGCCGCCAAGACGCCCCGGACCTACCCCGGCGACCCGTCGAACACCGCACCCTGGGACGGGTGTTCGCCGGGCGCTACCGACCCTCCACCTTCTTGACGCTGACCCTGGATTCTTACGGCCGAGTCGATACTCACGGCGCCGCGATCGACCCGGATCGCTACGACTATCGGCGCGCCGCCCGGGACGCGATCCATTTCCCGGCGTTGCTGGATCGGTTCTGGCAGAACACCCGGCGCTGTGTCGGCTGGGAGGTGCAGTACTTCGGCACCGTCGAACCCCAACAACGCGGCGCCCCGCACTTCCACGCCGCGATCCGGGGTGCGATCCCCCGGGCCGAGCTGCGGGCCATCACGGCGGCGACGTATCACCAGGTGTGGTGGCCAGCGCATGACCGACTCGTCTACACCGAGGGGCGGTTACCAGTGTGGGACACCCGGGCCAAAACCTTCACCGACCCCGACACCGGCCAACCACTACCAACCTGGGAGCAAGCCTGTGAGGAGCTGGCCGAACCCGCGCACGTCGTCCGGTTCGGGGAACAGGTGCACGTCAAAGGCATTCTCGGCGGCACCGAAGAAGCCGGACGCCACATCGGCTACCTCACCAAATACCTGACCAAAAGCGTCGGCCAAGCCGCCGGGCTCGACGAGCACACCAGTGACGCCCACCGCGAGCACGCTCACCGGCTGCACGCCGAGCTGCAGGTCACCCCGTGCTCACCCCGGTGCCCGGTCTGGCTGCTCTACGGCATCCAACCCCACGGCGCCCGACACTCCATGACACCCGGGCGCTGCAAGGGCAAAGCCCACAAACCCGAACACCTCGGCATCGCCGGCCGCCGAGTCCTCGTCTCTCGGAAATGGTCCAACAAAACCCTCGACGACCACCGCGCCGAGCGCGGCGAATTCGTTCGGCAACTCCTCCATGCCGCCGGCATCCACCCCGCCCACGGTCCAGAAGACGGGCCGTATCTGTGGGAACGCCCCGCCCCCACCGACCCCGACGTACCACCCCGACCCGTCCTACTCCTGCACGCCATCGCGGAGCGACAACGATGGAAAGCCGACTACACCGCCGCCCAACACGCCACCGGCCAGCCACCATCCGACCAAAACCGTTCGGCAACCCGCGATCAAGCCGCCTGAGACAGGATGGGGTGAGGTCACCGCACTACACCGGTGCGACGTGGCGCCTGATGGGAGCTGGGCGCGCGGATTATCACGGTGCCGGCAGTGATTCGGCCTGAGCTGCTGGCACACCTGCGGGATGTCGTCGCACCCGGCCCACCATCTGACGTCGCCACTGTTTCGGCAACTCCACAAGCAGCGTAACCACCCGGGGAAGGCGAACACATGAGCAGCAAGTCACCGGAGAAGGTTCGGGAGCTGGCCCAGCTGATGACCGTTCCGGAGATCCTGGCGGCGCTGGGCGGGTCCGTGTCACGCGACACCTTCTACAAGTGGCGCCAGACCGGGAAAGGACCCCGCTGCTTCTCCCTCCCCAACGGGGAACTGCGATGCGCGGTAGCCGACTTCACCGAATGGCTCAACAGACTACAAGGAGCGGCGGCATGACCACAACGTTCAAGGTCAGGTTCTGGGAGATCGCGGACTGGGCGAAGTCAAAAGACAAGAAGAAAAAGAAGGGTCGTCCCTACGGCGTCCGATGGGTGACGGAACACAAGCCACACTCGGAGTGGTACTCCACCAAGGCACTCGCGAACAGCCGGCGAGCGGAGCTGATGCAAGCAGCGCGCGACGGCGAACCTTTCGATGTCGAGTCCGGTTTGCCCGTGGCAGAAGTGAAACGGCGAAACTCGCTGTCCTTCATCAAGTTCGCCCAGTCCTACATGGATATGAAATGGCCGGATGCGGCGGCCAAGACGCGTACCAGCACCGTAGACGCACTGGCTACAGCCGGCACCGCGTTCGTTCGCGACGCTGGCGGCCGGCCGGAAGCGACCGACCTTCGCCGCGTGCTGACGTCCACGCTGCTGCCACCGACGATGCGAGACAATGACTTGTCGCCGGAAGATCGAGAGGTCGTTGCCTGGATCGTTCGGCACTCGCGTCCGATGTACGACCTGACAGACATGGTAGCGATGCGGGACATATTGGAAGCCCTGGCGACGAAGCTGGATGGCAAGAGCGCAGCGGCCACAGTGTACCGGCGCAAGCGGGCGGTCCTCTTCAACATGCTGTCCTACGCAGTCGAGCGGGAACTGCTGCCGGACAATCCGATGACCAAGGTCAAGAGGGCCGTTCCCAAGATTGTCGATGGAGTTGATCCACGCGTGGTGGCCAACCCCGCGCAGGTCAGGAGGTTGTTGACGGCAGTAACTTACGTCGGCCAACGCAACCAAGACCGAGGCGCGCACCTAGCCGCCTTTTTCGCGGTGGGCTACTACGCTGCGGCGCGACCGGCCGAAGGATTGGCGCTTCGGAAGCAGGACTGCACGCTACCCACGCAAGACTGGGGAGAGCTGGCGCTCGGTGAGTCCCGGCCAGCGGCGGGGAAACGGTGGACGGACTCCGGAGAAGTACACGACCGGCGGGGCCTGAAACACCGGGGCGTCAAAGACGTGCGCATCGTGCCGATTCCCCCAGCACTGGTGGACATCCTGCGCCATCACCTGGACACCTACGGCACAGGGCCGGATGGTCGGCTGTTCCGCTCCCCCAACGGTGGAGTGGTCGGATCGTCCACGTACTACCGAGTGTGGACGCAAGCACGGACGTACGCGCTCACACCCGCCCAGGTGACCTCACCTCTTGCGGGACGACCATACGACCTGCGTCACGCGGCGGTCTCGCTGTGGCTGAACCGAGGTATCCCAGCACCCGAGGTCGCCCAACGGGCCGGCCACTCCGTGGACGTCCTCCTCAAGGTCTACGCAAAGTGCATCGAGGGCGACCGATTGAAGATCAACAAGGTGGCTGAGGATGCGTTCGCCGAGTAGAACACGACCCGCAGCGGACGACCCGGGAAGATGCCAGCGGTGCGCAACGCGAAGCGGATGCGAAATGAGCAGGAGTTCGGCCACCGACGAACCAGGCGAAACAGCAGGTCAAACACTACACGGAACCGGCTACCGACCAACCATTCCTAAACCGTGTGTCGCAGGTTCGAATCCTGCCGGGGGCACCAGGCCTTGGCCTGCGTAAACATGGGTGGGGGACGGTCGTTCATCCATCCATGGCAGCAGTCGTGGTGCGAGTTGAGACCGTTGCTCACCCCTCGAACTGTCGCAGGCCGCGACCATACAGACGTGGCCCGACGACACCCCACCCAGCTGCGCTCTCGAAGGCATGCCTGCGGCCCCTGCCTCAGCAGGTTGGCTTGCCTGCCCTCCATTCCCGGCCGGCGGCATACCCACGGCTTCGGCGAAGATGACGTGCTGGATGACTTCGGCGAAGTCATCCAGGTAGGCTCGCACCTCCGCTGGCCGGCGGGCGCCGCCATGCTGCGTGCGGGCCTGCCTCAGTTGTGACACACCGGACCACTACCCGGGATCCCAGCCACCGCGGGATCCTGATGCGCTCACATGAAGTTAGCAGACTTGCTATCATGCTGGGGTGGGTTCAACGTGGAGGATCGAGGCCGAGGACGAGGTCGACACCTGGCTGATGAAGTTGTCCACGCACGACGCCGCCCGTACACGCTTCTACCTGCAATTGCTCACCGAACACGGCAGCACCTTGGCCATGCCATACGCGCGCAGCCTCGGGAACGGTCTACGTGAATTGCGGTTTCATCTTCGTGATGAGCAGCGACGCATCACGTTCTGGATAACACCTGACCGACGGATCGTGCTACTCACAACGTTCCGCAAACAGCGCCAGAACGAACGCCGCGAAGTCGAGCGAGCCCACAATATTCTCAAACAAGCACAACAGGAGTTCGATAGATGAACAGTCGACGAGACATAGAAGAAATCTACGCCGCACGGGACGACACCGACGCTGGCGAGTTCCGTGACGCCTATGAGAAAACCCGCCGTTCCTACGAATTCGGCGTACTCACCCACAGGCTCCGTAAGGCCGCTGGTCTCACGCAGAAAGAACTCGCCACGCGCATGGGCACCACCGCCTCAGCCATCGCTCGGCTGGAAACGGGAGGCACTTCACCAACCTTTGCGACACTCGAGCGCCTCGCTGACGCGCTTGGCGTGCAGCTGCGTCTGGAAGTAGCAGACACCACCGACCTGCCCGCCGTGACCTTCGGCGCCGCCTAAAATAACGACACCCGTCGGCCAACCACCCTGCCCGCTCCTCACCGGCCTGCCAGGGCAATCGCCATGAGCTCATGGTGCGGGTCGTGGTGCGAAGCACCGTGCAGCGGAGCCAACAGTGCGACATGGTGCGAACAGCAGCCACCTATAATGGCTGCTAGAAGCCCCTGTCAGCACTGTCAGAGACTTTCCTAAACCGTGTGTCGCAGGTTCGAATCCTGCCGGGGGCACCAAGCCGCAGCCATAAAGTGGCCCTGAGCTGCCCGTTCGTGGTGCGCCCGATGGTGCGAGACTCGAACCGTGGGCCACCAGAGTCAGAGCTGACGCACGGATTGTGACTGCAACAAGATCATTTTATGCTGTGCCGCGCAGAAGGAATGCTCTCCTCCGCTGATGACGGACGCAGGAGCGCGTTGTCCGACGACGCGGTAACGGCGCATCGCAGTCGCCTGGCACTCCACCACTCTTGACAGGTAGCCCCGAACGGCAATGACGTGTGAGGGGGATCGGCTCTCGGTCGAACTTCGGGAAGTGGCCGTTTGACGGTCGCCGTGTCGTTCGCCGTACCAGGGCCGTCGATACCCGGTGGTGATCATCAGCGAGTGCGTCTGGTGGCACCACTGGTTCCGCTAACTGCTTGCCTACAGCCTCATCTTGTCTAGACTGGACAACCCACAATATCTGGCAAGTTCCGGCGCTTAGGATGATGCCATGACTGGGGCTGAGCTGAGCGAGCGTGACCTGCTGGAGCGGGGGATCACGCAGCTGATGGACCTGCTCGGTGACGGTTGGCGACTCGGGCTACAGCAGGATGAGACAGAACCGGTTGATCGCGGGATCGATGCACTCTTGCGAGTAGGACGACCCGGCGGTCAGCAGGTCGTGATGATCGTCGAGGCGAAGTCGAACCTGACCCCGTCGGACGCGGCCAGAGCAGTCGGTCCGCGGCTCGAGCTCGCTCGCCAACGGCGAGGTGGTGGTGCCGTAGTGCTCGTGATCTCGCCATGGTTGAGCCCACAAACTCGTAGGGTGCTCGAGGAGCAAGGTCTCGGCTACCTCGATCTGACCGGCAATGTCTCGATCAGCATCGACGATCCAGTGGTGCGGATTAGGACCGACGGCGATCAGCGCGATCCCAGGCCTCCGAGCCGCGGGCGGCGGGGACTGTCGGGGCCACGAGCCGGTCGGCTCGTCCGCGAGCTCGTCGACTTTCGCGAGCCTCGGCGTGCAGCTGAGCTGGCCAAAGTGACAGGGATCAGCGAGAGCTACCTCTCACGGCTTCTCGAGTTGCTCGCCGAGGAGGCGCTGATCCGTCGCAGCAAGCACGTGATCACCAAGATCGACTGGCAGGCACTGCTGCGATCTCGAGCCAAGACATATCAGCTCATGAAGGCCAACCATGTCTGGCCAGCGATCACGAGGATCGGACTTGATCGGACGCTCAGCGCTCTCCGAAACAACGAGATCCGTCACCAGGTCCTCGCCACAGGATCCTTCGCCGCGCAGGGTTTCGCGCCGATGACGGTGGGAGGCGCACTGATGCTCTACGTCCCGCCGGGCCCCCGCGTGGTGGACGAGGTCGCACACGATCTCGGGCTGCTGCGAGTCGATCAGACAAGCGTCGAGGTCTTGCTGCTGCAGCCCATGAGTGAGGGGGCAATGGACCGACCACATCCCGAGCGCGTAGATGACGTTCCCATCGTCGGGCTCAGCCAACTCGTCCTGGACTGCCTGAGCGGACCCGGGCGACTACCCGCCGAAGGGGAAGCGCTCCTCGAGTGGATGACCAACCACGAGGATGAGTGGCGCGGGCCGAGCCCGCTTCGAGATCACGATCTTGCTCTACCCTGATCAGCCAACGCAGAGCGCGATCGGCCTGCCAAAGGCCGTCCGATCACCCCAGGACGGAACTGTGTCGAAGATTCCTCAGGGCATGGGAGACGGCCAGGCCCTCTACGTTGTTGCGCGTCGGGTGCTGCTCGACGCTCTCGTGGCGCTTCACGATCAAGACAATGCGATCACGATCGTCGGAGCGCAGGCGATCTACTTGCGCAGCGTTGACCTTGACCTGTCGGTGGCGGCATACACGAGCGATGCGGACCTCGGCCTTGATCCCCAGCACCTGGTCGACGAGCCCCGGCTGCAGCAGGCGATGACCAACGCGGGGTTTGTCCGCGCCAGCGCCGACCTTGCCGGCTCCTGGTCACGCGAGGAACGCGTCGGGGACCATGTGGTCAAGATCCCAGTCGATCTTCTCGTACCCGAGGGTCTGTCCGAGGGTGGGCGCCGGAGTGTGCAGATCCCTCCGCACGACAAAATGTCCGCCCGCCGAGTACCCGGCCTTGAGGCCGCCGTGGTCGACAACGACATGATGGCTGTGACAAGCCTCGAACCTGGTGTTGATACGCGTGTGATCATGGCCAGCGTCGCGGGTCCAGCAGCGTTGCTGGTCGCGAAGGCGTACAAGATCCGTGATCGGGTCGAGAAACCAGGCAAGTCCAGACTCACCGACAAGGACGCCGGCGACGTCGTCCGTCTGATGATGATTGACGAGGGCCCACTCGAAGTCGCCAAGCGCTTCCACAAGCTGCTCGTCGACGACCGGACGAGTGAGGTTGTCCAGACCGGCCTGGGCTATCTCGACGACCTGTTCGGCGCCCGAGCAACAATTGGCACCGAGATGGCCGTCGCAGCGCTCGCCGGTGGTCTCGACGAACGAACGATCCGGGCACTCGCGCCGGGCTACGTTGCAGCCTTATTGCAAGCACTGAACTGAGGATCAGCCCTCGACCCACCGCTGGCAGCGTTAACAGCGACGCCGGTGCCGTCCGATTCGTCACCACGCCACGGCAGGCACTAACGAGTTGTCGGGTGTGGTGGGATGAGTTCCCGGTAGATGTGGGACCTGTTTGATGGTCGCCGTGTCATCCTCGCTGCCCGATGTAAAAGATCATTCACATAGTCGACTGCCACGCTTATCACCGTCGGATGAGAGGAGCAGTCACCAGTCAGCATCTCGCAAGCGAATCCTCTACCGGTACACATGAGCAGCATCTAAATCTAAGACGTCAGCGGGTGCCAATGGAGTCGCAACGACGGATTCTAGCGATCGCAACACACCAAGTCAGGGTGCAGTCAGCAGCTGCGAACCAGCGCACACTCATGCAGAGTAGGTAGCCGGATACGACGTCCTCTGCCGAGGCGCGCACTGTCATGCCGAATTGAGGACGTTTCCAGCGGTGTCTGCCGCTAGGTTGTGCACGTGCGGTCACATCTCAGTCATGGCGCTTCGGGGGCGATCTCGCTGGAATGCTGACGATGGAGACCAGCGGCGAGTTGCTAAGGCGGTACGGCATATCGAGGCGTCATAGGTTGGCGCGGTCGAGTTTGGCGATGAATGACGTCTTGCGTTTGTGACGGTCTCGTAGACGGTCGAGGTATGTTCCGAAGCTGGGCGTGTCACCTGTGGCTCGGTAGGCATCGCGGAGTTGCCGGAGCATCTTGATGGTTTTGCTGTACCGGTACTTGTCGGTGCTGGCGTCCAGTCGCTGCTGGATGAGCTGTTGCCAGGGCTCGATCACGTCCCGTGGGTGGGTGGGTTGACGTAGGTTGATGAGCTGGTTCCAGCGTGACTCAGGTAGGCCGTTGGTGTGGTCGACTGCCGTTTGCCACGCATCGTCGAGTTCGCCCTCGTCGAGGAGTACGCCGATGAGGTGGTCGGCGAAGGCGGGTTGGCCAGTGGTGGCATCGCGCAGCCGCCCGATCGCCTTATCTCGTAGGCCGGGCCAATCACCGGTGCGTTCGGCGGTGCGGCGCAAGTCGTTGTAGTGGGTCTGGGTGGGGTGTTGGTCGAACAACTGCCACCGCATGGTGGACGCTTCGTTGGTGGCGCCGCGTTCGAGTAGCAAGTTCACGTAGGTGTCGCGAAGCTTGCCTTGGTCGATCGGGTTGCCGATCCCCAGCCCGCGTCGTGCCCAGCGCTCGGCCTCAGCTGCGCGTCCGACGTTCCACAGTGCGTCGACGATCTTGAGGTAAGAGGATGCAGCGTAGAGGTCTTCGGCCAGCACGGCAATATAGTGGTCGATATCGCCGGAGATCTCAGCGAGCTGTTCGCGCAGCACGCGGATCCCAAAGGGTGTCCTGCCGAGCGGGTCCGGCTCGGTTGTCTTGGCACGATCTTCGACGACGCGGGCCAGTTCGGCTCGGCCCCTCTCGCCCAGCGCGGCCGCGTAGTCGCGCAGTTCGAAGTCTGGCCAGCCCGGCCCGTCGAGCCGCAACTTCCCCAGCCACGCCGCCAGCCGCTTCGGATCGGGTGGCGTCGCTGCGCAGGCACGCGCGTGCACGGCCATCAGCGCATGAAGGTCATCACCCACGATGCCGGACGAATCGTCCATGTACATCAGCGCCGTCGTCACAAGGTCGACCGCGCGCTGTGCGAGGGCTGGCACAGAGGCCGGTTCGCTGTCGATCAGTGCAGCGCACGCGGCAGCGACCTCCCTCGCCAGCTGGGAATACTCACGCCGCCCGTGATACGGGTGCGTCCGACGATCGCGCCGCAGCCCGTCGATCAACCGACGTACCCGCTCCACCGCCACGCTCGCCATGAGCGACATTCAAACACCGACGCATCGATCGATCACGGGATGGCTATCCTCACACCGCGATGGCGACACGGGTGGAGGACCAATGCCCCTGACCGGCCGATGGCGGATCGTGGAGATGGACATGGGGGACCGCGATGCGATCGACCTCCTTGAACCTGGCTTTATCGAGTTCGCCGGGGACGGGACCGGTCAGTTCGGCTTCATCGCTGTCCGTGGCTGGATGCACTGCCGCAGTACCGAACGCGACGGCCGCACCAGCATCGAGTTCAGCTGGGACGGCGTGGACGAAGGTGACCAGGTCAGCGGGCGCGGCTGGGCCGCTGTGGTTGATGACGTAACGCTCAAGGGACACCTGTTCATCCACATGAGGGACGACTCGGGTTTCCGGGCGAAGCCTTATGCCCGTGCCGATCAGCAGGATGGGCGATGAGCGAGTACCAGTACTACGAGTTCCTGGCCCTCGACCGGCCTCTGGACGATCGCCAGCAAGCCGAAGTGCGTTCGCTGTCCACCCGCGCGTCGATCACCGCCACCAGCTTCGTCAACGAGTATCACTGGGGCAACTTTCGGGGCGATCCAAGCCAGATGATGGAGCGCTACTACGACGCGCACCTGTATCTGACCAACTGGGGAACGCACCGGATCATGCTCCGCCTGCCGCGTGAGCTGCTCGACATCGATGTCGCCGAGCACCACTGTGTCGGCAATCAAGTGACAGTCTGGACTACAGGCAAGTTCCTCGTGCTCGACATGACCAGCGAGGACGACTCCGGTGACTGGGAGTACGACCCCCAGGGAAGGCTGTCAGCCATCGTCGGAGCCCGCACCGAACTCGCCGCCGGCGACCTCCGGCCGCTCTATCTCGCCTGGCTGGCCGGCTACGGCAGCTGGGAACGCGACGAGGACGCCTTCGACCGCGACGAAGACCACGAGTTCGAGCCACCCGTGCCGCCCGGACTGACCACGCTTACCGGGGCGCAGCAGGCACTGGCCGACTTCCTCCGCCTCGACGACGATCTGCTCACAATCGCAGCCCAGACGAGTCCGCCACTCGACGAGATCACCGACGATCCCGGCCAGCTCGCCGCGTGGGTGACACACCTGCCTCATGCTGAGAAGAACAGGCTCCTACTGCGGGTCGTCGACGATCACGCTGTGACTGTGCGGATGGAGATGCTTCGCCGATTCCGCCACGAACACACCACGAACATCCCCGACCCACCCCGCCGGACCGTGGCCGATCTCCTCGACGGCGCAGCACAGCGGCGGGCCGACCGTGAGCGCCGGGAAGCCGCCCAGCGCGCTGAGGAGCAAGCGCGCCACGAGAAGACACGTGCCCTCGCCCACGAACAACGGCTGGACGAACTTGCCCGAACTGAAGACGCCGCTTGGTCGCGCGTCGATGCAATGATCGCCACCCGCAAGCCTGCTGAGTACGACGCCGCCGTCACACTGCTCACCGACCTCCAGGCGCTTGCCGAACGCGACGGCCGCCGTCACACGTTCACCCAGCGCAGCATGGCGTTACGTCAAACGCACACACGTAAACCAAGCCTCATCGAACGCCTCAACCGGGCAGGCCTTTGAGCAAACCGCTAAAAAGACAACAGGTCTCTTCGTGTTCGTCAGGTCGCATTCATCACCCGTGTATGCAACCGCGGAACGTCCGCTCAGCTTTCACGACCCCAATAAGCCGACCGGTCCAACAGGCAGGAGGATCTACGAGTATCCGCTCATGCCGCGTTGAGAGCGCGTTCTGCCGGATGCACGGGTGTCAGTCCGGGTTGCGCCGAGCAGGTTGACGCGGGCGAGCTGGTGCGGCGTGGCGTAACGCACACCGATCCCCTGCTGCGGAATGATCACTTCCCAAAATTTCATCGATTTCAAGGTCCTGGAGATCCCGTCACCGAGTGCCGGCGGCACCGTCTGGATTTCACGCCCGGCGGTCCCTGCCCTACCACCGACCTGCGAACAGGCAGCCATCCCGCCGAGACAGACCAGCGCCCACCACCCAGAAACAGCCATGCCCTCAAGGGGCCTGGAGGGGGTGTCTCTGCTGGCAAGCGACAACCAGAACTATGCCTCAGGAGGACCATGGTGCGACGCATGGCGAACTATAGTCGCCGGTAGCAGGCCTATGGGCCGGGGACACAGCTCTTCCTAAACCGTGTGCCGCAGGTTCGAATCCTGCCGGGGCGCCAGGTCAGAGCCATAAAACGTTCTGAGCTGCAGATTCATGGTGTGGAACGTGGTTCGAGGCTCGAACCACGGATCAGCATGGTCAATGCTGACGCACGGATTTGCGGCGTCCAGCAAGATCGCGTCATAGCGGAAAGGTTTAAGGACATCCGCGCCACATCCGATGTTGCAAGGTGGGCACTACCCACTTGCCTACTTTCCCGCAAGGGTGCAGACTGCTCAGCGGAGACAGGAGGTTGCCGTGTCCGCCATGTCAGAAGGACTGCCCGTCCCCTTCGAGGTCATCACCGAAACCGAGGTAGACAGCCGCGGCCGGGTTAGCCTGGGCCGCGCCGGCGCCGAACCAGGAGGACGCTACCGGGTGGCCCGCAACATCGACGGCGTGCTGCTGCTCACTCCAGTGGTCTCCATCCCTGAGCGGGAGCTGATCGTCTGGGAGAACCCTGCCCTAGCCGAGCGCATCCGCACCGGGATTATCGAGGCCCAGACCGGACGCACCGTCGATCTGGGTGACTTCACTGGCTACGCCACCGACACCGATGAAGAGTAGCCAGATGGGCTCCTATCAGCTACGTTTTGCCACCCCGGCCCGGGAAACACTGGACTTGCTAAACGACAGTCCCCAGTACGCGGCCAAACGACGCAAGGTGCGCCGCACCCTGGGATTACTGCAAATTAACCCCCGTCACCCAAGGCTACACTCCCATCAGTACGAGAATTTCCCCGGCACCCCAAAGGCAAAGGTGTGGGACTCCTACGTGGAAAATCGCACTCCCGGCGCGTGGCGGATCTGGTGGACGTACGGGCCGGATGAGATCCGCAACAATCAAACCGTTGCGGTGATCACCGTGCTCGACATCGGCCCTCACCCCTGATCTTTCGCAGAGCCATCTTGAGCCGGGACGGAAATTCAGATAGCACACATCTTTCCGTCATGCGGAAAATGATGCCGGTCGACCAGGTGACCCTGAGCGGGGCCTCCCTGCGGTGACCAATTCCAACGTCCGATTCGTCTCAATTCCGGTCTCATCTACATCCGTTCACGAGCTCCTGTTCGCGCTACCGCGTAGCTGTCCTGGTGCAGCTCAAGGACAATGCCGACTGAACACGTATGCAACACCGGACTCCTGAAATCAAGGGCAACGGTTCGACCCTGTACCGTGCCAAAACTCGCTGCGAGTCTTACGGCCTGGGAGTTTGGTGATGTGGTCAGACTGTCCGGCGGTACTCATTGATCATTCCGTTGAGGACTTGGTGGTGTCGGATCGGGGCGTCGAGGGCGACCGGTGCCGCTGGGTTGTGGTTCGGCGGGTGTTGATCGAGGCTTTGGTGGAGACGTTGATTGGTGAAGTGGCAGGCATACTCGTTGAGGACGAGCGTCGCGTGCTTCCCGTTGTAGATCAGGATCCTGTCCGTGCACTCCTCGCGGGCGCTGCGCACGAACCGTTCGGCGTAGCAGTTCGCCCGCGGTGTTCGGGCAGGGATCGTCACGGTCATGATGTTCTCTGCTGCGATGACGGCATCGAAGCTGATAGTGAACGTGGTGTCCCGGTCGCGGATGAGGAACCGGAATGACTCGACCCGGTCGTCGAGGGCGAGCAGCCCGGATGCCTGGGTAAGCAGGAACGTTCGCCACGCGGCATCATCTCGCCGCGGTGTCGGACGCCGCCGTCCCTTGGCGAGGATTCGGCGGATCGTGCCCGCGCCGACCCGATAGCCCAACCCAACGACAACCTGCCCCACCTAACCCTTTGCGCGGCCCGACGTTCTGGACATCGCGCCGCTCTTGCGCACCTTGCGGGCCAGCGCGCCTATCATCCCGGTCCGCACTCCCGCTGGGGATGTGGCCTGGCTGGTCACTGGGTACACCGAGGTCAGGACCCTGTTCGCGGATTCCCGGCTCGGCCGCTCCCACCCCGACCCTCAGCGCGCCGCCCGGATTTCTGACGCCGCGTTCCTCGGGGCCAGCTGGTGGCCCGCAAACGCGCCCACCCCGGCCAGGACGTGATCTCTGATCTGCTCGCCGCCCACGAGGGAGAGCACTTCGACGACGACCGGATCGCTAGGCTGGCCACCGTGCTGCTGTTCGCCGGTCACGAGACTACTGTGACGCGTATCGATTACGGCACCATGCTGCTGCTCACTCACCCCCACCAGCGCGCCGGTGGCGCGGTGCCGCTGAACGGTGTCGCCGCCAACCGCAACCCCACCGTGTTCGCTGATCCCGACCGTTTCGACATCACCCGGCCTTCCAACTTCCACCTGTCCTTCGGTTACGGTCCCCGCTTTTGTGTTGGAGCCAGCCTCGCTCGCCTTGAACTGCGTGCGGTTTTCACCGCGCTACTCCGACGATTCCCCACCCTTGAGCTGGCCGTCCCCGGGGAAGAACTCCACCTCCGCGACGATCTGGTGACCGGAGGCTTCACCGCCCTACCCGTCACGTGGTGAGGGCCCGCAAACCATGAAAGGAGATAGTTCACATGCTTGGAGATGATGCCCGCGAGATCGCCACCGCGATCGGGGAACGCCTCAACTCCAGCGCCTGCCAGGGAGTCAAGGCGACGGTCAAGTCCGAACAGATGAGTCCCAAGACGGTTCCCGCTGGCGCGGGACGCCCCGTCCTGACCAACTATTTCATCCAGATCGATGACGGTACGCGGCTAGCGATCCTTACCCTGGGCCAAGCGGCCGGATTGCTCGACGATGTGGAACTGGATTGGGATTCTGATCAACTCTTTGACGCGATCCGTGCCCTGGAGGTGCCTGTTGAGAACATGACCTGAGCATTACGGGGTCCCCTCCTCAGGGAACGAGCACGGCCGCACCATATACCCGGTCGGCGGCGAGATCGGTGAGGGCGGTGTCGGCGTGGTCCAGCGGGTAGGGGGTAGTCACCACGTGCAGCCGGTGCTCGGCGGTGAAGCGCAGGAACTCGTGGCCGTCACGCCGGGTGTTGGCGGTGACGCTGCGGAGTTGCCTTTCCTGGAACAGGTGCCGTTGGTAGTGCAGGGCCGGGATGTCGGTGAGGTGAATGCCGGCCAGCGCCAGGGTGCCGCCCCGGTCGAGTCCGGCCAGCGCCAAAGGCACCAGCTCTCCGGCGGGGGCGAACAGGATCGCGGAGTCGACCGGCTCCGGGGGCGCGTCGGCGGCCCCACCAGCGGAGGTGGCACCCAGAGCCAGAGCGAGTTCTCGGGCTCGCGGGCTGCGGGTCAGCACATGCACGGTGGCGCCTTGGGCCAGAGCGATCTGGGCGGTGAGGTGCGCGCTGGCCCCGAATCCGTAGAGCGCAAGGCGACCGCCCGGCGGCAGCTCCGCCCTGGCCAGCGCCCGCCATCCGATGATGCCCGCGCACAGCAGCGGCGCGAGCTCAGTGTCGGAATAGCCCTCGGGTAGCGGATAAGCGTAGTCGGCGGGCACCGTGGTGTAATCGGCGTAGCCGCCGTCGGCGTCCCAACCGGTGTACTCCGAGCGCGGGCATAGGTTCTCCGATCCGCGCTTGCAGTACCGGCACCGCTCGCAGGTGCGGCGCAGCCAAGCGATGCCCACCCGCTGTCCGAGGTGGAACGGGCCACTCCCGCCTCCCCCGTTCCCCCACCCGATGACTTCACCGACCACTTCGTGGCCGGGAACAACACCAGGCCGATGGACGGGAAGGTCGCCCTCAGCGACATGCAGGTCGGTGCGGCACACTCCGCAGGCCAGCACGCGCACCACCAGCTCGTCTGCGGCTGGCCGGGGCGGCGACTCCTGGACGTGGTCCAGCGGGTGGGTACTCATCGGTCCCGGCCGCCGCACCCGCCAGGCCCGAGCCAGCACCGCACTCATGACGCGGTGTCGAGCCGCGAGGGACTGCTCATGCTTCAGCTTGGCACGAGACGGCGCTTGCGCGTGGCTTGCGCTGCTCGGCTATTACCAGCTAGGCGGTGAACCACCAGACGCTGAGCTGATGGACATGTTTATCAAGCCAGCCGTGATCGGCACCGGACTTGGCCGCATGCTGTGGGAGCACGCCGTGAGATCAGCCAGCGAACGCGGGTTTCACCGCCTGACCCTGGAGTCTGACCCGCACGCCGAACCGTTCTACCTGCACATGGGGGTCACACGTATCGGTGAGCGGGAGGTCGCCCTGGGCCGCGTGCTGCCGCTCATGAGGACGACGTTGGGTGGAATGGGTTAGCGCGTGCACGGATTACGATCTAACTCTCACGCTCATGCCGACGAGCGGACGTTTGTCGGTCCTGCATGTCGATACACTGGCATGAATGGTGTCACGGCAGCTGAAATCTGATCAGCTCACGGCAATCGAAAAATGACCACCTTCCGGTTCATGCGTCGTCGGCGGCGACGGTGGGGACGCGGCCGATGTCCCGGTCTTTGAGTCGGTAGCTGTCGCCTTTAAGGGCGATAACGTCGTGGTGTGCTGCGTTGCCATGCCGTGTTCGCCACTGGTTGACACCATCAGCTGTGGTGGTCTGGCAGGTCCCGAAGGTTCAGTCTCACGAAGCGACCGGGTGGGTCTTCGCGGCGTTCGCGACCGTCGAGGGAATGGTGGGTGACGAGCCAGCTAGCGCGACCTACCCTCTCGATCGCAGGACCGCAGGGACAATCACCGTTGCCGGCGCGTGGGTCTTCCTCTATCGAGAGCCAACTGGCCGAGGGGTGCCGGTCTTCGTCACCAACACCGCCGGGGACCAGGTGCTCGATCTGGTCCCGGAGTGGGATTACGTGGACGGTGGGCATTTGTTAGCCCCAGCCGATGACTTTGCCGCAGAGTGGTTCGCCGCAGCGTACGCGGTTGAGGCCGAGCCAGCCCATAGTCCCGTGGCTTCGTGGCACCAGGCGGAGGTGACCCGCTTGGCCACGGCGGGGCTCAATGTGTTTGACCAGGGGGAAGTGGAGCTCGGTCCAGCTGTTCCCTGTGCGTCGGCCAGGTCCAAAAGAGCCAGTCATACCACTTGAAGTATCCACGAACCCTGGCTGTGGGTTCGCTGTGGCTTCCACGCCACCATGCACGGAGACTCCAGACATATCAACACCACCCCTCTTCGGGCTCGTCACTCAATCGGCGAAGCCTCATTTTTGTTGAGTTGCATGACTTGCAGGTTGCAACGACGTTACTGATGCTGTGCGTTTCGCCTGCCGATCCCCAGGACAACCACGCAGGTGTGCTCACCGAAGTGCATCCCGTCCACCATCAGCGCAAAGAAATCGAGACCGCCGCAACTTCGGTGAGTAGGGCGACTGGCGGCGGGTCAAGCTGTCGATCAACGACCAGTGCCCCTTGATCCCAACCGGTCGAAGCAATTGATCTTGGTGTAGATCCTCGGCGAAGTGTGATCGCCGAGGAGGAGCCAAGTGGCCCAGCGCAGGATGCTGACCGAGACCGATCGGGAAGAGATCTCCC
>JBATXM010000224.1:0-20577 GCA_049673305.1 Pseudonocardiaceae bacterium | reverse complement strand
GTCGTGTCGTTTTTGGCACCAAAACCGTGATCAAGCTTCGATGGCTGGAACTGAGACCGCTCAATCGGGGAATCTGGCGCTCAGGAACGTGAGCACGGGCTGCTCGACGGCGACCGGGTGGTCGATCATCGGCCAATGGCCGCTGTCGGCGAGCAGCACCAGGTGGGCAGCGTCAGCGGAGGTCACGGGTGGCCTCTTTCCTGGGACGCTCTGCGCTGGCCACGGCCGCTGCGGACACGAGCGGCCGGGCGGGAGGGGTGGAGTTCGAGAACACGCCGTCGGCATCGGCCCGGGTCCGCGCCGCGACGGCCAGGACCCGTGGGGCGAACAGCGACGTCGGGCGGGCGAGCATGACGATCACCTTTCCGAAGCTGTGCGCGGTGGCGAGATCCTCGGTGGCGGCGGTCCCCACCCGGTCGAGGTAGCGGTTCAGCAGCCGCATCGCGGCGGTCACCGGCATTCCGGTCGTGGTCGGGAAGCGCAGATCCTGCCCGGTCGAGATCAGCCACGGGTCGGCGTTGCGGCGGGCCAGACGCCGTTGGAAGCGTCGGGCCAACCCGTCGAGGTCATCGGCAGGCTTTCGGTGCCGCTGCTCGCGCAGGCACGCGTCAAGGTCTCGGCGGCGACCGCAGCAGTGCTCATACCCTGGCCGTAGATCGGGTTGAACGCGCAGACCGCGTCACCGAGCACGTCGGCGATGATCGGGTGGCGCAGGCTGCGAGCGAAGGCGGCGAAGCCGTCCTCGTCGGTCGGCGGGTGCTCGCCCGCTGCCCCCATCAGGGCCACCATCCACTGCCCGTCCTCGATCGGGAACAGGTAGCCGGTGCGCGGCATCGACGGCGGCTGGGAGAGCAGCATCACCAGCTTCCAGTCCGCACAGAATCCGTCCGGGATGCGGTAGATCCGGGAGGCGTACGCGATGTTCGGGTCGACATGTGTCTTGGTGGGCGTGCCGTAACCGCCCTCAGCGAGCCAGGTCGGGGCGCGGGAGCCGCAGCCGCTGGCGTCGACCACGAGGTCGGCGGCGAGCTGCCGGGTACCGCCCGGGTCCTCAAGGGAACGCAGTGTCACACCGGTGACCGCGTCGCGGGCGGTGCGCAGCGAGTCCACGTCGTGGCGGTCGAGGATCGTCACGCCCGGCAGTTCCCGCAGCCGCCGGCGCACGGCCCACTCGAACAGCGGTCGGCTGGCTGAGAGTAACGGCCACCCGGCGGCCTGCCGGGGTAGCCAGCCGGCGGGTGTCAGGACGAGCGAGTCGGTGGGAATGCGGACCGGCACCGCCCCGGCGGTCTCCAATTCCTGACAGTAGCCGGGGAACAGCCGCTCCACGAGCTCCAGACCGCGGGGCATCAGCGCGTGCAGCATGCGCCCCTGCGGGATGCCCTTGCGGTTGCCCACGCTGTCGGTCAGCGCGTCGCGCTCCACCAGCGTCACCTGCTCGAAGTGGCCGGCCACCAGGTTTGCGGCCCACCTGGACACGGTGACCCCCTCGGAGGACCCGCTGGCCGACCTGCTCACGCTCGGCCGCGCCTACCGGGCCAGCGCACTCGCCAACCCGCACCTGTACGCGGTGATGTTCGGTTCGCCGGTACCCGGCTTCCATCCCGCCCCGGATGATTACGCGCACGCCGAGGCCACCTTCACCCCGTTACTCGACACGGTACGCAGAGCGGTTGCGGTGGGCCTGCTGCGCGAGGCCAATCCTTACTTCATCGCCACCGCGCTGTGGGCCACCGCGCACGGCCTGGTGTCACTGGAACTGAGCTGCGCGATGCCCGATGGGGCTGGACCACCCGGTGAGTTGTTCGACGCCGCGATGCGCGCCAATCTCGACGGCTGGCGGCTAAGGCCGTGACCCGGGGGTTACGCTGCCACGCATGGCTGCGGACATCGTGCCGATCGAACTCTCTGTAACCGCTGGTGATCTGGTCACGCTGTGGGCGCCCCGCTGGCGCGAGGACGGCGAGGAATGGGAGGCGTTCCTCGGCGACGAGAAGAACCTCTTCGCCTTCGCGGACGTCGCGGCGCTGGTCGGTTTCGTGCGCACGGCACGCGAGCACGACCTGATCGATCACCCGGCTTGGGCGCTGGTGCCCCGGTTACCCGCAGCGGACCTGCGGCCGGCGGATTCCCAGCGGTATGACCTGGTGGGAGTGCCCGAGCTGGTCGCCCAGTCGCCAGATACCTGGGTGATCGGGGAGCTTGCCGACGTGGTGTCGATCGTGCGCTCCCTGGCGCAGGCCTGCGGCCTGGAGGTGGTGCACGACGTGCTCGACTCCACCCCCGGATTCAGCATGCTCGACAGCGGCGCGCTGGCCTTCGCTGGCCGGGAGGGCACCCGGCACTGGGACGCGCTGTGCACCGTGATCGCGCGGCGCTGGGACGAGGTGATCGACGCCCTCGACGGGGTCCTGTGCAGTCCCGCCGTGGACACAGCGGCGCTGGAGGCGGCGGCGACCGAACTGTCGCAGGCCCAGTCCGCTCTCGACGAGCATGACGCTGATCCGGCGGCCACCGAAGGCGACACCGCGCTAGCGTTCTGGTCTGAGGTCGGCATCGACCCCATCCGGATCATCAGCGATCTGGGTGAGCACTACACGCTGCGCTGCTACCTTGATGACGCACCGGTCTTCCTTGGCCGCAACGGACGCATCGACGTCTTCAGCTCACCACGCTCGCTGCTGCGCCATCTTGTCAACAACCCTGACGAGCGTGCGGGACACGACCTCGACGCGGTGTCCACCTGGCCGCAAGTGATCAAGCGAGCGCAAGACCGCGAGCTGGAGGTCGCACTCGACGAGGGCAACAGCTATGTGCTCGCCGGCCTGGCCGACGACCTCGCTGAGGGCCCCGAGACGGTGGATCCTGGGCAGCTCGAGCTGGCCGTGGAACTGATCACCGACGCTGAGCGGTGGGCTGGGTCGGATGCCGCGGACAAGGCGCTGGCCAGTTCCGAACCGCTGGGCTGGCTGGTCTCCTTCCTGCTCCGCCCGGACCCGACCCGGCTGGCACCCAGCGCTCCCTTTACCGCCGAAATAGCCGCCTGGCGGGCACTGGTCAGTGGTTTCGAGGACCGGCTGCACGTGCACTGAGGGGATGGCTAAGCTTCCCGCCCGTGACCAACCCAGCGACGCAATCCTTCGATCGAATGCGCAGCATGCTCGTGCGTGCCGCCGAGATCCGTGATAGTGAACAGCAGCAGATCTTCGACGCGCTGGATGAGATCCACGCTCGGCTCGCTCCCCTGGAGTCGCTGGGCTCGGTCCGCAAGCGGCTCTCCGAGATGCCCGACCGCACCGAGGTCAGCGTGCTCGCTGAGCGGGTTGATGAGGCGTTGTCGAAGCTCGAGGCGCAGGACAACGCCATCGCCGCGCTGGATCGTCACCTCGACCAGCAGGACGCCAGGCTCGACGGGCTGCCCGCCGCTGTGCACGGGCCGGTGCGAGAGCAGATCGGTGCCACCGAAACCGGGCTGCGTAACCGCCTGGATGAGCTCGACAAGGGCGCGCAGGAATCGCTGTCCGGTGCGCTGGAATCACTGTCTGGTGCGCTGGAGTCAGTCACCCAGCGGCTGAACGTCCTGTCCAGCCGGCTGGACACGCTGGACGGCGCGCTGGCCCAGCGCCCCGACGTCGACACGCTGCTCGGGCTGGTCCGGCGGGCCAATGAAGAGTCCGAACTGCGCTACACCGCGCAGCTCGACGAGGTGATGGCCACCTTCGCCGAGATCATCATGGGCGGCGGAGCACCGGCGTCTGTACCGCCTACCCCACCACCACCGCCACGACCGGCCCAGCGCCGGGTCCGCCGCCCGGCCAAGCCCGCGCAGGACAGCGACGACGCCCCGGAGAGCGTCGGCTCCTGAGTGTAGCCTTCGCCCGGTGCGGATGGTCCGGTTCCGAGCGCTCCTCGTGCCGATCGCCACTGTCAGCGCGATGACTCTGCTTGGTGCCGGGCCGGTCGCCGCGCAGTCCGTCGCCGCGCAACCTGCCTGCTCGCAGCAGGTCGCCCCGCCGCCGCCGGTCGACACCTCAGAGTCCCCGATTCCTGGCACTACGGCTCCCCCGCCACTGTCGGTCCCCGATCTCCCGGTGGGTGGGGTGCGGATGGGCGAGTGCGGGCTGGTGCTGCCCGCTGATGCGCCGGCCCCGCCGGCCGGGATCAGCTCGATGTCCTGGCTGATCGCCGATGCCGACTCCGGCGAGGTGCTCGCCGCCAAGGACCCCCATGCCCGCAACCGCCCGGCCTCAACACTCAAACTGCTGACCGCCCTGCTGGCCGTCGACCAGCTCCCCGTCGACCGGACCGTGGTCGCCACCCAGGCCGACGCCAACCAGGATGGCAGCCGGGTAGGCCTGGGCCCGGGCGGTCACTACACCGTCCGGCAGTTGCTCACCGGCTTGCTGCTGTCTTCCGGGAACGACGCCGCACACGCCCTGGCGGTGGCACTCGGCGGGGTAACGCAGACCGTCGCGCAGATGAATGAGCTGGCCGCCAAGCTGGGTGCGCGCGATACCCGAGCCGCCACCCCGTCCGGATTGGACGGCCCAGGCATGAGCTCCTCGGCCTATGACCTGGCGTTGGCATTTCGCCAGGTGCTCAGCCGCCCACTGCTGGTCGAACTGCTGGGCACCCGGCAGGCGGACTTCCCCGGTTTCGCCGACCGTCCCGGGTTCGTGGTCAGCAACGACAACAAGCTGCTCAGGACCTACCCGGGCGCGCTGGGTGGCAAGACCGGGTTCACCGATGACGCCCGGCACACCCAACTCGACGCCGCACGGCGCGGCGGGCGATGCCTGATAGTGGTACTGATGCGGGGCGAGCAGCAGCCGGTGTGGATGTCAGAGCAGGCGGCCCGGCTGCTGAACTATGGGTTCGCTCTGCCTCCCGGCAGCTCCGTCGGCCGGCTGGTGAACGGAGCGCAACCGCCCGCCGAGGAGGCAACACCGGTCCCGGTAACGCCGCCCGATGGCTTGCCTGCCGCTTCCCAGGGCTGGACCGACCGCTCGCCCCAAGCCGGTGGGTTAATCCCGGTGGCGCTGTGGATCGACCTGGCGGTCACCGTGCTCGCCATACTCGGTGCCCTCGTAGTTCGCCAGCGCCACCGCTAGCTTGCTTCCGTCTTTCACGCCCCCATTAACGTGACAAAATGGATACCTATTCCCAGTTCATCGTCGGCTGGCCCATTGCCGAGCACAGGGCACCGAACTCCTCACCGAGGCACTCGACATGGTCATCATCCGCTGCCAACTTGATCTGAGAAATGATGAAAATCAAACTATTCGACACGAAAGTGTGACAGGAGAAAGACGATCTTGTCAAGTACACCTTCGGGTGGATATCGTGTTAATAAAATCCACGCAGACACCTATTCTAGCATCGACATACAGCGCCTCATTACCCTCAGGACCCTCCACACCAAGTCAAGCCAAGATCGCTGACCGGAGATGTCGTGCCACTGGGGAACCTCAATCCCGGGCAGAGCACGGGCTGATATCGATGATGAGGGTTCGGAGCAGCCGTTTGCGATCGAGAGCAGGGGGCTGCCGTCCGTGGCGTGAGCAGGCCAGCGTGGGCCGGTAGCGGCCAGGGCGGCGGCCAGGGCGGAAAATTTACACGATCGGAAGAAAATCAATGTATTTATCTGGCGTTGCTCGCCCTCCTCCAAGAGTAGCCAGCCTCCTCGGCGCCGCGAGCGGACAAGGTCGGCGATCGAGAAGGTTTTAAAACTGGCCACTTTATCTTAATGGTCTAATTCGCTCAAGGGGGGCGGAGTGAGAAATTCAACAGAATCGCAGCGTGGACGCCGAGAGCCAGGAGATCCCGCAAGCGCGAGAGAACCATCTATTCCGGTGATAAAGATACTATTGGTCAATGACGAACGTCTTTTTCTCGAGGGCCTGCGTCTGATTATACGCGGCTATCCCGAGTTCTCCGTAGTGGCAACCGCTCACGACCGGACATCCACGCTACAGCAGATAGGCCTGCACCGGCCACATATCGTTCTGATGGGACTTGGGCCGCATATCACCGGAACGGACGGTATCGAGACAACACGAATCATCAGCCAACGCCACACGCACATCAAAGTCGTCATATTGGCCTCAAGCCAGCAGTTGTTTTATATGCGCGAGGCGCTTCTGGCGGGTGCCCATGGATATTTATCTAAAAATATCGACCATGATGAGCTCAGGACATCCCTTCGAGCGGTTTACCGTGAGGGAGCAGTGTTGTCAAACGACGTGGCGAGGTGCGTGCTCCGAATGATCAGCGGCGGCCCACCCATCGACGGAGACCCACTATCGGGCTTAAGCGAAAAAGAGCGAAAAATTGTCTTCATGATGACGCACGGACACGATACAAATTACATCGCAAAATCCCTGAACCTCAGCCCCAAGACAATTCGTAACTATTTCAGTCGAATTTACACGAAGCTTGGCACCGAGAACCGACTGCAGACGGCCTTGTATGCGATCGGTTCTTTCGCGCGGACCGCAGGAGCTCAGGAAGCCGAATTCTGAGGTGTTGTCGCTACTAGTGATATGCATGGTCGCGGGCGCGGCGTGGCCAGTGCGTGGCCGGCGCTGGCCGTGAACTCGACGTCACTGACGTTTTTAGGCTGTTTTACGTCGGTGGATGTGCCGCCCCAGGCACCGGACACCCCAACAGTCGCCGCCGCACCCTGATCCGGTACACCCTGACCCGGCACACCCCGCCACCACAGTCACGATGACGCCACGAGGAGTCCAGCTCCCGCGTTGTCGTACCGATGCGCCGTCACATATGCGCCCTCCGGACACACCAGCAGTGTTGACCTCCGTACCCCGGGCCTGGGAACTCCCGCTGGACACAAACCGCGTTCAGAAGCAGGACATGTGTCCCGCTGGGATGGGCAGGTGTCCCACGCATACATGGTCGGAAATCACGTGTTGATCGTGATCCTTGTCCATTGAATTCTGCCGTACATCCGCCATAGCCTGGGCCATCTACGGCGGATGATCCGAACTAGCCGCCGCGAGGGAGGGAAATACCGGTGAAACGCGTACACCGAACGAACGTGAAGGCCGAGATCGTCCGAGAGCCTGGAGCAAAGGAGACAACCCACCGGAAGCTCATAGACACTCCCGATGGCGCGGACCGTTTCGTGCTGACTGAGTTCGATATTGCACCCAACGGCTCAACCCCGCCGCACCACCATGAGTGGGAACACGAGATCTACGTTCTGGAAGGTGCGATGGATCTCGTACTTCCGGGCGAAGGCCGGGCGGAGAGAGTCGAGCCCGGAGACGCCATATTTATTCCGCGCAACGAGCCGCACGGATTCGTCACCGGGCCGGACCAAAGGTGTCGTTTCCTTATCGTGGCGCCCTGCGAACGGCCGCCGGTTCGCAACTTCTTCCTTTCCGATGACCCCTATGAGTACACCCAGATGCCCGAATACTCGAGCGCACTGGAGGGTGGCAAGTGACTGCATCCCAGTCCACACTCCAGCCACAACGGGAGGAGGCGGCACGGATCCACGGAATCATGACCGCATACCTGCAGTCTAAAGCGGTTTTTGTCGCTGTGGAGATCGGCCTGTTCGACACCCTGGAGAGGGGCGGTCACACGATTGATGAGTTAGCCGCCGAGCTGGGTATCGAAAGGCGCCCAACTCGAGCCCTGTTGTTCGCGTTGCAAGGCCTTAAACTGGTATCCCGGGACGGGGTAAAATACCAGAACTCCGAAGAGGCCAGCCGTTTCCTGGTGGCGGATAAACCCGAATACATGGGCGGCTTCGCCGCGCACCAGGACAGCCACTTCGGACATTTTACCAAGCTGAGCGAAGCGGTACGGGAGAACACCTCAATCACTAAGCGCGTGCTCAAAGAAGGGTACAGCAATCAGGGAGCCGCCTCAGGCGAGGGCCGTGAGGGCACCGACCGACTCATCCAGGCGATGCGCGTCAGCTCCCGACTCCAGGCCGACCTCCTGGCTGCCACGATACCGCTGTCGGGTGTGGGCAGGCTGCTCGATCTCGGCTGCGGATCGGGAGATTACTCGGTAGCTATCGCCCGGAAGAATCCCGATATACGGATCATCGCCATGGACTATCCGGCTGTGTGCGAACTGGCCGGCAGGAATGTCGCGCAGGCAGGTGTCGGTGACATCGTCGACGTGCGGCCAAACGACATCCTTCGGGACCCGTGGCCTGAATGCGACGCGATCCTGTTGTCGCATGTGCTCGACGGTTATGGCCCGGAACAGGCGGCGAAGCTCATCGAAAAAATCTACAGCGCACTCCCGCCTGGGGGGAAGCTGCTGGTGCACGCGCATATGCCGTCGCTGGCCACGGGCGTGTTCCCTTACCTGTTCGGGTTGATCCTGCTGGGCAACACGGCGGAGGGAGAAGTCCGTGACGTGGACGACATCGTGGGATGGGTGCACGACGCCGGCTTTCGTGACGTCCAGACCTGCAACGTGTCACTGCTATCGGGCTTGCTCACGGCCTACAAGTAGATCTGAAGGATCCAGGCGATGACGGTAAAGCAACCCGGAACTCTCGCGGAGCTGGGGGCCATCGAGCATTACCTCGACAGCCCGGACACGTCGGGTCTCCTGGCGTTAAACTTCGGTTTTGCCAGGGCACGGGTGCTCGATACGGCACTCGAGCTGGGCGTCTTCACGCTGCTGGCCAGCGAGTCACGGGATGCCACCGCGCTGGCGGAAGTGCTGGGCTGTAGTCACGACGGCACCGAGCGGCTCCTTGCCGCACTGGTTGAGCTCGGGCTGCTTGCGGAAACCGTGACCGGCCACTACGCCGTGACACCGGCGTCGGAGGCGTACCTCGTGCGGGGTAGCGCAGGCTACCTTGGACAGCACTTCGCGGAGGTTATGGGGCAGTGGAAGCGCTGGGAGTCCCTGACCGACGTGGTGCGTTCGGGATGCTCGGCAGGAGATCTGGGAGATCTCCAGTCCAGGGGCGCTCACTCGGGGATGTTCGCCGGAAATTTTCTGCTGACCATCCGGCTGGCTCACCAGACGGCCAAACAGGTGCAGGTACCGACCGGGGGCCGGGTCCTGGACTTCACGGCTGGGGGTGGGGAATGGGGAATAGCTCTGGCCTTGCGCCACCCAGGCGTGACGTGCACCGCGCATGACGAGCCTGCACTGCTGAGCGTCGCCCGCGCACGAGTCGCGGAGTTCGGTCTTTCGGATCGGTTCTCGTTTGTTTCTGCGGACTTTGCCGCTCCGCCTTTTCCGGACGCCCACTTCGACGTGATCGTACTCACCCAGGCGGGTCGGTTCATCGGACAAGAGGCGGCCGGCCGGCTGCTGCATGAGTGCGCGCGCATGCTCCGTCCCGGAGGGCAGGTCTTGATCGCCGACATCCTGAAGAATTCGTCGGGAAATCTAGCGTCGTCCCGCTCGATGCTCAATCTGAGCCTGCTCGTCAACACGCGACGGGGAAGGCTGCTGGAACGATCCGAATACTTCGCTTGCCTGGCGGACGCTGGATTGCGACCCGAAAGAGAGATGACGATGGGCCTCGTGTCCGTTCTCATCGGCACGAAAGGCGCTGAGACCACATGCGAAGAGTTGTAGTCACCGGACTGGGCGTCGTCAGTCCAGCCGGTATAGGCAAAGAAGCGCTGTGGGAAACGGTGTCGGCGGCGAAAAGCATGACGAAATCGCTGTCCAGCGTGCTGAGTTCTGATCTGTTCGGACCGTTCGACTTTGCGGCGGATTCGGTAGCTGAGGTTCCTGGTTTTGCCGAGCGGGCCCGGAGCCTGCCCAAGGAGGTCCAACGACTGGACCGCTTTGTGCAGTTCGCGGTCGCGTGCGCATTGGACGCGATGGCCGACGCTGGGTTGGCGCCGGGCCAGGTCGACCCCGAGCGTTGTGGCATCTCGCTGTCGACAGCGATCTGCGGGACTCCGAAGATGGAGGAGGAGTTTCTCCTCGTCACGAACGACGGAAAGGAGCCCATCGATCCGTCGAAGGCTGGTCGTGACCTGTACCTGGCTTCGATGTCGAACACGCCCGGTATCATCCTGGCACCGCTACTGGGTGCGCAGGGCCAGTGCGTGACGCTGTCGACTGGCTGTATCGGCGGCATCGACGCCATCGGCAACGCCTATGAGGCGATCGGGTACGGCGACGCGGACGTGATGATCGCGGGTGCCAGTGAAGCGCCCATCACGCCGATCACGGTGGCCTCGTTCGAGATCATCAACTGCCTCTCCAGAAAGCATCGGAACCAGCCCGAAGCCGCCTCCCGGCCATACGACGCGCAGCGAGATGGGTTCGTTCTCGCCGAGGGCGCTGGCGTCGTGGTGTTGGAGGAACTCGACCATGCACTGCGGCGCGGCGCGAGGCCGTACATGGAGATCCGCAGCTTTTCGCACACCTCCAACGCCATGCACATGACCGACCTGCTGACCGATGGGGCGGACTTGGCTCGGTCGATGACCCAGGCCATCGACCGAGCCGGGCTGGCACCGACCGATGTGGACCACGTGAGTTCCCACGGAAGCTCAACCCCGCAGAACGATTCCTGTGAAACGAGCGCGCTGAAGCTGGCACTGGGCGAGCACGCCTACACGATCCCGGTCAATTCGGCGAAGTCCATGCTCGGGCACGCCCTATCCGCCGCCAGCGCGATCGAGATCGTGCTGTGCGCGCTTGCCTGCGAGCGAGGCTACATACACCCCACCGCGAACTACCAGAACGTCGACCCGCAGTGCGATCTCGATTACGTGCCGGACAAAAAACGCCCGTGGGACGGCACCACCATCCTCAAAGACGCTAGCGGATTCGCCGCCCTACACGCCGCCATGGTGATGCAGGCCGCCCCAAATGGAATAGCGTCATGGACCACGTAGCCGTCACTGGCATCGGTGCCGCCACCCCGGCAGGCATTGGCCTCGACGCCCTGTGGACGAGCGTTGACAACGGGAAGGCGTGCATCGCGGCCATCGACCGATTCGATGCCTCCGGCTACAGCTGTCCCGTGGCGGGGCAGGTGGACTTCACCGCCGAAGAACACCTGCCGGCCCGCTTCATCAAGCGCACCGACCGATTCACCCACCTGGCGGTCTTCACCGCACGCCAGGCACTTGCCGATGCCGGGGTGGCGGTCGGAGTGGACGTCGCCCCGGAACGTATCGGTGTGATGGTCGGTAACGTCCTCGGAGGGTGGGAGTTCGCCGAGCGGGAATTGCGCAAGCTGTGGGTGGAGGGGGTGCGCGCGGTCAGCCCATACCAGGCGACAGCGTGGTTTCCCGCAGCACCGCAGGGCAACATCTGCATCGATCTGGGCATCAAGGGGCCGGCTCGCACGTTCGTCGCGGACCGGGCGAGTGGGGCTTACGCGATATGCCGAGGTGCGGAGGCGATCCTCCGTGGTCAGGTGGATGTCGTGCTGGCAGGCGGTGTGGAGGCTCCCCTGTCACCCTATGGCTGGTTGTGCCTGGAGACCAGCGGTCTGATGGCCAAGGCCAGGGCCGATCAGGAACCGACAGCGCTCTACCGGCCATTCGACGCGGGGCATGGCGGCGCCGTCTTTGGTGAGGGCAGTGCTTTTCTGGTTCTCGAGAGGTACGAGAGCGCTCGGCGGCGCGGGGCCGAGATCTACGGTGAGATAGCCGGATGGGGGCTGACCACTGACGGCTACATGCCGTACTACACGGTGGAGCCGACCGGTCGAGTTCTCGCGCGTGCCCTGCGCCTCGCGGCCGCCCAGAGCGGGATCGCGGGCTCTGATGTCGGAGCGGTGTTCGCGCACGGATCGGGTATTCCGGTCGAGGACGTGACCGAGGGGTACGCGATCCGGGAGGCTTTCGGCGACCGGGCGGATCACATTCCGGTGACCGCACCCAAGGCCGGTTTCGGGCATCTGATGGGGGCGGCGGCCCCCGTTGACGTCGCGCTGGCGCTCTGCGCGATGCGGCTGGGCCGGGTGCCGGCCACCGTGAATTTGGCGCGGCCGGCGCCGGGGCTGGACCTTGACTTTGTCCAGGGACAACCACGTCGCATCGGCAGCTGGGAGCACAGTGTGGTCGTCTCCCGCGGCCTGGGGGGTGTCAACGCATGCCTGATGGTTCGGCGTTAGGAAAAGAGAGGAAAGGCCCATGATTATCCGTGACCAGACAGTGGTGGTCATGTCCGGCCTAGGATTTCAGGTCGGCGAACTGGCGGACGAGGCGACCCTGCAGGACCTCGGAATCGATTCCACCGAGCTGATCGAGATCATCGTTGCTCTGGAAAAACATTTCTCCATCAGTATCGACTCCGAGACGCTGGGCACCTTCACCAGCGTGGGCGATCTGGTCTCCCGGGTCAGTGATCTGCTGACCATCAACGCCGCAATGAAAGGATGAGACCATGCCGAGGATCGAAAACAGCATTGATATCAACGCTGACGTACACCGCGTCTTCGACATCACTAATGACATCGCCAGGTGGCCGGAGATCTTCAACGAGTACAGCGCCGCCAAGGTGATCTCGCAGGAGCGTGACGGTCGCTACACCGAGATCATCTTCGAGCTGTCGAACCCGGACGGTGCTTCCTGGCGATCCTGGCGCCTGCTTGACCATCGGGAACTGACCGCGATCGCGGAGCGGCGGGATCCCCGCTACCCCTTCGAGTACATGCACCTGAAGTGGACCTACGAGGCGGTGCCCGGTGGTACCCGGATGACCTGGGCGCAGGATTTTGAACTGGACGACAAGTTCGACGTTCCCTTGCCGACGGTGCTCGAGCGCATGGTGGCGCACACCAGGGAGAATCAGAGCTCCATCCGGGACAAAATCGAGTCTGGCGTGGTCTGAAACCGACATGAACGCAGACGCTTCCGCGACTCCTATCCGCTTAGGGGTCCGTTTAGGACCTCTCACCATTTCGATCACCACGTCGGTCCTGATTCCCGCGGCTTTGCGGATTCTGCTGCGCGAACCGCAGGTGCCGGTGCCCGTCGCGGTGCGGTACCTGATTGGCCTCCCGCTGGCAGCACTGGGGATCTGGATGGTCGCGGACGCAGTGAACCGCGTGTACCTGCGGCAAAACACGCCGCTGGGGGACAAACCCCCTGAATTTCTGGTCCGCGCCGGGTGGTACCGCGTCATCCGCAACCCGATGGCGGCCGGCATGACCGCACTGCTCGTGGGCGAAGCACTCATACTCCGCTCGGTGCCGGTGCTCGCGTGGGCAATGGTGGTGTTCGCCGTGTCCTGCATCGCGGCGTTGAAGGTTGAGGAACCAAGCCTGCTGGCGGCCTTCGACGACGAATACGCACGCTATGCCCGCAGCACACCTCGGTGGTTGCCGTCATTCGCTCGCTTGCGGGCGCTGGCTCGTTTGCGGGCACGGGGCACAGCCCGCCGAGCCGATAGGGGGAACTGATGTACATCGACCTGAGCCTCCCGATCAGAAGGCAGGCACCCGGGGTCGGCTTCGAGCAGTGGCTGCATAAGGATGGCATACGCCACCTGTCGCGGCGTATCCGCAGCCTGCCCGGCGACAACCGGTGGCAGCGGGTCACCAACTATTGGCGTTGGCTCACTGGGCGGCGCAGGCTCTCCGAACACGACCTGCCGGGGGGAATGTTCCTGTCCAACGAGTTCTACCGGATGTCGGTGCATCAAGGGACGCACATCGACGCGCCGTTCCACTACGGCCCGCTCTGTGAAGGCAAGCCAGCGAAGAAAGTTCTCGACCTGCCCCTCGAGTGGTTCATGGGGCCGGGCATGGTGCTCGACGTGCGGGCCTACGAAGGAACAGTGACAGACGAGACGGTCACCAAGGCCATCATCGATGCTGGCGCCGAGCCGGGTCAGGGCTCCATCGTGTTGTTTCGTTCGGACTCCGACTTGCGAATGGGTACGCCCGAATACTTCACCAAGTCGACAGCCATCGCACCGAGCGCGGTCGACGAGCTCCTACGGCGGGGCGTCAAGGTCATCGGGACCGACTGCTGGAGCTTCGACGGCCCGGCCCGGTGCATGGTGGAGAACTTCTACCGGACCAGGGACAGCCAGGCATTGTGGCCGACCCACCTGCACGGCAGAAAGCACGAGTTCATCCAGATTGAAGGGTTGGCCAATCTGAGGTCAATCCCCGAGGGCCGGTTCACCTTCGTGGCGTTTCCCATCGCGCTCATGGACGCCGGGGGCGCCTGGTGTCGCGCGGTAGCGATCACGGAGGACCAGCAAGGTCCCAGCGCACCAGGGGTGGTGCCCCGGTGAAGGCGGTGCCCGCCGGGACTGAGCAGGAGACCGACGGTGGCTGGGTCCGATGCGAATCCTGCTCCGCCCTCCTTTACCGGACACGTTTCGTTCGGTGCCTGCACGTGTGCCCAGAGTGCGGATGGCACCGGCGGCTCACCGCACGGCAGCGTATCGACCAACTCCTCGATCCCGGCAGCGCCACGGTTCTTGAGTCGCTCGGGGAGACCGTCACCGATCCACTCGGGTTCATTGACACGCTTCCCTACTCGGAACGATTGCGCGCGACGCGGGCAAGGACTGGACTGGACGAAGCTGTGGTCGCCACGGTGGGAGCCATCGACGGGCATCAGGTGGTGCTGGCCGTCATGGACTTCCGCTTCATGGGGGGAAGCATCGGTATCGCAGCCGGCGAGCGGGTTACCCAGGCAGCCGAGCGGGCGCTGAGAGACCGGATCCCGCTGATCCTCGTCACCGCCTCGGGAGGGATCCGCATGCAGGAAGGCCCACTGTCCCTGATGCAGATGCCCAAGACCTGCCAGGCGCTCGCCCAACTCGATGAGCAGGGCGTGCTGACGGTGTCGATACTCACCGATCCCACTTATGGCGGGGTGACCGCGTCGTTCGCGACGCTGGCCGACGTGATCCTGGCGGAGCCGGGGGCACGGATTGGCTTTGCCGGGCGCCGGGTCATCGAGCAGACGGTCTGCCAGCGACTACCCGAGGACTTTCAGACCGCGGAGTTCCTCCTGCAACACGGACTCCTCGACCGGGTGGTACCCCGGCCACAACTGCGCGACGCGCTGCTCCGGTTGCTCACGGTCCAGGGACCGCCGCCGAACCCGTACCCGGACTTGGACCTGGACACCGGCGCCGGGCAGGCCGACACCTCATCGGCGCGCCCATCACCAGAGCGCGATGCATGGGAGGCGGTGACACTGGCCCGCACCGCCGGGCGCCCCACCACGCTGGACTACATCAGCTACCTGCTGGAAGATTTCCAGGAGCTGCACGGCGACCGGACGTGCGGGGACTGCCCCGCGATCGTGGGCGGCGTGGGGAGACTGGATGGGTTGGCGCTGATGGTGATCGGCCACCAGAAAGGCCACACCACCGGCGAACTGATCGAGCGTCACTTCGCCATGAGCTCCCCGCAGGGTCATCGCAAAGCGGCCAGGCTGATGCGGCTGGCGGCGAAGTGGCGTATCCCGGTGCTGACCCTCATCGACACCCCCGGTGCCGACCCCAGCCTCGACGCGGATAGCCACGGCCAGGCGGTGGCGATCGCTGAGAACCAGCGCCTCATGGCGAGCCTACCCGTGCCGATCGTCGCGGTCGTGACCGGAGAAGGCGGCAGTGGTGGCGCGGTGGCACTCGGCGTCGCGGACAAGGTCTTCGCCTGCGCCAATGCCATCTATTCGGTCATCAGCCCGGAGGGCTGCGCGGCGATTTTGTGGGGCACCCAGACAGCGGCTCCCCGTGCTGCCGCCGCACTGGGATTGGATGCCGACCGGTTGGTGGACCTTGGTGTGATCGACGCGGTGATACCCGAGCCGCCCGGCGGCGCCGCGCGCAACCACATAGCGGCGGCCGCCCGGTTGCGCGCGACCGTCGTGGCCGCGTTCGCGGAGTTGCTGCGCCGCGACGTCGACCAACTTGTTCACCAGCGACGCAGACGTTTTCGCAACTTTGGCTTACTGAGCGCCGCTGCGCAGGGCTGATTTGTGAGGAACAGAGACGCGAGAAACAGGGGAATGGGATAGCTGACATGACCAAGACAACCGAACTGTTCGCGACTCCCGATGCCGGTTCTGGCGCGCCGGACGACCTGGCTACCGCGTGCCAGTACACCGCTGAGCTGATTCACATCGCGGGCGTGCCACCGCAATACATCAGCATCAAGCGGGCGCACACGTCGATCGAGATCCAGTGGCCTGCCGTCGATCCGCGCCTGAGCACCCGCCCGCCAGCGGACGAGACGGGGTCGCCGCAGGACGGACAGCGCGGCGCGAGCGAACTCGGCGCGAGCGAACTCAGCGCTAGTGAACCCCAAGACCACCGCGAGTACATCCGCGCACCTCTGGTTGGCACGTTCTACCGGGCCGCGCAGCCGGGCGGCACGCCCTTCGTCAAGGTCGGAGACCACGTGGAACCAGGCCAGCAGGTGGCCATCGTTGAAGCCATGAAGCTGATGAACCCCGTCGAAGCTGACCAACCCGGCTGTGTTGCGGAGTTTCTGTTGCCCGACGGGACCGCCGTCGAATACGACCAGGCACTCATCGCGATCGTCTCGCCGACATAGAGGACAAGAAACCATGTTCAACGGTGTGCTCATTGCCAACCGAGGCGAGATCGCGCTGCGTATCCTCCGGACCTGCCGGGAACTCGACATCCGCACGATCGCCGTCTATTCCACGGCGGAGCGCGATTCGGCCGTGTTACGACTCGCCGACGAGACCGTGTGCATCGGTCCAGCCCCCGCCAAACGCAGTTACTGCAACGCGGCGGCGCTTATCGAAGCTGCCCGGAAGACCGG
This sequence comes from Pseudonocardiaceae bacterium, assembly GCA_049673305.1. GTDB lineage: Bacteria > Actinomycetota > Actinomycetes > Mycobacteriales > Pseudonocardiaceae. The sequence goes on along the minus strand of JBATXM010000224.1, from coordinate 3,836 downwards.
GGCGGACGCGATCCACCCCGGCTACGGTTTCTTATCCGAGAACGCCGACTTCGCCGGCATCTGCGCGGAAGAGGGTATCCACTTCATCGGCCCGCCCGCCGCCATACTGGCCAAGCTCAGCGACAAGGCACAGGCCAAGCGGGTGATGGCGGATACCGGACTGCCAGTCCTGCCAGGCAGTGAACGCACCGTGGAGAGCGCCGCCGAGTGTTCAGACATCGCGCGGCGCCTGGGTTTCCCACTGATCATCAAGGCGGCGGCCGGCGGTGGTGGACGCGGCATGACCATCGTCCGCGAAAAGGCAGACCTACAGCGTGCCTACGAGTCGACCCGGGCCGCCGCCCAGGCGGTGTTTGGCGACGGTCAAGTGTACGTCGAACGCTTCCTCGAAGCAGCCCGGCACGTCGAGGTGCAGGTGCTGTGCGACGGGCACCGCAACGGCGTGTACCTGGGTGAGCGCGATTGCTCCGTACAGTGGCGGCACCAGAAAATTCTCGAGGAAACCCCGTCGCCCGGGCTGTCCGATCAGCTGCGTCGGCGGATGGGAGAGGCGTCGATCCAGGCGGCCCTCGCCGTGGGCTACGTGGGAGTCGGCACGTTCGAGTTCCTGCTCGATGCGGACGGGAACTTCTCCTTCATGGAAATCAACTGCCGTCTCCAGGTCGAGCATCCGGTTACCGAGATGGTGACCGGGCTGGACCTGGTTCGTGAGCAACTCCTTGTCGCGGCCGGGTATCCACTCGAATGGCGGCAGGCAGACGTGTCGCCCCGTGGCGCCGCCATGGAGTGCCGGATCAACACCGAGGACCCGACCCGACGCTTCACGCCCACGCCAGGACTACTGGAGGAGTTCGTGCCGGCGGGCGGTCCCTTCACCCGGGTCGACACGCACGCCTACGCCGGAATGCGAGTGACCCCACACTATGACCCTTTACTGGCCAAGGTCATCGTGTGGGCGGCGGACCGTGACCAGGCACTCGCCCGAATGACTCGAGCGCTGAAGGAGTTCCGAATTGCTGGTTCCGGGGTGCACACCACCATCAGTTTTCTGTGCGAGGTGCTCGCGCATCCATTGTTTCGCGACGGAAAGCACACCGCGTCACTGGTGGAGGAGATGTTGATCACCAGCGTAGGTACCAGCGGACCGCTACCATGATCAAAAAAGTCGGAGAGGAACACATGATGGACCAGTCCACGCAAGTTCTGGTGATCGGTGGCGGCCCTGGCGGCTCCACCGCCGCCACTCTGCTGGCCCGTGAGGGGTTCACCGTGACCCTCATGGAGAAGGAAGTCTTTCCGCGCTACCACATCGGTGAATCACTTCTACCGTCATGCTTGCCCATTTTTGACCTACTCGGCGCGCGGGAGAAGATCGATGCGTACGGCTTCCAAGTAAAGCGAGGGGGATACTTCGACTGGGGAGGAGAGCAGTGGGACCTCAATTTTGGCAATCAGTTCGAGGACCTCGATTTCAGCGAACGTTTTGTGGACAACAATTACGGCTACCAGGTCGTGCGCGCGGATTTTGATCAACTCCTCTTGGAGCACGCCAAGAGCCAGGGGGTAACAGTCCGGGAAGGAGTGGAGGTCAAGCGGCTGATATTCGAAGGGGACCGGCCACGGAGTGCGGTCTGGTCACCGGCCGGCCGGAACAGCGGAAACCAGGAGCACGAGATCGGCTTCGACTTCTTGATTGATGCATCAGGTCGAGCAGGTGTCATGACAACGCGTCACCTGCACGCTCGACGTCACAACAAGTCGTTCAAGAACATCGCCGTCTGGGGATATTGGAAGGGTGCCCAAAAACTTCCCGCCGGTCCAGAGGGGGCGATAGCGATTTGCTCCGTACCGGACGGCTGGTTCTGGGGAATTCCACTGCATGACGGCAACCTCAGCGTCGGGTTGATCAACCACAAGGACACATTCAACTCAAAACGGAAGGGGGGGGTGAGTCCAGACCAGATCTACCACGAGACAATCCGCGAGTGCCCGGTGATTGCCGACCTGCTGGCGCCCGCCGAGCTGGTCACGCCGCTGCGCATCGAGCAGGACTACTCGTATGCCGCAGACCGTTTCACCGGTCCGGGCTACTTCCTCGTTGGCGACGCCGCCTGCTTCTTGGACCCCTTGCTCTCAACCGGGGTGCACCTCGCCACATACAGCGCGATGCTCGCCGCAGCCAGCCTTGCCAGCATTCTTCGAGGCGAAGTCAACGAAAGCGAGGCGGAGGATTTTTACGAGCGGACCTACCGGCAATCATATCTCCGTTTACTGGTCGTTGTCGCGAGCTTGTACCAGCGGTACAACGGCAAAGACTCCTATTTCTGGGAAGCGCAACGCCTCACGCTGCATGACTGCGACGCCACGGAATTGAAAAAGGCATTCGTGGATGTCGTATCCGGCATCGAAGACCTCCGTGACGCCCAGGCAACTCTCGAGCTCGCCCTGGACGCTGCGGGCAAGGTCGTCGCTGAGCAATTTCGCTCCAAGGAATCTTTTGACGCGATATCACCCGAGGAACGTGAGCTCATGCAGGCCAGAATGCAATTTTTCCACTCAGCGATGGTGGGCCAGGACGTTCAAGGGCTTTATGTGATGACGAAACCACGACTGTGCCTGGCACACCAGTGAGACGGAGGTTTAGGTATGACCGATTTGTCTGTTTCCAGCCAAACGATCGCGCTGCAGCTCGTCCAGTTATCTTCGCGGCTTGACCCGTGGGCGGTGCGTGCCGCTGCTACCCTGCGACTTCCCGACTTGGTGGCCGAAGGCGCCAACACCACAGACGAGTTGGCCATCCGGTCGGGTACCGACCCGGATGCGCTTGGCCGACTCATGCGACACCTGAAGCTGTTGGGGCTGTTCTGCACCACCGCGGATGGCCGTTGGAAGCTTGCCGAGCTCGGTGAGATCCTGCGGGATGCCCACCCGATGAGGATGCGGAGAACCATGGACCAAGCTGATCACTATGTGCAGAAGGTGGACAGAAGCGCATACGGATTGCTGGAATCGGTGCGCACGGGTGGTGCAGCCTGGAAAGAATTGCACGGGCTGTCGTTCTGGGACGACATGACAGCCGATCCCGAGTTCGGCCGGGGCTTTGACGCCCAGATGGCCCGCCATGCGGCTATGTGCAGCCCGGCGATTGCCCGAGGCTACGACTGGTCGACCGTTCAACACATCGTCGACGTGGGCGGTGGTATGGGCCGTACACTGGCGACCATCCTGGGCGCTCATCCACACCTGCGTGGGACCCTGGTGGACCTGCCGGGCCCGGTTGCCGGCGCGGCCGCTGTCCTCCAGGAGGCCAATGTGGTCGGCCGGTGCGTGGTGCGGGCACAGAGCTTCTTCGATCCGCTGCCCCCCGGTGGCGACGTGTATCTCCTTGCCAACACTATCCACGATTGGAAGGACGAGGACAGCGCGCGAATCCTACGGCGGTGCGCGGAAGCCGCTGGCCCGGGCGGCCGGGTACTGCTGGCTGAACGCGTCGTCACCGAGGATGCGGACCAGGCCGAGCAGGCCTTCGTCAGCGGCACGGACTTGCTCATGCTGCTGCTGAACGGTGGCCGGGAGCGGAGCGAGGAGGAGTTCCGCAAGCTCGGCGTGACTGCGGGTCTGCGGCATACGGCGACGCATGCCCTGGTGGACTATCCTTTGTTATCGCTGGTGGAGTACGTCGTCGAAGGCTGAACCTCTGAGGAGTACTGTTCGTGCGCCAGGAAACCGTTCAGTGTTGCGTGGTTGGCGGCGGCCCAGCGGGGATCATGTTGGGCGTGCTGCTGGCTCGTCAAGGTATCGAGGTGCTCGTGCTGGAAAAGCACGCCGACTTCCTG
>JBATXM010000223.1:0-15512 GCA_049673305.1 Pseudonocardiaceae bacterium | reverse complement strand
ACCGAGACCGACCCCACCCCCTCGGCGCACCCCTGACCGGCCACACCAGCGCGGTGAACGGGGTGGCGTTTTCCCCCGACGGACGCACCCTAGCCACCACCAGCTTCGACCGGAGCGTGAGGTTGTGGGACCTGGGCGACCGAGACCGACCCCACCCCCTTGGCCCACCGTTGACCGGCCACACCAACGCGGTGAACGGGGTGGCGTTTTCCCCCGACGGACGCACCCTAGCCACCGCCAGCGCCGACCAGACCGTTCGGCTGTGGGACCTCAGCGACCGAGACCGACCCCACCCCCTCGGCGCACCCCTGACCGGCCACACCAGCGCGGTGAACGGGGTGGCGTTTTCCCCCGACGGGCGCACCCTGGCCACCGTCAGCGACGACCAGACCGTCCGGTTGTGGGATCTGCCCCGCCTTGAGGGGTTCCGTGGCGATGAGGTGCGAGAAGCCTGCCTCCGAGCCGGCGGATCGCTCGACAAACCGACCTGGGACCAATACGCACCCGGTACCAGCTACCAAGACACCTGCTCAGACCATTGATCCATCAGCTCGGCCGCCCTACCTCAAGACACATCGCTCTTCAAACGCGTAGGGGCGGCACGATGCCGTGCCGCCCGGCGTCGGCGAAAAGTCGGCGAAACCGTTGACACGTGTTGATCACCAACGGCGGCCGATGACGTGTCACCAGCAACAACGGGCAGAGGACAGCACTGGCCGACAGCGGTCGATAAGGCCGATCACGTTTTGCACGGAGGGGGTTGAGGGTTCAAGTCCCTTCGTCTCCACGGCACATAACCGCAGGTTACTGTCGATGGCACGTGAAAACTGACTCCCGCGTGGCATCCGAATTTTGACCCCCTGCGCCGTGATCCTGGCTTGCACCGAGCTGGGAAGGGCAGAGGGGTGTTGTGTGCGTAGGCCCTGTTCGGCCAGCAGCAGGCCGGCCAAGGTGCGACGTAGTGTCGAGCTGCCTGATCGGCGCAGGTGATTGTGGGTGATCCTCGTGCGCAGGTTCGTCGCGAGACCCGCATAGAGCAGCCGGATGGAGGCGTCTGCGGGGTGCGACGGCCCGGGAAGATACGGTAGGCCCACCACGCATACAGACCTTTCGCCCGCGGCAGCGACGCCAACGCATCATCGACGGTTTCCCCGATGTGGCACCCATTCACCTCAGCCTCCACGGCCGTCCTGGGCATCGTGCGGCTTTCGCTACCAGTGCCGTCGCAAGTTCTGCGACATCATCAACGGGCACGGAGGTCGTTCTCCTGGGCCGGTAGGTGTCCACGCCGTGACGACGTGATCGACCAGTCGGTGCGTCAGTTGAGGGGGTGACAGGAGTCGAGTTACCGCTGCTTGGCTGCTTGGCTGTGCACGGCGGGCGCATTGAGCACGTCGACGGCGAGGTCGGTCTCGATGACTTGGCGGGCCACCTCGGACAGCAGTGCGTGGTGGGTGCGGGCGTAGTGGCGCAGCCGGTCGAAGGCCGTGTCCATGCGCAGGTTACCGCGCTGGGCGAGCACCCCCTTGGCCTGTTCGATGATCACCCGACTGTCCAGTGCGGTCCGCAACTGCTCAGTGACCACCTCACTGCTGCGGATGGCGCGTTCGGACAGGATCCCGATCGTCGCGACGTCGGCCAACGCTTGACCCACCGCCAGGTCGGCCTCGGGCAGGGCACCCGGCTGGCCGTGGAACAGATTCATCGCTCCGATCGACTCGCCACGCAGCCGCAGTGGCAACGCATGCACCGACCGATAAGCCCCCCGCTGGGCGACAGCGGCCACGAACACTGGCCACCGCCCAGCCACGTCCGCCAGATCCGGGACACTCACCGGTGCACCCGTGCGACAGCACTCCATGCAGGGGCCCTGATCGGACTGCAGCTGCAGCAGCTCCATCACCTTGGCATCTTCCTGCGAGGACGCCACCACCCGCAGGATGCCTTGGGAGTCGGCCAGCATGATCCCGGCCGCGTCGGCGGCCAGCAGCTCAACGCTGTAACTCACCAGCCGGTCCAGCAGCTCGATGATGTCGTAGTCGTCGACCAGGGTGTCCGCGAGCCCCACGAATGCCCTGCTCAGCAGCTGCTCGCGGCTACTTCCCACCTGACTCATCTCAGATCCCTCCGCCAATGACCCGTCACGGGGTGGCTCGCTCCGGGGATCGCGCACTGTCTCTCCGGGCTCACATCGTGTCCCGGGTGAAGCGCAACCGCCGGGACACCACGTCGTGGGCGACATCGCTGAGCAACCGCTGCTCAACGAAAGCATAGGCCCGCATCCGGGCCAGAGCGTCGGTCGCGCTGACCCCGAGCTGGACCAGTACCATACCGGTGGCCTGATGAATCTCCGCGCGACCGTGCAACGAGCGGTCCAGCCACGCTCCGGCATCGGGATCGGTGCGCACCCCCAGCAACATCAGTGCGGCCATGTCCGCAGCACTGATCACATCCCGTAACTGCGCGTCGCTCAGCGAACCCGGCGCCGTGCGGTACAGGTCCAGCACGCCGAGGTTGAGCGTGGCCCACTGGAACGGCACCGCGAATAGCGCCCCGACGTCGGACTGCTCCTCCACGGCCGTGGCGAAGATCGGCCAGCGGCTCGCCTCGGTGCTGTGGTGCAGGTCAGCGACGAGCACCGGGCGCCCGGTCAGCGCCGCCTCCACACACGCGCCCTCCCCGAGGCTGAACTGGAGATCTTCCAGCAACTCCGCTGTGGCATCGGTAGCGCACAGCGTCTGGTGTGAGGGGCTCGCGGTCAGCAGCGAGATCGCCGCGCCGTCGACGTCCAAGCCCCCCATGTACGCCTGGCAGACCTGCTCGGCCAGCGCGCGGTCATCTCCGACATCGCGGGCGATCTCCAGCACCGCGCGGGTCACTACGCCCAGCTCAGCCACTTGGATCGACCCCACCACGCGGGCTCCTACCGGGCAGTCTCATGACAGCCAGCTCCCGTCAGTCCAGATCAAGTCCCGAAACGAGCACGACGGCGAGGTCAGCGCCGACGGGTACATAGGAGAGGGGCCCGGCCGGGTGGATGGCCGGGCCCCTGAGAGGGAATGAACCTGTCTGATTCCGATGTACGCCGAAACGTCGCGGCGACCACCTCCATCCCGACCGTTCCTCAACCTCCTGTGTTCCCTTGTGTACCTGCCCTCGCGCTGCCTCATGCGAGCGCTTGCTGGACTGCCCACCGTTGTTGTCGGCACATTTTCTAACACCCCCAACCAGCGCTGTCAAGCCACGGCCCACTGCCATCTTCTCGCTTACCGCAGTCCGGTCACCTCCCTAACGTCTCCAGCGGATCCCCTGCTCCGGCGTCCAGACAGAACAAGCAATGGCGTACCCAAGGGGCACGCGGGAAACAGCGGAGCGGCGCGGTCAGCGCCGACGGGTGCACAGGAAAGAGGCCGGCCGATCGGCCGGCCCCCTGAGAGGACACCCACTAGGTGGAGCATCCGACGTGCCTACCTCAGGGTGCGGTGCGCGGAGCTACGGGCCGTGCTCGGTCGCGCCCCGGCCGGACAGTCAACAGCGGTCGCGCCCGGGCTGCAGGCGTCGTCGTCTCTGTCGTCAGGGCAGGGTGAGATGCAGCCGTACGATCGTGCCCGCCGAATCGCTGCGCACTTCGACGAGATCGCACAACTGCCGGGTCAACCACATCCCACGTCCGCGCGCTGTGGAGCGGCCGGAAGGCAGTCGCCCGACCAAAGGGTCGCGCAGTCCTGCACCGGTGTCGCTGACCTCGCACAATATCGTCTGCGGGCCAGCCCAGACCCACACCACGCCTGATCCACCGCCATGCTCGATCGCGTTGGTCGCGACCGAATAGATCGCTTGGACAAACTGCGTGACGTCTAGTACAGCCGCTCCCGCCTGGGCGGCATGGGACCTCACGAAATCGCGAAAGATGACCAGCTGGTCCACTTCGTCAAACCTGAACCACAGGGCTGGGGACGGCAGCTCAGGCAGCGGGGACCTGTCGCATTCGGCGTTGAACACCACCGGGTCGAGGTAGCTCGGGCTGGGCCGGGCGCTCCCGTTGACCACAAGCTCGGGGTGGGTCCGGGCCACCTCGGCCACCACATCGGGACCAACAACGCGGGTGTCATTAGGTGCACACCAACGCGGCGTTGGCCCAGGCAAGCGCGGCGTTGACCAGCGACTCGTATCGAGCCCACTCCGCGCTCTGCTGCGCAGGGCGGGCGGTCCACCGCGCAGCGCCCCGCGTCGACTGGCCGTTCGTTGTGCTCGCGGAAATCTGTGGCAGCGACGGGCGCCGGCCACCGAGGCGGGAAGATAGGCGGTGGCGCCACCGATGCCCCTCCGCCAAGGGCAGCGCCACCGCCGGGACCGGCCGCTGTACTCATCCCCGAACCCCCACTCCGGGTTCTGGCTGCCGGTCGCTGGATCCAGCCAGGCCGTAGCCCACCGGAATTTGTGAGACCAATCCACGAGTGCCCGCCACACTCGGGGCCAGCTTCGTGACATCGGGGGAACACCCCCACAACGCGCGACCTCAAACGATCGCGACGATCCTACAAAGCACATTGAGTCCCCCCGACGGCCAGTGCTCGCCGCGAATCACCGAGCTCTCGTGACGCCGGGGTCTGGGGCGTCTGCCACGGATAGTAGCCGTGGCGCCCGAACTCAGTAAACCCCTTTGGCCCATCAAGGTGCGCCCAGGCAGGATGAGGGGGCAACCCACCGGTTAAGGTTGTGACACCCTCGGTTGAGGATCCGGCGCCTCACAGCGGGTGTCATCACAGGGTTCTGTTAGTCGAGGTAGTCGCGGAGCGGCTCGGAACGCGAGGGGTGGCGCAGCTTAGCCATCGTCTTGGTTTCGATCTGTCGGACCCGCTCCCGGGTGATTCCGTAGACGTGGCCGATCTGGTCCAGGGTTCGTGGCTGACCGTCGATGAGCCCGAATCGCAGCCGGACAATGCCGGCCTCGCGCTCGGATAGCGTGGTGAGCACGGACTGCAGCTGGTCTTGTAGCAGGGTAAATGAGACCGCGTCCACCGCGACCACGGCCTCGGAGTCCTCGATGAAATCGCCGAGCTGGGAGTCGCCCTCGTCGCCGATAGTCTGGTCCAGCGAGATGGGTTCCCGGGCATATTGCTGGATCTCCAGCACCTTTTCCGGGGTGATGTCCATCTCCTTGGCCAGCTCCTCGGGAGTGGGCTCGCGGCCCAGGTCCTGGCGTAGCTCCCGCTGGATGCAGCCCAGCTTGTTGATGACCTCGACCATGTGCACCGGAATCCGGATGGTGCGGGCCTGATCAGCCATCGCCCGGGTGATGGCCTGGCGGATCCACCAGGTAGCGTAGGTGGAGAACTTGTATCCCTTGGTGTAATCGAACTTCTCCACCGCGCGGATCAGGCCCAGGTTGCCTTCCTGGATCAGGTCCAGAAATGCCATACCGCGACCGGTGTAGCGCTTGGCCAGCGACACGACGAGGCGCAGGTTGGCCTCCAGCAGGTGGTTCTTGGCGCGCTCGCCATCGCGGACGATCCAACGCAGGTCCCGGCGCAGCTGCGGGGAGATATTGTCGGTCGTGTCCTCGGTCCTGCGGACCCGCTCAGCGGCATAGAGCCCGGCCTCAATGCGCTTGGCGAGTTCCACCTCCTCCTCGGCGTTGAGCAGGGCGATCTTGCCGATCTCCTTGAGGTAGGCGCGTACCGAGTCGGTCGAGGCGGTGAGCTCGGCGTCCTTACGGGCTTGGCGCAGCGCCTCAGACTCCTCCTCATCCCAAACGAGATCCATGGACTGCTCGACTTTGTCCAACGACTCCTGAGGATCCTCGGCGCCCTCAATGGCTAGCGCGACGTTATCGTCATTCGGCAGCTCCAGAGACGCCGGATTAGGTTCGCTGCGCTCAAATTCCAAATCCTTGACCGGCGCCTCCTGCGTATTCCTGGGCGCCTTAGGTACTCGGCGGCCTTCGCGAGATGCAGCGGCGACGCTCACCATCCTCACCTCCTCGACCCGATTCCCGGCAATACCAAGATTTCTGGTGGTAACCTCACTGAACGCAAAATAAGGGCGACAGAACTTCCGCCTCTCCAGCTACTCGGTTGCCACCTGGGTACCCCCTGGTCTGTACGGGAAACGGACGCTTCGCGCTGGCCGGCTCCTGCGTGCCGATGCAGACCAGCCGGCCACGGAGGGTTCCTCCGGCGGGAACGTCCCCGCACACTCGCGCTCCCGGGGCAGCCGAACTCGCAGCCCCGACGGCAGCAACAGCTGCTTGATCGCGACCGTGCGGTGTAAGCGCTCGTCCTGCGCCTGCCACACCACACCCACCGTCCCACTACCCAAGCGCGAGGTCAGGCGGTAACGTCCAGCGATCAGCTCGCCCTCGTCGATCACTGCCACCCCCGGGGCACTGATGCGCGCGAGAAACCGAGGACCAGCGCTACGAAGCTCGTGGTCAACCGCACCACTCGTTCCGCCAGAACTCAGTCCATCCCACCTCGTGGTCGGTACCGTCCAGCGGCATAACGGGCAATCCGTCACACCAGCAGCATCGCAGCCACAATGCTCACCGACAACAACGCCGCTTCCAGCGGCCTCAGCTCCGGGATGGCCCCAGAGCTGCGCGCGAGGATGGTGAGTCACGAGGTGGCGCAGACACCCGTGGCGTTGGCGCGGGAGGTGTAGCAGACCAGAGGCAGCCTGCCAACCGGGGTTTATAGGTGATCATCATCAGCGAGCCGTCAGCGGAACCAGCACGACAAGCCCGCACGGATCGATCCACACCGGCACGTAACCGCAGCTCAACCGCACACAACGACACTCCCAGACACGCGGACGCACGACCAATTAGCCTTCACATAGCCTTCACACCGAAGAGCGCCCCGCAGGCAGCGCTTAGCGGTGGCACGGTGCCTCTCAGGGCGCCCTGAGGACGCTGTAGAGGGGTTCCAGCGGGATGACCTGGCAGGGATCTACCCCCGCTACCGCGCAGGTCGCGGCCCATTACCCAGGGGGTCTACCGGGGTAGAGGCCCCCCTCTACCGAGCGAGGCCGGGTAGAGCCCCGTTCCAGCGAGAGCACACCGCTCTTCGAGCGCGTAGGGCCGGCACGGCACCGTACCGCCCGGCGTCGGTGAAAAGTCGGCGAAACCGTTGACACGTGTTGATCACCAGCGGCGGCCGATGATGTGTCACCAGCAACAACGGGCACAGGGCGGTACTGGCCGGCAGCGGTCGATAAGGCCGATCACGTTTTGCACGGCGAGGGTTGAGGGTTCAAGTCCCTTCGTCTCCACGACGCTATCGACGCTCCGTCCCAGGTCAGCAAGATGGTCCCGCTGTTCCGGGCCGTTGGCGTGAGCTTGTGATGCTTCTGGCGTGCCCCATCCGTGCCATCAGTTCTTTGGTGCTGGCACCCGTGGCCCTACTGGGTGTTTCCGGTGTGGCGTAGGTCGTGGAAGTGCACGTCGTCTTCGTCCACCTTGGCGTCGGTGAGTGCCTTGGTCCACAACCGGTGGAAGTTGCGTCGCCGTAACTGACCACCGTTCGGTCCGACGAACACCAGGCCATCCCGTCCAGCCTCAGAGAACCGGTCGAGATGGTCCCGCAGGTCAGCGAGCACCACATCCGGGATCGCGACCGAACACTTGCCGGCTTCACTCTTCGGATCCTTGATGATCGTCCGGCCGTGCTTCAACTCGGCTTGCGACCGACGGACCCGCAGCTCACCATCCTCAAGGTCCACGTCCCGCCGCCGCAACGCCGCGAACTCCCCGAACCGCAGACTGGTCAGCGCACCAAGCAACACGAGGAGTCGGTAACGAGGCCGGATCGCGTCCGCCACCGCGAACACCTGATCGATCGTGAGCGTGGGCCATTCATCCACCTTGTCCTGCCCAGCCCCCTTGATCCGGCACAGGTTCCGGCGGATGAGCAAGTCGTCAACCGCTGTGGTGAACATGGAATGCACCATCCGGTACGCCTTGGCGATGATCGCCGCACCCACGCCAGCATCGCGCAGCGTCTTTCACCACTGCCGAACAACTGGCTCCTTGACCTCGGACAGCGCCCGATCACCCAGGTGCGGCTGGACGTGATTCCGGAAAATCCCCTCGTACCGCTCCACCGTCGTCTCAGCGAAGTCGCGTTCCATAAGCCAACTGGCGGCGTACACACCGAAGGTGACCTTCCCCGCGTCCAGGTCAATCCACTCATCCCGGTTGATCTCCACCCGCTTGTTGACCAACCAGTTCGACGCATCCGCTCTCCGCCCGAACATCTGCTGGGGTGCAGGTCGGAGCTTGCCAGTCCAGCCCCAGGTACCGAGCCTGCCATCGACCTGAGGGCAGTTGCCGAATCCTTCCCCAATCTCGTTTACCAGCCATTACGCCGCCCTCCGGACGCTCGTCGACCGACCAGCCGGTTCAACCCGACCCGCCGCGATGAACGAAGTTGACAATGCCGTCGTCTGCACTACGGTCGCTGCGGGCGTAGGCGCGGCGGTGGGGGTTGTCGGTTGGTCAAGGGTCCGGTGGTTGAGCGGGGTGTCTTGATGGCGGCTGCCCAGGTGTGGGATGCCGCGGTGCGGTGGGCCGGGGTGACCGGGCGGCTGGCGGAGAAGGGCACGGTGGGGTTGGCGGCCGTGGACGTAGCCGCCGCTGAGCTGGGGGTTTCCCGGCGTCAGGTGTATGTGCTGGTCGCGCGGTGGCGTACGGGTGAGGGCGTGGTGTCGGATCTGTTGCCGGATCGCTCCAGCGGCGGCCGTGGTGGCCGGTTACCGGACGAGGTTGAGGAGGTGCCTTACCGGACGTTGTCACGGCCACTGATCAGGGTGTGGGAGCAGCAGGCCGCCGTCGCGCGGCTGCGTGAGCTCGGCCGTGCCGAGGTCGACGAGAACGCCCCTGCCCGTGCCGGACCTGGGCGGTGGCGTCATCGCCGGGGTGGAGCCGTTCGAGGTGATCGAGCAGTGGTGACCGAGGACGGGCTACTGGACCTCTCGTACCTGCACGAAACGGCGCAGCGGATCGCGCGGTTGCCGGCCGAGGAGCGGCTGCGCTACGTGCGGGCGGACTGGTGGATCGGCTACACCCGTGCCGCCGCGCCCACCCTCCGGTCTCGCATCCGGATCGGGAGGAGGTCCCGGTGCTGGTGGTGCAGCTGCCCTCCGAGCCGTTGGTGGGCCGGTTCTGCCCCGCGCTGCTGGCCGCGATCGGCGCGCCGATGCGGCCGCGACAGTACCGGTTGGCCGATCTGGAACAGCTCGTGTTGCGGCTGCTGCGTCGGTCGGGGTGCGGATGCTGGTGATCGACGAGCTGTACAACGTGCTCGGCGGCCGGGGTGACCGGCGCCCATTCCAGTCAACGAACTCACCTTCAGACAAAGGCAACTTGTGACGGACACAAACCAGTGTGGCACCAGGGAATTGACGCCTGCGCAGGCTCGAGTGCCCGCAGTCGGAACGCGGCAGTGGCACATCACCGCGTTTCTCGCGCCGCAGGAGGGTACCGACGACCGGACTCTGCTCGAGGAGATACGGGAGCTCAGGGCGCGGATCCTTTTCGACCACGGTCGTCGGCCGGTATTCGTCGGTCCCGACGGCACGCATGTCGACGATCAGGCCCTCGACTTCGGTGCATGGCATTTCATCGCATGCAGTGAGCCCGGCGGGCCGCCGCTGGGCTACGTCAGGCTGTCCACGCCGGCGACCGGCGATCTCTTCCAGTCCCGCGTGTTCCTGGGCGTAGAGCGGTACGAGGAACTGCTGCGGGCCCAGGACGTCCCGGTGGCCGCAGTGTTCGAGCACAGCAGACTTGTCGTCGAGCACCGAGCGCGCAAGCTGGGCCTGGGCATCCATCTCAACGGGTTGGCGATCGCGGCGGCACACCACCTCGGCGCGACAGCGATGATCGGCACCTCGGGCACCAAGGACGGTCAAGACTGCTTCCACCAGCGGTTCGGCTTCCAGGCCATGCCGGGCACCCGCCGGCATGTCGAGCAGTACACCGAGGACGTGGTGATCATGTTCCATCGCGTCGCCGATGGTGCCGGCCAGTACACCGAACTCGTCGACCAGCTACGCGAGCAGTTCCCGATCATCGCCGCCGCGGGCCCGTCCCCACTGGCGACTAGCTCGGCTAGGCCCTCGTCCGGGCGGCCCGCGCCTGCCGGTCTCACCAACGCCGAGTGCGTCGACCGTGACGTATGGCAGCCGGTGCTGTTCGAGCCCCGCCGAGCGTCCGATCGTGACGCGCTGACCGCGCTGCTGGCCTCCGGAGACGTACGTGAGGTCCACGACACGATCGACGAGCAGCTCACCGAGTTGGTCAGCAGCCGTGATCCGTCCTGTGTCGACCCGAACGAGATCCAGCGCACCAAGCACGAGCAGCTATCTGGGCTCGCCGTGTGGGAGTACGGCACCTGGGTCTGGTACCCGTGGTCGCAGCGGCTCGTGCACGTACTGCCACGTGAGGAGTTCCGCCTGGTACGCACCGACCGTAACCGCAGCAAGATCGAACGCCCCCAGCAACGCCGTCTGCTGGGCAACCGGATCGGGATCATCGGTCTGTCGGTGGGCAACAGCGCTGCGGTCACCTTCGCGCTGGAAGGCGTCGGTGGCGCGTTCAAGCTCGCCGACTTCGATGACTTCAGCCTGTCCAACCTCAACCGGCTGCGCGCGGGTGTGCACCACCTGGGTGTGAACAAGGCGGTGATCTGTGCTCGGCAGATGTTCGAGATCGACCCGTACCTGGGCATCGAGATCTACCGGGACGGGCTGAACGAGGTCAACATCGCGGAGTTCTTCACCGGCGGGAACGGGCCGATCGACCTGTTGGTCGAGGAGTGCGACACGCCGTGGGTGAAGATCGCGGCCAGGGAACACGCGCGGGAGCTGGGCATCCCAGTCGTCATGGACTGCAACGACCGGGGCATGCTCGACATCGAGCGGTTCGACCATGAACCGGACCGGCCGTTGCTGCACGGACTGCTTGGCGATGTGAAGTCCGTAGACATGCTCAACCTGAGTTACCAGGACAAGGTCGACCTCATCCTGGCTATGGTCGACGCGGACCGGATCAGTCCGGAGCTCGCCGCGTCCTTCAGTGAAATCGGCCGCACACTGAGTAGTTGGCCACAGCTGGCCTCCGGCGTCGCGCTGGGTGGAGCGCTGACCAGTGAAGCGGCCCGGCGCATCCTGCTTGGCACGCCGTGCGGGTCCGGGCGTTTCTACACCGACCTCGAACGCCAGCTCAGCCCAGAACAAGACACGACTGTCGGCGGTGGGATGTGAGCGCCGGGATCGACCGACCGGCCGGGTTCGGCCTACCCGTGCCCGTGTCGGTGGCGGGTACCGGCATACACCTGCCGGCCAGGACGGTGACCAACCAGCAGCTCGCCCAGACGCTGGACACCTCCGATCAGTGGATCGTCAGCAGGACGGGGATCCGCGAGCGTCGCAGGTTGGCGCCCGAGCAAGCCACGTCGGACATGTGCGTGTCGGCGGCACGGCCCGCGCTGGCCACGGCCGGGCTGACCGCCGCTGACGTCGACGTGATCATCATTGCGACCTACACCTACGACCAACCACTGCCCTCGACCGCGCTGATCGTCAAGGACGCCCTCGGCGCGCACCGGGCACTGACCCTGGACATCACGCAAGCGGCGTGCACCAACGGGGTGCAGGCGATGTTACTCGGGGCGCACCTGTTGCAGAGCTCGGTGGCGGAGGTGGTGCTGGTCGTCGCGGCCGACTGCGCATCGCGGGTGACCGATCCGCAGGAGCGCACCACGCGGGTGTTCTTCGGTGACGCGGCGGGTGCGGTCGTGCTGAGCAGGGTCTCGACCACCGGTACCGGTCTGCTCGGCTGGGACTTCGGGTCGGAACTCAACTATGGCGTGCAGATCCCGGCGGGCGGTTCACGGGTGCCGGCCAGCGCGCAGACCGTCGCGCACGGACAGCACTATCTGAAGATGGACGGCAGGACTGTGTGGGACACCGCAACCAGGTGCCTGCCCAACAGCATCCTCAGCGCGGTCGAGCGGGCCGGGCTGTCGGTCAGCGAGATCACGCACTTCTTTCTCCACCAAGCGAATCTGAACATCATCACCGCCACGATGGACAAACTGGGTGTGTCGATGCAGCGGGCGCCGGTCACCGTCGACCGGCTCGGCAACACGGGATCTGCGGGAGTGTTCACGGCGCTGCACCAGTCGTTCAGCCAGGGACTGGTACAGCCGGGCGACACCTACGTCCTGTCCGCCATCGGCGCGGGATTCCAATGGGGGTCGGTGTGCTTTCGCCACGCCTGAGGTGAGCCGACGGCAGGCCATAAGATAACTCCGAAGTGCTCATCGAGTTGGGGTGTCGTGAAGGCATTAGGTTGACGGGGCTGGGGTGTTCGGTCGCTGTGTGACGGTGTGGACCAGCATGGGCTTGTGGATGCCACGCCGTCGTCGTTGTACGGGTAACACCGAGATACGGGTAATCGGGACCGCGAGGCGATAAAGGCTGGTCAGGGAGCTGACAGTGCTGATGGCCTTGTTGATCGCATGGCGTACCTGCGGTTGCTGCGGGCGAAGACTACGACTGATAAGCGCTGTTTGATGCTGAGCTGCTTCCCACCGACCGCTGAACAGCACTTACTCCGCTCACGGTCCCGATTACCCGTATCTCGGCGTTACCCGCTGTACCCCGGTCCCCGGTCCCCCACCCGAACCGCAGTGCCCAATGGCTTGACATCCATAAGGGCATCAGGCACCTGTCCGCCAGTATCTACCGCCCTCGGGGGTATGCTCAGCGGAATGGCTGGGCGAAAAACCTCTGTGTCGTTTGACGACGAGACGCTGGACATTCTCGCGCGGCGAGCCGAGGAGGAAGGCATGGACCGGTCGGCGTATCTGGCGCGGCTGGTGCGCCGCGATGATCTGCGGCGGCGGATCGCCGCCGACAGTGCCACCCTGAACGCGGCCGGGTACACCCCAGATCGCGCGACTGCGGTCACCGCTGCTCTCATCGCGCGGCGCCGAGCGGTTGGCTGATGGCGATTCCCCGATTCGGCGAGGTCTGACGCCCCGTCAGGCTCGGTGCTGCCACCTCTACCGGTCGGCGCTGAGTAAGAGGGGCTTTCTCGTCAGCTGGGGTGATGCGGCCGCCCCGCCCGTCAGCGGCGTGCCTGACCGGGGCCACCCCCGGCGGAACTTGGCCTTGTGCCGGTAAGGTCGGCACAAATGACCCGTTCGTGGCAGATGTTACCTCAGACGAATGGGACCGCCAGTCCGCGTGGCGACAAAACGAAGCGGAGCGTGATTGTTAGATACCTCTCATGGGTGCTCTGCTCCTAATTGCAATCGGGCGAGTCCGTCGGATTCCCCATCGCTCGCACCCATCCACAGCGTCTCCACCCCTCGTGCACAGTTTCCACCGCCTGTCCACATGATGTGGATGCCGCCCCCGCAGACCCGCCCCTAGGGTGTCACCCCGTGAGCCCAACGCCCATCTATGACCAGCTGCGTAGCGAGCGCACCAACGCCAACGCCCTAACCACCAGAACTGACCCGCAACGGGTAGATCAGCTCGGGAAACACCGCCTCGCGGACGATGGCCCCGGTCCGGTGGCAGTGTTCGCCCAACCAAGAACCAGGTGCTCGGCACACGAACATACAGTCGATCAGAGCCCAAAAAACGAAGAGGCCCCTGGCCTCCATCAATCGCTCCATCAACGGCCACGGACGACCGTCAGCACCCTCGGACCTGAACCCGAAGATTAGACCCGATCACGGACAGCCAGGACAAGGGAACGGGACAGGTGCATAGTCAGCTAGGAAGGCGCGACACAAAGATGATCTTGGTTCGTGCCCCTCGCGTGCCCGTTCCCGCGGAGACTCACGGGGAACCACTGGCCTCGGTCATTCACCGTGATCGAGGTTTACCCGCCCGCGACTACGCGATCAACCAGGCTTGGTGCACTGGCCTGCCACGCAGAGTTCGGACCCGTGCCTTCTCGGATGTCGAAACCCGTTGGAGGTACTTTAGGCTGTGCTGTCACCACCGTAAGTGAGTGACGCGGCCGATCGGCACGACAATTCACCCGAAATCCCTTGACGAATGCACTCATGTAGGTGATCCTCATCAAAGGTAGGTATAGCTAACCTAAGGCAGCCCAGGGACGGTGAGTGAGGTGCGGAGACTGGTCCCCACGCGCAACGGACAGCCTAGCAACAGAGCCCTACGAGGCCGGTGGGTGATCACTGCGGTCGTGGTTGTCTTGCTGGCGGCCGGTTGCCACTCAGGTGCGAGCGCTGGGGCCGGTCCTCGGACCAGGGCCTATTACATCGCCGCCGACGAGGTGGCCTGGAACTACGCGCCGGCCGGCACGAACATGATCACCGGTCAGCCATTCGACGCTACAGCGAACAAATACGTTCAGGCCGGCCCAGATCGAATCGGCTCCACCTACACGAAATGTCTTTACCACGGCTACACCGATGCGACCTTCACCCAGCAGATCCCGCGGTCAGCCAACGAGCAGTACCTCGGGCTGCTCGGACCGGTGATCAGAGCACAGGTCGGCGACACAATCAAGGTGACGTTCCGGAACAATTGCTCGTTCCCCGCAAGCATCCATCCGCACGGCGTCTTCTACAACAAGAAAGACGAGGGTGCCCCCTACAACGACGGCAGGCCCGCAGCGGACAAGGCCGGTGACTCGGTGGCCCAGCACCAGCAATACATCTACACCTGGGAGGTACCCCAGCGCGCCGGCCCGGGCCCGATGGACGGCAGTTCGGTGATGTGGATGTACCACTCGCACACCGACGAAGTCCCGGACGTTTACTCAGGTCTGATGGGGCCCATGGAGATCACCGCCCGCGGCAAGGCCCGCCCCGACGGCAGCCCAGACGACGTCGACCGAGAGATCTTCGCGCTGTTTATGGTGTTGGACGAGAACAACTCGCACTACCTGGAAGCTGAGCGGACCAAGCTCGCCAAGCCTTCCGCTGCTGACGACGCGGAATTTCAGGAAAGCAACAAGATGCACTCGATCAACGGATACGTTTACGGCAATGGGCCGATGATGACCATGCATCAGGGCGAGCGGGTGCGCTGGTATGTAATGAGTATGGGCAACGAGGTGGACCTGCACACGCCGCACTGGCATGGGAACACAGTGATAGCCAACGGCATGCGGACCGACACCGTCAGCCTGCTACCCGCGAGCATGGTAGTGGCCGACATGGTCCCCGACGACCCGGGGATCTGGGAATTCCACTGCCACGTGGCCGACCACATCACTGCTGGCATGCTGGCCCGCTACCAGGTTCTGGCTCCCGGCCAGCCAGGGTCTAAGTGACGCCCTTCCGAAGATCAGCGTGGCAGCGGGCGCATCTTCAAGTTCTGCATAAGCCTTAATCCGAACTTGCTGTGACTCTCCGTAGCAATGCCGGTCTGACCAGCGTCTGAGTCCACGACACGCCTCCAATTGTAGTCACTAAAATACTGGCAAGAAGGAGATCGTTGTGATCTAATTGTCCTGTGAG
>JBATXM010000222.1:0-104631 GCA_049673305.1 Pseudonocardiaceae bacterium | reverse complement strand
AAAGTGACACGATGTGTCACTTTCGGCACCCAAACCGTGATCTTAAGTCCCCGACCTCCCCCGGCTAGCACCTCCTGCACCACGCGCCTCGCGGGCACCACCCGGTCCTTCGCCGGCCTGTGACATTCACAAGATTTTCCTGCGAACGCCTCCCGGGTGCCCCAGGTCAGCGCTTGATCAAGAAGCTACTTCAGGAGGTCTGTGGCGGACCAGCCTCCGTCGGAGGCGATGATTTGGCCGGTGATCCAGCCGGCTTCGTCGCTGATCAACCACGCCACGAGCCGGGCGGTGTCGGCGGGGGTGCTCCAGCGGCCACCGGGGTTACGCGCGGCGACGGCGGCTCTGGTGTCGGCGTCAGCGTAGCCGGTATCGTTCGGGCCGGGGTCAACACAGTTGACCGTGATGCCACGGGGCATGAGGTGGACGGCGAGGCTGGACGTGAGTTGGTGCAGCGCCCCCTTCGAGGCGATGTAGGGCAACTCGCCTGGCATGGCCGAGTGGTACTGCCCGGAGGTGAACAGCACGACGCGCCCACCGGGGCGGCCGTCGTGCCGCGCGGCGAAGGCCTGCACCAGCAGCAGCGTCGCGCGGGTGTTGACCGCATAACACTGATATCGATCTCCTCGACAGTCAGGTCCTCCAGCGCCTGGGCGCTGCTGCGGGCGTGGTTGGCGACGACGACATCCAGGTGCCCGAAGGCGCGATGGGCGGCGTCCACGAGCCGGGCGGGGGCGTCGGGGTCGGCGAGGTCCGCGCTGACGTGCTCGACCCGCCCACCCCGGCTGCGCAGCTCGGCGACCAGGCTCTCCGCACCATCGGGATCGGCACCCCACGGCTGTTCGGCGTCGTGCGGGGACCACGAGTGCAGCAGCACCGCTGCGCCATCAGCGACGAGCCGCCGGGCCACACCGGCACCGATGGCGATCCGCCGGCTGGCACCCGTCAGCAGGACGACACGGCCGCGCAAGGGCATGGCCGACATCATGGTGCGCCCTGTGAGTGGCACTATGCCCAGATGCCCCCAGACGCTGTCGTCGTCGGGGGCGGGCACCATGGTCTGGTCACGGCGACGGTGCTGGCCGATGCGGGATGGGACGTGCGCCTGCTGGAAGCCACTGACCGGGTAGGCGGCGCTGTGCGCTCAGCACAGTTGCGAGCGGGGTATGTCACCGACCTGTACAGCGCGTTTTACCCGCTCACCGCCGTCTCGCCGGTGCTGCGCTCGCTGCGGCTGCAGGAGCACGGGCTGCGCTCGCTGTTCACCGCTTTCCCACCGGTGCGCGGGCCCGCCGAGCTGCTGCGCACGCTGGGCGCCGCTGGCGCGCTGCGGTTGGCCCGGTTCCTGGCGCTGCCCGCCGATGTCCCGGTGGACGCCCCGGTCAGCGGCGTCTACCGGCTGGCTACCGGCGATGCTGGGCCAAGACGTCGGTTTCCCGGTGCCGGTCGGTGAGGCCGGCGAGCTGGCGGCCGCGTTGGCCCGGCGGGCGCAGGCCGTTGGCGCACAGCTGTGCACCGGGCAACGGGTGAAGCACATCGACGTGGCTCACGGCCGTGCCGTGGGAGTGCGCACCCCGTTCTTGCTGGTCGGGCAGATGACCACAGCCGACGCCAGCCGCTCGCCCTCGGGCACCGAGAGCGCCTGGGCATACACCCACCTGCCCCGGGGCGTCTCCGACCACGAATCGGCGGACCTGCTCGTTCAGCGGGTCGAGGAGGTGATGGAGCGCTTCGCGCCGGGATTCAGCGCCCGGGTGCTGCAGCGGAGCGTGCAACGCCCAGGCGAGCTGCAACACGCGGACGCCAACCTGGTGCACGGCGCGGTGGGCGGCGGCACCGCGCAGCTGCACCAGCAGCTGGTCTTCCGCCCGGTGCCAGGGCTCGGACGAGCGGAGACCCCGGTGCCGGGGCTGTATCTGGGCAGCGCCGCCGCCCATCCCGGCGGAGGCGTGCACGGCGTCTGCGGATGGCTGGCGGCCCGGGCCGGGCTGGCCGTACCCAAGCGAGCACCACCCTAGGTAGCCCGTTTTTGCTGCTGCCGCTTGATCTGCTCCACCGCGTGGAATTCCTCGGAGCTGAAGTAACGCTGGAACGATGCGAGGAACAGCACGACTCCCCAACCGAAGTTGAAGATCACGCTGATCATCAACAGTCCACCGGCTGCTACCGATCCAGCCAACGCCAACGCTCCCAGACCCGGCCCTCCAGCGCTGGCACGTCGACGTTGCCGGTAGGTCCTGTTGTCCCCCGACGCCTGCGCTAGGCTCACCGCCGCACCCCGCTTACGTGCACGATTGACGACGTTGAACGCACCCCACGCTTTGATCATGCTGTGCACGATCGCCGTCGCGATCAATGTCAAGACCAGAATCCGTACCCACATCGGGATCGAGTCGGTAGCGATCGCGTTGATCAACCCGCCAGTCATCACGCTGAACATGATGAGAATGAGGAGACAGCAGAAGCTCCACAGCGCCCGACGCAGCCAGTACGAGAGTCCGCGCCGGTACCAGCTCCGCCCCAGGAACGGCAGGCTCACCACAGCGGGGTCTTGCGGTGCATCCTTACGTGCTGTTGTCGCCATCAACCGAAGACTCCGTGCCAGAGGCTCTTGGCCCCGTTCCAAACCCCTTTGCCCATGTCCGCGATGTCCTTGCCGGTGTTCTCACCCATGTGTCCGATGCCGGTGAGTACCCCTCCGACGACACCATGCTGATCGATGTCCTCGCTCCAGTGTTCGTGAAATCCCTGGTAGGCGAAATCGCCGACTCCGACGACAAGCGCGCCCCCACCGATGACCACAGCGGTGACCGGCGCACCAGCAGCGGCGGCGATGAAGCCGACACCGGTCCCCACAGCCAGCCCGATCCCGGCTGCACCGTAGTCGGCCGCGCGGGCGTGGTCAGGTGACCAGCCTTTGTTCATGTCGTCTTGGGCCTGCAGCTCGGCGGCTACCCCCGAGGCGACTACATCGATCACGGGAATGTCCTTGAGAAACTCCAAACCTTTCGGCAGCGCCTTGGCGACGGAGGCCAACTGAGGAATCTCCTTGGCGATATCACCGAGCTTGACATTGAGCGCCTTGGTCAACGGCAGCTCGCCCTTGCCCACTTCCGCAGAAGCCAGCTCGGTCTCCAGCCCCTTCAACTCGTTGGCCACCTGCCCGTGCGCCAAGCGGGCGTCGTTGTCGCTGGGCAGTTTCATACCTTTGGCCCGGTATGCATTCCGCGCTGTCTTGAGATCCTTGCGCGCCTGCTTCATCTGCTCGCGCGCGTCGGCGATCTCGGCGGGGAGCTTACCCTTGGCCAGGTTGTTCTTCTCGCCGGGCATGGTGTACAGGCCCCGCAGGTAGTCACCGATGGTGACCCACTGGTCTGAAGTGTTTTGTCTGCCGGGATCGAAGCTGATCTGGTCGTAGATGCCTGAAAGCGCGTCAGCGGCGTTGAGCCGGTAGCCTTTCGCCAGTTGCATCGCCGAGTCATAGGTCGCGGCGTAGTCAGCCTGGGCTTGCAGTACGGCAGCCACCTGCGGGTCGGTGGAGCCAGTCGATGTCGCAATCGGCTGGGGTTCCCCCTGTGGACCGATCGGGACGCCTTTCTTCTGCGCCTCGTGAGCCGCGTTGTACAACGCGTTGTCGATCCGCTGGAGCTTGTCCGCTAGGTCACCGACCACTTTGCCGACAGTGCCCACCGTGTCGGACAGGGCACCAGCCTGGATCGAGTTGGTCGTCCACGCTTTACGGAAACTATCAGCCGCGTCACCCTTCCACCCAGCATCGCCGACCAGAGTGTCCACCTTCGAACTCAGTGCGCGCACCACATCTTCCATCTCGCCTGGCGCCGCCTGCATTGTCTGCGCCATCTGCTGCAACCCGGTGAGGTCGCCGCCTACCCAACTCTCAGCCACGTCCTGCTCCCCCTCACCCGACATCTTTCATGAGATCGTCGAACAGGCCGTGGTTGTCGATCTCCTGCTTGGCGTACACGTCGCGTGCTGCCTTGAGCTTGTCGCCGTGATCCTCGATGGTTGTCGCCATGTTCGTGTGCAACACGTCCAAGGTCTCCATCACCGCTTTCAGCACACCGTTCAGTGCGCCATCTCCAGTATCGGCGGTCGGCGGTGTGACTTTCGACTTCAGATCCCGATAAATGTCCGCTTCACTGTAAAATGTGCTGGCCATCGCGCTGACGTCGTCCAATACGACGCTAAACCCCGACATCGTTGACCTCCATGAGGGCGTCTACCGCGGCCGACGACCATTGCGGGGCAGATCCCGTTACGTGAGGGTCGAGCACGATCGTGGTCACCGGCACCGCCGCGAGCAACTGGCACAAACGGTCAGATCTCATCACGATCCAGGGCTGGAACCGGCCAAGTTGCTCGACCAGCTTCTCCATCGTTGTAAACGCGATCCCCACAACGTCACCGGACTCCGCGCGCCGCAACTCGAACCGGACGTCCCTGCGTTCCCCCGCCACAGCCGGATAGGCTGGGACAATCACGATCTCGGGCAGCCCTTCATCACCCGGCATGACCCCTCCTCATTCAGCCCTGCGGCACCACCTCGGGCAATCACTCGGCGCCCGACGGTCACTACCGTCGGTCACAATACCTTGGTTGGAGTGGTCAGCGGGTGATGGTGGTGCGGAAGGCGTGCCAGGCGGTGGTGCGGACGGTCAGGGCGGGGCCGGTGCGGTTCTTGGAGTCGCGCACCAGCACACCGTCCGGCGCGGGCGCGACCTCGATGCAGGCACCGTGGCCGGCACTGTAACTGCTGGTGCACCAAGCAATGCCGTCCGGCTCAAGGGCTGTCATCGTAGTCCTCGCGATCCG
This sequence comes from Pseudonocardiaceae bacterium, assembly GCA_049673305.1. GTDB lineage: Bacteria > Actinomycetota > Actinomycetes > Mycobacteriales > Pseudonocardiaceae. The sequence continues at coordinate 99,801 of JBATXM010000222.1, read as the reverse complement.
CGTCGAACTCGGTTGCCAGGCTGGCAATCAGCTTCCTCGATTGTTCCTCGTCCAGCGCGGCCTCGGCCAGCGCTCCCAGGACGTGCCGGTAGGCGGCGATATCCTGGGGTTTCTGCAAGAATATGCAGGAGGTCTCGCTCTCCAGGTACACCACCGGCTTGAACTCGGCGAACTCCATGAGCGAGAAGGAGCCCGCTGCCCCCGAGTGGGCGCCGAACGCCGCCGGCACGACTCGCAGGCTGAGGTAGGGGCGCATCGACATCCGCAGCAGGTGGTGCAGCTGCTCGGACATCACTGTCGGATTGCCGACCGGCAACCGGAGCGCAAACTCGTGCAGGTAGAAGGTGAAGCGCGCTGGCTGCTCCCGGCTGAACAGGATCTGGCGGGCCAGCCGGAGAGCCACCCGATCATCAATCACGGTGCGTGGCACGGTGGCGACGCGGCCGATCACTGCGTGGGCGTAGTCGCCGGTCTGCAGCAGGCCGGGCACCACGATCGCCTGGAAATCCTCGATCGTGACCGCCTTGTTCTCGTGGTCGATCAAGGTCACCAACTGCTGGGGCAGTCGGGAGCCGTGCTGCTGCAGCCAGCCCGGGGTGCTCTGCTTCTCGCAAAGTGCAAGCAACCGGTCGCGCTCCGCACCGGTCACCCCGCAGACCGCCAGAAACTCCGACACCCGACCCCGGCTGGCGCCGCCCTTGCCGGACAGTAACCTGGACACCCCGCTCGGTGTCCAGTCGAGCAGGCGCGCTACTTCCTGACCAATCAGCTCGGCCTGTTCCATCGCCCGGCGCAGCGCCTCGCCGAGTTCCCTGCTGCGGATTGTCGCCTCGCGACTTTGCATGATGACCTCCCACCGTGACTATAAAGCCACCCGCTGGCAAATTCCTCAGCAACACGCACCTTGTCACCCAACTGGGGTGTTGCGTGCCCCAGGGACAACCGGATTATCTGACGATTGGCGGAGTAGGAGCAGGGTCACCCCAGCGCCGATGGGGTCGCTCCACCGGCGGGCTTGACGGCCCGGTGCAACGCGACGATGCCGCCCGTGAGATCGCGCCACCCGACATCGGTCCAGCCCGCGGCGGCCACCTGCTGGGCCAGCGCTCTTTGGTCGGGCCAGACCCGGATGGACTCGGCGAGGTAGACATAGGCCTCCGGGTTGCTGCTCACCGCTCGGGCGAGCGCCGGCAGCGCGCGCATCAGGTACTCCAGGTACACGGTGCGAAACGGGGCACAGGTGGGGGTGGAGAATTCACAGACGACCAGCCGGCCACCGGGCCGGGTGACCCGGGCCAGCTCAGCCAGCGCGGCGTCCGGGTCGGCCACGTTGCGCAGCCCGAAGGAGATCGTGACCGCGTCGAAGACCCCGTCGGCGAAGGGCAGCGCCAGCGCGTCAGCCCCCACCAGCGGGACCTCGCGGTGCCGGCCCGCGCGCAGCATCCCCAGGGAGAAGTCCGCAGCCACACACCACGCTCCGGCACGGGCCAGCTCGACGGTGGAGACCGCAGTGCCCGCGGCGAGGTCGAGCACCCGCTCACCCGCCCCGGCAGCCACCGCAGCTCGAGTGCACCGCCGCCACCACCGGTCCTGGCCACCCGAGAGCACCGTGTTCGTCAGGTCATAGCGGCGAGCCACCCCGTCGAACATCGCAGCGACATCACGGGGGTGCTTGTCCAACCCGGCTCTGGGCACAGCGTCACCCTACGGTTGACGGGCCTGGCGCCGGCGCATCCACCAACTGGCCGGGGCCACCAACACCCACAGCGCCATCAGCGTGATGGACGCTGGCGCCACCCCTTGCGCCCAGGTCCGCCCGGCCATCCGCACCTGATTCGGATCAGCGCTGTCGTACTCCACCCGCACCAGCTGCCGCACCTGCGATCCCGAGGGATACGCCAGCCCCGCATCCGGGCGGTACACCGTGCCGTCGGGCCCAGCGAATTGCACCAGGGTCCGCATCGTGGTCACCGCGAGCACCTGGGCGGTGGCGTGGCCGGTGCGGGCGTCAATCTCGGCGTCATCCAGCGCCGCTCCAGCCAGCGCCAGCGTGATGAGCCCGGTCAACAAGGCCGCCGCCACGGGCAACACCCACCACGCCGGCCAGCGCCACCGGCAGAGAACCTGTCGTGGCGCGGGGGAGCTCACCAGAGTGGTCATCCCGCGCAGCGTAGCGGGCATCGCGGTGGCGGATCGACGCGCGCGGCACGCGGCCGGCCCTAAATAACACGGCCGATCCTAATACGCTGACGCCGTGACCACCGCCCCACTGACCGACCGGCTGGTCGTGCGCTCGCGTCTGGTGCAGGGTAGAACCGACCTGCTCGACATGCTGCCCTCTCCTCGTGGCGTGCTGTCCTGGGTCCGGGCTGGTGAAGGACTGGTGGCCTGGGGCGAGGTGGCCCGGGTGTGCACCGAGGGGCCGCACCGCTTTGCCCGAGCGCAGGACTGGTGGCAGTCTTTCTGCGCGCAGCTGGACACCCGTGATGAGGTCAGGCTGCCCGGCAGCGGCCCGGTTGCCTTCGTCAGCCTCGCCTTCGACGACTCCCCGGGCAGCTCGGCACTGGTGGTGCCGAGAGTGGTGGTGGGCCGGCGAGGCGACCGGAGCTGGGTCACCGAGTTCCAGACCGGTGTCGCGACGAGGCCGGTGTTGCCGGTGAGCCGCCCCCGTGGCCTGCGTTACTTCGACGGTGAGCTGCCGGTGACCGCGTGGCGCGAGGCGGTGGCCCGCGCGGTGTCGCGGATGCGCGCCGGGTCGGCACCGGCGAAGGTGGTCCTCGCGCACGACCTGCTCGCGGTCGCCGACGAGCCGCTGGATCCCCGGTTCCTGCTGCACGAGCTGGCCACCCGATACCCCTCCTGCTGGACGTTCGCGGTGGACCAGCTGGTGGGCGCGACCCCGGAGTTGCTGCTGCGTCGGCGCGGTACCGAGGTGCTCTCGCGAGTACTGGCCGGAACCACCGTGCCGCATGACGGCGCCAACGCCGGGACGCTGGCCGGTGAGCTGCTCGACTCAGCGAAGGACCGCGACGAGCATCGCTACGCGGTGGACTCACTGGCCCAGGCGCTGCGGCCGTTCTGCACCAACCTGGTGGTCCCCACCGCGCCCAGCGTGTTGCAGTTGCGCAACGTGCTGCACCTGGCCACCGAGGTGCGTGGGGTGCTGCATCCCGCAGGTCCCCCGTTGCTCACCCTGGCCGACGCCGTGCATCCCACCGCCGCCGTGGGCGGCACCCCTACCCCGGATGCGGTCAGCGCGATCGGTGAGCTGGAGGCGATGGACCGCGGCCGCTACGCCGGCCCGGTCGGCTGGGTCGACGCCAAGGGGGACGGCGAGCTGGGCATCGCGCTGCGCTGCGCCCAGGTGGTTGGCCGCTTCGCCCGGTTGTTCGCCGGCTGCGGAATCGTGGCCGGCTCCGACCCCGACTCCGAGGTCGCCGAGGCCGCCGCCAAGCTGATCCCGATCCGCGACGCCCTGGAGGGCTCGTGAGTGCCGGTCAGTCAGCAGCGCCAGGTGCTGTCACTGACAAGGTCATGGGTCACGCTGGGTTCGACGACGAGGCTGGCGAGCAGCGGTATGCCAAGGAGGTGACCCGCTGCCACAAGTCGCCTCGTGACGGCGCGGTCGGCGGCGCTCGGTCCAGTGTCGTGGAGATGGTTGTGGCTGAACACGACGCCGCCCGCTCCGAGGCGGATGGCGTGCCGGAACACCTGGTCTGGACGGACGCTGACCCGGTCGCGGCTGCCCGCCCCCACGATGATCTCTTGGCCGACGGACCCGCCGACCAGCGGCCACACGAGAGCAATCTCCACGCCGAAGCCGTCACCGATCAATCGGACGCGCTCCTCGATAGCCCGCAGGGCAGGTAACCAAATGTCGACAGCCGTCACGGGATGCCCCGCAGGATCTCGATCGGTGCGACGGTGCTGACCGCGTTGGCGAGCTTACGGTCGCTGGTGAGCAGCGGCACCCCGCGTTGTAACGCACGATCCACCAGCACCGCATCGAAGAAGCTCAGCATGTGCCGCTGCGCAAAGTCGCCAGCGCGCTCCAAGGCGTTCGCGTCGGTGCCATGGATAGTAATGCCGAGATCGTCGATTGAACGCACGGCGTCCCGATACTGCGCCGCAGTTAGGCGTCCCTTGAGCAGACCCATTTTTCGCAGCAATTGGCCGAATTCGAAGCGCGTGCTGTCGACGGTCTCCAACGCGACGGCGCCGATCAGGAAGTCCTGTAGCACTTCGCGAGCATGCTCGAAGCCGATCTGGGGAATGTACCACCGGAGAAACACGCAGGTATCGACAACGAAGCGGTCAGCCACGAGGATCATCCCGAAAGCGGGACAGTTCCTCGTCAATCCCGGCGACTCCCTCCATCTGTTCATTGATCTCATCCATCAACGCGATGATCTCCTTCGGCGTGCGGCGTCGAGGGGTCGGGAGAGACAACAGGTAGTCGTGGCGGCGAGCCTCGAACACGACGTCGACAAGCTGACGTACAGTCCGCAGCTTGGTGACGTGGCGGTCGAAAAGATCCTCGTCGACACGCAGGTAGGACCAGCGCACTCCACTTATCGCGCTCGCGTCGCTGGCCCACAACACGGCTCGGGAATCTTTTCGTGGCACCTCAAGATCCACTAATCCCTTGGTCTCGACGATCATGCAGCTTCCACCGGTCAGGCGGACCGCGAAGTCGGGGTAGTAATAGGCGAGGTATCCCCCGTCTCTGCGGTACTCCAGCGAGAAGCGCACTTTTTGAGCGAGCTTGGCGAACGCGGCGACGTCATCGCAGCGGTCGAGGAACCGGCAGAACCGCACCTCCAATCCGCTGTCACACGGCTGAGCCGAGAACACGGACTTCTCGACAGTGGCGGTCTGATGGCTCCACAGGAACGGTCTCGTCCAGGACAGCAACAAGGGTTTGGGTTCTGCAGCGGCGGTTCCGGCAGCCAACGTCCGATCGTTGATCGCCTGGGCAAGAACTTGCAGCACCGTTTCCCTGACCTCCGGCTCGCGGAGCGCTTGGAGCACTAGGGGGTCCTCGACGTCGACTGGGCCGCCGAAGGCACGGTGTTCGAGGTAGCCCTTCACGAGCGCGGCGAGGAGCGCGAACTGCCCGACCGCCCGGGTCTGTCGGGCGAGTTCATTGGCAAACCAGTGGATAACCGGTCCGGGCTGGTCGGCGGCGGGGAACTCGTACTCTGCACGCTCGATGATCTCTCCCGAGCGCAGGTCCCGACCGGTGTAGTCGACAATCTCGCTACGCAGCTCCTCGGCGAGTGGAACCTGGCGGGCGGGGATGTCCTCGGGACGCAACGAGACGAGTTCGGCAGCGCTACGGTGCAGAACCCGGGACAACTGTGGGATCTCGATGTCGTAGCGCAGGCGCTCAGGCTCTACCGCGATCACCGACACCTCGGGATGCACCTCGTCCGCAGCTCGACGCTCCACTCGAAGACCCTCCTCGTCGAGCGCGGTATCCCACAGCTGACGAAACGCCTCGTGCTCGATGACGACCAGCTGTTCGTCCACACCTGATCCAGGCGGGGTCATCCGGCGCAGCCCCCGACCGAGGGTCTGCTCCGGGAGGATCTTCGCCTCCGCCGTGTAGGGACGCAGCGGCACGATGACGCTGACGTTGCGGACGTCCCAACCCTCGCGGAGCATCAGTACGCTGACGATGGCGCAGTACGGGTTGTCGTCACGATCGACCTCGCGTGCCGCAGTCCGCGCCTTCTCCAGATCGTCTTTAGCGATGTCACCCCGGTTGGGACCCCGCATATTGACGTGGATAGTCAGGACCCGGCCGGCGAGGTCGGGCAGCGTTTCCAGGTAAGCCGCGATCTGATCAGCGGAGCGCGTGTCCTCGGCCATGATGAACAGCAGCGGCTTGCAACCAGCGGGAGTGAGCGTGTCCCGGAACTCCCTCCATTTGGCGACCCCGGCGCCGATCCGCTGCCGGTACCGGACCGCTGCGTCGTTGCTCGCACTGTCAAGCGCGCCCGCGAGCTCCCCGACAATCGGACGTTTCACGATGCCGTCGTCGATCGCCTGCGAGAGCGGGTAATCGACCACCACATCATCGAAGAGCCGACCGTCCTGGCCGCGGGGCGTCGCGGAGAAGTCGAGCTGCGCGATGATGCCACCGTCTGCCAGTTCGTGCAGCCGGTACAACGTCTGCCAGATCGTCAGCGGCTCGTTGGTATCGCGCCGGATCGCGTCGTGCAGGTGATGCGCTTCGTCGTTGACCACCAGCACCCGGCCCCGCCGGGCCAGTCGGGTGAGCACCGGTTCGGGAGCAACCGGGTTGCGGGGCGGCGGGACACCGAGCAGAGCCTCAATGGGGTTGGCGGGCTTCGGCGCGGGGCGTTCGTAGAGCGCCTGGATGTTGCTGAGCACCAGCACTCCGGTCGCCTCCGGTATGGGCTCATCACGTAAGCACACGGCAAGGTCGAAGTCGCCGCGCCACTCAGGTGGGACAATGGGATCGTCACGGAAAATCGCGCCGCGCTCGAAGTCGGCGCGGAGCCGCTCGAATACGATCAGGTTAGGCGCGATGAGCAGCGAATTCGTCGCCAGCTCAGATTCCGTCTCACGCAGCCGGTGAAAGTAGGACCAGGCGATCAGCAGGCTCATCACCTTCGTCTTGCCAGAACCTGTAGCGGCCTTCACGACGTACCGGGGGTATCGTTGTCCTTCTACCGCCACCGGTCGGGACGCGAACTGCGCCGCCATGCTAGCCAGCGTTCGCTGCCGCGAGACCTCGTAGAGGTAGATTACGGTCTCGGCCGCCTCGCGTTGCGCGAAGAAGTACCGGAACGGCTGACCGTCGGGGGTCTGGTGCTCGTCGAGAAACCAGTGCTCAAGCAGGCGTCGCGACGTCATCGACGATCCGGGATAACCAGCGCGACGCCAGGCGTCGACATGCTCACGGATCCCTGCGACGAGCGGCGCGACGCTTTCCGGCCGGGTCGTCGGTACCACGTAAGGATCACTCACGTCACCGGCACCTCTACCGCCGTAGTAGTGTCGTTGCCGAAGATGTCCACAACCTTGACCAAGACGGTGTAGTTCCCGGACTGGTCGTAGTCGTGGGTGGTGTCTCGCTCCAAGGTCCGGTTCGCGCGAGTACGGTAGGACTGCCATTGATTGTGGAAGGTGTCACCATCGCCTCCGGCACCGTAGGTGAAGTCGACGGCCCAGTAGTCCACGTAGTCCGCCCAACCACTGATCTTGCTGCGCACCGACGCCGGTACCAGGTCGGGGTTCGGCAGTACGAAGTCGGTGAGCGTCACGGTGAGATTCCTCTTTCGCACGGTAGTGGCCACTTCGAGGTAGGCGAGCTCGTGGAACACCACTTCGCCGGAATCCACTGCCCGTGGGTCCATCACCTCGCGGGGAATCCGGCGCAGTTGAAGGTCGACTTCGCGGGCCCGCGCCTCGTCCTGCACCAGTTCGTGCAGGCCCATCTCAAATTCCCAGCCCAGCACGTCCAGCCCAAAATAGCCTGCCGCAGCCGCCTCATCCAGCGAATCTTTGATCTCCGCGAAGCTCACTGCGGCATCGATAGCCCCGACGTGCACCGCGCGGCGTCCTTTCGTGCCGTGCAGGTGCTGGAACTCCGCCATCGGCGATGCCTCGTAGAGCGCAACCACGAATTCGAGATACGCCTGCACCTGCGGCCCAGTGGTAGCGTTCTGCCAAGCTTGACGCTCATAGCGCCCCAGGTTCGCGATCACGAACGGCGCGCATTGAGGGATGCCGAGCAGCCGCTTTCGCGTAGTGTGGATCGCAAAACGCCCGATGTCAACCGCCACCCACCGGCGCTTCAGCCTCTCGGCGACCGCAGCAGTGGTGCCGCTACCCACGAAGCAGTCCAGCACGATCGAACGCTCATCGGACGACGACTTGATGATCCGCTCCAGCAGCACCTCCGGTTTCTGCGTGTCGTAGCCGAGCCGCTCTATCGCTTGAGCATTCACAGGGTTGATATCATCCCATAAATCTCCGACACTTTGACCGGACATCTCATCCAAGTACCGCTTGTACTGCGGAACTCCACCCGGTTTCTCAGGCCAGTAGATGCGGCCCGCATGGTTCAGCTCTTCCAGGCTCTCGATGGAGAATTTCCAGTGCATGCCCTTCAGGGCAGGATCATGACCACGCCAGGGTAACCCCGACAGCCCTTTTCTTGTCCCTGATGCCATCAGATCGCTTCTTCTGTAAATGCGACCATCGAGATCCCGGTATCGATACTTACTAGCGAGATAATTCGGATTGTAATCACGATACTGAGGGTTCCAAGTATGCCTCTTAGTCTTTGCGAAACATAGAGGCTTATGCAGAACTCCTTGAGAATATGATCGACAACTGGCGTCCCCGCAGGTCAGCGAGGTGGTCGCGGGGCCCGTCCCTGAGTTCTGCATAAGCCTCATAGTACCGAGTCGTGGACCGTTCCAAAATCTTTAGTGTCAGAATGAGCCGTTGTGCGCTTCCAGATAATCTCGGCGCGGAAATTGTCGGCGCCGAAGATCTCGTCCAGCAGGACGCGAGCCAAGTGGCTAACGTTGGGAGCAAGGTGCAGGAACAGCGAACCACGGTCCGAGAGCAGTTCCCGGAGCAGGACAAGCCGCTCGTAAAGCATCTGAAGGTAGCTCTCGACGCCTTTACCCCATGTGTCACGATACGCCTTCTCCTCCAGGACCGATGAGAGCTTGGCCAGATCCTGGTCGGCGGCGTTACCACCGTCACCAACAGTGATGCGAACCTTGTAGTCCTGCCGCGAGTCAAACGGTGGATCAATGTAGATGAGGTCCACCTGGCCAGCAAGCTCCTCAGCCAGTGAGGCCAACACGTGGAGGTTGTCACCCCAGACCAACTTGTTGCGCCACCCGTCATCGGGATCGCGGTCGTAAGAGAACGCGCCGCAGTCAGCACGTGAGGCGTTGACCGTCTCGACGACCTGCAGCGGCAAGCGCAACCGCGGTACCTCGGCCGTCTTGCCGTCCCATTCCAACCGCACTCCCGGCACCAGCGCCTCCTCCTCGATCGGCTTCAGATCGTCTCACGGCGGTGCGACAACAATGAAGTTCCACGCGCAACCTGTGGACAACTCAGAGAAACGGAGGACCAGGTCGTGAATCAGCCAGGCGGCGAAGGGGGGCGGGTCGGGGTGAACAGCCAGGTCTGGGCTACGTCATCAACGTTCTTGCCGGAGACATGCTTGACCAGGGCCAGGAAACCCTGCACCGAGCCATTGCGACCGGCCCGCTCGGTGGCCCAGGCGCGCAGCGCGGCGAAGAAGTTGTCGTCCCCTAACGCCACCCGAAGCGCCTGCAGCGCCATGGCGCCACGCAGGTAGACCGCGTGGTTGAGCGTCTGCGCCGCACCGCCGGGAGCCCCTGGCGGGATCCGCCAGAAGGCGTCGTCGGCGGGATATTGGGCGTAGTCCTGCGCCGCGGTCTGCGCTGCGCTGGGGCCGCCGGTGCGTTCGGTGTACAGCCATTCGGCGTAGGTGGCGAAGCCTTCGTTGAGCCAGATGTCACTCCAGTGCCGCACCGAGACGCTGTCCCCGAACCACTGGTGGGCCAGCTCGTGCACCACCACCGTGATGTCCTGGCCGGAGGCGAAGAACTTCGGCCCGTATACCGGGCGGGTCTGGTCCTCCAGCGCGAAGTTCAGCGTGGGGGCGTCCGGCACCACCCCACCGAGCTGGTGGAACGGGTAGGGGCCGAAGATCCCGGAGAGGAATTCGATGATCTCCGGTGTCCGCTCCACCGAGGCCCGGGCCGCCTCCGCGACCTGCGGGTCGAGTCCTTGATCGTAGGCCGCCAGGTACAGGCCGAAGCGGGTGTCCTGGCGGACGATGTCGTAGTGGCCGATCGCGACGAACGCCAGGTAGGTGGCCATCGGCTCGGTCTCCTGCCAGCGCCACCGCTCCAAGCCCGGCCCGGCCGGCTCAGGGCCACCGAGCAGCGCCCCATTGGAGATCACCTGCAGGCCGGCAGGCACGATCGCGGTAATCATGAAGGTTGCCTTGTCCGAGGGGTGGTCGTTGCACGGGTACCACCAGGCGGCGATCTCCGGCTCGCCCACCGCGACCGCGCCCTCAGCAGTGCGCACCCACGGCGAGGGCATACCGGGCCCGTCCGGGACGCTCGACGGCACCCCGGCGTAGTCCACCCGCACCGTCATCGGCTCGCCGACCCGCACGGGCACAACCGGGGTGACTTCCAGCTTGCCACCGTCCTGGTGGATCCCGGCCGGCTGGTCATCCACCGTGACGGCCGAGGCGGGCAACCTCAGGTCAAGGTCGAAGCGGGACAGGCTCTCGGTGGCCTGGGCGGTGATGAGGGTGTGCCCCTCGAGCCGGTCGGTGGGCGGGTCGTAGCGAACCTGGATGTCGTAGCTGGTGACGTCGTAGCCACCGTCACCAGCCTGCGGAAAGTACGGGTCCCCGATGCTGTCGGCGCCGGCAACCGGCGGCGCTGAGGTTGGGGAAGGCGGTCGCGAGGTTACTGGTGCCGGAGCGGGTTGTGCGCTGCGCCACGGGATGACCAGCGCCACCAGAGCCACCAGCAGCAGCGCCAGCACCGGACCAATCAGGAGCCACTTTCGCATGGTCACCTCCCCGACACCGACCTTAGGCCTCAACGCCGCGGTGGACGGGTTCACGGGTGCTCAGCATGCCGGAGTTCGTATGCTCGCCGCCGTGAGCGTCTCCGAGCTGTTTGATCCCGCCGCATGGCGCCGTGTCGAGGACTATGACTTCGCGGACATCACCTACCACCGGGCGGTGGCGCACGGCACGGTCCGGATCGCCTTCGACCGGCCGGAGGTCCGCAACGCGTTCCGCCCGGCCACGGTGGACGAGCTGTACCAGGCGCTGGATCACGCCCGGATGACCCCGGACGTGGGGTGCGTGCTGCTGACCGGCAACGGCCCCTCGCCGAGGGACGGCGGCTGGGCCTTCTGCTCGGGCGGGGACCAGCGAATCCGAGGTCGCACGGGTTACCAGTATGCGGCGGGAGAGACCGCAGACACCATCGACCCGGCGCGAGCCGGGCGGCTGCACATTCTGGAGTGCCAGCGGCTGATCAGGTTCATGCCCAAGGTGGTGATCGCGGTGGTGCCGGGGTGGGCGGCCGGCGGAGGGCACTCCCTGCACGTGGTCTGCGACCTGACTCTGGCCTCAGCCGAGCACGCCCGGTTCAAGCAGACCGACGCCGACGTGGGCTCCTTCGACGGCGGGTTCGGCTCGGCCTATCTCGCCCGGCAGGTGGGACAGAAATTCGCCCGGGAGATCTTCTTCCTCGGGCGGGAGTACAGCGCGGCCGACGCACACCGAATGGGCATGGTCAACGCGGTGGTGGCGCACGCGTCGCTGGAGAGCACCGCGCTGGAGTGGGCCAGCGCGATCAACGCCAAGTCACCCACCGCGCAGCGGATGCTCAAGTACGCGTTCAACATGATCGACGACGGATTGGTCGGCCAGCAGCTCTTCGCCGGTGAGTCGACCCGGCTGGCCTACCTGACCGACGAGGCCGTCGAGGGCCGCGACTCCTTCCTAGAGAAACGCCCACCCGACTGGTCACCGTTCCCCTGGCACTACTGACCCCTGGGTCAACCATAGACGTGCACCAGGTCGATGCCGTCGTGAACGCGGGCCGGTGCTCCTTCGGTGAAGGCAGAGGTCAACCATGACTGAAGGCGCGACCGCGGGCGCTTCTCGCGACAACCGCAAGGCGATCCCCGTCAGCTGCGCGCTGCACCGAGGTCCGAGGGGCTTCACCAACCTGGTGGTGGAGCGGCGGCCGGTCGGTTCCATCCGGTCAACGCCCGCGTGATGTACCTGGCCTAGTGGAACTCGGCTAGGCTGCCTTGTGGTTGCCGAACGGTGAAGGCTGCGCGCCAGTCCTCCCGTTGTTCGTTGCCAACCTGGAGCCGCCACTCGTAACGTCCCGGGGCAAGCGGCATGGCCGCGATGTTGATGGCGAGCGAGTGGTCGATGCTCGACCCTTGTGCGAAACCTGGTGGCCGGCCGACCTCGAAGTCGGCCTCCACCATCAGCGGCTGAGACCCGAAGGGGGTTGCGACCTCAACTGCGTTACGACCGTCGGCCGTGAGCAGCTGCAAGGTCAGGTGGTGATTGATGTTGGTCTCATCCCATGCAACTCGCAGGATGACCACAACTGCATGATGGGGTATTGGGGTGCTGGTTAGACTCCACCCCAGTCCTAGAGCGTTCACCTTCCCAGAGCTGTCGCTCTGAGCGAAATCGGCCAGCAGGACATGAGCCTCCACGAGGCGTCAGCTTGCCACCCTCTCCGTTGGCTGCTGCTGGCGGATGGGAGGTGGCTGTATCTGGCTCTGCTGGACCGTCCCGCCCATAGCCATTGATGTGGTGTTGCCGAGCGACAGGGGGAGACCTTGCCGGAACGTGAAGGCGTCTCGAGCCGCCGACAGCACAGTGACGCAGACCGGGGGAGCAACTAGCTCGGCCGGCTCAGCCTGCTCCAGCATCGCGTCAAAGGTCGCCTCATCCGTCTCGAACTCGGCGAACTCGTCGTCCTCGGGCATGCTCACATTATCCTCAAGACCGTACGCAGGCGCCAGATCCCTTCGGACAGGTCGATAGGCTGGAGGATCACTTTGCGCCCTACGTTGTCGGAGGTGCGACACACCACCAGCAAGCGCCTGCCGTGCTCAGGATGATAGTGCCAACCAGCACGTTCGTACGCGTCGGGGATACATGCCTCGCGGAGCTGGTCACCAGTCACGAACCGGCGAGACCGGATCTTGCTCTCCATCTCCTCGCTGATCTGGATCTCGGCGATCCAGAACGGTTTCGGCACGACCGCAGACGCTACTCACCACACCAGACAGACCGGCTGCAAGGTGCACCGGTAAGCCCGACCGAGGCGCGTAGGAATCGGGGCATCGGCCACGCTTCCAGAGGCACTCGAGCACCGCCCGTTCTCGCCACCAGGGGTACGCCGAGTAGTCTGTCGCTACCTCCTTGCCGAGGTTCCGCCCCGGGGTCGCTCCCCGGGGCATCGGCAGGAGGTTCGGTTGATAGCGCTAGACCACCGCACCGACGACGACAAGCGCTGCACACCGCTGGTAGTCAACGAAGCTAACGACTCATGGTCGTTTTACGGCCTGGGCACACACGCCGGGGCCAGTGCGCGGTCGGCGCTGTCCGTGCTGCGCAGTAGCCACTGCCAGGCGCGCTAGTCTTGGGTCACCTCCCCGCCGTGGTACCCGCCCCGGGGCGCCGGCAGGGGGTGCCGGCTAGGAGAGGTTTTTCGTGGACGTTGAGGACGCGCGGACGATCGGTGCCCGACTGCGGCAGATCCGGAAGTCCCGGCGCAAGTCACTGGTGGTGATCGCGGAGCTCGCTGGAATGAGCAAGTCACAGCTCGACCGGATCGAGCGTGGCGAGGTCGCGCTGAACAAACTCTCGGACATCGTCGCGCTGGCCAACGCGCTGCGCATCGCCCCGAGTGACCTGATGCGGCTGCCGGTGCCCGCACCGGCCAACGGGCACACCGATTCCACCACGGAGGCGGTGCGGCTGGCACTGGACGCGATCGACACCGACCGCCCTGGCGGGGTGGTGCTGCCCGTAGCAGTGTTGCGGGATCAGGTGGCGCAGATCCACCAGCAGCGGCGGGCGTGCCAGTTCGCCGAGGTGGCCACTGAGCTGCCCGGGTTGATCCGCAACCTGCACACCACGCTGGCCACCGGCACCGATCACGCCGAGCTGCTCGATCTCGCCGTCTACCTGCATGTGCATGTCACCCGCCTGTGGCTGGTCCGAGTGGCCGCACCCGCCGATCTGATCCGCCGAACCGTCTTCCTGGTCTGGCGCCTAGCCCAGCAGCGCGATGAGGTCACCACCCTCGGTGTGGCCGGGTTCGCTGTGGCTGACACGCTGTTGAGCGGTGGGGCGTTCGACTTGGGGCAGACCGTGCTCGACTCACTGACCTTGCCACCGACCACCGCCGACACGGCCGGTCTGATGTGCCAGCTCTCCACGTGCCACGCCCACGCCGCCGTACTGGACAAGCGGCCCGGCGATATGGCCGCGCCGCTGGACGCCGCCACGGAGCTGGCCGAGCGGTTCGGAGCGACCGGCGACGACTCTCTAGGGTGCGACTGCTCGTCGGCCGAGGTGGCAGGTCACCGGATGTGGCTGGCGCTTGAAGCAGGCGAGCCCGACCAGGTGCTCAGCATCGCGCGAGATGTTCACCCCGAGCAGCACCCCTTCCTGTCGGGCCGGGCCCACTACTGGATGTTTTACGGCCGTGCGCTGGCCGAGCTGCCGGGGCGCCGGGACGACGCCGTGCGGGCGCTGCGCACGGCGGAGGACATCTTCCCGGTCAAGGTCCTCCGGGATCCGCTGGTTCGGGACGTCATCGCCACGATGCTCCCGGGTACGCGCAAAGACGTGATCGGCATGGAGCTGCGCGGAATGGCCCACCGCGCAGGCCTGCCGGTGTAACCCATCGGAGGGATACTCCCGATGCCGGGAAACCCGCTTCTGTCGATCGACCACAGTCATCAACCATGACCAACCACCCCCACAACGCACCAGCGAACCAACCGGTCAACGGCAGTCGTCGAGCGATCCCCGCGACTGAAGGCGCGACCGCGAAGGCTTCTCGCGAAAACCGCAGAGCAATCCCCGTTAGTTGCGCGCTGCGTCTAGGTCCCCGGGGCTTCGCCAACCTGGTCGTGGAGCGCAAGCACAATGGCGAGATCGTGCTCGACCCGCATGTGACCGGCGCATGCGTCATCATCCTCGACGAGGACGCCGCGACAGCCCTGTTCGAGGCTCTCCGAACGTGGCTGCGCCGATGAGCGATATCCCGGCCTCACCGCGACCTGAGCTGTAAGCACTACCGTCTGATCTTCCTTGCGGGCTCCCCCACCCTGGGGACCGCAAGACGAGTAAATTCCGGCCGGCCGTCGGTTGAGCCTTTGCCCCTCGTGCCTTGGGCTCCCGGCGGCCGGTCGGTTCCACCCATCGGCCCGTCGCTTCCCTCACGGTAAGAACATATCCAGCACGGCGTTACTGAACCGTGCTTGACGCACCCAGGGAGCGTTAACTTCGCCTATTCACGTGTATGATCATCTGGTTGGGTGCCTCGACCCACTGTAGCTGGATCATCCAGCGGATACTGTATGGCAACGCCTGAGACTCGCTCCTCGGTCATGATCACCATCAGGTTCTCTCCATCGCCTATGAGGCGAAACCCAGGACGTGTCCCGTAGATCTCGCAGCTTGTGATCGACTCTCCTGTCGCCGAGTTCGACCTCAGAGCTGTTCACCACAACCGGAACAGCTCCCCTGTCGAACTCGGCGCACTCAGAACACCCAAGATCGCCCTGCCCTCTCAGTCAGTGATCAACGGGACACGCTATAGCAAGTTCGGACGTTGTCCCGGCGTCGTCATTCATCACGGCGGGGAGGCCCCTGGAAGGAGAAGCTCACTCTTGTCGCGGGGACTTCCCTATCGGGATCGAAGGATCCGGGTTGAGGGCACCCGCAACCGACAAGGAACCGGGCAGCACAGCGGGGGTGGAGTCACTCATCCGAATCCTCGCAGTCGCGAATCCAGCCAGGACCCCAGCCGATAATCCCAACCCACTATACGCAACGAGCGGCTCCAACCAGCTCCACGAGTTAGCGATTAGAACCATTAGCAGGAGCCAGTCGGTCTCGGAAATTTGGAGCCGCCAGGGAAAAGTTGGGAGCAAAGTCGCGGACACGGACATCGCGACGCCCACAATATTGACCAATATTCCAACGGCAACCCCGATATGCCTAAAATTTCTCATGAGGGAGCACGTAATCATGGTGGTCACCGCAAAAGTCGCGCCACAAAAAATTCCAACTAAGATTACTAAGATTACTTTTCGAGATCCATGAAATTGGATAGCATAAAAAATTAATAAATCAAGCGCGTACATGATGCCGCCAAAGAGGCCGCAGGGAAATCGAGAAGGCCGAATGACGGACTCGATCGCCGCCAAGATCCCAGCGATCAACCCAAACGAAAGAATTAAGTCCAGCGCTAGAATTCCATACCACAAGTGGTATGGGGCATTAGTAATCCTAAAAGCTAAAGAAAGTTCTACCCACAACACCACGCCGACACAGACGGCAACCAGACCCGCCCTAAAAAATGCGATGCTGAACCTCACCCACAGAGAACGCTGAACCGCGCGTGATTCACGTCTGGCGTGACGACGGCGATGAGTGAGGCGGTAGGCGAGAGCCCGAACGAGAAACGCGCCAGCGGTGGGTAACGTGAACAGCGTGGGCAGGTCCCCGAGAAGGGCGATCAACTCCTCTCCGCGCACCTGGGCGCGCTTGGGGTTGTCGGCATAACGGAGCCGGACTGACCATTGCATTATTCTGCCCGCCAGCCAGGGAGTGCTCTGGTAAGACTCCGTCACGAGCAGACTCACCACGGCGGTCACCACAGCGAGGAGAATGACCCTGTCCAGGCCAGTGCTCACCGAGCACCTCCCGCAGGAAGCCGCTCAGCCAGCCGGTGAAGGTCAGCTCAGGGTCGGTGGGTCGCCAGGGACGGCGCTGTGTGGCGGGGCGGCGCGCGGTCACCAGGCGACAAGCTGAGACGGCGCCGGTGGGAGTGAGCTGGTAGAAGCGTCGCCGTGGTTTGTTCTGCTGCGGGTGGTGGTCCTCCCAGCGGCTGGTGATCCACTCGGCGTCCTCCAGGCGGTCAAGGACCCCGTACACCGTCGGCCCAGAACGAGCCGTGGCCTTCATGATCGCCCAACCGTGCAGCTCCTGCCTGTCGTTGTCGAACGCTTCCAGGAGCACTTCCAAGACGTCTAACAGCGGGTTGGTCACCCGAACCGGACCATCCATGGCATTATTTTAGCTAAGTCAGATAAGAAAGCAAGGGTAATTCTGACTGATCTCACGGCCCTCCTCCGGCCGGGCGTACATGCCGATCCAGGCACCCTCCAGGGAGCCGAGGGCGCGGTCACCAACACTGCGGAGAGAGACGACAGTCCGCTGCGTGACGTAGTGCGTCTGCACGTGGACCCCGATTTCCCCAACTCGCGCTGGGATCCGCGCAAGCGAGGCGGACAACCGGTGGTCGGCGACAGCAACATGCTTGCTACGACAGTCGCCGCGTACGTCAACGGCGGCGAGGATCCCCCCGAAATCGTCAGTTTGGTACCAGCTCAGCGAGGATCAGGTCGACTAAGCGGTCCGGTGTACTCGTTTCCACCCGCCCGCAGCGTGACCCCTTGCCGCTGCTCCGATGTCGATCTGGCCCGGGTGCGCTTCTTCACCAATCTCACGCGCAACGCTGAGCCCCCTGTTAGGCAGGGGGCTCAGTCGTCACGGCCCATGCAATTTCGTTCTAGACAGCGACCCAATGCGAGGGGTTAATTGTGCTGCCCGTACCGCTTGTCTGACGTCCCCTGTACGGAGGGAGAACTCCGTTGAATTCCGGGGTGTGCCCGTAGTAGAGGGCCGGTCCCATGCTGTCCGCGTATGACCAAAGCGGTTTTTCGTAACCCTGCACTGTCATAAAATTCTCTCTTTCATCGTAGTACTGTGAGCTTACCACACCGGATACCATTAAGTGTCTGAAAAACTCGTTGAACCCGTGAATCCCTGGCAGTTTTCTGTCGCGACAGGATCGAAATGTGACGATCCAGCATCAGCGCACCGCGTCGAACAAATGGTAGAGCAGCATCAGCTGGGTGATCGCCAGCGGTTCGCTGCGCTGGCCCGCTCCGATGGCGCCGAGGGTACCGGGCGCGTCACCTTGGGCGCCGACAAGCGAGGACCAGATCACGTTCTCCACCCTGCGGCTCTCTTCCCTTGGCGCGTCGCCGTGCACGTAGAGGGCGTCCACCGGCCGGCCGTGCTCGTCGCGCTGGAGCGTGAGGTGGATGGCGCGCTGCATTCCCGGCGTGAGCACCGTGGTCAGATCGGGATGGCGGATGGTGGGCCGCAGCAGCAGCTCCGCCGACAGCGGTGTGCCCGGCGGCTCGTCGCGGCCAACAGCCGGGCTGAACCGCACGACAATGTCGGCCTGGCCGCGTTGGGGGACGATGAACGCCTCGCTCTCCGGGCGGCGGCGCTGTAGTTGCAGTCCGGGTGCAGCGCGGTGAACGGCAGGGTCTTGCGCTCGTGACGGTCGTAGCGGTGGTAGTCATCAACACAGACCGAGACGCACCTACCCCCGAGCGCCTTCACGAGACCATTGGTGAGGGTGGTCTTGCCGGCCGCGCTGTCGCCGGCGATCGCGAGCAGCACCGGCCGCCTCGCCAGCGCGGGAGCGTGTGTCCCGGCCATCCGGAACTCCTCACAAGTCTGGGGTGCATCCGCCGGGCTTTGTGCGCGGCGGCGGTTGCCCTCGGAAGGGGGACGGGGCGTCAGTGGTCCACCCCGTCCCAACCCAACCAGGATCAGGCCTCGCCGCAGCGCTACTCGTTGAACGCGGCGTCGAGGTGGCCGTGCTCACGCATAGCATCGATACGATCACCTCGGCCGGCCATTTCCTGTTTCACGTCAGTGGGAGCGCTCTCCGGTGCACCGGCGGTAGCGGAGACTGGCGCTCGAACCGCGTGTACCTCGATGCGCTTGGGCTTGGCTTCCGCCACCTTGGGTACCACCACCTGCAGCACGCCGTCTTCGGCCGATGCCTCGATGGCATCCGCCTTCACATGCAGGGGCAGCGTGATCGAGCGACGGAAAAGTCCGTAGCGGCGCTCCAGTACATGGAACTGCTCGTCTGTTGAGTCCCGAGTCAGCGTCCGCTCGCCCTGGATCGTGAGCAAACCGTCCTGGAACGCAATGTCCAGGTCCTCGACCTTGACACCTGGGAGCTCGACGGTAAGGACGTAGGCGTCCTTGCGCTCCGAGATATCGACCGGCGGCGCCCAAGCGGGGGCACTGGTCGCACCGATGCCGGGCGCCTCTTGATCGTGCGCCTGGGTAAGCAACCTGTACATCTGATTCATCTGGTCCTGTGCGCCGCGCAGGTCATGGAAGGCATCCCAGCGCGTCATGATGGCCATCTCACATTTTCCCTTGTTCAGTTGTTCGGCGGCTTGGGATGAACATGCAAAGGTCGTTCACTTGTCAAGCTACCATGTTCACGATAACGTGAACGACGTTCACTGTCAATGTTGGTCGAGGGATCGTCGAGGGAGACGTCGGTGGGGGAGCAACAAAAAGGCACGTCCAGAAGGCGTGACGACGAACTGTGGTTCAACGCCCCGGAAAATGATGGGGCGCCGCGCCGCACGCTCACCCAGGAGCGCGTGGTGGCCGAGGCACTCACGCTGATCGCCCAGGAGGGCGTCGAGGCCCTGACCATGCGCGCCCTGTCCGCGCGTTTGGAGGTGGTTCCCGGCGCGCTCTACCGCCACGTGCGAAGCAAGGAGCAGCTCCAGGACCTGGTCGTGGACGGCGTGCTTGCCGAGGTCGACTGCGACATCAACCGCGTACTGCCGTGGACCGAGCAGGTCACCGTGCTCGCTCATCGGCTGCGGAAGGTGTTGGAAGATCACCCTGGGGTCGCCGGCCTGTTGAAGACTCGCGACCCCCTCGGGCCGCACTCCCTGGCCTTGGCCGAAGCTTTCCTGCTGCCGCTGCACACCGCCGGGTTTCCGCACCGCGAAGCCGGCCTCGCATTTTTCCTCATCGTTGACTACACCATTGGATTTGAGGTCAGCAGCCCTCGCGTCTCCGTCAACGAACAACGTGTTCAGGATGCGACGATCAGACATCAGCTCCACGAGTTCTTCCGGTCGCTTCCCGGTGACCGCTTCCCCACTCTGATCGCCCTCGGCGAGCACGTCTGGCTCGACAACCGCGACGAGCGATTCGCCGCCGGCATCAACGCGCTCGTCGACGGGCTGGAACAAGCCCAGCGCTCAACACCCAGCTGACCGGCCGTGTGACGTATCAACCGGACGTTGCTCGTGCTCTCTACCATATGCCGGAGACGCTGTGCGTGACGGAAACGCCCCCGACCGCCAAGGATGGCGGCCATACCCTGCTGCCCTGGCTCCGCGAGATGCGCGATGAGCACCCGGTGTGGCGTGACAAGCACGGCGTCTGGCACGTGTTCCGCTACGCCGACGTAGCGCGGGTGATCTCGGATCCGCAAGTGTTCTCCTCCGACCTGGGCCGGGTGGTCCCGGTGGCGCAGCGGCTGCGCGCGGGCAACCTGCTCCAGACTGACCCGCCACGCCACCACACGCTGCGCCGGCTGGTCGGTGCCGTGTTCAGCCCGAAAGTCGTCACCGGGCTCGTTCCCCGCATCGCCGCGCTCACCCACGAGCTGCTCGACGCCACCGGCGGCGCCGCCGAGTTCGATCTGGTCCCCGCCCTGGCCTACCCGCTGCCGGTGATCGTGATCGCCGAGCTGCTCGGCCTGCCCGCCGCCGACCGTGGACTGTTCCGAACCTGGGCGGACAAGCTGCTCACCCTCGACGCGGACGACCCGAACGACCCCGAGCTCGCGCGGAAGCTCGACGAAGCGACCGCGGAGCTGCTCGCCTACCTCCATGAGCACTGCCGGGACCGGCGTGGCCACCCACGGGATGACCTGATCAGCAGGCTGGCCACCGTGGAGGCCGAGGGCCAGCGGCTGACTGACGAGGAGGTCGTGAACTTCTCCCTCGTGCTCCTGCTGGCCGGGCACATCACCACCACCGCGCTGCTCGGCAACACCATCCTGTGCCTCGACGCCCACCCGCAGGTGTGGGCCGAACTCCACGCGGACCGCTCGCTGGTGCCGGCCGCCCTCGAGGAGGTGCTGCGTTACCGCACACCGGTCACCCAGCTCGGCCGGGTGACCATGGCCGAGACCGAGCTGGCCGGGCAGGTCATCCCGGCGGATGCGCTCGTCATGCTGTGGCTGCTGTCCGCCAACCGCGACGTTCGCAAGTTCCCCGACCCCGACCGGTTCGACATCCACCGCCGCGCCAACCACCACCTGGCCTTCGGCCACGGCATCCACTTCTGCATCGGCCAGCTGCTGGCCCGCGTGGAGGGCAAAGTCGCCCTAGGCGTGCTGCTCGACCGCTACGCCGAGATCCGCCTGACCCCCAGGACTCCGTTGGAGTTCTACGCCCGGGGCATCTTCGCTGCCCGAAACATCCCCGTAACCGTGAGAACTGACCGTTACGCCATGTCCTCGAGCTGCTTGCCCTTCGTCTCGGGCCCGAATCTCAGCACGAAGAAGAACGAGAGCAGCGCGAATGTCGTGTAGAGGCCGTACGCCAAACCGAGACTGATGGCGGCCAGCACCGGGAACGTCGTCGAGATGATGAAGTTGCTGATCCATTGCGCGGCGGCGGCCAGCCCGAGGGCGGCGGCTCGGATCCGGTTGGTGAACATCTCGCCCAGCAACACCCAGACTGCCGGACCCCACGAGATTCCGAAGAACACCACGAAGGCGTTGGCCGCGATCAGCGCGATCGTGCCAGCGGTGTTGCTGAGCGCCGGTTGACCGTTGACCAGGGGCGCCGTGCCGAAGACGGCGGCCAGCGTTCCCAGGCTGGCGACCATGCCGGCCGAGCCGATCAGCAGCAGCCGACGCCGGCCGATCTTGTCGATCACGGCGAGCGCGACCAGCGTGACGACGATGTTGGTGACCGACGTCACCACCGTGATGATCAGTGAGTCGGCCTCGGTGAACCCGACTTGCCGCCACAGGGTCGACGAGTAGTAGAAGATCACATTGATGCCGACGAACTGCTGGAAGACCGACAGCCCGATGCCCACCCAGACGATCGGTAACAGGCCGAGCGACGGTCCCCGCAGGCCAGCGACGGTGGAGCTGGCATCCTGGACCATGGTGCGACTGATCTCGCGGATCCGGTCATCGACACCGCTGGTGAGCACCTGGGACAGCACGGACCGGGCCTCGTCGGTGCGACCGCGCAACATCAGGTACCTGGGGGACTCGGGGATCAGCGGCGCGAGGATGCCGTAGGCCAGCGCGGGAACAGCCAAGCTGAAGAACATCCACCGCCAGGCCGCCAGCCCGAACCACAGCGCCTGGTCCGCGCCTGCTGCGGCGGTCGCCAGAAAGTAGTCCGAGAGCAGCGCCACAAAGATGCCCGAGACGATGGCCAGTTGTTGCAGCGAGCCGAGCCGGCCGCGGATCGAGGCAGGCGCGATCTCTGCGATGTAGGCCGGGGCGATGACGGAGGCGCCACCAACGCCGAGGCCGCCGACGATCCGCCAGAAGGTCAGATCATCCGGCGAGTGGCTGAGCCCGGAGCCGATCGCACTGAGCAGGAACAGCGCCGCGGCGAGCACCATCACCCGGATGCGACCGATCCGGTCGGCCAGCTTGCCAGCGAGCCAGGCACCCACCGCGCACCCCAGCAGCGCGGCGGCCACGACAAACCCGGTGAGCCCGGCGCCCATCCCGAATGCCTCGCGGATGGCCGACACCGCCCCGTTGATCACGGCGGTGTCGAAGCCAAACAGGAAGCCCCCCAGGGCGGCCACCGCCGCCAGCAGGACCGCCCGCCCGGTGTCATACCGTTCGGGCTCGTACGGTTCGGGGTCGTACGGTTCGGGGTCGTACCGCTCGGGCTCTGGCTCGAGCGACGTCATGGTTCACCCCGTGGCGGTCGTGAGCAGGGCCCGGGCCTCGCGGTCCATCACCGCAGCCTCATCGGCCGGCACGATCAGGACCGCCACGCCGGTCGCGGCCAGCTCGCGCACCCCCGCAATCGCGCTAGCGGGGTTGGTGGTCAAGATACCGCTGGTGCGCAGCAGGGGCCGGAGGCTGGTCAGTCGATGGCAGATCTCACCGTACACGGCGGGCGCGTGCTCGCCGATACCGCCGGTGAACACGAGTGTGTCCCAGCGGGGCAGCGCGGTGGCCGCGGCGGCGATGGCCATCGCGATGCCGCGGCTGAACACCCGCAACGCGAGGTCGGCGCTCGGGTCGTGGTCGCGGGCAGCGAGCAGGTCCCGGATGTCGTGCAGTCCGTGGGCGATGCCGGCCAGCCCGGAGTGCTGGTCGAGCAGGGTGCGGATGGTGTCGGTGGTGGCGTCGGGCGCCTCGAGCAGCAGCAGGGGGATCTCCGGGTCCAGGTCGCCGCTGCGGGTGGCCGACATGACCCCGCTGGTCGGGGTCAGCGACATGCTGCTGTGCACCGAGCGGCCGGCGCTGACGGCGGTGACCGAGCAGCCGCTGCCCAGATGGGCGATGGTCGCGTCACCGAGGTCGGGCACGGCGTCGACGATCGACTGCACGGACAGGCCGTGAAAGCCGTAGCGGCGCAGGCCGAGCCGGTCGGCCTGCGCGGGCAGCGGCAGGCGGCGGGCCTCGTCGGGCAGGGTGTGGTGGAAAGCGGTGTCGAAGCAGGCGACGTGCAGCGCGTCGGGCCAGGCGACGCGGGCGGCGTCGATGCTGGCCAAGTCACCGGGTAGGTGCAGCGGCGCCCAGGACAGCAACCCGGCCAGCGCCTCGCGCACGGCGTCGGTGATGACGGTGGAGCGGTCGAAGGACGGACCACCGTGCACGACACGGTGCGCGACGGCGTCTGGGTGGACGTCGCGGCACGTCAGCAGCCCGGCGAGCTGGGTGATCGCGGCGGGCAGGCCGCCGACGAACGGTCCGGAGGCTGGCGGCTGCCCGGCGGAGGCGGCGGTCGCGGTCCAGCGGGCTTGGTCGGTGCCCAGCCGTTCGATCCCGACGACCAGCGCTGGGGCGGGGTCGCGGAGCACGGCTTTCAGGCTTGAGGAACCCGGGTTGATCGTGAGCACCACGGCTGGGTGGTCGGTCACAATGTCCAGGTCCAGTCGCGGACCTCGGGCATGTCCTCAAAGTGCTCGCGGATGTAGCCGTGGTGGCGCTCGAGCATGGCCTGGCAGTGCTCGGCCAGCTCCGTTGCCTTCTCGGGTGCGCGGCGGGAGCGGCGCAGCGCTTCGAGGACGAGGTGGTAGCGGCTCATCCGATTGAGCACGACCATGTCGAAGGGTGTGGTGGTGGTGCCCTGCTCGGTGAAGCCGCGCACGTGAAAACGGCCCGGGTTGATCCGGCCATGCAGCAGCTGGTGCACCGCGCGGGGATAACCGTGGAAGGCGAACACGACGTCGGTGCCGGTGGTGAACAGATCGGTGAACTTCTGGTCGGTGAAGCCGTGCGGATGGTCGTTTGCGGGCAGCAGGCCCATCAGGTCAACGACGTTGACCACCCGCACCCGCAGGTAGGGGACGTGCACCCGGAGCAGCCGGGCGGCGGCCAGCGTCTCGAGGGTGGGTACGTCGCCAGCGGCGGCCAGGACGATGTCGGGCTCGTCCCGGGGTCCGGGCGTGCCGGCTTCGGTGCCGGCCCAGTCCCATACCGACGCGCCAGCGGCGCAGTGCGCGTTCGCCTCCCGCAGGCTGAGGTACTGCAGGTGCGGCTGCTTGTCGACCACGATCAGGTTGACGTGGTCGCGGCTGCGCAGGCAGTGATCGGCGATGGACAGGGTGGTGTTGGCGTCCGGCGGCAACCAGATCCGCACCACCCCGGGGGCCAGTGGGATCGCGGTGTCGATCAGGCCCGGTCCCTGGTGGGAAAAGCCGTTGTGGTCGTTGCGCCAGCAGGTCGAGGTGAGCAGCACGTTGAGCGACGCCACCGGCGCCCGCCACGGCAGGTCGGCGGCGTGCTGCAGCCATTTGGTGTGCTGGATCAGCATCGACGCGGACACCATCGCGAACGCTTCGTAGGTGGCGAACAGGCCGTGCCGACCCGAGAGCAGGTAGCCCTCCAGCCAGCCCTGGCACAGGTGCTCCGAGAGCACCTCCATCACCCGACCGTGGGGAGACAGGTGGTCGTCGGTGGGCAGGATGGCTGCCTGCAGGCAGCGGTCGGTGACCTGGAAGACGGCGTCGAGTCGGTTGCTGGCCGTTTCGTCGGGGCAGAACAGCCGGAAGTCGCCGCCACCGTCGGATTCCCGGGTGGTGGCGGTGTAGATGTCGCGCAGCAGTTCGCCGAGCGGGCGGGTGTTCTCGTGCTGCCCGACGCCGGGCGCGTCCACGGTGACGGCGTAGCGGTCCAGCGCCGGGACGTCCAGCGGGCGCAGCAACCGGCCGCCGTTGGCGTAGGGGGAAGCCGACATCCGCTTGTCCCCCTCGGGGGCGAGAGCCGCCAGCTCCAGGACGAGCCGGCCGTCCTGGTCGAACAAGTCCTGCGGGGCGTAGGAGCGCAGCCACTGCTCGAGGCGCCGCAGGTGGTCGGGGTTCTCCCGCACGTGGGACAGGGGTACCTGGTGGGCGCGGAATGTTCCCTCGATCTGGACGCCATCAACGACATCCGGGCCGGTCCAGCCCTTCGGGGTGCGCAGGATGATCGCCGGCCAGCGCGCTGGCGCGGGTGCGCTCGCGCCCACCGTGCGGGCGCGACGCTGGATCGCGCGGATGCGAGCGTGCGCGGCGACCAGCTCACGGTGCAGGTCGGTGAACACGGTGGCCGGGTCATCGCCGCTGACGACGACCGGGGCACAGCCCTGCGCGGCGAGCAGCCCGATGACGTCGGCGTCGGCGGCCCGGCCGAGCACGGTGGCCCCGGAGATCTTGTAGCCGTTGAGGTGCAGGATCGGCAGCACCGTGCCATCGCGGCGGGCGTTGAGGAACGCGGGGATCTTCCAGGACGCGGCCAGCGGCCCGGTTTCGGCCTCGCCGTCACCGACCACGCAAGCCACCAGCAGGTCAGGGTGATTGAAAGCGGCACCGGCGGCGTGGGCGAGGGCATAGCCCAGTTCGCCGCCCTCGTGGATACTGCCCGGTGTCTGGACGCTGACGTGGCTGGGCACGCCGCCGGGGGTGGAGAACTGCCGCACCAGCGCGGTGAGGCCGGCCAAGCCGACCGGGACAGCGGGGTAGACCTCGCTGTAGGTGCCCTCGAGGTAGGCGTTCGACAGCAGCGCCGGGCCACCGTGGCCGGGGCCGGTGACGTAGATGCAGTCCGTGCCGGTGTCGCGGATGAGCCGGTTGAGCAGCGTGTAGATCATCGACAGGCCCGGGCTGGTGCCCCAGTGCCCGAGCAGGCGGGGCTTGATGTCCTCGACGGTGAGCGGTTCGCGCAGCAGCGGGTTGGACTTCAGGTAGATCTGCGCAACCGTCAGGTAGTTCGCCGCCGCCCACCACCGCAGGTCCAGCTCACGGTCGCGGTCAGCGTAGGCCGGCGCCATACTCATCGCTGTCTTCATCAAGCTCCTAGCTCTTGGCGTGCCGACGCCTGACCCAGCGGCGGATCTCGTCGGCTCCCCAGACGATGAAGGGGAACGGAGCAACCATCGCCACTTGGCTCAGGGACAGGGCTTCGGTCCCGAACAGCGCGTGCAGCGGGGGCAGATAGACCACCACCGCGGCGAAGACGAGGGCGACGCCGATGGCACCGAGCAGCGGCCTGTTGGTGAACACGCCCACCGATCGCAGGGACGCGTGCTCGGTGCGGACGGCGAAGGCGGTGCCGCCCTGGCAGGCGACGATGCCCAGCCAGGTGACCGTGGTGGCCTGCCGGTAGGCATGGTGCAGTGGGCTGCCGGCGTCGACGGGGGCTCCGGGGTGCCATCCGGCTCGCAGCAAGGTGGCGAGGAAGGCCGCCATGACCAGCGCCGCCGAGATCACCCCGAGGAATCCCCACGCCCGGGCCAGCATGCTGCCGCTGATCACACCTTGCCGGCGGGCGCGTGGGGGGCGGTCCATCAGTCCGGGTTCGGCGGGCTCGCGGCTCAGCGCGAGTGCGGGCAGGGTGTCGGTGCCCAGATCGATGGCGAGGATCTGCATGACGGTCAGCGGCAGCGGGATCAGTCCCCCGGACAAGGCGAAGACCAGGAACGGCACGACCTCGGGTACGGCGTGGGTGAAGATGTAGAGGATGAACTTGCGGATGTTGTCGTAGACCCGGCGGCCGGCCTCGACGGCAGCGATGATCGTCGCGAAGTCGTCGTCGGTGAGGACCATCGTCGATGCCTCGCGGGCGACGTCGGTGCCCGAGCGGCCCATGGCGATACCGATGTCCGCGCGCCGCAGCGCGGGTGCGTCGTTGACCCCGTCGCCGGTCATGGCAACGATCTGTCCTGTGGCGCGCAAGGCGTCGGTGATGCGCAGCTTCGTCTCCGGGGAGCTTCGCGCGAAGACCATCTCCCGCTTGCGGGCGAGCAGGTCGTCCAGCTCGTGCTCGGGCATCAGGTCCAGCTCGGATCCGGTGACGATCTGAGCGTTGTCGCCTCCGATGCCGACCTGGCGCGCGATCGCGGCGGCGGTCACCCCGTTGTCGCCGGTGACGATGTGGACCCGGATTCCGTCGTGATGCGCGCGTCGGATCGCCGCGGCCACCTGTGCCCGTGGCGGGTCAACCATCGCGACCAGCCCGAGCAGGCACAGGTCGCGCTCCGCGTCGTCACGGCTGCTGGGCAGGACCGAGCCGTCGGGCAGCACGCGGTGGGCGACGGCGAGAACCCGCAGGCCCTGCCTGGCGTAGTCGGTCATGACCCGGGTGACCTCGGCGCGGTCGGCGGTCGAGAGCAGACGCTGCTCGCCCCGGTCGCTGATCTGGGTGCACCGGGGGAGCACTTCCTCGGGGGCGCCCTTGGTGTGGACCGTGACCAGCGCCCCGTTCTCGTCGAGGGTTGTCATGAGTTTAAGTCGTGGGTCGAAGTGGAACAGGACGCGGCGCCGGGACTCCCGCGTCGCCGCGCTCACCGCCTGACCGCGGGCCGACGCCAGCTCAAGCAGGGCGATCTCGGTCGGGTCGCCGGTCGCCTTGGTGGCGCCGCCAGGCTGTTCGGCGTTGCCGCCAGGCAGTTCGGCATTGGTGCACGCTGCGGCGGCCCGGGCCAGCAGGTCGATCTCGGTCGAGTCGCCAGCCACTGGCGGTTCCAGGGCCACCGAGCCCGCGCAGGTCCACACCGAGGTGACCCGCATGCGGTTTTCGGTGAGGGTGCCGGTCTTGTCGGTACAGATGACCGTGGTCGAGCCCAGCGTCTCGACCGCGCTGAGTCGCTTGACGACCGCCCCACGGCGAGCCAGGTCCCGGACGCCGACGGCGAGCGCGAGCGTGATGGTGGGCAGCAGGCCTTCGGGCACGTTGGCCACCAACAAGCCGATCGCGAAGCTGATCGCGGCGGCCCAACCCAACCCGGCCAGTAGCCCCAGCGGTAGGAAGGCGATCCCGGCGCCGACGGCCACGGCGGCGATCAGCCAGGCGATTCGCTTGACCTGGTGCTCCAGCGGAGAGTCCTCGCGCGTGACCCGCTGGGTCAGCGCGGTGATACGACCGAGCTCGGTGTGCATGCCGGTGCCGGTGACCATGGCGCGGGCTTCGCCGCCGGTGCACACCGTGCCGCTGAACACGACGTCGCGGGCCTCGAGCAGCGGGCCACTCACATCCGGTGTGTCGGCCGAGCGGGAGACCGGAGCCGATTCACCGGTGAGCGTGGACATGTCGACCTCGACCGCGCCGGTGATCAGTCGTGCGTCGGCGCAGATGCTGTCGCCTTCCTCGACCATCAGCACATCACCGGGCACCAGCAGGTGTGCCAGCACCTCCTGCCGCCGGTCATCCCGCCACACCCGGGCGTGCGAGGGCAGGAACGCCGCCAACGCCTCCACCGCCCGTTCGGCCTGCACCTCCTGGAAGAACGCGAAGGCCGCGTTGAGCACGATCACCGCCGCGATGGCGATCCCCAGCGAGGGCGTGCCGCTGACCCAGGCCAGCACCGCGGCGACCGCAAGCACCAGCGCCAGCGGATGGGTCAACTGCCGAGCCAGCTCCGAGGGCCATCGGCGTCCACCCCGACCCGCCAGTTCGTTGGGCCCGTACACCACGAGCCGGCGGGCCGCCTCCCGATCAGAGAGCCCCGCAGCGGAGCTCCGCAGATGCTGCAACAGCAACGCCAACGGTTCGAGCGGATCGGCGAGCGTTGACGCAAGCCCGTCCGGCTCGACCGCTGTCGGGCCGGACGACGGTGTGTTGGTTCATCACGACATGCCCCAATGTCCGGCACCGGTGTGCCAGAGAGGTGAAAGACCGCCGTCGTGACCTCAGCGTGGTCTGGGCCGTATCGCGTGCGGGGCCAGGGTCGGCATCACGTGTCCAGCGAGTGCCGTACGAAGTGGCGAGGCGCTCAACGTACCACGCCGTCGCGGTGGATCGGGGCTTTTAAACCGATGATGAGTGGGGGTTCTCGGCGTTGTGTGGTGGCGCCGTCGTGGGCGTGAATCGCAGGTTGCCATCAAGGAAAGGGCGGATGAGATCGAGGGGCAGCGGGAAGACGATGGTGGAATTTTGGTCCGTACCGAGCTCGAGTAGCGTCTGCAGGTAGCGGAGTTGCAGTGCCGCCGGAGAACGACTGAGGATCTCCGAAGCATCGTGTAACCGGTGGGATGCTTGAAACTCGCCTTCGGCATTGATGACCTTAGCCCGTCGTTCCCGTTCGGCTTCGGCCTGTCGGGCCATCGCTCGCTGCATTGCCTCCGGGATCTCCACGTCTTTGATCTCGACTGTGGTGACCTTGATACCCCACGGCTCGGTCTGTTCGTCAATGATCTGGCGGAGGCTTTTGTTGAGCTGGTCCCGCTCGGCCAGCAATGAGTCGAGGTCGGCGCGTCCTAAGACGGACCGCAGAGTGGTTTGGGCGATCTGAGAGGTGGCGACCGGGTAGGTCTCGACCTCGGTAATGGCCAGTCGCGGGTCGACCACCCGAAAATAGGCGACCGCGTTCACCCGGGCCGGCACATTGTCGCGGGTGATGACCTCCTGCGGCGGTATCGTCAGCGTGACGGTGCGCAGGTCGACACGAACCATTCGGTCCACCAGCGGTATGAGGGCGACCAGGCCGGGGCCGCGCAACGGGCGGAGCCGTCCGAACCGGAAGACCACCCCGCGTTGGTACTCGCGGAGCACCCGCACATTCACGATCAGCATCATCGCGGCGGCCACCGCGATGATGCTGAGAACGACGACGGGAGTACCGGTCATCGGCGCTCCGGCCGGGTAGCGAGTCGCAGCCCGGTGGAGACAGTGGGATCGGGGAAGCCGGCCGGGGTGTGCCGCAGGTGGTCCAGGAAGCGCCAGCCCAGCGCACCGGCAAGGGCGAGGGCAACGGCGAGAACGGCGAGCGCGATCAGAGTGTGGTGGCGCGTCGCCTCGACCACCAGGATCAGCGCGGCGAGACTGATCAGCATCAGCGCGACGCCACGGTGGAACCGGCCGGCTTCGGAATGCGGCCAAGAGTCGAGGGCACGGACGATTTCCCGTCCGTGCGGGGAGGTGGTGCAGTCCGCCTGCACCGGACAGGCGTTGCACACGCTGGGCCTGGCGCGGTAGCGGACCAGCCGCCGGTCAGGGTCGAACTCGGCCGGCCACAGCCACTCCTGCCGGGGGCACACCCAGGCGTCGTGCTGGGGGTGGTAACGGAACCCGGCAGTGCGGTACCGGTCAGAGCGTTTGTGGGCGTGACGGGCGAGCCGGTCCAGGGCCACCGCTGCGCCGAGCAGAAAGACCGCGTAGCCGGCGGCCCAGATCACCTCGGGGTTCATGTGCTCAGCGGGGTTCATGTGCTCAGCGTTCCCTGGGCCGCGGTGACCGGTTCGCTGATGTCGGTGAACAGCACATCCTCAGGCTCCTCCATGGTGAGCTTGGTCCCGGTGTGCCGGACGCCGAGCCAGCAGATCCACAAGAACGGCAGCACCCCGCCGAGAATGAACACCACGTCGCCGGGCAACCGCAGCCACTCCAGCGCATTGTTCGTCGGGTTGCTGATGAACGTCAGCGAACGGGCCTCGAAGTAGCCCTTGTCGACCGACTCGTACAACTGGGCGATGCCCAGCGGGAGCAGGGTCGCGAAGCACATCCAGGCCAGACCGATGTTCAACGACCAGAACGAGATCTTGGCGAGCCGGTCGGGCCACCATTGGGGGGGAATGAGGTAGCGCAGGCAGAACAACCCCAGACCGACGGCGAACATGCCGTACACGCCCATCATCGCGGCGTGCGCGTGGTTGGCGGTCAGCGCGGTGCCGATCTCGTAGTAGGACACGATCGGCAGATTCACCAGGAAGCCAAAGATGCCGGCGCCCAGGAAGTTCCAGAACCCGACGGCAACCAGGAGCATGACCGCCCAGCGGTGCGGAAAAGGAGTCGTGGACTTGGCCTCCTGGCGGGCACCGAGTTGCAGGAAGCTCCACGCCTCGACGGTGAGGAAGGTCAGTGGGAGGACCTCGAAGGCGGAGAAGAACGCGCCCAGAGCCATGTGCTCGGCCGGCTCACCAGAGAAATAGAGGTGGTGCATGGTGCCGACCACCCCACCGACCGAGTACAGGACGATGTCGAGGTAAATCACGGTCAGCGCGACCCGTTCCCGGATGACGCCGAGCATGACGAAGACGTAGGCGACCATTACGGTGGTGAACAGCTCGAGGAAATCCTCCACCCACAGGTGCACGACCCAGAACCGCCAGAAGTCAGCGGTGGTGAAGTTGTCGGCGGCGTTGGCGAGCAACCCGACCGCATAGAAAGCCGGGATCGCCAACGCGGCGAGGAAGAACAGCCACGGCATGTTTCCCCCATGCTCGCGGCGCAGGCGCCCCCGTAGTCCCCGGTAGAGGATGAACGTCCACAGGAACAGGCCAACGATCAGCAGCAACTGCCAGAACCGGGCCAGGTCGAGGTATTCGAAGCCCTGCGCCCCGAACCAGGACCCCACCGCGGACACCGAACCGCGCAGGCCGAGGAACTCCCCGGTCAGGCTGCCGACCACTACCACAACCAACGCGCCGAGCAGGGCGTAACAAAGCCGGTGCTGCCCCCGTGGCTCCCGACCGGAGATAATGGGGGTCAGAAAGATACCGACCGCGAGAAACGCCGCCGCCACCCAGAGGATCGACAGCTGCACATGCCAGGTGCGGACCAGGTTGTAGGGCAGCAACCTGGCCAAGTCGATGCCGAAAAAGCTCGACACGTCCGCCCGGTAGTGCGCCGAGGCGGCACCGACCAGGGTCTGCGCCAAAAAGAGCAGCGCGACCACCAGGAAGAACCAGCTGGTGGACCGCTGCGCGGGGGTCAGTGCCACTTCCCCCGGCGGACGGAATGAGATCGACTCGGCTTGCCGGCCGCGCCAGCCCAGGTGCTCACCCCACCGGCCGAACGCCGCGAACAGCGCGCCGATCCCGCCCAGCAGGGCGATCAGCGACAGCACGCTCCACACCACAACGTTCGCGGTCGGCCCGTTGCCGACCAGCGCCTCCGGTGGCCAGGAGTTGGTGTAGGAATAGTCCTTACCCGGCCGGTGCGCCGCAGCGGCCCACGCCGACCAGGAAAAGAACGCGGTCAGGTCATGGACATCTCCAGCGTTGGTGATCAGATATGGCCGCAAGCCTTTGTCGGTCGTCGGGTCACCGAAATAGCTGCCGTAGTAACCCAGCAACCCGGTGAATGCCCGGGCCTGCGCGTCGGTATAAACCAAGCGACCAGTGCGCTGGTCATACCGGTTGGCCTGAAAGTCGTTGATCACCAGCTGCCGGGCGTTGCCCGACCCCTGCCCGGCATAGGTCGACTGCACCGACAACGCCGCCCGGCGCAGGTAATCCGCCGTGAAGTCCGGACCCAGGTAGGCGCCATGGCCGAAGACCGAGCCATACTCCATCAAGCCGTTGCCCAGGAACACCTGCTGCCCCCGGCTGATCTCCTGACCGGTGAACAACACCTGCCCAGAGCTCGACACCACCTGGGTGGGGATCGGCGGCTCATCGACGTAGGTCCGGTAGGCGAGCAAGCCCAAGATCAGGAACCCGAACAACACCACCACGCCCACCGCCTGCAACCAGACGCGGGAGACCATCAGACCCCGCCGTGCCGACGCCCCAGCCGTCATCCCGCGTCTCCCCCACTCACGCCAGATCGATGGTGACACCAGTTTAACCGGAGCGCGATCAAGAAACCAGGTTGGTGGGAATGATGGGAATTATCAGGCGACCCGGAATTGTTCGGCGTCGGCGTGTTTGAAGACTAATCCCAGTCCGGGACGTTCCCGGTCGGGGCGCAGCACGCCACCGTGCGGATCGAGCGCACCGTCGAAGAGCATGCCCTCAATGCGGACGTGGTCGTGGAAGTACTCCAGATGCCGCAGGTTGGGTACCGCAGCGGCGACGTGGGCGTGCAGGTTGGGCGCGCAGTGCCCGGAGACGTCCAGGTTGTGCGCGGCGGCCACGGCGGCGGCGCGCAGCCAGTCGGTGATCCCTCCGCAGCGGGTGACGTCGACCTGGAGGCAGTCCACCGCCCCGGCGGCCACCATCCGGGCGAAGTAGACCAGGTCGTAGCCGTACTCACCGGCGGCGGTGTCCGGGGTGGTCTGATCGCGGACCTCCCGCAGCCCGGCGAGGTCGTCAGAGCTGACCGGCTCCTCGAACCAGCTCACGGCCGACTCGGCCATCCGGTGCGCGATCCGGATCGCCTGCTTGCGGCGGTAGCCGCCGTTGGCGTCAACGTAGAGCTCGACGGCCGGTCCGATCACCGAGCGGGCGAAGGAGACCCGGGCCAGGTCGCGCTGCTCGCAAGCGCCCCAGGACTCCCCGATTTTGATCTTCACGCGGGGGATCCCCCAGTCGCCTACCCAGCGCTGCAGCTGCGCGGCGGCGGTGGCGTCGTCGTAGGTGGTGAAACCGCCGCTGCCGTAGATCGGGACCTCCTCGCACGTCGCGCCGAGCAGCCGGCAGACCGGCAATCCGAGCAGCTTGGCCTTGAGGTCCCACAGTGCGGTGTCCACCGCGCTGATCGCGCAGGACACCAGCCCGGGGCGGCCCAGGTTGCGGACCGCACGGACCATCACCTGCCAGGCCCCGGTCACGTCCAGCACGGCCCGCCCGGTGACCACCTGGGCCAGCGTGCCCTCGACCACAGCTCGACAGCCTGTCCCGGCGTAGGTGTAGCCCAGCCCGGTCAGGCCACCGCCGCTGATCTCGACGATGACCAGCGTCGTCGAGCTCCAGGCAATGGTGCCGTCAGCCTCGGGTTGGTCGGTCGGGACCTCATAGACCGCCACCGCGACATTCTCGACACGGACGTCGTGGTTCACCGCCGGCGCCAGCGGGTGATCGCGGCGGCCAGTCCCGTGATCCCGGCCGCCGTCGCGGTGGAGACCAGGCGGGCGTGCTGGGAGAACCACAGTTGCGGGGCATGGCGGTGGGCCCGCTTGTCGAACACGCCGTGCGCGCCGTGGTCGTGGCCGCCGGGTCCGTCGACGGGTTCCCACAGGTTATGTGCGCGGTTGGGTCCAACCGGCTGCCCGGTCTGCTGGGCGGAGTAACCGGTGCGGGCCAGGTAGCGGTCCAGCACCGCGGGGGCGATCTTCTGCCCGATCAGGGTGCCCACGGTGCTGGCCCCGACCCAGTACTGCTTGCGCTTCGGGTGGTCGGCGGCGAAGAGCACCGCGCGGGCGGCGACCTCGGGTTGGTAGATCGGCGGCACCGGTTGGGGGTGGTTGGGCAGCCGGGAGAGCACCCAGGAGAACTGCGGGGTGTTGACCGCGGGCATCTGCACGATGGTGAGGTGGATGTTGCTGTCTTCGTGCATCAGTTCGGTGCGCAGCGACTCGGTGAAGCCGTTGATGGCGTGCTTGGCGCCGCAGTAGGCGGACTGCAGCGGGATAGCGCGGGCGCCCAGCGCCGAGCCGACCTGCACGATCGTGCCGCGGTCCCTCGGGCGCATCCGGGACAGCGCGACCATGGTTCCGTAGACGAAGCCGAGGTAGCTGACCTCGGTGACCCGGCGGAACTCCTCGGGCGTGATCTCATGGAACGGGGCGAACACCGAGGTGAACGCGACGTTGATCCACACGTCGATCGGGCCGAAGGTGTCCTCGACCTGCGCGGCGGCGACGGAGACCTGGTCGTAGTCGGCGACGTCGGTGGGGATCGCCAACGCCTTACCGCCGGCATTCTCGACGTCTTTGGCCGTGCCGTCCAGGCCGGCCTGCCCTCGGGCGAGCAGGCCGACGTGCGCGCCCCGGGCACCGAACGCTCGGGCCGTGGCGCGAGCGATGCCCGCACTCGCACCGGTGATCACCACTACCTGTGCTGAGGTCATCTCTCATCCTCCGTTCTGCTGGCGTGCGGGTCGGCCGGTGGGGTCGCGCCAGGACCCGGTGAGCCGAATAGAGGTTTCCAACATCAGCGCGTGCACGAAGGCCTGCGGCAGGTTGCCGCGCAGCTGGCGCTGGGTGACGTCGTACTCCTCGCTGAACAGGCCCGGTGGCCCGCAGGCGGCCCGGTTGCGTTCGAACCACCTGGTGGCCGCCACGGTGTCGCCCTGTTGATGGGCGGCCAACGCCATCAGGAACCCGCAGAGCACGAAGGCTCCTTCGGCCTCGCCGAGTGGACGGGCGTCCTGGCGGAAGCGGTAGACGTAGCCCTGTTCATCCAGTTCGTCCCGCACGGCGCGCAGTGTTGCCAGCGTGCGGGCATCGGCGGCGGGCACCGCGCCGCAGATCGCCGGAAGCAGCAGCGCCGCATCCACCCTCGAGTCCCCCGGTGCGCGCTGCCAGCGACCCGAGGGATGCAGGCAATCGGTGTCAGTGTCGGCGAGGATGGCATCGGCCAAGGCGTTCCAGCCTGCCGCGTCGGTGGCTGCGTTGGCGACTGCGTTGGTGACTGGGACGCTGGCGCCCGCGATGGCGCGTAACCCGGCGGCGCAGATCAGCCGGGAGTGCGCCCACCGCTGGTTGTCGAGTTCCCACAGTCCCGCGTCGGGTTGGCGCCAGCGCGCCTCGATGGCGCTCACGGCGACGGTCAGCGCCTTGTGGTGGTCGGAGTCGAGGTGGTCATGGCGGGCGGCCGCAGCGAACAGCAGCAGGGCTTCCCCGAACGCGTCGAGCTGGAACTGGGCGTTGACGTGGTTACCGACGATGTCGGTGCCGCCCGGGTACCCGGGCAGGTCCAACGAGCGCTGATCGGGCACCGCCGCCCCGGTGATGGTGTAGGCGGGCCTCAGGTTCGGGCCATCAGCGAGCAGGCATTGCGAGACGAACCCGACGGCGTCATCGAGCAGTGGGTGCGCACCGTCCACGGCAACAGCCTGCCCCGCGTAGCACTGGTCGCGGATCCAGACGTAACGGTAGTCGTAGTTGCGGCCCTGCGCGGCGCGTTCCGGCAGGCCCATCGTGGCGGCGGCGACCATGCCACCCCCGGAGCTGGTCAGCCCGCGCAGCACGGCGTAGGCGTGGCGGGCATCGCGCGGGGCGACGGTGTCCTGCAAGTGGGGCATCGCCTCCCACCAGGCGGTCTCGGTGGCCTGCCAGGTCCGGTCCGGGTCAGGTGGCTGCTCGCCCAGGGCGGTATCGCCGATCTCCAAAATCAGGTCGTGGTGGGCGCCCTCGGGCACGGTGATGGTGGTGCGCAGCCCCGGCTCGCGCAACCCTGGCTCGCGCAACCCTGGCCCACTGTGCCCGTCATCGCGCACCTCGGCGTCGGGGCCACCCGTCCACCGCAGCCGCAGGTCACCGAGGATGCCCCGCCAGCACCCTTCGGAGTCACGGTGGCACTCACGCAGGTGATGACGGCCGAATCCAGCAGCCGGCGTGAGGGCCACGTCGACGTGCGCGGTGCCCTGCACCGCGATGATGCGGCGCAGCAGGACCACGTGGTGCGGATCACCGGGAAACTCCAGCGCTTCGCGGCACTCGGTGATCCCTGACTCGGTGATCCAGCGGGAGCGCCAGATCAGGCTGCCGTCCTCGTAGTAACCACCCCACACGAACCGGCCGCTCGGGGTGACCGCGTAGCTGCCGTGGCCGCCGATCAGGCAGGAGAACACCCCGTCGGAGTCCCAGCGTGGCGCACACATCCACGCGATGTCACCCTGCGGACCGACCAGTGCCCCGCGTTCCCCGTCGGCCAGCAGGGCGTACTCCCGCAACACCTGCGGTGCGAACATTCCCGTTGCGTCTCGCATGGCTCAGGTCCCAGCGGCCGTTGGCGTGCACCCGGCGCGGGCGCTGGGGTCGTCGTCCATCGCCGCGCCGCTGGCCATCCGCTGCGCCAGCCGGGACGCGAGTGCCATGATCGTCAACGCCGGATTGGCGCTGCCCTGGGTGGGGCACACGGATCCGTCGGCCACAAACAGGTTCGGAACCGCCCAGGACCGCTGGTTCGCATCAACCACGGAGGTCTCCGGGGAACCGCCCATCCGGGCGCCGCCGATGAGGTGCGCGAAGCGTTGGATAGTGAGCACGTCCTGGGCGTCAGCGGCGTGCAGGATGTCGGTGAGGATCTTCGTGGAGTAGGCCATGTTCGCTTTGTCGTTGTCCGACAGCGTGTAGTCCATCCGGGCGACCGGCTGACCGTACGGGTCGGTGTCCTCGGCGAGGGTGATCCGGTTGTCTGGATGGGGCAGCAGCTCATTGAGCACGCCGATGGTGGCCCAGTGGTTGTAGTCCCGCATGTACTCACGCAGCGCCCGGCCCCAGTGCCCGTCGGCCAGCACGTGCTCGGCCCAGCCGATCGGCAGCGGGGACACGGTCTGGATGGAGAACCCGCGGGCGAAGCCCCGGGTGGTGTCGGTTTCGTAGAACTGCTCGCTGGAGATCTCCGGGGGCGGTGCCTTGTACATCCGCAGCTCCTCGGGCCAGCGCCCGGCGGTCTGGCTGGCGCCCTGCACCATGACATAGCGCCCGACCTGGTCCTCGTTGTTGCACAGCCCGTGCGGGAAGCGGCGACTGGTCGAGTTGAGCAGCAGCCGAGGGGTCTCGATGGAGTAGCCGGCGACGGCCACGAACCGGGCGCGTTGCAGGCGCCGCGCCGCCTCGCCCTCCCGGACGTAGACCACGCCGAGGGCGCGGCCGGTGGCGTCGTCGAGCTCCACCCGCAGCGCCATGCAGTTCGCCCGAATCTCCACCGCGTGGGCCAGCGCGTCGGGCAGGTGGGTGACGTACGGGCTGGCCTTGGCGTTGACCTTGCAGCCTTGCAGGCAGTAGCCGCGGTAGATGCAGTGCGGCCGGTTGCCGAAGGTGCCGTTGACGATCCCCACCGGCCCGACCCGCATCTCGATGCCCAGGCGCCACGCGCCTTCGCGCAGCTTCGCCGCGGCCCCGGAGACCGGGTGCGGGGAGAACGGGTAGCGGTGCGGGTAGCCCCACGGCCAGTTCTGCCCGGCCACCGGCAGCTCCCGCTCGACGAGCTCGTAGTGCGGGCGCAGGTCGTCGTAGCTGATCGGCCAGTCCGCGCCCACCCCGTCGGCGGAGTAGGTGGCGAAGTCACTGGGATGAAACCGGGGCGTGTAGCCGGCGTAGTGCACCATCGACCCGCCGACCCCTCGGCCAGAGTTGTTCTTGCCCAGCTCGATCGGGTCGGCCCCGCCGATGATCCGCTTCTGGGTCCAGTACAGCGAATGCGACCCGGCCTCATCCGAGACCCAGTCCTCATCGGGATGCCAGAACGGACCCGCCTCGATGATGACCACCCGCCAGCCGGCCCGGGCCAACCGCTGGGCCAGCACCGACCCGCCGGCCCCGGCGCCGACGATGACCAGGTCGACCTCGTCGCCGTCGTCGTAGCGGCGCATCGTCGCCTCGCCGGGCAGATCCCGGGTGTGCACGTCGAGCAGGAAGCGGGAGTCGTTGTCCCGAGGACCGACCGAACCCTTCAGCACACCACGCCAAAAATCGCCCATCAGTCCCGCTCGCCTTCGACCTCACGGACCGGGTCCTCATCGGTGGCTCCGGGGGTCTCGAACGGCTCCCGGGCACCGGCCCCGTTCGTCCCCGGGCCGCCGAGGCGCAGGAAACCCCTCGGGTAGGCCGGGCCGCCGAAGCCGATCTCGTTCCAGGCCCACGGGTGGGAATAGAACGCGGCCAGCGCCGCGCGCATCACCACTGACCAGGCGCGCGTCACGTTGAGCTGCTCCCACGCTCCCCCGACCAGGCGGCCCTGCGCGAACTCACCGACGATGTTCTCGCGGCGTGCGGCGGTGCACCCGGCAAAGTCGACGTGGTAGCCCGCCATCGCGGTGTGGTCCAGCCCGGCCAGCACCAACCGCCAGGTGTCGCGGTCATCGGGCATGTCGGCGTACTGGTAGCCGTCGAGCGTGCCGCCAGCGAGTGTGGCGTCGGCCAGCTTGGTATCCACCATCTCCGCGACCGGTACCCGAGGTTCGGTGTCCTGGGCCAGCACGGTGTCGCAGAACGCGCGCAGCGTCGGCTCCTGCGCTGGGGTGAAGAACCGCAGCGGCCCAGGCGGTTCCAGCCGGGCCAGCACCACTCGCTTGGTGGCGTCGTCCCAGGTGCCGAACGCGTCGAAGACGTCGAAGTCCGGGTAGCGCCCGATCATCTGCGGAGTGGTGCCACGCCGTTGCCGGGGCAACCACGACGGGTGCGGTGGGCTCTTGCCGGGCCGCCGGTTGGGCAGGTGATCAGGACGGGAGACATCGGGCACCGGCTCACTTCTCCCGGCGCAGCACGGCCGCGAGCAGACCCATTCCGCCGACCATCGCCATCAACCCGGGCGCGGAGATCGGCGGACCCATCGGCAGGTTGTAGGAGTACAGCTTCCAGCCACCCGGCTTGCGGGACACCCCGCGAGCGTGGAAGTACTCCCCCATCAGCCCATTAGCCGCGTACAGCACCGCGGTCACCGGCAGCGCGGTCTTGGCCCAGCGCTTGGAGAACACCCCGCCGATCCCCGCTATCACCAATGGTGGGGTCAACACGATCGGGCTCCACATCCACTTGTTGCCGAAGCTGGCCTTGTAGTGCTCCAGGTACACCTCCGCGCCGGTCACCACCGCTGCAGCTGCGGTCAACCCGGACAGCGACCGCTCGAACCGACCGTGCTCGATGTTGGACACGACCCGGTCCAGCAGATGCTCAGCCCCGACCACCGGCCCGGGGCCAGAACTTCGCCTGCTCCTCAGGATCGTCATCTGCTACCGCCCCGGGAGGAGCTCGTGGACGAACTCGCGAACGGCCGACATCGCGCCGGGCCGGCCTTCCTTCGGGGCGGCGCCGAAGGCCTTGGTCATCGCCGCCATCTGGGCAAAGGTGACGTGCGGCGGAATCGGTGGCTCCTCAGGGTCGGTCATCGCGTCGATGATCACCGGGCGGTCTGCGGCCAACGCCTCCCGCCAGGCACCCTCGATCTGATCGGACCGGTCGATCTTGATGCCCTTCAGGCCGATCATCTCGGCGTAGGCGTGGTAGGGCACATAGGGAATCTCCTGGGAGGCAGCGAACTTGGGATCCCCGGCCATCGCGCGCTGCTCCCAGGTGACCTGGTTGAGGTCTTCGTTGTTGAGCACCAGCACCACCAGCCGCGGATCGGTCCAGCTCCGGTAGTACTTCGCGGCGGTGAGCATTTCGGCCATGCCGCCCATCTGCATCGCCCCGTCGCCGACCATCGCGACCGACACCCGGTTGGGGTAGGCGAATTTCGCCGCGATGGCGTAGGGCACCCCGGGCACCATGGTGGCCAGGTT
Source organism: Pseudonocardiaceae bacterium (assembly GCA_049673305.1). Taxonomy (GTDB): domain Bacteria; phylum Actinomycetota; class Actinomycetes; order Mycobacteriales; family Pseudonocardiaceae. The sequence goes on along the minus strand of JBATXM010000222.1, from coordinate 59,314 downwards.
CCCCGACAGCGAGGCCTTCATCCCCCGGCGGATCTTGACGTGGCGGGCGAACCAGTTCGCCGCCGACCCAGAGTCGCTGGACAGGATCACGTTGTCGGGCAGCTGCCGGGACAGCTCCGCGAACAGCGCCTGTGGGCGGACCCGCCTGCGGTCCCCGTCCCGGTCGATGTCGGCGGGCTTTGCCCGGTCATCCATCAACCGCCACCACTGCTCGACGCCCTTGACGATGCCCTCCTGCCAGGAGCGGTCGGTCTTGCGGTGCAGCAGTGGCAACAGCTCGGCCAGGGTCTGTTTGCTGTCACCGACCAGGGCAAGGTCCATCGGGTAACGGATCGAGAGCATCCGCCCCAACAGGTCGATCTGCACGCCCTTGGCCGCGCCCTCCTTGGGCAGGAACTCCGAGTAGGGGAAGCTGGAGCCGACCATGAGCAGCGTGTCGGCGCCCTGCATCAGGTCCCAACTCGGTCTGGTGCCCAGCAAGCCGATCGACCCGGTGCAAAACGGCACGTCATCGGGCACGGCGGCCTTGCCAAGCAACGCCTTCGCCACCCCGGCGCCGAGAGTGTCCGCGACCGCGATGACCTCGTCGGTGGCGTGCAGCGCCCCCTGGCCGACCAGCATCGCGACCTTCTCACCGGCGTTGAGGATGTCCGCGGCGGCCTGCAGGTCGTGGCGCTCGGGGACCACCCGACCAGGCCAGTAACCGACCCCGGAGTGCACCGTGTGAGTGGCGTGCGGCTGCTTTTCCACCGCGTCCCGCTCCTGCACATCAGCGGGAATGATCACACAGGTGACGGTCTTCTCGGCCTGCGCGATCCGCAACGCCCGGTCCAGGATGTGCCGGATGCTCCCCGGCTCGTTGACCTGCTCGCAGTAGGCCGACGCTACGTCGGAGTAGAGCTGCAGCAACTTGACCTCCTGCTGAAAGTGCCCACCCAACGCCCGCACGAACGTCTGCCCGACGATCGCCAGCACCGGCTGGTGGTCCAGCTTCGCGTCATACAGCCCGTTGAGCAGGTGAATCGCCCCGGGTCCCGAGGTGGCCATACACACCCCGACCTCGCCAGTAAACTTGGCGTGCCCACACGCCATGAACGCGGCCATCTCCTCATGCCGGGTCTGGATGAACCGCAGCCGGTCCTCATGACGTCGCAGCGCGCCGAGGATCCCGTTGATCCCATCGCCGGGGTAGCCGTAAATCGTGGAGACGCCCCATTCCACCAGACGCTCACACAGGTAGTCCCCAGCTGTCTTTCCCATGCCTGATCTCCAATCCTCGATCACATAGCAGCAACCCCGGCGTGAGGCAGGCTCCGGCTACCCCGAATCGTCACCGAAGAAACGCCGGGAGCTGTCCGCGGCGTCGAGGTGCGCCGTCAGCCGGTCACGCAGTCGCCGCGCAGTGTCGATGGGCAGAAAGGCGTCGATGCAGCGCCAGGTGAGCCGCAGGTCCTCCATGCTCAACAGGAGGTACGTGACGGGGGGATCCTCATCGTCAGGGAACAGCAGCCGGCTCTCGAACCGCACCTCGCCCTCCTCCCAGCGCACCGGCTCCTGCTCGTGAACCCACACACCGTCCTCGGTGCGGAAGCAGTGCAGCGGCGAGCACCATGGCGGGTGCCCGCTCACCGGAGCCCCGCCCGGTCTGGCTGGCCGCCGAGCGGGCCGACGGCGGAATTCTGATCATGGACGTGGGGCATCTGGTTCTCCCGCGTTATGGGCGGTCGCGGCTGGGGCATGACCAAAAGGAAATCAGCTCACCGCGCGGTGCGGGCGGGAGTGGGCCGGCGGAACAGCGCGTCGGGCGACGGCAGAGGGCCGGTGGGTGATGCCCGGAGCGCAAGAACACCGCTGTAGCGTCGGTTTGGCTTGCTACGGCCCCGGGATCGACGCAAGAACGTTCACCGAATGCCGCTACAGCCGGTTACGGTGAGCCATCACCGGTCTTCATGTGGTCATCGGAGGGGTAGGCATGGCGGTTGAGCAGCGGGGCAATGAGGTGTTGGGGACGTTGCTGGCGGAGCTCAGCTGGTCGCCCAGCCAGGTGGCCAACGCCGTCAACGGGCTGCTCGGGCCCGGCTATGTCGCACGCAGCCCGTCTCGGAATGGCTGCACCAGGATCGGGTGCCCCGTCCTCCGCTGCCCACCGTGGTGGCCCACCTGATCTCCGACGCGCTGGGCCGGGAGATCCGCTTTGATGAGTTGTGGGCTGGCCGGGCCCAGCCCACCGAGTTCTGGGTGCCCGCCGATTCCGGGATGAACCTGCCGTGGACCGCCGAAGGTACGGTGGAGGTACTGGATGACTGGCTCCGCCACACCGGAGGCGTGATCGGGATGGACCGCCGTATTTTCCTCGCCGGCAGCGGGCCCGCCCTGACCACACCGGCCTGGGGTTACGTCGACCACCTCGGCACCCGAGGCGGGTCATTCGCCGCGCTGGCCGACGAACGGCGCAGCATCACCGTTACCTCCGCCATGGTCGACGCGGTCGCCGCCACCACGGCTGGAATCCGCAGTCTGGGTAACACCGAGGGTGGCCACGAGGACACCGTGCGCTTTGTCCACCACCACCTGACCTATGTCGCCACACTGCTCCGCCAGGCCAAGTTCACCAATGCGGCAGTAGCCAACCGACTGCTCGCCGAATGGGCCCGGCTGTCCGCACAGGCCGGGTGGCTGGCCCACGACGCCGGCAAGCACGGGTTGTCCCAGCGGTACCTCACCAGCGGGCTGCACGCCGCGCACACTGCGGGCGACCGCTCACAGGGTGTGTCCCTGCTGGTCTGCATGAGCCAGGCACGGGTGCATCAGGGTCGGCTGAACGACGGTATCGACCTGGGCCGCGCCGCCCGGGACGCAGTCGAGCTGGCCAACGCCGCGCACGAGGTGGCCCGCTCCACTCCAGCTGCGGTGCGCGCGAGGGCCGCGCTCGGATTCGCGGATGCTCAGGCTGCGGTGGGCAATGCGCGAGGATTTCACGCCGCCGCTGATGAGGCACGTGCGCTGCTCGACGTGGCGGGCGCGCTTACCGACCCGCCGCATTGGGCCTGTTTCGGGCCGGCTGCGCTGGAGAAGGAGCTCGCCCAGAGTGCGCTCACCCTCGCTGGGGTTACCTCCCGCGATTCCCGTGCTCTGCTGGATGGCGCGGAGCAGGTAATTGGGCGCACCGCCACCCATCCGGCCAGCACGCCCCGCAGCGCCGTGTTCGGTGCGGCGTGGTTGGCCCGGGCGCACGTCGCGGCCGGCGATCTAGACCGGGCGGTGGCTGCCGGACTCACCGCGCTGCGCCGGCTGCCCACCGTCCGCTCCCGCCGCTGCTCGCTGGTGCTGCGCCGGTTGGAAGCCGACCTCGCCGCCCTGCCCCCCACTCACCGCCCCGCAGCTGTCCGATCCCTGCACGACCAACTCCGCGCCACCCGCGCCGCCTGACCCAGCCGTAAGTCACGAGCGGCGAGTGCGTCAAGCGCCCAAGCCGGGTAAGATCGATTCAAGTTTGGTGCTGGTGGGGTCTGGCCTGATGGTCAGGGGCGAGGTCTTCGGCATCGTCGATGGGTCGGCGCCGTTGCGAGGGACGGCATTCGATGGATGACGCAAGCTCGACGGTCGAACGGGTGGTGACGCTGCCCGGGCAGGGGCGCACCGTGGTGTGGGAGTGCCCGGGGCCGCCGGGAGCGCCGACCTTAGTTCTCGTGCACGGTGTCACGATGACCGCCGAACTCAACTGGTCGGCGGTGTTTCCGGTGCTGGGGCGATACTTCCGGGTACTGGCCTTTGATCAGCGCGGGCATGGGCGGGGACTGGGCTGTGCGGGAGTCTACCGGCTGGAGCAGTGCGCCGATGACGTCGCTGGGTTGGCTGCGGTGTTGGGTGTCGAGAGGCTCATCGTGGTCGGTTACTCGATGGGTAGGCTGATCGCGCAACTGTGTTGGCGTCGACATCCGCGGTTGACCGCCGGGTTGGTGTTGTGCGCGACCGCCCGGAGCATCGCGGGTTCGCAGTGGGCACGCTGGATGACGCTGGTGATGCCGGCGCTGGTGATGCCTGGCCTGCACCACCGAATACCTCGTGCTCGGTCACGCCAGGGACTTCTAGACACCCCCTGATAGACACCCCCTGAGCTATAGGCGTAGGTCCAGGTCCCTGGGGCGTCGGCGTTCGGTATCTCTGCCCATAGGCTGAGTTCTGCATCGCGCCCGCCCGCTCCCGAATTCGCTTAGCCCAGGCCGCTCATCAGCAGCCCAGACTTCGGTGCCTTCTGACGCCAGGTGTCCGTGTCGCGGCTGGCATCCACCAACACAACAGCTCCGGTAACGCCCACTCGCCATCGAGCGCGTTAATGTCCAGCCGGACAGAGCTCGTCGAGGAACCCCAGCATCGCGCCGTGGGCGGCGTCGGGCTTGGGTTGGGCCATCCGCTTCGGCGGCGTCGAGGACCGTGGCGGCGTCCTGGGCCATGTTGCTAACGCGGTACGCCCTCGGGGGCACGTCACTCATCCCCACTCCAGGGTTGTCGAACCGGATGACCCGGTAGCCAGGGGACAGGACCGGCACGGTGCGATACCACATGTCGTGGGTGTAGCCGAAGCCCTGGATGAGAACGACCGTCGGGCCGGCGCCGCTCTGCGCCCAGAACAGTCGCGTCCCGCCGTTTTCTGCGTAAGCCATGGGCCGATTGTCCCAGATGAGGGCATCAATCTGCCGCCAACATCATCAGTCCAACGGGCGGGGGGCAAGGAGACCCCGCGCCGTTACCCAAAGTTCTCCCGGGACGGGGACGAATCGGATAGGTGTGCCGTAAGATATGCGAGACGCCCAGCCGGAGCTCGAAGACTCACCGTGATCATTCTTGGCATTATCTTGCTGGTGGTGGGGTTTCTGCTCGGGATTCCGATTCTGTGGACTCTCGGGGTCATCTTGGTGGTGATCGGGTTGATCCTGGTGGTGCTCGGGTCGGTTGGGCATGCCGTCGGCGGCCGACGGCACTATTTCTGACTCTCCGCGTTCGACCCGACGGCTGCGACCGGGGTGCTACCCGACGCTGCCTCGCTGCAGCTCATGTCCGTCGCTGACCGCGCACCTCGGCGATGCGGCGACCCACCTGGCGCGAACGACGAGCCAACGGCTTTACCGCGCCGTGTGAGTAAGCGACCGGATGCGTACGCTGACCCACACCTGGCTCTTGCGGGTAAGGCTGAGCCGTCGGCTTGTGGGTCCCCGGTGAGTTCCACCCTCCCTCGCCTGCTGTAAACCCGTTAGTCTGCTCGGCAACGCCCGGCGTCATGGTCGGATGGATCCGGCGGTTCGGGTCGGGGCAGCATGGGAGGATTACGATGGCTGATGAGGGGACGAGCGCGGCTGTACCAGGGCGACCACCGCGGCTGACGCACGAGGAGCTGCGACGGGCCCAGGCCGATACGCTGGAGGCGCCTCGGCGCCGGTACGGAATCGCCGCGCGGATCCTGTTCATCGTGCTCGATGTGGTCTATGGCAAGCCTCTCACGCTGAGCAAGTTCAAGGTTCTCGAGTTGATCGCCCGCGTTCCGTACATGGCCTGGGAACAGGTCGCCTTCATCGCTATCACCCATGTACATGCCGACACAGATATGGCCCGGCGCATACACGAGCGTGTTGCAACGTCCCGCGCGGAGCAAGACAACGAGATGTTCCACCTGCTTATCATCGAGGAGCTGATCGCCAAATCCGGCCGGCGACAGCCGCAGATCAAGTTCTTCTGGTTACCGCAGGCGATCGCATTCGCCTATTATCAGTTGTCTTGGTTGCTCTTCGTGGTGAACCCAAGCTGGTCGTATCGTCTCAATGCGGACTTCGAAGACCACGCGGAGCACGAATACATGATCATGATCGCGGAACATCCCGACTGGGAAAGCGCACCATTTGAATCCTCGTTCGCTGACGACTTTGGCCACTTTGACTCACTCGCGGATGTGTTCCGGCAGATCGGCCACGACGAGCGGGTACACAAGCTCGAAAGTGAGGCCCTGATGAAGAAACCCCGGTTTCACTGAAGTCCCGCTGGCGGATGATCCCCACCGGTTGGTGCCGCTACGCCATCGTGCTTCCTCTGTGAGCCAATGCGACTTCAGCTGGCCCGTTGCTGATCACGCCCGACTCCGGCGCGACGGCTTAGCGGTGGCCGGTAACCGGGCCGGCAGCGGTTCGCCGGTGGCGAGCCGCTCGCTCGGCCTCCCGCGTCCAGGTGCGGGCTTGTCGGATGCTCAGGTGCCGCAAGCGGTCGCCAGCGTCCGAGGTGTTGTCGGCGGACCTGTTGTTATCGACGGAGCGTCTGTTGTGCTCCCGCTGTGTCGTCGTCGTTGTAATGCTCGTTTGATCTGCGAGAGCCGTCGTGACGTTGGTCACTCCTGGCGTCGAGCTGGTTGTTCGCCGACCTGTCCTGGGTGTTGTCCGCGGACATGATGTCTCGCACAACGTTGCGCATCGGTGCGGCGGCGCCCAGCATGCCGTGGGCGAACTGTCGCTGGGCCTTCAATACCTGCTCGGCGTAGTCGTAGACGACGCAGGTCCAGATGGACATCAGATTTTCGGCCGTCGCTAGCCCCCCGTGCTGCTGATGACTGTCCCGCTCCTGATGGCTGTCCCGCCCGTGGTGGCTGTCGCGATCGCCATAGGTGGTTTCGTCGGACCGTTTTTCAAACGTAGTCATAGTACTCCCAATATTGATAGTCTCGGAGTGCTCGCGTAAATGTGCAACACGAACTGAATTCGAGATTACGTTCATATTTTGAATATGTCAAACCGACGACCTTAATATTCAGATCATTTTTCGGATCTTTCCGTAAGTCTTGTTCCTCAATTTCTGCCCTGATGTCTGTTCGGACTCCACAAAAGTGAGCAGGCGATCAGTCGCTTTGCGCCTTGACCAGCGGAAATGTGGGGGGTCTTGATCGGTCGTATCGCTCACACCGGGTGGGGCCTGTGCGGGTCAGCTGGTGGGGGTGACGTCGAACAACCGGGGTGGTTCGGGTCCATTAAGGGCGCCGAGGATGGTCTTGTGCACGGGGGTCAGCGCACAACGCTGGGCGAGCTGGCCGTCGAGGGTGGCGAGGGTGAGCCGGATGAGCAGCAACACCCAGCACCGACGACCCGCCGGATTGGAGAGCGCCGTGGCTTGTGGTCGACGGCGCCAACCTCGATGATCGAGCTGGATGGCTCGATGGCGTCTACCGCAACCAGACCCCGAGTACCGAGCTGGAGAACCAGCCGATAGCCGAGGAGATCGGCACCGGCACCGGCTACAACGCCGCGCTCCTGGCCGACCAGCCAGGCGATCGAAACGTCACAAGCGTGGACATCGGGCCGGCGTTGGTGGAAGCGGCTCGGCGTCGGCTGGCCGATCACGGGTTCCACCCACACCTCAGCGTGACTAACAGTGCCCGAGGCGTCCCTGAGCGCGTCCCCTTCGACCGGATCATCGCCACCTGCGGCGTAACGCGAGCCCCCACCCTCGCCGCCGACGATAGCGTCGAGACATGGTCATGGCTTTCGCCACACCCGCTCCATCAGATCGGCGGGCCAAGCCGACTGTGGGACCTCCTGGAAACCGCCCATCAGCAATGGGCTGAGCTGGGCGAACCTGGCTGGAAACGCTTCGGACTCACCGTCACTCCCGACCGTCACTGGATATGGCTCGACGCGCCCGACGGGGCGCACCAGTGGCCAATACCGTATGACGCGCCGAGTAGCTGGTGGTAACAGTTCACGGCCGCACCCGATACACCGGGTAGGACCGTTGCTGTGATGAGGGGTTGGACCGCTCGCTCAAGCGGCCTGGGGCACTTGGCCCGTGCGCTGCTGCGGTAGGTGGTGTGCGAGGGCAACGGTTCACCGACAATCGAACGTGGGGGGACACCGTGCGAGGAGTCATTGTTCGTTTTCTGGCGATCGTTGCTGTGCTGGTTGGGGTTGTTGTCACTGGTGCTGGCGTGGCTGCTGCTGATCAGAAACGTCCAGTAGGTGGTGACAACCCCTCAGCGCCATCCTGCGGGGCCTCCGACATTGATACTGAGCACGGTTGCTTCTTCGGTTTGGGACGGTTCTTCAAGTAGGGTCCGGATCCGACAGCAACGACCGGGAAGGCATACTGCCACTACTCATGCCCAGGCGCACTGCATACGCCGAGTTCGACAACAGAGCTGCCAGCGCTCGACTCCACAACACTGACGTCGAACTCGGCGCAGCGAGAGCGGTCGCGCGGTGCGGGTGATCCGCTGTGACGGGTCCGTGGAGGCGGTCTGGAAGCTGGACGTGGCGCTGCACGCGGCGCTGGCTGGCGGCGAGGCGGTGGCCCCGCTGGGGTCGGGGCAGGCGATCCCGCCCCGGGACCCGGGGCCTGGGCAGATCGTGCTGGGCACCTCGGGCTCCACCGGGCAGCCCAAGTGGGTGCAGCTCGAGGCCGCCGCGCTGGGTGCCTCCGCCGCTGCCACCCAGGCCCGGCTCGGCGGTCCCGGGCAGTGGCTGCTGGCGCTGCCCGCCCAGCACGTCGCTGGGCTGCAGGTCCTGGTTCGGGCGGCTCTCGCGGGCAACCGACCTTCGGTGCTCGACCTGCGCGGTGGGTTCGAGCCGGCCAGGTTCGGTGCCGCCGCACAACGACTCGCCAGCGAGACCGGACGGTGCTATACGGCGCTGGTGCCCACCCAGCTGGCCCGGCTGCTGAGCACCGATTCCGAGCCACTCGCCGGATTCGACGCGGTGCTGCTGGGCGGTGCCGCCGCACCGAAGGAGCTGCTGCGTGGGGCTTGGGCGGCGGGAGTGCACGTGGTGAGCACCTACGGCATGACCGAGACTGCGGGCGGCTGCGTCTACGACGGATGGCCACTGGACGGGGTCGAGGTTCGGGTGGATCACGATGGGCGCGTCGAGCTGGCAGGTCCGATGCTGGCCACCGGGTACCTCGATGCTCCTGAAGAAACCGCAATGGTGTTGCGGGATGGCTGGTTTCGGACCTCCGACCTCGGACGGCTCGACGGGCAAGGCCGGCTGCAGGTGCTTGGGCGAGCTGACGACGTGATCATCACCGGTGGGTTCAACGTGGTCCCAGCCGAGGTGGAGGCCGTGATCAGTGGCCTGCCCGGGGTCGCCGCAGCCTGCGTGGTGGGCCTGCCCGACCCTGACTGGGGAGAGCAGGTCACTGCCGTGGTAATACCCACCGATCCTGGGCAGCCCCCGGACCCCGACGCGCTTCGGGTGTCCGCCCGCCGCCTCCTCACCAGGGCGCAGGTCCCCAAAGAGATCGTCTTGTTCGACGCGCTACCGCTGCGTGGCATCGGCAAACCCGACCGACGGGCGCTGCGGACCATGCTCACCGGCCGCGAACACTGACCGGCTGATGGCACCCCCCGCACACGTTCACCCACTCTGGGTATAGACGATGACACGAATCGGGGGTTCTGTAGATACCAACCAACCCACCAATCACATCAGTCACCGTGGAAACACCTGCCCTCGACAGTCTGGAGCATTCCGTGGCGCCGCCGGCTCGTCGTTGTCGCCGTGTCCGCATCACAGCCCGGATCACCACTCTGGCCGTCGTCGCGCTGCTCGCAGCGCTGCCTGGGGCGGATCTCCCTGCCCGCGCGCAAGACAGCAGGACCCCCGGCAGGATCACCACCTGGTTTGCCCGCCTGGTCCCTGGCGAGGGTGACACGAACGTGCGTGCCGACGCAGGTGGGCTGCGCCTTGGCTCCGACCCCGCCGGGCCGGCGAGCGTCAGGTCTGGTTGGCCGGAAGGCATGCTGCTCACCGCAGTGCACCCACTCGCGGAACTCAGCAACCAGGTAACAACGGAGCTGGTGGCGGATCAGCCAGCCGGCTCGGCCGTCGCCATCGACGTCCGCGGCATTCGTGGCGACGGATCCTGGACCGAGTGGGTGGCCACCAGCCCGAAGACGCCCATGAGGCTGGGCGCCGCGGTGACGGGCATGCAGGCCCGCATCGTGCTGCGTGCCGGCAAGGGTGGTGCAAGCCCCGCAAGCCCCGCAAGCCTTGCAAGCCCACTGGTGCGATCAGTGCGGCTGACGGCGCAACCCGGTGTGTCGCTGCTCGCCGCTCGCCCGAGGAGGCTTCGCAGCTACCGGGTGTTCGCTACCCGCGAGGGCCTGCGCGGCGCCAGAACAGCCAACGGTCACGTGATCCACGAGCGGGACCACTTCGTCGCGCTACCCTCACGCGGGGGGCTGGCCCCGCGTGATTCGGGTGACTACACAGTGAAGGTCTGCGCCGACAACGGCCGATGCGAATGGGCGCCGGTGTGGGACGTCGGTCCGTGGAACACCACCGACGATTACTGGAACCCTTCCGGTGTCCGCCAGTCCTGGCCCGACCTTGCGCAGGGCCATCCTCAGGCACAGGCCGCCCACGACGAGGGATACAACGATGGCCTGGACCAGTTCGGTAGAGAGGTGCGCAACCCGGCTGGGATCGACCTGGCGGATGGCACGTTCTGGGACGGTCTGGGGCTGCGCGACAACAGCTGGGTCAGCGTCACCTACTTGTGGACTGACAGCGCGCCGCCCGCCATCGTGGCGATCCCGACCCTGCCCGTGCGCAGTGGCCCCGGCGAGCAGTACCCAACGGTGGGTCTGGCCGCCCAGCGCGCCGAGCTGCTCGTAGAGTGCACGGTTGAGGGCCAGGCCGTCATCGGCAGCCAGGGCCGTACCAACCGGTGGCTGCGGATCGGCCCGAAGCAGTTCATCTCCGCCGCGCACGTCACTACCGGCAGTACAGTCAACACCCAGAACACCGCCAATACCCAGATAGCCCACGAGGGGTCAGGTAAGCGCTGCGCGACCCCGTAGGGTTGGCCCGTGGCGAGCGTGGCGCAGTGGGTGCAGGGGGCACGTCCGCGCACCATGCCCAACGCGATCGCACCGGTGCTCGTTGGCTGGGGGGCTGCGGCCGCACAACACACCTCGGACTGGGCGCGGGCGTTGCTCGCGCTGGTCGTGGCGCTGGCGCTGGTGATCGGAGTCAACTACGCCAACGACTACTCGGACGGCATTCGCGGCACCGACGCCATCCGGGTGGGTCCGATGCGGTTGGTCGGATCCGGCGCCGCAGCACCCGGCACGGTGCGCATCGCCGCGCTGGCCAGCTTCGCGGTCGCTGCGGTAGCCGGACTCGCGCTGATCACGCTAGCCGGACAATGGTGGTTGCTGGCGCTGGGCACGGCGTGCTTCGCCGGGGCATGGTGCTATACTAGTGGGCCGCATCCTTATGGCTATGCCGGGCTCGGCGAGCTGGCCGTGTTCGTCTTCTTCGGACTGGCCGCCGTGCTGGGCACCCAATACGTCGTCAGTGGGCGGATCACCGTCACCGGGTGCCTCGCGGCCGTGGCGGTAGGAGCGATGTCGACCGCGGTGCTGGTGGCCAACAACTTGCGTGACATTCCCACCGACGCCGCAGCGGCCAAACGTACTCTTGCCGTGCGCCTCGGCGATCATCGAACCCGCATGCTGTACACCGCGCTGGTAGCCGCGCCGTTCGCGGTGACTCTCGGCTTGGCGACCACCCGCTGGGGTACCTTGGCCGGCGTGGGCGCCCTGGCTTGGGTGCTGCCCGCGCTGCGCCGGGTCAGGGGCGGGGCAACCGGATCAGACCTGGTCCCGGTACTGCGGGACACCGCGCTGGCGCTGCTGGTGTGGGCTAGCGCAACAGCTGCCGCCCTGGCCTTATAAAATAAACCCAACCCCCCTCAGCATTCAGGGCTTCTCGCCACGGAGCTGGCGGCGCAGCCGATCCCGCTCGGCCCGGCGGCGCTCCCCCGCGACGGCCAGGCCGGCGTTCACCCGGGCCCGCAACGAGCCCAGCAGCAGCACCGACAACGGCAGCGCCACCACCACCGCCAGCAGGAGCGCCACCAGGAGCGGGACGCCGGCCAGCAGCAAGAGCAATGCTATGACGGCCACCAGGGCCAGCCGGGCCGCGCTGTACAGCGCCACGTCGCGGGCGAGCGCGGGATGCCTCGGTAGGTTCTGCGGTGCCACCACGACCCCTGAGTTTAACCCCACCGGCTTAGGCCCGGACGGGCGTAGGCAGCCCGGACGGGCATAGGCGTGGTGCCTAAACTCGGCGGCACGATGGGCCAAGTAGGTGAAACTTGTGTAACACTTTCGGTCAATGGGTAGCTTTTGACCAAGGAATTAGCTGCGGTGGAGGTTTGTGATGAACACGGTTGGCTGGGTCATCTTAGCGATCGCCATATTGGTGATCATTGTGCTGGTGATCATCGCTGCACGCTGGCGAAGCCGCGCCAGCCTGCAGGAACGATTCGGGCCCGAGTACGACCGCGAAGTAGCGATGCGCGGTAACGAACGCGATGCGGAGCGCCATCTGCGCGATGTCGCCGATCGGCGCGATCAGCTCGAGATCCGTCAGTTGGAGCCTGCGGCCCGCGATCGTTACACCCGACGCTGGGAGACCGTGCAGACCGACTTCGTGGATCAACCCGGACACGCGCTGGATGAGGCGGATCGGCTGGTCACCGACGTGATGCGGGACCGTGGCTACCCGGTGGAGGACTTCAGTGAACGGGCCGAGCTTGTCGCCGCCGACCATCCGCAGATCGTCGAGCATTACCGCGCAGCCCATGCCGCCCGTCGAAACCATCACGGTCACCCCGGTGCGGTGAACACCGAGGAACTGCGCCAAGCGTTCGTGCACTACCGCGCACTGTTCGACGAGCTCGTCAGCGGGTGAGGCCCGGCGGAGCAGTGACCGGCCACAAGACAACATCAAGAAATTACCTAGCAGCGGCACAGGAGGCACACATGAACACCCGTGAACAGCACGGGGAGCCAGAGCGGCGAGAAGGCCTGGGCGGGCGGGTACGCCGCTTCGTGGACAGTGAGTTAAACCGCATGCTGGACAAAGAGGACCGAGACGCCCCGGGCCCCGCCAGCTACCCGGGAACTGCTGAGTCCCACAACTACCCGGTAACTGCCGCTGAGCCCCACGACGTCACGGCCCACGACGTCACGCCACGGCCCGACGACGCTGCATACGAGACCCCCGGATACCCGAGCCCGGTGTCCGAGACCCCCCGATACGAGACTTCCGCCGGATACGAGCCATCCACACCCCAAGCGGGCGGACCTGGGCAGTTCCGGGACCGCCCGCGTGATGAGGTCGCCGCCGATGGCAGCGCGGAGCGCGTGGGGCTGCTCAATGACCCGGCCGGCCTGCGCGACCAGTGGCAGCACGTTCAGGGTACTTTCGTTGACGACCCGCAGCGTGCGGTCCAGGAGGCCAGCGTGCTCGTCGAGCGGACCCTGCGAGAGATCCAGGAGAACGTCACTCGCGGGCAGGTCACCGACCCGACATCGACCGAGGAGCTGCGGGTGAGCTTCCAGCGCTACCGCGAATTCTTCCAACGGCTGCTGTCGGCGTGATGGATCGCGGTAAGGGCGCCTCACTGCCCGGCGAGGCGCCGGACACCACTGAAGGAGAAAACGATGGGGCTGGACGATAAAGCCAAGAACAAGGCCGAAGAGCTCAAAGGCAAGGGCAAGCAGGCCGCCGGCGAGGCAACCGATGACGAGGAACTCCAGGCCGAGGGTAAGGCCGATGAGACCAAGGGCAACGTCAAGCAGGCCGGCGAAAAGATCAAAGACGTCTTCAAGTAACGACGCCGATCCGCTCTGCTACAATCGGAAGTTGGCCCCTGACCGGTAGTGATGGTCAGGGGCCAACTTCTTGTCCACCCGGTCGAGACACGAGTTTGGGGCGGTTCATCCTATTACCGACGCTTTACCTCTACAGAACCGTTCGAGTACCTGCCGTACGACCTGTCACGATACTCCGGTAGGTCCAGACTGTGAGGTCGACGAGCTTGGGGAGGCCCGCGATGTCCCAGCCACAGCACACTGAACGCCTGCTCACCCCAGGGGAGGTAGCTGCATTGTTCCGAGTGGACCCCAAGACGGTCACCCGATGGGCCTCCGCTGGGCGGATCGGCTCGATCAGGACTCCGGGCGGGCACCGACGGTTTCGCGAGACCGAGGTTCGCGCGCTGCTCGCCTCGCTCACGACTCCGGCGCCACTAGATCGCCCATCGGAGCGCACTGCCCGCAAAACCGCCGGATGACGTCCAGGTGACGCCAGTTCGCCAGCTTCGCCGGTGGATACTACGCCCGGTGACAACGGGTAGGAGGTGGCTGCCGTGCTGTACCTGATGGCGGCGATCGGGGTGGCTACGGTCACCACGGTGCTGTGGAAAGCGGTTCGCCCGCAGCGACCAACCGCGCGCTCAGTGCTCGCACCGGACGACGATCCGGAGTTCCTTCGTGGCTTGAACCGCAACCGCCAGCAGCCTGGCAAAGACGAGAGCTGACGCACGTCGCTACGGGTGAGCCCCTACCGGTGGGCCCACGGGAGCGTGTGCGGAAAGTCGTCGGCGACAGTCGCGGCCAGCTCCAGGGCGGCCAACCGGGCGCTGTGACCGAGACGGTCGAGGTCGATCTCACCACCCTCTTCAAGGTGCTCATCGAAGGGCATCCAGCAGACCGAGCGGCAGCGGGCGGCGAAGTGCGTGGCGACCCGCTCCAGGTCCACCTTGCCTGCGGCCGGTCGCACCGAGTTGATCACAGCGACCGACCGGCCAACCAACTCGCGGTATCCATGTGCGTCCAGCCAGTCCAAGGTGGCCGACGCCGAACGCGCACCGTCGATCGAGCTGGACGAGACAACGACCAGGGAGTGTGCCAGGTCCAGCACGCCTTTCATCGCCGAGTGCATCAGCCCGGTCCCGCAGTCAGTGAGCACGATATTGTAGAAATGTTCCAGCACAGTCACCGTGCGCCGGTAATCGGCCTCGCTGAAGGCCTCGGATACCGCGGGATCCTGCTCGCTGGCGAGGATCTCGAGGCGGCTAGGGCCTTGCGAGGTGTAGGACCGGATATCGGAGTACCGGCGGATCCGATCGGCGTCACGGAGCAGGTGGCGCACCGTGGCGGTGGTCTCCATCGGGATCTTCTGGGCCAGCGTGCCCCGGTCGGGATTGGCGTCCACCCCGATCACCCGGTCACCGCGTAGCGATGCCAGGGTCGAGCCCAGCGTGGCGGTGATGGTGGTCTTGCCCACGCCGCCCTTGAGGCTCAGCATCGCAATCTTGTAACAGCCGTTCAGTGGCTGGTTGACCCGAGAGATCAGTTCCCGACGCTGCAGCTCAGCGGCGCTCTCCCCGAGGTTGACCGTGCCCGCGGAGGCGACGAACAGCGCTCGACGCCATCCAGACTGCGGCGACCTGGGCGTCTGGCGCAGCAGCTGGGCGCAGGACAGGTCGTGCGAGGGGTCCACCGGCGGCCCGGGCAGCCGGTTAGCGCCGGACGGGCCACTCATCGACTCATCCATGGCGTCACTTGTCTTCCCTGACTTGTCTCCCCTGAAAACCACTGTCAGATCCCGGCGTAGGAGTGGAACCCGGCGATGACGATATTGACGAAGAACAAGTTGAACAACATCACCCCGAAGCCAACCACGTTGATCCACGCCGCAGGCGAACCGCGCCATCCGGCCGTCGCCCTGGCGTGGAGGTAACCCGCATAGACCACCCAGGCGACCAGCGCGCAGGTCTCCTTCGGGTCCCAACCCCAGTAGCGGCCCCACGCTGCCTCTGCCCAGATCGCGCCGGTGATGATCGCGAAAGTCCAGATCGGCAGGGCGAGAACCGCGGTGCGGTACGCCAGCCGGTCCAGGGTGGCGCTAGCGGGCAGCCGGGCGGCAAGCTGCGAGCCGTCCCCCGCGCTGAGGAGGTACAGCACGCTGGCCACTCCAGAGACCAGCAGGATGCCCGATGCGGTGGCTGCGGCGGAGACATGGATCGTGATCCAGTACGAATTCAGCGCCGGGATCAGCGGCGCGGCCTGAGCGTAGAGAACCGTGCCGCCCAGGAACATCAGCACCACGACAGGCAGCAGCACAAACCCGCCCAGCCGCTGTAACGCCGCTCCGGAACCGGGTTTCCGGTGCCCCTGGGGTTGCCGGTACAGCGCCATCAGCCAACCGGCTACCGCAACGAAGCAGATCGCCGAGGTGAACTCGTACATGTTGGCCCAGGGCACCCGGCCGATCGCGACTCCCCGCAACACCAACGAGCTGGCGTGCACCAGCGCGGCCAGGCCGGTGAGCGCCACTGCGGACCGGCCGATCCGCTCGGGTTTTCCCCGCTGCGGCGCATTGCCTAAAGCAGCCCGGCCTAACGGAACCGGGCCTGAAGAAGCCTGGTCTGGAGGAGCCAGTGTGGCCACGGGCCCGTTGCCCTTGAGGGCCGTATTTCCCACCGCGTTTTGCGCTGTGTTTCCCCCTGTGTTTCGCACTGGGGCGACGACCGGGACCGGGCCGGCTGCGTACTCCACGGCATGGAGCAGCATGGCGAGCAGATACAGCACCAGCGCGGTGCCATAGGCGAGGTCGCTATAGGAGGCTAGCATCGGGTTGATCAGCATCACGCGCTCCTCCTTCCTGCGGAACTGCGGCGTTCTGAGAACCTCCGGCGTTCTGAGAACCTCCGGCGGGCACCGGTGGAGCCGCCCACCCTGGCGCCAGTAGCTCGGCCGCGATCCGGTCGAACTCCTCGCCGTAGCCAGCGGCCTCGGTGCGGGCCAGCCCACCCAGCTCGACCACGGTACCGGCCAGTCCGGCCGGAGTGACGCGCACCCAGAACCGGCGGCGCTTCACCGCCAGGGACAACCCGAGACCACCGAGCACCAGCACCGCGAACACCAACACCCAGCGCTGCGCCGGGTCGTAAGAGACCTGCAGCGAGACGAACCGGGTCACCCCGTCAAAGTGCACCACCGTACGGTCAGGCAGGGTGAACTGCTCACCGAGGCGCACATTCCGCCGCGCCACCTGCTTGAGCCGTCCAGAGTCCACCATCGACTGCTCAATCGAGAAGAGGGACTGGCCGCGACCGGAGTTGTTGCCCAGATCGCCCTTGAGCACGTCGACCGCGACGGCCGGATCAAACAGGTCCGGGAACCGGGAAGACAGCAACGACCCCTGAAACGCCGCAGTCGGCGCGAACAGCCCGGTGATCGCAAGCTGGTGAGTACGCCGTACGGCGTCTTCGGTCACCCCAGGCGGGTCGAACTTGGTCGTGCCCTCCGACAGCAGGGTGGTCATGTCCACCGGCGGCCACTGCACCACCTCGGTGCGCCGCTGCCCGTCAGGAAAGGTGACGGTGAACTGCGGGGCGTAACCGTGACCAACCAGGTAGACCCGGGTGCTACCGATCCGAAGCGGGTCGTTGACCTCCAGGTGGTAGGGATGCCAGGTGCCGGTGGTCAGGTCATCGGGGCCCTGGTAGGAGAGGGTGGCCCGGAACTCGCGGGGCTGCCCGGTGAGCAAGTACGTCGGGGTGAAGGAATTGACGTGCACGCAGAACGGTTCCAGCGCGGTGCCGTCCACGGACCGGCCGGGGGTGAACGAGTCATAGGCCAACGGGCCGGAGTTGCAGAACTGTGATCCGTTGGCAAGCACGATCACCTGGCCCTGATAGCCGACCAACTTGCCGATGGCGAATGACACCAGCAGCCCGAGCAGGGCGAGATGGAAGACGAGGTTGCCAGCTTCCCGCAGGTAGCCGCGCTCAGCGGACAGCGTCCGGGCACCACCGGGCTCCTCCCGCTCGGCGATGCGCCAGCCACGCAGACGTCGTCGGGCCTGCGCGAGAACCTGCTCGGGGGTGCACGTTGACTCAGCACGAGCGTGGTGCGGCAGCCGGCCCAGGTTTCGGGGAGTGGCCACCGGAGCCCGGCGCAGCTGCCGGGCGTACTCAACGCTGCGCGGCACCACGCAGCCCACCAGGGACACAAACAGCAGCAGATAGATCGCCGCGAACCAGGGACTGGCGAACACCTCAAAGGCGCCCAGCCGGTCCAGCACCGGGGCTAGGTTCGGATGCTGAGCCTGGTAGGTGTGGACCCGCTCGGGGTTCAGCGAGTACTGCGGCAGCAGTGCCCCCGGCAACGCGGCCAGCGCCAGCAGGAACAGCAGGACCAGGGCGGTGCGCATGCTGGTCAGCCCGCGCCAGGTGTTCCGCAACACGGCAGTGACGGGGTGCGTCCGCATCATTTCAATCGGCTTAAATCGGCGTCTCGAAGCCGGCGACCGGCCCGCGCAGTATCGCGATGAGCTCCGCCCACAGCCCGGTGACCAGCGCCACACCGACCGCGATGAGCAATGCCCCACCGGCCAGCTGCACGCCGCGGACGTGCTGGCGCAGCCAGGACACCGCCCGCACGGCCCGCCGCAGGCCCAGCGCGAGGAGTAGGAAGGGCACTCCCAGACCCAGGCAGTAGGCGGCCACCAACAGCACGCCACGAGCCAGGACGGCGCCGGGGGTACCGACGGCCAACGCGGTGACCCCGACGAGGGTGGGCCCGAGGCACGGCGTCCAGCCGAGCCCGAACACCGCGCCCAGCAGCGGGGCGCCCAGCACGTGCCGTGGCCCCAGCCCGGCTCGCGGGTGCAGTCCTGCTCGCGGGTGCAACTCGGGGCGGGGATGCAACTCGGGTCGGGGATGGATCCGCAGGTCCCGCTGCAACGCCGGCACCAGCCCGATGAACACCAGCCCCATCGCGATGGTGACCACCCCGCCGACACGCTGCAAGATGACCTCGTTGAGGGTCAGCCGGTCGGCCACCCCCAGCACGGTCACCACGCTCGCGGTGAACACCACCGAGAAACCGAGCACGAACAGCGCCACCGCGCCCAACACCCGTCCCCGCCCACCAGCGGTTCCACCGTCGACCCCGGTGCCGCCGTCGACACCGACCAGTCCGGTGAGGTAGGCGAGGTAGCCCGGCACCAGCGGAACCACACACGGCGAGGCAAAACTAGCCGCCCCCGCCACCACCGCCACCCCTGCCGCCAACAGCAGCGGCCCCGAGATGACAAGTTCCGTGAGCCCCACACCGCCCACCCTAGGTCGCAGCAGCCCTTCAAGGACCACCAACCCCGCCCACGGGCGCTCTCAACGGCTCCCGAAGTGCAACCGAGTGGGGTCCGATACGCCGGATCAGCGGGTCACGGCTTGGCCACCGCTCATCTTGCGGGGTGACGCTCGTCACATTCCCGGATTGTTTTTCTCGGGTGGTTTCGCTTGGCCCGAAATTGTCGGTGCTGGTTGCGATGATGGGTGGGTGACCACGGTTGAAGCCCCCGCAGTTGAGGGCACCGTCCTGGGAGAGGATGGTGCTCAGGCTCACGTTCATGGGTTGCTGGGGGTGTTGCGGGACGCTGAGGCTGACTTTCGGTGGTCTTATTCACGGGTCCTCTCCGTGGTCGCTGAGTTGGCGCGGGACAACGCTGGTGCGCTCACCGGGTTTGGTAGCACGGCCCGGTTGGTGGCTGGGGTGCTCCACTTGTCCACTGGTGAGGCCAAGGCCCGGGTCGAGCAGGCCGAGTTGCTCACGCCCCGGCGGAGCCTGACCGGGGAGGTCTTGGCGCCGTTGCTGCCCGCCACCGCCGCTGAGCTGGCCGCTGGTGCGATCGGACCGGCCCACGTCAAGGTGATCACCGCGACGCTGCGCCAGATCCCCCCAACGACTCCTCCCGAGGTGGTCGCGCAGGCCGAGGAGACCCTCGCGCGCGCGGCGAGGCGGTTCGATCCCGCCGCGTTGACCCGGATCGGGGAGCGCCTGCTCGCCCACCTCGACCCCGATGGCGCCGAACCCGCCGATGAGCCGGAGCGGTTGCGGGAGTTGCGGGTGCGTACCCGTCCCGATGGCACCGTCACGTTGAACGGGAAACTGGATCCCGAAGGCGGTGCCCGGGTCCTGGAAGTCCTCAACTCCCTCAACAGCCCCCGCCCACCTTTGGACGGGGTCCCCGATACGCGCAGCCGCGCCCGCCGGGACGCCGACGCGCTGGTCGAGGCCATGACCGGGCTACTCGATGAAGGTCAGCTACCGACCCGGGGTGGGCAACGCCCACACCTGGTGCTCACCATGAAACTGCCCGACCTGATCGAGGGCCTGGGATCAGCGGTGCTGGACACCGGTGGGCGACTGTCCGCCGCCGAAGCCCGCCGCCTGGCCTGCGATTCGTGTGTGATTCCCGTGGTGCTGGGTAGCGACTCGATGCCCCTGGACGTCGGGCGCCAGCAACGCCTGGCCACCACCGCGCTGCGCGACGCCCTGGCGCAACGCGACAAGGGCTGTTCGTTCCCGTCGTGCGACCGCCCACCCCGCTATTGCCACGCGCACCACATTGTCTCGTGGCTTGACGGGGGCGCGACGACACTCTCCAACATGTGCCTGCTCTGTGAGCACCACCACGTCATCGTGCACCGTCAAGGTTGGGGCATCCGGCTCGACGCGCGCGGGTATCCCGAATTCATCCCACCCAAGACCGTGGACCCCACCAGAACACCACTCCACGACCCACTCCGCCAATAGGGCAAACACAGTTACCAACACGGCAGCCCATCGACTCGACGAAGGTTGCGCCGACTCCCCGACGATCCCGATGGCATCGCTCCTCGATAGCCAGCGCCCCCAGGGTCGGGGATGCTCACCCGAGCCACTCGGTCAAGGTGTCGCGCAGTGCCTTGGCGCTCTGCTCGTTGAGGGGGATCAGGCACTCGCCGGTGACGTGGGGATCAAGCACGAACGAGTCCCCCTGTTTGCTTATCATGAGGTTGGCGAAACCCATCGGGCCCCGATGAAGCCCACACGTCGCGGGGATCGCTTTGCGCAGACCCCTGGTCGGGCGGTTGGTGTGACGCGACGATTCCATGATGTCTTCTTCCTTTCTCCATCACCGGTCAGCGGCTTTCCGGCTCGGCGGAGCAGATATCCTGACAATGATCACTTCCGTCAGGGGCATACCGGTCCGTACCGCGATCACCGCAGCGGCGTACCCGATGTCGATGACTTCTCCGTGAGGAACGCTCACGGTCAACTCTTCGGACCGGTCATGCGGGCGTTGGGTGCTTCGATACGTGATGCTTCTGATAACCAGCCTTGTGCTCTTGGGTATCCTGCGCTTCCTGCGAGGTGAGGTCCTCGGTGTGTCAGGTCTCACGTATCTAGCCATGATCAGCGCCTTCACCGTGCTCAGGGTTGACGGGGTAACCGGGGCTTCCCCGATCGTTGAGTGGGGAGCGACACGCGGCACGACTCGCAGCGGCTATTCCCGGGCGGCCTAGTGAAAACCGCAGGGGTCACGTCCGCCCCGCACAGGGCGACGTGACCCCGGGCCCCGGGCGTCGCGGCATTATCGGGGGTCACGAGGAGGCTTATGCAGAACTCCTTGAGAATATGATCGACAACTGGCGTCCCCGCAGGTCAGCGAGGTGGTCGCGGGGCCCGTCCCTGAGTTCTGCATAAGCCTCGAGGTGCGTGGTGAGGGTGTAAAGGTCCACCATCTCGACCATTGCGGCCCGAAGCTGACGCCTCGTGATAAACCTGTGCCTACCCACCATGCTCGGCGCCGTGATCAGTGGCGGGCCCGGCCGGCTGCGGGGAGCGCGCCGGTGGGGGTGGGGGCTCGACCGGCAGCCGGCCGGCGATCTCACGGTCGGCCTCGCACCGCAGGATCGCCCTGGCCAGGAGGAGTATCCGGTCCTTGGACACCCGGATCCCCACGTCCGGATCCAGGCCATCGCACATCAACCACTCCTGAGCCTCTTGGATCATCAACAGCATCGCCCGTTCCTGTGTAGTCCTGCAAAGCGCGGGGCTGGCAAGGGTTGTGTTGTGGAGCCGCAGTTGTCTGTGCCCCGCTGGTAGTAGTCTTCGACAACCGGGTGTGCTGAGGGAAGCAGCTCAGTGTCTACAAGCGTCTACAGGTTGGGAATGGGATGGCTGAGCTCGGTGTGGCACTGCGAGCAGCCCGTGAGGCGGCGGGGGTCAGCTTGGCGGCGATGGCTGCTCGAACGCACTACAGCAAACCATTGCTCGGCCTGTTGGAAACGGGAAAGAGAACTATCAAACCAGAACACGTTGAGGCGTACAGTCGGGCGCTCAATGTTCCTACTGAGATTCTACAGGGGCCACCAGATGATCCGCTGCGCGTTGCTCACGAGTGGCTAGTCAGCGACTCGCCCGCTGTTCGGCAGCTGCGTACTGGCCGGCGGGTTGGCGCAATGCTCGCGGAGGAGCTAGAAACTCGAGTGATCGAGCTGCGTCACCTAGATGACACGGTCGGCGGAGGCGATCTTTTCCCTGTGGTGAGTAAAGAACTATCGGAGGCTCAAGGGGTTGTCCAGTCTGCCAGCTATACCGAAAGTGTCGGGCGGCGGCTGTTGGCTGTCGTCGGAGAGCTGGCCCAGCTTACTGGATGGATGGCTAGCGATGCGGGACGGTATGCAGAGGCGCAGCGGGTCTATCTCGATGGGGTGTCCGCCGCGCAGGGTGCGGGTAACCGTCCGCTCGGGGCTCAGCTTCTGTCGTCGTTGAGCTACCAGATGGCCAACGTGGGAAAAGCGCAGGACGCGGTTTTGTTGGCACGGTCCGCCGTCACAGGAGCCGGGGATTCCTCACCGGTTGTCCGAGCCTTGCTGTTGGAACGGCTGGCCTGGGCGAGTGCCAGAAGTCGAGATCACGTGTGCGCACGACGTGCCTTGGACGCGGTGGACGAGGCATACGAGGGTCGGTCGCCGGGGATTGCTGAACCGGAATGGGTTTACTGGCTCGACAGAGGCGAGATCGATGTGATGGCTGGTCGATGCCTGATCGAACTCGGCAGCCCCAATGCAGCGGCACCGTTGCTCGCGCGCGCCATCGGCTCGTACAATGCCAATCGCGCTCGGGAAATAGCATTGTACCTGTCGTGGCTTGCGGAAGCATACGCAAGATCGGGTACTATTGATGCCGCCCGGGACACGCTCGCCCAGGCCCGTAAAACCGCGCAAGGGATAAACTCTGTCAGACTCTATTTGCGCATTAACCACGTTGGAATCCTGCTTCCTCGCGGGTGCTAGCGCCAGGACCGTTCGTCGATCAACTCGAGGCGCAGCTCGCGAACGCGCTCGTCGGACGAGAGCTGGTAGAGGCTCACGATCAGGTCGAACACCGTCGGCAAGTATCGCCGCACCGGCCGAAAGTCGGCATAGACCCGGCCTTGCAGCAGTGGCGGGAACGAAGACTCAGAACTTCCGTCGAGGAGTACCGGCAGGACACTCTGCTTGGCAGTCTCGGAGCCGATCATTCGCGTCCCGATGAGGTCACCCTCCGCAGCCGCGACGAAGGCGCCCATCGGTTGATTGTTGTCGTACTTGGTGCGGTAGAGCGGCGTGCCTACCACGATGACCTTCCGGGTACCGGCAATGCGCTCCACGAAACGGGGCACGCTCGCGCCGATGCGCGCGTTCTCCCACCGGTCGAGCACCACGGTGATCCCCGCCTTGCTCAAGTCAGCGGCGAGTTCGTGCTCCACCCAGCGCTCGTGGCGCTCGTCGCCCCAGGCATAGCTGATGAAGCAGTCCGGGGCCGGGATCCCCTCCTGCGTGACGTAGGTCGTGAGCCGGAACAGCACCTGCTCGAACCGTGACCGCCTGCTGACTACCTGGCGCTGGGTGTCACGGTCGGCGGCCTGCGCCCGGGTGAGTTCGATCGGGGTATCAGCCGGAGACAGCGCGACCCGCTGCCCGCATTCGGGGCAGAACGCGTAGTTGGTGCCTTGGGCGAGCCGCTCCCGCACCACGGCCCGGTTGAGTTGGTGGCCCTCGGCGCACCACACCGCCACGTAGCGACGGACGGTCAGCTCGCGGCGGGCTAGGAAGCTCTCGAACAGGCTCTGGAACAAGGTCCGGATCGGCGTCCCCACGGTGGCGCCGAAGTAAAGCACGAAGTCCAGCTCACCTTCGCGCTCGGCTTCTTTGCGCAGGCCGCACACCAGGCCGTCACCCACGACGTAACGGGCGTGGTCGCGCCACTGGTTGGTCCGGGTGAACGTGCTGGTGTATCCCAGCAGTACCACCAGCGAGGCGTAGACGTTCTCCACCGCACCGCTCACCGTGTACGCGGCACCCTCGTCGATGGGCTGCTCATCGGCGATCACCGGTTTCTTGAGGTTGATGAGTTCCGGAAACACCAGATAAGAATGCACGGTGAGCGGATCGGTCTCGCGAAAGCAGACCGAGTGCGCCAGAAACATCACGATGGCCGAGTCAAGCAGCACCTCGCGCTCCTCGGCCGACAGCCGCGCAAGCTCCCGGAAATGGTACCCGCCAGTGAGTACCTGCTGCTCCTCCAGCGCGCCCAAACCTTTCGGATTGCACCGCGCCTCCAGGACTATCGACGCGGCGAGATTGTTCAGCAGCACTGGCGTGAGCAGCATCCGTGGCTCACCGCGCGAGGTGCCCAGCTGCGCGAGATAACCATGGTTCGACAGGTGCCGCACCGCAGTCAGCAGCTCGTCGTCGGTGAACTCGACAGCGGGATATTCCTGCTCCAGGCGCGCCCGGAGTTCGGCGAGGCTGAAGATTGCCTTCTCGGGGGTCGGCGCCTCCTTGAGTTCCCACACATAGTTCTTGATGCGCTTGAAGGTCTGTGTGGTGACCGTCGTCGGCCGCTTGTCCCAGCTGATCGCCGCGCGCATCCGCTTGACCAGCTCGTCCAGACCATCACCGTGCAGCGCGCTGGTGGCCACGTACCCCGCGATGCCGCGCTCGGCGCAGAACGCCTCGACCTCGTCGGTGGTCAGCCGTGGCGCACCGCGATCGCTGCGGGCCGCGACCAGGATGATGGGGCGATGCCACCCGAGCTGGCGCAGCCAGTATTCAACGCCGCGCAGCGGGTCGTCCCTGTGCGTCGGGTCGAACAACACGAGGGCCAGGTCGGCGTCATCCAGATACAGCGCATGGATCAGCCGATAGTCGGGCTGCCCGGCGAGGTCCCACAGGATGGCCTCGCGCTTCGTTCCGTCCGCTCCGGTACCGCCAAGCTCGTCGAGCAGCCAGAACTGCTGGCCGTGCGTCGAGACGTGCTCAACGAACTCGCCGTGCGCAAGCCGCCACCCCAGTCCCGTTTTGCCCACACCCGACTCACCGACGAGCACGATCTTCGCTGTCGTGTAGCTGACGCTGGGTGTCGCGGAATGCGCGAGCAGGCGATCGACATCAAGTTCCCACAGGTGCAGGACAGAATCGTCACGGGGCTCACTGGATGACCCGACCACCGCCAAGATCGGCACATGTGGGTGGAACGCGACGCTTTGCACCCAATCGTTCGAAGCAAGCGCAGGCAGGACTGCCCGGCACCGTCCGCTCTCGGTCTCCCAGAATCGCACGGTGCCGTCAGTACTATTCGACGCGAGCACCCGACCATCACCGGAAAACGAAAGAGCCAGCACCTCTCTGGTGTGGCCCTCAAGGATCGAGACGGTGCCGCCCGTGGCCACGTCCCACAATCTGATGGTGCGATCGCGGCTCGCACTGGCCAGAATCCCGCCTCCTGGATGGAAGGCGACAGACGTGACCTCCCCCGAGTGCCCGTCGAGCGCGCGGCGGAAGAGTTGCCCACTCGGGATCACCCACAGCCTGACTGTCCCGTCAAGGAATCCCGCCGCGAACATGTCACCCTCACCGTTGAAGGCCAGGCTGAGAATCACGCTGTTCTGTCCGGTGGTCTGGCACAGCGTGGAGCCGGTGGGCAATTCCCACAGCCTGACGCCATGCCACCTGTCCGGGATCGCTAAGATACGGCGGTGCGGACTAAATGCGACGGCGTAGCAGCGATGGCTGGTGAGCCGGTTGCGCAACTCTCCGCTGTCCACGTCCCACAGGCTTGTGCCGCTGTAGCTCCCGGTGGCGAGGATGCGTCCATCCGGATCAAAAGCCGCAGCGAACATGGACTTGCTTTGACCGTGGATAGTGCGCAGGCACGCGCCGGAATCGGTGTCCCAAATGCGGACCGTGCCGTCTTTTGACGGTGTCGCGAGCAGACGCCCGTCTGGTGACCAGCCGATGCGCCCGATCGTCCCGTCATGGCCGGTCAAGGTGCGCAGCAGCCGCACTCCGTCCGGCAGCTGAGTCACCATCCTCGAATGCTAACCGCGACACGAGCCACAGGGATCAGGGCTCGGCCGCGATGCGCTGCACCACGGGTTGGAGATCCTGCGCATGCATGGCGTGCAGGAAGACGGCGGCGACCCGGTGGTGGCGGTCCAGCACGATCGTCAAGGGGACCACTGAACGCGGGGTATGGGCAAGCGCGAACAGCGTGCGGCCGGGCGGGTCGAAGATCGACGGGTAGGTCAGGCCGAAGTCGCGGGCGAAATCCGCTCCGGCGTCCCGGGAGTCTCGCACGTCGATCCCGAGGAACTGCACGCCCTGGCTCGCCGTCGCGTGGGCGACCCGGACCAAATCGGCGGCCTCGGAGCGGCACGGCCCGCACCACGAGCCCCAGACGTTGAGCACCACCACCTGGTTGGAGTAGCCCGCCAGTGACACCGTCGTCCCGGGTTCGGTGAGGCTGTCCCCGGACAGCTCACCGACAGTGCCCCGGGTGGCTGGCGGGTCGTAGAAGATGTCGGTCTTCCCACCGGGTGAGACGAACTCGAAGGTGCCACCGCGGGCCACCGCGCCCGTCCCGGTGGCGCAGCCGACCAGAAGCACAGCGGCGCAGCCAACCAGCAGCAGTGCCGTGGCCACCACGACCAGTGCACGCCTCATTGCCTGCTCACCGCAGGTTGGCTGTACACCACGTCGATCAGTGCCGCCTCAACGAACACCAGGCTGGTCAACGACGCCAGCGCGCACCGCCGGCGCCGAGGGTCGTGCCAGAGCCGCCGCCCGGTCAGGTGCCGGATCACCACGCAGATCGGCAGCTGATGGGACACACAGACCGCCTCATGCCCGGTGGCCCGCTCGCGGGCCCGGTGCACGGCGGCGAGCGTCCGGGCCGCGATCTGCTGGTACGGCTCGCCCCAGGACGGCCGGAACGGATTGCGCAGCTTGGGCCAATTCCGCGGATCGCGCAGCGCCCCATCGCTGACCGACACCCGGGTGCCCTCGAAGACATTGCCAGCCTCGATCAGCCCATCGTCGGTGACCAGCTCCAGGCCGTGTCTCGCGGCGATCGGCGCCGCGGTCTGCTGCGCCCGCGACAACGGCGAGGCGACCACGTGCACCACGTCGTGGTCCCCCAGGTGCGCCGCGACCTGCTGCGCTTGGCGGACGCCAACGTCGGAGAGCCAGAAACCGGGGAGTCGGCCGTAGAGGATCCCCTCTGGGTTGTGCACCTCGCCGTGGCGCAGCAGGTGGACCACGGTTCGGCTCATCCTCGCGGCTCTGGCGGCTGAACGGCCTGGGCGGCGGCCCGAGCGGCGTGGGGCAGCGCTGCGGCGATCACCTCAAAGGCCTCGGTGTCCAGTGCCGCAGAGACGAACCAGGACTCGAACGCACTGGGCGGGGCGTAGACACCGTGCTCGAGCAAGGCGTGGAAAAACGCCGGGAAACGCCAGGTCTGGGTGGCTTGCACCCCGGCGTAGTCGCGCACCGCCGCAACGGCGGGGGTGTCGGTAAAGAACACGCTGAGCAGCGAGCCTGCGGTCTGTACCAGATGTGGCACGCTCTCGGCGTCCAACGCCTGGTCAACCAGCCCGGCCAGGCGGGTGGCGGCGACATCCAGCCGGGCGTAGACCTCCCGGTCAGCGGCCCGCAGGGTGGCCAGCCCGGCGGCCACCGCCACCGGGTTCCCGGACAGCGTGCCCGCCTGGTACACCGGCCCGGCCGGCGCAAGGTAGGCCATCAGGTCCGCGGCGCCACCGAACGCCGCGGCCGGCAGCCCGCCGGACATCACCTTGCCGAAGGTGTACAGGTCAGCACTCACCCGCTCGAGCCCGAACCAGCCCGCCGCCGAGACCCGGAACCCGGTCATCACCTCGTCCAGGATCAGCAGCGCCCCGTGGGCGTGGCACAGCTCGCGCAGTGCGGCGTTGAAGCCGGGATCGGGAGGTACCGCGCCCATGTTCCCGGCGGCCGCCTCGGCGATGACGCAGGCGATCTCGGGACCCCGCTCAGTGAACAGGGCACCGACCGCGTCGAGGTCGTTGTAGGGCGCGACGATCGTGTCAGCGGCCTGCGCGCCGGTGACGCCGGGGCTACTGGGCAGCCCGAAGGTGGCGACGCCGGAGCCGGCGGCGACGAGCAGCGCGTCGACGTGGCCGTGGTAGTGCCCAGCGAACTTGACCACCCCAGGGCGCCCGGTGATGCCCCGGGCCAGCCGGATCGCGCTCATCGTCGCTTCGGTGCCCGAGTTGACCAGCCGGACCTGCTCGACCGGGGTGACCCGGCGCACGATCTCCTCAGCGAGCTCGATTTCCCCGATGGTGGGAGTGCCGAAGGACAGCCCCCGGGTGGCGGCCGTCCGGACCGCGTCCACTACAGCGGGGTGCGCGTGACCCAGGATCATCGGCCCCCAGGACGAGACCAGATCGACGTAGCGGTTGCCGTCGGCGTCCCACAGGTAAGGCCCCGCCGCTTCGACCATGAAGCGCGGCGTGCCCCCGACCGCGCGGAAGGCCCGCACCGGGGAGTTCACCCCGCCGGGAATCACCGCGCTGGCCCGGTCAAACAGCCGGGCCGACTCGCTGGCGCTCACCCGAGCCGGCCTGCGCCGTGCGCGCAGACCGCCGCGCGCCCAGCGTGGAGCAGCAGGATTCCGGCCAGGGTGGCAGCGCCGGTGGCGGCCACCCACCAGCTTCCCTCGACGCGACTGAGCGCGACACCGCGGCGCATCGTAAAGGTCACGCCGCGATGCCAACACCACCAGGCAAGCCCGGCGAGCACGACGGCGGCCAGCACCTCAACTACGGGGACCAGCACCGGAAGACGGGAACGCACTCATCCACCTTGCCAGTGAGCGGCGACGCTCCAGGCGCCACCCCAGGCCACGCTGACCGTCTCGCGGGTCAGGCAGCAGACGTGCTCACCCCAGCCACAGCAGCACGGTGTTGCACAACGTCGTAGCCCCCTCCTCATCAAGCGCGATCACGCATTCGCCGGTCACATGAGGATCGAGCACAATCGACCCGCTCTGCATGCTCACCAGCAAGTTGGCGAAACCGATCGGTCCCCGGTGTACCCCACAGGTCGCCGGTATCGCCTTGCGACGGCGCTTGTTCGGGCCGTCGGTGTAATAACTGTGCCAGTTCATGATGATCTCTTTCCTCGATGGTGTGAGAGCCGGTCATCAGCTGCGCGCCATATCACTATATCACCATGGCGCTATGGCTGCTATGCTTGAGGCATCAGCACAACCAGTGAGGCCCCCGGCTACACGCTCCGGAGGCCTCGGGGAGGGAGTCAGTTGAGGGGAATCTCGTACTCCTGGCAGTGTCCGTCACCGCTGAGAACCATCACGTCCACCTCGATGGGCCGGTCAGCGTCGGAGCGCACCGTGCGCACGACACAGAAGACCGGCGTGCCCGTTGGCAGGCGCAGCGCTCGTGACTCATCCGGCGTCGGCATCCGGGTGTACACCACTTCGTGCGCGCGCCGACGTGGGTAGCCGAGGGCCACCAGGACAGCACCAACACCACGGGGAATCTTGCCGACCTCCATGATGGGGCTACCGCGCACGAGCTCGGTCGGGTAGTACGACTCGACCAGCTCGACGGGCTCATCGTCCAGGAACATCACGCGCTTGCGGAGCACAGTCGTCGCCGCATCGGGCAACCTCATGCTGTCAGCCACGTCCTCCGGCGGCTCGACCTCCCCGACGAACGTGATCCGCTGAGTAGCCCGGCGACCCTCCTTCACACCCTCGGTGGTCCACCGATCCCGCTCGCCTTCCGGCGGCACGGACAGATACCGTGACGACACCGCCCGCCATGGCCGCTTCGCGCGGATGAAGACGCCTCGACCAGGAACACTCTGCACCAGGCCCTCAGACGTCAAGGTCCGAACCGCGCGCTGCGCCGTGGAGCTGGCGACCTTGAACCGATTCATAATCATCGTGTTGGACGGGATTGGGTCACCCGGACCGAGCGCACCGGACTCGATCTCGGCTCGCAGCGCGTCCGCGACCTGCCGATACGGTGAGCGCGGATCACCAGGATTGACCATCATGACTCCCTAGTGGCTCACATGGCTCGCCCCCCATCCTAGAACCATGACAGCCAGGCGCCATGGCTGCGTGGGCCACAGCAGCACCGGCACGGATCGCCGCATCCTTCACCGGTCGTTCTGTCCCATACCGCCACCTGGCTACAACAGCTCAAGCGTCCTCAACACTGCCGTGGCCCGGTATGCCGAGGATGTTACTGTGGTCGCTCCCGCAGCAACCGCCTTCTCCCCGTATTCCCGGAGCGCGCGACCACTACAGAGGATCAGCAACGGAACACTCTGATCGGTTTGACGTATCGCCTTCACCAAACGTAGACCAGCGTCAGGCACGTACGCGCCGTTTTCGGACCGGCCCATATCAGACAAGACTACACGATACCGCCGATGAGAGAACCAGGATAAACCTTCTTGAGTGCTGCGTGCCAGGTCGACACGAACTCCATTTTGCTGTAGCCTCTCTATCAAAAACGCGTTGTTCTCCGGATGGTCGTCGACCCAAAGCACTGCAAATGGTTTGTCCCCCGGAGCCTCGGAGATCGACGTCCGAACCGTCGAATCAGGCGATCGTGCGAGAACCGTCTCCCGTGACCCTGGAAGACTCACTGGCGTTGGCTGTGCGGCCACCAACGCCTCCACCACCTTATTCAGCGCGCCGAGCTGATCTTGCAAGTCCTCAATCTGGTTGGCCTGCTGCGCACTCAGCTCGTCAATGGTCAGCTTCTGGCCGCCAACCTCGATGGTCATCTTTCTCCCCTCGAAAAATCGCACGACATGCACGAGGGGACTTCGAAACACCAACAAGCCGACGGCCACAAGGATCGGCCACAGCAGGCTGGCGATCGCGGTGATTGTGTTGGCCACGACTCTCCTAGTAACAAAGATGTCCGGCGATGTGATCCGCCCACACCGTCAAACCCGACCCGCAGTATGCACCAAGCACTGGGGCTTACGAGAGGCTCCTCGCTGGTCAGGCAGCGCAATGGTCTGCAACGCTCGTGAAGCTACGGTTGCCTGAGCGCTCGGCGTTGTCCCGCTACGCTGGGCTGGACGGTTCGGGTGGCCTGAACAGGAACAGGTGAGCATGGGCAGACACGACCAGACCCGAGATGGGGGACGGCCCAGCAGCGAGGTGGACCCCTCGAAGATCGTGCGACCCAAGGATGACGATGACGGCCGGCACACCGACCGCAGCGGCGGTAGCAGCAGCGACGACCGGGATGACCCGGACGATCGCGACAAGTGATCGAGCGCGGCACGCGCACCGGGACCTGGCCCAGCGGCTGGGCGATGCGCTGCCCGCCCGCTGGCGAGCCGCCTACGACGCCCACCCCCGGCACCTGTTCCTGCCCGACCGGGTCTGGGTGAGGATCGACGAGCCACTGGATCGCACCGCCGACCCGGACCGCTGGCTGGCCTACGCCTACAGCGATGACTCGGTGATCACTCAGCTGCACGACGGGGCGGCCTCCTCCGAGCACGGTTACCCGATCAGCAGCTCCTGCTCGATGCCCGCCATGGTGTTCACCATGCTCAGCCACCTTGACCCCCAACCCGGGCAGCGGATTCTGGAGATCGGCACCGGCACTGGGTGGACCGCCGCCCTGCTGGCTCACCAGCTCGGTGATGACCAGGTGGTCAGCGTCGAAGTAGACCCCGTCGTGGCGGACACCGCGCGCCGCAACCTCACCCAGGCTGGGCGTACACCACTGGTCATCACCGACGACGGGACACGGGGCTACCCGCCGGGTACACCCTACGACCGGGTGATCGCCACCTGCTCGGTGCACACCGTGCCCTACGCGTGGGTCGCGCAAACTCGCCCAGGTGGGGTCATTCTCACCCCCTGGGGATCGACCTTCGAGAACAGCGCGTTGCTGCGACTCACCGTCGACCAGACCGGCGCGGCGGTCGGCTCCATCGTGGACTGGGCCAGCTTCATGCGACTACGGGCACAACGGCCGGTGATTCCCGTCGAGCCCGACGATTTCGACACCACCGCCGACCGCAGCCACACTGACGTCGACCTCGCTGACCTGCTGGGCGAGCACGCCCGCTTCAGCATCGGCCTGCAGGTGCCCGACTGTCGCCTGTCCTGGGATCTGAGCGAGGACGGCTACCTGTCCACCCTCTGGCTGCTCGCGCCCGACTCCTGGGCCTGCGTCCACGACAACACCGTCCGCCAAGCTGGAGCACGCCGACTGTTCGACGAAGTGCTCAGCGCCTACACCTGGTGGCAGCACGCCGGGCGCCCCCACCGTGAGCGGTACGGCGTCACCATCACCGCTGAGAGCCAATCAGTGTGGCTCGATGACCCAGCACGGCGCGTTATCCCGGTTCGGGACCGGGAGCTCACGGGCATGGGGGCCGGTACGCCAGGTCAGGCAGAAAGCGGTCCCAGTCGCTCTTGGTGATCGCGGGCCAGGCGATGGCGCAGATTCAAGCGGCGACACTGTCGAAGGTGGCGTCCCACAGTCGCGCGGTGTTGTCGCTGCTGCCGGTGGCCACAGTGCGCCCGTCAGGACTGAAGGCCACCGAGTCGACGGTGTTGGTGTGGCCGGTCAGTCGGGTCGCGTAGGGGGTGGCGAAGGTGCTGAGCAGAGTGCTGCGCGCTTCCGTGGTGGGGGCAAGTTGGTAGGCGGCCAGGCCAAGTTGGGCGGCCAGGGCCGGGTTTGCTGCGCGTAGCTCCATGGCCTGTCCCGCGACCTGCCAGGACACCGCGACATCCCGTTGGTGCACTGCGGCGTGTCGCAGGCCGAAGGCGAAACCAGAGGCAACCACAGCAAGGACCAGCAGGACCGACAGGACAGTCACCGCGCGTCCCCGCCGGTAGCGGTCCCGGCGGATGCTGAGCCGCAGGAAGGCCCGCGCCGTCGTGCTGAGCTCGACTCGATCGGTGACCAGATCACCGCCCTAGATGTGGGCGCTGGTGTCGGCCACCGTGGTGGCGAGTTGCCACGTTCCCACAACCGGACCGGTGGGCGTCCCTCGTCGTCCCATTCGGTGGCGGCCTGCTCGACCACCCGGCGCGTCCGCAACGCCGATACATTGGCGGCGATCGCCTGGGCCAGCGGAGCCCAGGTGGACAGAAACGCCTCATGGGCCACCCCCACGACCGCGCTGCCGTTGTCCGTGTCTGTGATCAACAGCCGTCGTGTGACGAAAGGCTCCAGGTCGGCGACCACGTGATCGGGCAGCTCACTGCGGTTGAGCCGCCATCGGGTGGGACGGCCCTGTTCGCCATCGGAATGACCCGAGTTCCCCGCGACTGAGCGATCGCAACTTCCGCCGTGCACCAGGTGGACGCCAGGTAGGCCGACGTCAGGACACACACCACCGCGTCGGCTGACCGCAATCGCTCATGGAGCCGCAGCCGCCACTGCTCCCCCGCAGCGATCCCATCCCGCAGATCCCCAGCCAGGAACACCTCGTGGCGATCAGCTTTCAACCACCGGCGAACCTCACGGGCCAGAGCTACGTCCTCGTTCGCGTAGCTGACGAATACCTCGGCCACCGCCCCTCCTGGGCCAGTGACGTCTACTCGTCTCCGGAGCCGGGTTCGGCCATCCGGCGGTGCGCGGCGGCCTTGACCTTATCTGGCAGGACCTTATTCACCACCGCTTGAGTCTTAGTCTTCAGCGAAGAGGCGGTGATCGTTTCCTTGCCCTTCATCAACGCCTCGAAACCCTGCTTCGCCACCTGGGCCGGATCGTCCTTATTCATCTGTCCGACTTTGGTGTCGTCCATGTGCGCGCGGTGGAAGAAATTTGTCTCTGTCGGACCCGGCATCAGAGAGGTAATGGTGATGCCCGTGTCCTTCAATTCATTCTGCAACGCCTCGGCGAACGACTGCAGGAAAGACTTCGAGGCGTTGTAGACCGCCTGGAACGAGCCCGGCATTGTAGAGGCTATCGAGGAGGTAATCAACACCTTGCCCTCGTCGCGGGCAGCCATCGCGCGCAGCACCCGCTTGGCCAGCTGCACCGTGGACCGCACATTGACGTCGATGATCTCCAACTCGGCCGACAGATCAGTCTCCAGGAACGGACCACCCTCACCGACCCCAGCGTTCAATGCGGCCACGTCCAGCGAGCGGCCTGTCGCAGCGACCTGTTCCCACAGCAGCTCGACCCCCTCAACAGTGCGCAGATCCGCCCGGATCGGCTGAACACTGGCCCCGGTAGAGGCCAACTGAACGGCGACCGTGTCGAGCTCACCGTCTTCAGCGTTAATCAACAGGTCGTACTCGTGTTCGACGAATTGCTTGGCCAGCTCCAAGCCGATACCGCTGGAGGCACCGGTCACCAGGGCAAGCGGACGAGACTCAGTCGTGGTCATGCCAGTTAGCTACCCCGACTCACCCCCCGCTACACCTACACCGGTCTTCCGCACAACAATCCTGCGAGGGCTTCCTCTGGGGCTCCTGATGATCGATGTGCCGGCTGAGACAGTGGCGACTCCACATGGGGCAGCACGGACCACTCACACTTGCCCGGCGCTGAACGACCTGGACACGGCCTGATCTTGATCCACTATCGAGGCTGGTCAGGCACTGTCACAGTACAGAGGTGCCCCAGCGTATGGACATTGAAGCTGGCTACTGTGCGTGCCCATGAGCAGAGATCGCCATGGATAGGTAATGTAGCGGTCGTGATCACTTTTGGCATC
Source organism: Pseudonocardiaceae bacterium (assembly GCA_049673305.1). Lineage (GTDB taxonomy): Bacteria > Actinomycetota > Actinomycetes > Mycobacteriales > Pseudonocardiaceae. Next base: position 24,598 of record JBATXM010000222.1, on the reverse strand, counting down.
ATCTTGCTCATCGTGGGGTTCCTGATCCATAGCTCGATTCTGTTGGCGATCGGGATCATTCTGGCCGTGATCGGGGCGATCCTGGCCCTGCTCGGCGCCGCCGGGCGAGCCGTGTTCGGCCGACGACACTATTGGTGACACTCAATCCCTCCATCATTGGTGAGACTCAATCCCTCCATCGGCCGCCGCCTTGGGCCACGAGTCACCGGGGCGGCCGTCGGGGTAGGGCGGCACGGCGGAGGCCCTGTTCCCAGCTGAGTGCGGCTGCGCGGTGTCGTCGCGGTGATGCGTCGAAGCTGAGGGGTCGGGTCGGGGGCTCGCCGACGAGGCGCGCCGGGGCGATCAGAAGGGGCAATGTAGATGTCCGCGCCGTCATTGACGCAGGTCAAGTATGTGATGCGCAAACTCCCGCACGTCACGCTGCTGTTCTGGATTGTGAAGATCGTCGCCGTTACGCTGGGGGAAACCGCCGGAGACTTGGTGGGAATCACCCTCAAGATTGGTTACGTCGCCACAGCGTTGATCTTCCTCGCGTTTTTTCTGGTCATCGTGGTGGCCCAGGTCACAGCCAAGCGGTTTCATTCGGCCCTGTTCTGGGCGGTGGTCCTAGGCACCAGCATGGTCGGTACCGAGATCTCGGACTTCTCGAACCGCGGGTTCGGTCACGGCAGCGCCCAACAGGGGATCGGTTACGCGTGGGGCGCAGTCATCCTCACCGGTATCCTGGCGATCGTCTTTCTGGTGTGGTGGCGCACGGGGCAGACCTACGACGTGGAGAATATTGCCGCCCGCAAGGGGGAGATCCTGTATTGGATCTCGATCTTGGTTTCGAACACTCTGGGTACCTCCAGCGGTGACTGGCTCTCCGATGACACCGGTCTGGGGTTCCGCAACGCCTTTTTCATCATCGCCGGGATCATGCTGGTGATCGTGGCTGCGCACTACCTGACCACCATCAACGGCATGGTGTTGTTCTGGCTGGCGTTCATCCTGACCCGTCCGTTGGGAGCGGCCGGGGGCGACTCGTTGACCAAACCGGTGGACGAGGGCGGCCTGGGCTGGGGCACAGTGGGAGGTTCGGCAGCGCTGCTGGCCCTGCTGATCGGTTTGATCATCTACCAGACCATCCATGTCCGCCGCCACCCGCTGGAGCTGCTCCCGTTCCCGGTGTCCCGGCTTACTGGACAACCGCAGCGGCCCAACGGGCAGATCATCACAGCGAACCCGGCCTAGCCCGAGTTTTCACTGATCATGGCTTCGTGAGCTTGATCATGATGTTGGAATTCTCGCACTGGTGGCTCTGAGCGGGGGCTTGTCCGGCGTGTCCGGTCGGCGGGCCGCCTCAGTAGAGCAGGGTCGCCCGGGCCGAGCCAGCTGACGCGTAAGGAATCAGCAGCGCTCCGGTGGCCGCCGGCGCAACGCCGGCTCGTGGGTCACGGTGCGCGTCATCCGGGACCCCTGCCGTCGGAACCCCCGCTGCCGCGTCCACACGCGTGGACCTGCGATCTTGGTGACATGAGACGAGCCTCCTGACACACCACAGCTACCCGTTGATCCCGGCAACCCGCTTCGCCTGCTATATGCGCTGGCCTATCAGCCCAAAGGTTTGGCTGAGGACCGATAGTGGGATGGCAGCGCCGCCCTCGCACGTTAACCCTGACAGGAGTCACTGCTGCAGGAGGCGGGATGAGCCAGATTGAGCGTAGCCGGGTGAAGCGTTGGGGTGCGTTGCTCAACAGCGAGCGCGACGCCGCGCAGTTGTACTCCCGGCTCGCCGAAGCCGAGACCGGTGAGCGACGCGAGATCTTCGAAGAACTGGCGGGCATCGAACGCCGCCACGCCGCCCATTGGGAGCAGAAGATGCGCGCGGCCGGCGTCGAGGTCCCACCTCCCAGCCGGCCCAGTGTGCGAACCAGGCTGCTCGGCGCTGCTGCCCGGCGGCTGTCCACCGGCGCGGTGCTGCCCCTGATCGAACGCGGTGAACGCGCCGACGCGGGAATGTACGACGCGGAGCCCGACGCCGCGCCCGGTATGGCTGCCGATGAACGGGGCCACGCCCGCACTATCGGCAAGCTCATCGACGGCGCACGACCCAGTCCACGCCAGCAGATCGCGCGCCGGGAAAGCTGGCACCGCAGTGACCGCTCGGGCAGCCTGCGGGCTGCTGTCTTCGGCATCAGCGACGGGTTGGTGTCCAACACCGCGCTGGTGATGGGTTTCGCCGGCTCGGGAGCCGCCCGCACCACAATCCTGCTCGCCGGCGTCGCCGGCCTACTCGCCGGTGCCTTCTCCATGGCGGCCGGCGAGTACGTGTCGATGTCGGGCCAACGCGAGATGTACCAGCGCGAGCTCTCGCTGGAGGCCACGGAACTGGCGGAGAAGCCGGAAGAAGAGCGCGCCGAGCTGGTGCTGCTCTACCGCGCCAAAGGCCTGGACCGGGCCGACGCCGAACGACTCGCTGACCGCATCATGGCCAACCCAGAGGTCGCGTTGGACACCCTCGCCCGCGAAGAGCTCGGCCTGGACCCCGACCAGCTCGGCTCACCCTGGTCAGCCGCCCTGTCCAGCCTGCTCGCCTTCGCGCTCGGCGCGTTCGTCGTCGTGCTGCCCTACCTGTTCGGCGGTGGCTCGACGACTCTGCTCGTCGCGATCGGGCTCGCGGTGCTCGCACTGTCCGCCGTGGGCGCCGGTCTCGGAATCCTCAACGGCCGCTCGGCGCTGCGCTCCGGCTTTCGCCAGGTTCTCGCCGGCAGCCTCGCTGCCGCTGTCACCTTCGGCGTCGGCCACCTCATCGGCAGTGCCCTGTCCTAGCCCGAGTTTCCAAAGATCTTGCGGCTCCGCCCTGGTTTCCGCAGGTCCAGCAGTTTTCGATCTTCTTTTTGGCGTATTATCCACGTCAGCGTTGGGGGTAGACCGGTCGAGGCTCAGCAGGTTCTCCGCGGCGTGGGCGGGGACGAGGTGGCGATCCGGGGCGGGGCGGGCGAGCGGGCCGGGATGGTCACGGGGCACCGACCCGACGAAACGCAGGCCCAGCGTGGCCAGCCGGGTGACGTGGGGCTCGGAGTTCTGGCCGGCGTCGAAGCTCAGGGGGCTCGCGCCCGGGCTGCCCAGCGCCGCAGTGTTTGGAAACTCGGGCTAGGAAGCACCCTCATGAGGTGCGCGGGCGACGGAGGACTGGTGGAGGACTTTGGCGATCATGCGGGGTGCGGCCAGCGTGGTGGGATTGCGGGCCGAGCGGCTGGGTGGCACCGGCTCCCAGGAGAGATCGCTGCTGATGGCCATTGCCCGGGGCAACCGGATCAGGCCGCCCAACCGGCGTTGGAAGTGCTGGGCCAGACTGGTCAGCGTGCGGGCGCCATCCAGGATTTCGCCGAGCAGCTGCGCCTCCTGGGCTGCGACTGTCAGGCCTTGACCGTAAACCGGGTTGAAGACGCAGACCGCGTCGCCTACCGCGATCAGACGCTGCGGCCAGCGGCGCAGCCGATGGTAACAGATCCAGCGATTGGCCATCTGGTCGAAGTGGTAGACCGGCGTCACATGGGGTACCGGCGGGGAGATATTCGCGGGGACCGGGTTCACGGGCAGCGCCAGGTGGAGAGGGAGATCACGCTGGCGTTCAGTGGTGTGCGCGGCGAGCAAGCCGGCATGGGCACCGCCGACCACCACGGCGTGGCCCCAACGTGGCCTCGATCAACGCCCCTCGAGAAATTCCATCTCCAGTGTCATCTCTACTCGAATCGTACGCGCTGGAGGCGTGGCTATCGCTGACAAACACTGAGCGCTGTCCGCTCAGGTCAACGGGGTTGCGGCCGACCACCGCCGTCGTCACGACGTCCACCAAGGTGATCGGCAACAGAGCGAGCAGGAGCTTGCGGAGAAGTAGCGTCCACCACGGCAACCGGGACCGCTCCACCTCCAGTGGGGCTGGGCTCTTGCCCACTAGCTACTGGTGCAGGTGACCGGCACACTGACAGTCCTCGCTGGGATTGGCTGACGAATACCCTGGCCACGATGCCTCAGGACGCGAACCAGCCGCCCTGCGGCGGGCCCAACACGCCCGCGTGCCATTAGTTAGGTGCGTGGGATCTCCGGGTTAGTGCCTACCATGTACGAAGGGGTGCTTATCTGAGCCGCCCACGTTATTCACGTCCCGCACGAAATCCCGCATCGCTTCATCGAATTCCGGGACACCGCCACGATTACAGTCCACGATGATGCCTAGGCGTTGAGCCAGAGACCAAACGGGTAAGTCCGGATTAAATACGAGGTTCCTGTTACGAGCCGCTTGCACTAAAGACACAAAGCCGTCATAATCGTCATCCTCGATCACCTGCAGGTCCCGCAGAACAGCAACCCTGTCAATCTTTTTACCTCTCACCAGCCGCCACCCTCCAGATCTAAATGTGCCGTCGGCTACTCACCGCGCGCGCCGACGATCACATCTTCACCAGTCTTGCCCCGCTCGGGCACCGTGCGAGGCAAGATTACACGCCGAGATCATGCCGTCGCCATGCGGTGAGACGTCGGCGAAAGGTACCGAAGGCTGACAACCACCGAGCGCTGTCCACGCAGGTCAGCCGCCTGCGTCCGGGCGGCACCGAGGTTCAACCCTACCAGGCCCTGATCAGCTGTCAGAACCGGTAGTAGAGAAACGGGCTGAAGGTGCCGGTGGTGACCAGGAGCGCGGCGTAGAGCAGGCCGGCGGTCCGCACGCCGGCCCTTAGCGCGATGGCGGGCCGCGACCGCACAGATTCGAGGCAACGGTCGGTGATCGGTTGGGCCGGGAGCACGAAGACGGCGGCGGCCAGCAGCAGGATCACCAGTCGCTGGTGGGTCAGCGAGGCGTCCACCACGTCGGTCAACCCGGCGAGATCGGGAATCACCATGTGCCGCAGGAAGACCAGCGCGGTGCTCAGGTCCGGTGATCGGAACAACACCCAGCCGAACACCACGATCAGCAAGGTCAACGCCCGGCGTGCCGGCCCAGCCGCCGCGACCGCCCAGCCGCGGCGGCGCTCGATCACCAGCCGCTCGATGACCAACGCCGTGCCGTGGTAGAGCCCCCAGACCAGGAAGGTCCAGTTCGCCCCGTGCCACAGCCCGACCAGCGCGAACACAATCCACAGGTTGCGGTAGGTGCGCGCGACACCGTGCCGGTTGCCGCCGAGCGGGATATACACATAGTCGCGGAACCATCGGGACAGCGACATGTGCCACCGCCGCCAGAACTCAGTGATGCTCGCCGACGAGTACGGGCGCGCGAAGTTCTCCGGCAACGTGAACCCGAGCATCCTCCCCAGCCCGATGGCCATGTCTGAATAACCAGAAAAGTCGAAGTACAGCTGCAACGTGTATCCAATCGCCCCGAGCCAGGCGTTCGCGGTGGTCATCTGGTCGGCTGGGGTGGCGAAGCAGGCGTCCACCATGGGCGCGAGTGCGTCCGCGATCACTACCTTCTTGGTCAGGCCGAGGGCGAAGCGCGGGAATCCGGCGGCGATGTCATCCAACCGGTGGTTGCGGGGCTGGGTGAGTTGATCCGCAATCTCACGGTAGCGCACGATTGGTCCCGCGACCAGCTGGGGGAACATCGCGATGTAGGCGACGAATGGGGTCTTCTTGCGCAGTGCCTGGCGCTCACCCCGATAAATGTCCACAACGTAGGAGACGTGGTGAAACGTGTAGAAGGAGATTCCGATCGGCAAAGCAAGCGAGACGGTGGGCAGATCAAATCCAGTGAGCGACGCCAGCCTGGCGGCCTGCACGCTGGCGAAACCAGCGTACTTCCAGATGACGAGCACCGCGACGTCGAAGACGATAACGCAGATCAGGATCCGGCGCCGCCGCTTCGGTTCGGGCTCCCCGCCGTCGGGCTCCCCGGCCTCGGGTTGCACCGCCTGGGGTGCCACCGCCGGACCCCCCACATAGTTGACAACCATGCAGGCCAGCAGCAACAGCGTCGCCGGGCCCGCACCCACCGCGTAGAAGACCAGGCTGGCAGCCGCCACAATGCCGTTGCGCCAACTGCGGGGCGCGACCAGCACGGCCGTGAGAACGGCCGGCAGGAAATACCACAGGAACAGTGGGCTGGCGAAGGACATGGCAGCGGCGCAGCCTAGCGACGGACCACCGAGCCCCAGCGGCCCGGGCGGGCCAGCCAAGCCCTGCGACAGCGCGGCGGCGTGCTAGGGCCTATGATCGGAAGCTATGCATCTCATCATGGCTCAAGCCGGCATCCTCGCCGCCGAGCTCGAGGCCCGGGGTTTCCTCGCGGGTATCGGGAAGACCATCCTCGTCCTGATCATCATTCTCGTCGTCATCGGGGGGTTGATCGGATTCTCGGTGGCTCGCAGGTTCGGCCAGCGGAGGTAGGAGCACGACGTGGCTGGCGTTGACGCCCGGTGGCCATGATGACGTCAGGTCCTTCAGCAGCGAATCACCAGCACGGACCTGCCTGCCGCGCTGACTAGGCGTTGAATGTCCTGGGGATCGCTAGTAAGGATGCGATCGCCGGGGTAGGCAACCAGCACCAGTGTGGCGTCGATCGGGTCCTGGGTGCCCTCCTGACCGATCAGTACCCCGGCCGCTCGCCCCGCCTCGTCATCGACCGGGCGGACACTGACTCCCCGAAGCAGTCGTGCCAGCCGCGCTTGACGTCCCTGGGGGTCACGCCACACCTGGGCTACAACGATCGCGTTGCTGCGAAGCTCCATACCGTGCCGCTGCGCCACCCGTAGCCGAGCGATCACCGCCCGATCATCGCGCTCCACCGCGACGAACGCACCCGCGTCGAGAACGAGTGCGCTCACGACGCCGAATCTGCCGCCCGCAGTCCGAGTTCCCGTTCGGCCTGCGCTAGCTCCGCAGCGGTAAAGGCGCCGTGCTCGCGTTCCCACTCGTCCAGATACTGTTCGAGAGCCTCGGCACGAAGTTTGCTGGACGCTGCCTCGGCCAGCCACGACGACAACCCCTTGCCGGCGCGACGCGCAGCGTCACGCACGGCATCACCGAGGTCAGCCTCGAGTGAGATGCTCATCTTGTCGACCTTCATGAATTCATCCTACCATGGTATGTACATACCCTGGTATGCATTTCAGTCGGATCCCAGCAATTCAGTCGGACCCCAGCAATGGGGACCGTCACCCTCCAGGTCTTGGCGATAAACCCCCGCCGCTGCGGGGTGGCGGCGTAGTCGCGGCCGAGGATGCCGGTGTGCCGTGGGAGCACCGGTACCGGGGAGTAGCCGGATCGAAACCAGCGACACGCTCGCAGGTGGTGGTGGACCCGTCGGACTCCTCGACTGTCCAGCTCACTGGAGGCTCACCCCGAAGTCCCGGCTTGCCAGGCGCTCCTGGGTCACCTTGAGGTCCACGCAATCCCTGGGCGTTGGCCGCGAGGTAAGCCTGCACCGCCGCAGCGAGCTGTTGGGGGGCGGGCCCCACGGGTGGTGGAGGCAGCTTGGCCAGCGCTGCCGCGATGTCCGCCTGGATTTGCGCGGGCGTGCGCTGCACACTGGACTCACGGGCGATCTTCGCCGCGACCTGGGCCGCGGACGACGCGGTGAGCACCTGGGAATCCGGCGCTGTCCCCAGAGTGGGGATCGGGACCGGTGTCAAGCCACGGCGGGTGAGTTCGGCGTTGGCTTGGACCCCGAGATCGTGGGCGCTCTGCGCGAGCCGCTGAATGTTCTGCGTTTCGGCCTGGAACTGGGCGGCGCGCGCCTGATCAGCACTCGCGTGCTCCGAAAGCTGGTTGGCGATCAGCGCTATCGGGACGCCAACCAGCAGGGACGTGATCACCGCAGCGACCACCGCGCCCCGGAAGTAGGCCCGTCCCTCACGGCGGATCTCTTGCCGTGCGACCTGCGGGGCAACTTGGGCCGTTCGCGTAATGGAATCTCGCAGTTGGTCCAGGCCCTGGGTGAGCTCATCCACGCCGGTCATGGGCATCCTTCATCTGCATTCCCTCGAGCCGTCGGATGCGTTCCTGCAGGTCAACAAGCGCGGCCTGGATTAATGTCACAGCGTCGCCGGCCCGTTGTATGATCGCCGAGGGCTCCGGCGATTCGGGGGTGGCCCGGTGTGATTTAAACCGCTCGACGACCAGCGGACCAACCACTCCCGTGACCACAACCCCAACCGCCCCAATCACCAAGCTGGTGACCACCACCCACGGTGGCCCTTCAACCTCCACAGCTGCCTCTACCCCTCCATCTGTTTCGCGGCAAAGAAGGATACCGCCGGGGCAGACCCTAGCCGGAGAACGTGGGGCCCGAGAAACTGGGAACCTTGCCGTTCTTCACTGCCTGGTGATTTACTTCCCAGGCGTTCAGCACGGCGAGCGGCAGGCGGCCACGCTCGTTCACAGTGTGACCGTTCTGCTTGGCCCACTCGCGGATGGACTTGAGCGTGTCCCGGTTGTAACCGCTGCTCACAACACCACCGTTGCCTTTGTTGGCCCCCCGGCCAGTCGAACGGTCGGTGCCACGAACGTTCGGGCGCCGCGCGCTTGTCTTGCGAGCAGCCGCGACGTAACGGGCCAAGTTGTCACGAAGCTTGGCGGCGTTGTCGTCGGCCAGGTCGATCTCGTAGGAGACACCTTCGAGCGCGAACTCGACTGTTGAAATGTCCTCAGCTTCCTCACCGGTGAGGTCGTCGATGAGGGTGACGATGGTCTTCTGAGCCACAGGTACCGATTCTCCTTGTCGGGAGGAACGCGGCATAGGAACAACTGCCGTGTCGTGAACGCTGACCGCAATAACATACACACTGTTCGGCGATGCGAGTTAGCGGCACGCCGAAAACACTTCAGCCGGCGCGACGTAAGCGCGCCACCTCGGCGAGCACAACACCGGCGGCGACCGACGCGTTGAGTGACTCGGCCGGCCCCACCATGGGTATCGACACCGCAGCATCACAGGTTTCGCGGACCAGCCGGGACAGCCCCCGCCCTTCTGAACCGAGGACGAGCACCAGGGGGCCGGTGGCCAGCGGGAAAACATCCAATGGCATTGCGCCACCAGCGTCCAGGCCAACAACCATCATACCCGAGGCGGCAAAATACTTGAGTGTGCGTACCAGATTGGTGACCCGAGCTACCGGCAGGCGCGCGGCCATACCCGCCGAGGCCCGCCACGCCACTGCGGTCATCCCCGCTGAGCGCCGCTGCGGGAGCACCAGTCCGTGCGCACCGAACGCGGCGGCGCTGCGGACCACCGCACCGAGGTTACGCGGGTCGGTCACCCCGTCCAGCGCGACCAGCAACGGCGGCGTCCCGGACTCCTGGGCACTCACCAGCACATCCTCGACAAGCGCGTACTCATACGGCGGCACCTGCAGCGCCACTCCCTGGTGCAGCGCACCACCGGCCAGCCGATCGAGGTCAGCCCGGGGCACCTCGAGAATGGACAGCCTGGCATCGGCGGCCAACCGGATGGACTCGCCGACCCGGTCGTCGAGGTCCACTCCGATGGCCACGTGCAGCGCGGTAGCCGGCACCCCGGCGCGCAGGCATTCCAGCACCGAGTTGCGACCAAGGACGGTCTCCCCCGGCTCGCTACCACCGCGACGGCGGGCCACAGCGGCCTGGCCCTGAACGGACTGACGCTGGTCAGATTGGCGCTGGGCAGGGCGGCGTGAGGTGCCTTGGCGCCCAGCCGGATGGCCGGGCCGCAGCTCGGCGGGCGGGGTGGCACCGCGACCGTGCAGCCCCTTGGACTTTTGCCCACCGGAGCCGACGACGGCGCCCTTCTTGGTACCCGGCTTGCGTATCGCACCCCTGCGCTGAGAGTTACCAGCCATGAGCTCCGCTCCCCTTGCTCGTCCACACCGGACCATCGGGGGTGTCCTCGACGGCAATCCCGGCCGCCAACAGCTGATCGCGCACCACGTCGGCGGTTGCGTAGTCACGGCGGTTGCGAGCCTCGGCACGCTCGGCGAGCAGCCGGTCCACCAAACAAGCCAGCGCCGCCGACGCGGCGTCTGACGCTGACGTCGAGCGCCACTGGTCAGCCAGCGGGTCCAAACCCAGCACGCCGGTCATCGCGCGCACCGAACCGGCCGCGCCTAGCGCCGCCAGGTGGTCCCCAGCGTCCAGCGCCGCGTTGCCTTCATGCACAGTGGTATGGACCGCAGCCAGTGCTGCCGGCGTACCGAGGTCATCGTCCAGTGACCTGACGAATTCAGCACACCAGCTACGTGGCTCTGGTACCCCGCACCGCTCACGCACTCGGTGCACAAACGACTCGATCCGCCGATAGGCTACCGCCGCCTCATCCAGCGCACCGTCAGAATACTCGATGGCAGACCGGTAATGCGCGGCAATCAAGTAATAGCGCAGCTCTACGGCACGGACTCGACGCAGGGTGGCCGGGATGGACAGCGTGTTGCCCAGCGACTTGGACATTTTCTCACCAGACAACATCACCCAGCCATTGTGCAACCAGTACCGGGCAAACCCATCGCCAGCGGCGCGGGACTGTGCCCGTTCATTCTCATGGTGTGGGAAGACCAGGTCCAGCCCGCCGCCGTGGATATCGAACTCCGGGCCAAGGTACGTGGTGGCCATCGCTGAGCACTCCAGGTGCCATCCGGGGCGGCCCGGCCCCCACGGTGTCGGCCAGAATGGCTCGCCGGGCCTGGCACCCTTCCACAGGGTGAAGTCCCGGGGGTCGCGCTTGCCTGGCGCGGCGGATTCACCCTGACATACCTCCTCGGGACGCTGCCCCGACAGCGAGCCGTAGTCATCCATCGTGGCCACCGCGAAGTAGACATCACCCCCCGCGGCGTAGGCGTGCCCCCGATCGGTCAGCCGCGCCATCAGCTCAACCATCTGCGGAATATGACCGGTGGCGCGCGGCAGTACCGACGGCGGCAGGCACCCCAGCGCCGTGTAGGCGTCCTCAAACGCCCGTTCGTGCGTGTACGCCCACTCCCACCACGGCCGGCCCGCTTCGGCGGATTTGGCGAGGATCTTGTCGTCAACGTCGGTGACGTTGCGCACCAGCAGCACCTCGTGGCCGGTGGCCACTAACCAGCGACGCAACACGTCGTAGTTCAGCGCCGAACGCACGTGCCCGATATGCGGGACGCCCTGCACCGTGGCCCCACACACGTAGATCGACGCCGTACGGGGTCGCAGCGGGATGAACTCCCACAGGCTGCGCGTCGCGGTGTCATACAGGTGCAAGCTCACGGGGAGATCGTAGAGCGTGGTCGGATCCCTCCATTACACGCGCACGAGGAGCACCGTCGCAATAGCGGCGATGCCCTCGCCGCGGCCGGTCAGCCCGAGGCCGTCAGTGGTGGTGCCGGATACTGAGACGGGGCCGCCCATGGCGTCGGACAGCACTCGCTGCGCCTCGGCCCGGCGGCTACCCACCCGCGGCGCGTTGCCGATCACCTGCACCGCGCCGTTGCCCACCGCCCAGCCCTGGATGACCAACCGGCGGCGCACTTCGATGAGCAGTTCGGCGCCGTGCGCCCCGGCCCACCGTTGCTCGCCGGTGCCAAACACCGCACCGAGGTCGCCCAGGCCAGCGGCGGACAGCGCGGCGTCACACAAGGCGTGCGCGGCAACGTCACCGTCGGAGTGCCCGGCGCAACCTGGTAGCCCGGGCCAGCGCAGCCCGGCGATCCAGCAGTCCCGGCCAGGTTCCACCGGGTGCACGTCGGTGCCGATCCCGACCCTCATCCCTGGCCGGCGGCTCTCGCGCCAGCGACCGCCGCAGCAATCACCAGATCGAACGGGGTGGTGATTTTCATGGCGTGCGGATGGCCTGGCACCGTGGTGACGGTTACCCCCAGGGCCTCGACGAGTCCGGCGTCGTCCGTGACTGGACCGGATGGCAACTGGTGAGCCCGGCGTAGCAGGTCCCCGGCGAACCCCTGCGGTGTCTGCACCACCCGCAAGGCCGCCCGGTCCACAGTGCCCACCACCAGACCGTCGGAGTCCACCTGCTTGATCGTGTCGACCACCGGCAGAACTGGTACCACAGCCCGCTGCCCGGCGAGTACCGCCTGCGTCACCGCTTGAATCACGCCGACCGGGGTAAGGCAGCGGGCGGCGTCGTGCACCAGCACCACCTCGGCGTCGGGCACGGCGTTCAAGGCCGCCCGAACCGAGTCGCAGCGGTGCACTCCGCCCGTGACGATCCGCACCCGGTCCCCGCCCTCGGCGACGGCAACTCGAGCCTGGTCGTGGTGTTGTGCACCGACCGCAACTACCACTGCCTCGACGCAACCCGAGGCCAGCAAACCCTGCACGCAGTACCACAGCAACGGGCGGCCAAGCAGCGGCACAAAGGCCTTGGGCATTCCAGCCGCCAACCGTACGCCGTGCCCAGCAGCCGGCACCAGCGCCGCGACCCGGGGGCGGGACAACGAAGGCAGTGACGTCGTTGCGACTAAGGTCGGCTGGGACTCAGGAGGCGGCGGCGAGGACCTCGTCGAGTAGCACCTCAGCGTTGTCCTCGTTGGTACCCTCGGCGAGGGCGAGCTCGCTTACCAGAATCTGGCGAGCCTTCGCGAGCATACGTTTCTCGCCGGCCGACAGACCCCGATCGCGCTCGCGCCGCCAGAGATCCCGGACCACTTCCGCCACTTTGTTGACGTCGCCAGAGGCGAGCTTCTCTAAGTTGGCCTTGTATCGCCGCGACCAGTTCGTCGGCTCCTCGGTATGGGGAGCGCGCAGCACCTCAAAAACCCGATCGAGACCTTCTTGGCCAACCACGTCCCGGACGCCGACGAATTCAGCGTTGGCAGCGGGAACACGGACGGTAAGATCACCTTGACTGATCTTGAGGACGAGATATTTCTTCTCTTCCCCCTTGATCACTCGAGTCTCAATGGCCTCGATGAGAGCGGCACCGTGGTGCGGGTAGACGACGGTCTCTCCGACCTTAAAAACCATGTGTCTTCTGCCCCTTTCGCTGCCCCTAGCCTACCACGTCGAGAAATCGTGGTGTGTGGGGTACGTAGCACCACACAGAGCGTCGTCGCAGGTCAGAGGATCCCACTACCGGTCGGCACCAGGCGAGATGGTGCTCCGCAGCTCACGGTCACTCCACTATGGACCGGTACCGGACCTGCACCGGAGAGCCACGTGCACCCATGTTCTGTGCCTACCTGTGCTTACCGATGAGGCGGCAAGGCGGGCCTGTCGGATACGCTTCGTTGATGCGGGTTCCCCTTACCAGCACCAGTACGGCGGTTCGCATCGTGGCCTGCTGCGCCACCGCGCTGGCGCTGGTCGGCTGCGGTGCCGGCCAGATCACCCAGACCGACAACCAGGTGTCCGCCGTTGGCGGCGCCTCCGGCAATGCCGGAGGCGCCATCGCGCTGCGCGACGTGCTGATCCCTTACCCGCACAACCAGCAGGGCACCTACCCCGCCGGGTCGGCCGTCCCGGTGCTGCTCACCATCGTCAATCAGGAAAACAGCGCCGACGAGCTCATCGCCGTGACCAGCCCAGCGGCCAGCCGAGCGCTAGTGCTGGGTACCACGCAGATTCCACCCGGGACCACCGTCATGAGCACTGCCGGTTCCCTCCCCCCCAGTGGCGAGCCGACCAGCCCGCTGGTCGCCGGCGAGCTGCGCGTCGTGCTCTTCACCACCAGGCCGCTGCACGCCGGGCTGAACACTCCGGTGACATTCCAGTTCCGCAAGGCTGGCACGGTGACCGTGACGGTACCCATGGCGGCCCCACCGAACTCGGCCGGCCAGGCCTAACCCCAGGCGCCGGGTTGGCGGCGCACCCGAAACTGTCAGGGTCGATGGATAGCGTGCCTGACCATGGTGAGAACAGCCGCGAACGACCGGAGAACCCACCGCTGTGGTGACTGCGGCCATGAGGTCGCCAAGTGGGTGGGACGGTGCCCGGAGTGCCACACCTGGGGCAGTGTGACGGCGTACCGACCGCCCCCGGTGATGGTGGTCGCGGCCGGTGCACCGGCCGTCCCGGCCCTTCCGATCTCCCAGGTCGATCTGCACTCCGCGCAGGCCAGCGCCACTGGCGTGGCCGAGCTCGACCGGGTGCTCGGCGGCGGTCTGGTTCCCGGCGCGGTGGTGCTGTTGGCCGGCGAGCCCGGGGTCGGAAAGTCCACCCTGTTGCTGGAGGTCGCACACCGCTGCGCGATGGCCGGCCGGCGCGCGCTCTACGTGACCGGTGAGGAGTCCACCGGCCAGGTCCGGTTGCGGGCTCAGCGCACCGGAGCGCTGCATGACGAGCTGTTCCTCGCCGCCGAGTCCGATCTCGCCGCGGTGCTCGGCCATCTGGATGCCGTTGATCCGGGCCTGCTGATCGTTGACTCGGTGCAGACCATGTCCTGCGCTGGCGTCGAGGGCGGCCCAGGCGGGGTGTCGCAGGTCCGCGCGGTGGCCAGCGCGCTGATCAGTGCCGCCAAGCAGCGCGGACTGCCCGTAGTGCTGGTCGGGCACGTCACCAAAGACGGGACGGTGGCCGGTCCCCGGGTGCTGGAGCACCTGGTCGACGTGGTGCTGCAGTTCGAGGGCGACCGGCACTCCACGCTACGGATGGTTCGCGGGATCAAGAACCGGTTCGGGGCCGCCGACGAGGTCGGCTGCTTCGAGCTCACCGACGAAGGCATTATCGGCTTACCCGACCCGTCCGGACTTTTTCTGACTCACCGCGATGGCGCGGTGCCCGGCACGGCGGTGACGGTCATCGTGGAGGGCAAACGGCCGTTGCTGGGCGAAGTCCAGGCGTTGGTCGCCGAATCCGCGCTGGCCAACCCCCGCCGCGCGGTGAGCGGCCTGGACTCATCCCGGGTGGCGATGATCCTGGCGGTCACCGAGCGTCGAGGGGGCGTGCGGTTGGCGGGGTCAGACGTGTACACCGCGACAGTGGGCGGGATGCGCGTGGTGGAGCCGGCGGCCGATCTCGCCGTCGCGCTCGCCGTCGCGTCAGCGGCCGGTGACCTGCTGGCGCCCCCGCACACGGTGGCGATCGGGGAGCTCGGGCTGGCCGGAGAGGTCCGGCAGGTGACCGGGCTACGCCGGCGCCTGGCCGAAGCCGCCCGGTTGGGCTTCCGGCACGCGCTCGTGCCGCCAGACAGAACCCCAGACGGCGGTACCTCACCGCCCGGAATGCGCCTGCATATGGTGCCCGACCTGGGCGCGGCGCTGCACTGGCTGCGCTGACCTGATGGACCGGTACAGAAATGCCCCTGGGCTCAAACGGTCGTAGACGTAGGCCATGATGTCGCCGTGACCAGCACAATAGCTTGTAAGGACTGATGTGGATCTTCATGAGGCACTTGAGCGCACCGCTGCGTTCCCTCGGCTCCGCTATATGGGGTCTAAGTATCGCCTCGTACCGTATCTAGCCGAGGTGTTCACCGAAGTGGGCGGACACACCGCGCTCGATGCCTTCTCCGGTAGCGGCGTCGTGTCCTATTTACTCAAGAGCCTTGGCTATCAGGTCACGTCCAACGACTTCTTGAATTTCCCAACAGTCATCACCTGCGCGACAGTGGTCAATCAGTCGGTCCAACTCACTCGAGCTGATATTGAATTGATCTGCGGTCCGCCATTGGATGACCGAGATTTCATCCAGCGCAAGTTCGATGGTCTGTATTTTACCGCTGACGATCGGCAATTTCTTGACTCAGCGTGGTCGCACATCGATACTCTGTCTGGCCACAAGCGCTCATTGGCGATCTCAGCTCTGGTGCTGGCTGCGGCACGAAAGCAACCGCGCGGAGTCTTCACGTTTACCGACTTGCGATACGACGACGGTCGGCGAGATCTTCGACTCCCTTTGCGAGATCACTTTCAGGAACGATCCGTCGCGTACAACCGAGTCGTCTTCGGTGCCGGTTGTCCTAGTCAGGTCTTGTGCGGTGATGTCTTCGAAATCAGCCCAGCGGGGTACGACCTGGTATATCTCGATCCCCCCTATGCGCCACCACGCGATGACAATGACTACATCAAGCGTTACCATTTTCTGGAGGGCCTCTCGGTCTATTGGCGCGGGCAAAAAATCATGGAGGAGACTCGCACTAAGAAACTGGAGAAGAAGTACACACCTTTTGCTTATAAGCACACGATCGTAGAGGCCCTGCGGCAAACGTTCAAGCAGTTCAAGGACTCCACAATCGTCCTGTCTTACTCGTCCAACGCGGTGCCCGACGCCCAGACCATCGAGGGTCTACTGCGTGAGGTGAAGAACGAGGTGGAAGTCCGCCTGATCGACTACAAGTACTCGTTCGGAACGCACGCTGCTGCTCAGCGCCGGGCTGTTTACGAGTACCTGTTCATTGGCCGGTGACCTTGAGTGCCTGATATTCCATCTTTTGAAGACTATGTGTCGTCCCTTGGTCGCCTGACCGCCCATGTAGATCCGACCGGACCCTCGGCGGATGCCTCAGAAATCAAGGACGCTGCTCACAGTCTTTCGGTTTTAGACGACATCTCGATCGATTCTCTCGCAGTTTGGGTTGCCGATCACCCGAAATGGGTACCGGCGCTAGGTCTTGCCGTCGGCCTCTCGCGGGAGAAGCTGAAGAACACGCTGAAGGATCACTTCGACAGTTCAGCTTGGCAGATGCTTGCCCGGAAGAGAGCGAACGCGCTCATCACTATGCTCGACGAGGAGTACGACGTCGTTCGGCTCGTCAGCGTGCAACGAGACCGCAGCTACGACTTCGGTGACATTCTCGTCGCCAGAGCCGGCACGAGACTGACAGCAACGCGTGCTGGCGTTTCTGGGCGGAAGGTTGAAGACGACATCGAAGCAATCACAGCAGACCTTGGGCTCATGTGCCAAACCCGGACCCGGTTCGGTGGCCGAAACAATCGGACAGCGCCGTGTGATCTCGTTATTCCTCATGGAGACAACGCTGCAATCGTGGTTGCAGCGAAGGCATTTGACTCCACAGGTTCAAAGCTCACTGACGCCGTTCGTGAAATTGAGGAGATAGCAGACGTTCGACTCCCCAGACAGTACATTATTGCCGTAATCGATGGCATTGGATGGAAGAGTCGCAAGGCTGATCTTAGGAGAAGATATGATCTGTGGGCGAGCGAGCAGATCGACGGTATGTACAACCTCGCGAGCTTGGGACAGTTTCGCAAGGATGTCGAGCAGGCCGCACTACTAAGAGGACTACTCTGAGGACCAGGAATCGTGATTCCAGCGTTAACACTGTGGGCATCCGAAGAAACCATCATCATGAACGAACCGGGGGCCGCGTACCGCTCAAGGGACAAGTTGTTGACTTATCTTGCGCTGCACCGCGCTCAGGTACCGATCGTGCACACGATCGCTTTCATTGATATAGTCTCTTCTCCCGCGACCGCCCTCGGTGTACGCTGCTCCGGGCCTGGGAACGTTCCTTGAGACAGGGCTGTCTGTGCGGGCGCTGCGCCGATATGCTGCTCGGGCAGGGGGGTTCGCCGATCACGAGTTCACGAGCCTCGACGGCGGTAGGTTCTGATCCATGGCCGCCTCGTCCGCCTCCCTACGAGCTGAAGGTTCACCGATGAGCGCTGACTTGCCCGCTGACTTCTTGACAAAGCCGGTCTCCGAGGTCGACCCCGAGATCGCCGAGGTGCTCGCGAATGAGCTCTCCCGCCAGGAGCACACCCTGGAGATGATCGCTTCGGAGAACTTCGTGCCGCAGGCCGTCCTGGACTGCCAGGGTTCGGTGCTCACCAACAAGTACGCGGAGGGCTACCCAGGCCGGCGGTACTACGGCGGTTGCGAGCACGTCGATGTCGCTGAGCAGCTGGCCATCGACCGGGCCAAGGAGCTGTTCGGGGCCGAACACGCCAACGTGCAACCGCATAGCGGCGCCTCGGCCAACGCCATCGTCTACAGCGCGCTGATGGAGCCCGGCGACACATTCTTGGGGATGAAGCTTGACCATGGCGGGCACCTCACCCACGGCATGCGGCTCAACTTCTCTGGGTTGTACTACAACGTGGTGCCCTACGGGGTGGATCGGGAAACCTCGCTGGTGGACATGGACGAGGTCGCGCGGTTGGCGAAGGAGCACCGGCCGAAGATGATCCTCGCTGGCTGGTCAGCCTACCCTCGCCAGCTCGACTTCGCCCGCTTCCGCGAGATCGCCGATGAGGTGGGCGCCTACCTGTTCGTGGACATGGCGCATTTCGCCGGCCTGGTCGCCGCCGGTGAGCATCCCAACCCAGTACCCCACGCCGACGTCGTCAGCACGACGATCCACAAGACGCTGGGCGGGCCGCGCAGCGGAATGATCCTCTGCAAGGCGGAATACGCGAAAAAGATCAACTCAAGGACGTTCCCGGGCTGGCAGGGCGGCCCGCTGATGCACGTGATCGCGGCCAAGGCGGTCGCGCTGAAGATCGCCGCGTCGCCGGCGTTCCGGGAGCGCCAGCGGCGCACCCGCGCTGGTGCCCGCGCGCTCGCCGAGGAGATGCTCGGCGGTGGGCTCACCGTGCTCACCGGCGGCACTGACGTCCACCTGGTCATGGCTGACCTGCGGGAATCCCCGCTGAATGGGCGTCAAGCCGAAGACCGGCTCGCCGAGATCGGGATCACCGTCAACCGTAACGCGGTGCCCTTTGATCCCCGACCGCCGGCCGTCGCGTCCGGCCTGCGGATCGGGACCGCCCCGCTGGCCACCCGGGGCCTGCAGGAAGGCGACTTCCGCGAGATCGGAAAGATCATTACCGAGGCGCTCACCGGCGATCTGGATGACGCTGCGCGGGTAACGCTGCGCGAGCGCACCCGGACGCTGGCCAAGCACTACCCGTTGTACCCCCAGCTTGCACCCACTCCCCCAACCCCTAACCTCGAAGGGCGGTGACGGCCATGCCCAACGGACCCCTGCACCTGTTCATTCCCGGTCCAACCAATGTCCCGGACGCGGTGCGCCGCGCAATGAACGTTCCGATGCAAGACCACCGGGCACCGGATTTCCCTGAGTTGACCCTGCCCCTGTTCGCCGACCTGAAGAAGATCTTCGCCAACGAGACCGGCCGGGTGTTCCTGTACCCGTCTTCTGGCACCGGGGCCTGGGAGGCGGCGATCAGCAACACCCTCAACCGGGGCGACCGGGTGCTGATGTCGCGTTTCGGCCAGTTTTCCGACCTCTGGGCCAGTATGGCGAAGCGGCTGGGCCTGGATGTGGTCTGCGTCGACCGGGAGTGGGGCGAGGGCGTCCCGCTGGAGGACTACGCGCGCCATCTCGCGCAGGACAACACCATCAGGGGCGTCTTCGCCTGCCACAACGAGACGGCCACCGGGGTGACCTCCGACATCGCCGGTGTCCGGGCGGTGATGGACGCGGCCGGCTCGGACGCGCTGTTGTTCGTCGACGCGGTGTCCTCGCTGGCGTCGATCCCGTTCGAGCAGGAAGCCTGGGGCGTCGACCTGGCGGTGACCGGCTCGCAGAAGGGCTTGATGATGCCCCCGGGGATGTCCATGCTCGGAGTCAGCACCAAGGCGTTGGAGGCGCACCGCTGCGCCACGATGCCGCGCTGCTACTTCAGCTTCGCGGACATGCTCGCGAGCAACGACCGCGGCTACTTCCCCTACACCCCGCCCACGCCGATGCTGCACGGCTTGCGGTGCTCGCTGGACCTGCTGTTCGACGAAGGCCTGCCGCGGGTGTTCGCCCGCCACCACCGGCTCGCCGAGGGGATCCGTCGCGGGGTGAGCGCGTTGGGCTTGTCGCTGTGCGCGCTGGAGCCGCGGTGGTACTCCGACACCGTCACCGCGATCCGCACCCCGGAGGGCGTGGATGCCACGGAGGTCTGCCGGATCGGCTTCCACCGCTATCGCACGTCGTTCGGGGGCGGCCTGTCCAAAGTGGCGGGCCTGGTGTTCCGGATCGGCCACCTCGGCGATCTCAACGAGGTGATGTGCCTTGCCGCGCTGGCCAGCGCCGAGATGTCGCTGGTCGACGCCGGGGCCAAGGTGGAGCTCGGGGCCGGCGTCGCGGCGGCCCAGGACTACTACCGCAGCGCGACCGCCGCGCTGGAGGCCGACTCGGGTCCCCGAGGAGGAACCAGGTGAGCCACACCCTTTACCCGATGCGCCAGCCGCGGTTGCAACGCAGTGAGCTTGCGGTGCCGGGATCGAACACCAGTTTTATCGACAAGGCCGCGAACAGCGCGGCCGATGTGGTGTTTCTCGATTTGGAGGATGCGGTTGCCCCCGCTGACAAGGAGCAGGCCCGCCGACATGTCATCGAAGCGCTGCGCGACATCGACTGGGCAGCCAAAGGCAAAACCGTGTCGGTGCGAATAAACGGGCTGGACACCCACTACATGTATCGCGACGTCATCGACGTGATGGAGCAGGCAGGCGACCGGGTGCACACCATCCTGGTGCCCAAGGTCGGGGTGCCCGCGGACCTGTACTGCGTAGAAACGCTCATCAACCAGGTGGAGCAGGCCAAAGGCTATTCGAACAAGGTAGGTATCGAGGCGCTGATCGAGACCGCGCTGGGAATGGCGAACGTGGAGGCTATCGCGAGTGCTCCCGGCCGGCTGGAGGCGCTGCATTTCGGGGTGGCCGACTACGCGGCGAGCAACCGGGCCCGCACGGTGAGCATCGGTGGCCTGAACCCGAGCTATCCCGGTGATCAGTGGCATTTCGCGCTGTCGCGGATGATCGTGGCCTGCCGGGCCTATGGACTACGCCCCATCGACGGCCCGTTTGGCGACTTCGCCGACCCCGATGGCTACCGCGCCGGGGCACGGCGGGCGGCGGCGCTGGGCGCTGAGGGTAAATGGGCGATTCATCCCAGCCAGATTGAGCTGGCCAATGAGGTGTTCAGCCCGCCCAAGGCTGAGCTCGACCGAGCCCAGCGCATCATCGAAGCACTGGCCGACGCCGCGGCGCAGGGCAAGGGTGCCGCAGCGCTGGATGGCAAGATGATCGACGCTGCCTCGGAGCGGATGGCTCAGACGGTGATCGCATTGGACCAGGCGATCCGGGCCTCAGCCACCAGCCGGGCCTCAGCCACCAGCCGGGCCTAGCGGGGCGACCATGGACATCCATGAATATCAGGCCAAGGAGATCCTGGCCCGTTTCGGGGTCCCCATTCCCCGGGGCGGCCTGGCCTACAGCCCCGAGCAGGCGTCCTACCGGTGCACCGAGATCGGCGGGTCGGCCTGGGTGGTCAAGGCCCAGGTGCACACCGGTGGCCGCGGTGGCGCTGGCGGGGTGCGGTTGTGCCATTCCGACCGGGCGGTGCAAGACGCCGCGAACGGCATGTTCGGCCGGCGGTTGGTCACCCGGCAATCCGGGCCGCTGGGCAAGCTGATCTACCGGGTGTACGTGGAGGAGGCCACCGACATCGCCCGCGAGTTGTATTTCGCCGTCATGCTGGACCGTCGCATCGAGCGGGTGTGCATCATCACCTCGGCCGAGGGTGGCGTAGAGATCGAGGAGTTGGTGGCCACCAGGCCCGAAGCGCTGGTGCGCATCACGATCGACCCCGCAGCGGGATTCCTGGAGTTCCAAGCCCGGGAGATCGCGTTCGCGCTGGGCTTGGCACCGACGCAGATCGCCGAGGCCAGCAGGGTTTTCCAGCGCGCGTACCGGGCTTTCCGAGACCTGGACGCCACCATGCTGGAGATCAATCCGCTGGCCGTGACGGGCAAGGGCAGCATCGTCGCGTTGGACGCCAAGATGTCCTTTGACGACAATGCGCTGTTCCGCCATCTCGACATCTCCGAGTTGCGTGATCGCAGCCAGGAAGACACCAGGGAGAGCCACGCGGCCGACCGTGGGTTGGCCTACGTCGGCCTGGACGGCGACATCGGCTGCATGATCAACGGTGCTGGCCTGGCGATGGCGACCATGGACATGATCAAAATTGCGGGCGGGCGGGCGGCGAACTTCCTGGACATCGGCGGTGGCGCGTCGCCAGAGCGGGTACTCAAGGCCTTCCGCGCGGTGCTGCGGGACGCCAACGTCAAGGCGATGTTGATCAACATCTTTGCCGGCGTCAACCGCTGCGACTGGGTCGCCGAAGGCATCGTGGCAGCGTTCAAGGAGATCAACGTCACGATCCCGGTGGTGGTGCGGCTGGCCGGTACCCACGTCGAGCGGGGCCAGCAGATCTTGCGTGACTCCGGACTGCCCATCATCACCGCCGACACCCTGGCCGCGGCGGCCCACCAGGCTGTCGCCGTCGTAACCAAGGTGGGCTGACAGACATGGCCATCCTGATCGACGAGCACACCCGCGTAGTGGTCCAGGGCATCACCGGCCACATCGGGCGCTTCCACACCGAGGAGATGATCACCTACGGCACCAACGTGGTCGCTGGCGTCACCCCGGGCAAGGGCGGTGAGCGCGTGCTGGACCGTCCGGTGTTCAACACCATGAAAGACGCCGTGGCCACGACCGGAGCGAGGGCTTCGATCGTGTTCGTGCCGCCCCCCTTCGCCGCCGATTCCATCATGGAGGCCGCCGACGCCGGGATCCGGTTCTGCGTCTGCATCACCGATGGCATCCCGATGCAGGACATGATGCAAGTCAAGCGCTACATGCGCCGTTACAAGGCTCAGGGGCGGATGACGCTCACCGGGCCCAACTGCGCGGGCACCATCTCACCTGGGAGGGCACTGCTGGGCATCATGCCCGGACACATCTATCTGCCCGGACGAATCGGGATAATCGGGCGCTCGGGCACGCTGGGCTACGAGGCTGCTTCCCAGATGAAGGCCCTGGGCATCGGTGTGTCCACCTCGGTCGGCATCGGTGGCGACCCCGTCAACGGGACCTCATTCCGGGACCATCTGGAACTGTTCGAAGCCGACCCGGACACCGACGCGGTGGTGATGGTGGGCGAGATCGGCGGGCCGCAGGAAGCCGAGGGCGCCGACTACGTGCGCGATCACATGACCAAACCGGTGATCGCCTACATCGCCGGATTGTCCGCCCCCAAGGGCCGCAAGATGGGCCACGCTGGCGCGATCGTGTCCACCGTAGGGGAATCCGCCCAAGAGAAAACCGAGATCCTGGCCGCCGCCGGCATCACGATGGCACCGAACCCATCGTGCATCGGTGAGACCGTGGCCCAGGTGCTCGCCGAGCACGACCTGCTTAGTAGCTCTCCAAGAGCCACCAACCCCCTTGTTGATCATCCTAAAGAGCGGCCAACCCCCCCACTTCGAACTACTGGAGGATCGCCGTGAACGAACCCGTCATAGTCGTCACCCGGCGCTGGCCGGCCTCGGTCGAGCAGGAGCTGGCGCGGCGCTTCACCGATGTCACGCTCAACAGTGACGACGTGCCACTCGGGGCCGACGGGCTGCGTGCCGCGCTGAAGCAGGCCGACGTGGTGCTGCCTACCGTGTCGGACCGGCTGGGCGCCGAGCTGTTCGACGGCGAGCTGCGGACCAGGTTTTTGGGCAACTTCGGCGTCGGCTACAACCACATCGACACCGAGGCCGCAGCCAAGGCCGGGATCGTCGTCACCAACACCCCGGGGGTGCTCACCGACACCACCGCGGACACCACGATGACCCTGCTGCTGATGGTCGCCCGCCGGGCCGGTGAGGGGGAACGCGAGGTCCGCGCCGGACGCTGGACCGGCTGGCGCCCCACGCACATGATGGGCGCCGACGTCACCGGCAAGACGTTGGGCATCCTGGGCATGGGCCGGATCGGGGTGGCGGTGGCCCGCCGAGGGCACTTCGGCTTCGGCATGCCGGTGGTCTTCTACGACCCGGCGGGCGTCGAGCCCGACCACGGGATCCCCGGCGCCCGCCGGGTCGACACCGTCGAGGAGGTCCTGGCGCTGGCCGACTTCGTATCGCTGCACATGCCCGGCGGCGGCGGGAACGCCCACCTCATCAACGCCGCAGCGCTGGCCCGGATGAAACCCACCGCGTTCCTGATCAACAGCGCCCGCGGCGATGTGGTCGACTCCGCCGCCCTGGTTGAGGCACTGCGATCCGGGACGATCGCCGGCGCCGGGCTCGACGTCTACGAGGACGAACCCGAGATCCACCCGGAGTTGCTCGAGCTGGACAACGCCGTGCTGCTCCCACATCTGGGCAGCGCCACCCTGGAGACCCGCACCGCGATGGGCCTGCTCGTCCTGGACAACCTGCAGGCCTTCCTGGAAGGCCGCGAGCCCCCCTGCCGAGTAGCCTGACCCCGAGCTGCAGTGCTCGTGGTCGCTCCATGGCTGAGCTCGAGAACTCGCGAAGTGCTCGACGGGAGAGGCTTCGGCTACCTGGATCTCATGGGGAACGTCTCGATCCAGCGTACTTTCACACTCCGAGCTGTTGCCGCCGTTCGGAGCCGAATGACGGTTGGGGGCGGCTTCCAGATCGCCATTCGGCTCCACATGGCGACCCCTGGTGCGATTCGGGAGCTGGACACACTTGAGGGCAAGCAGCACGCTCTGCTCAGTGACGACCTTAAGCTGAACTTACTTGATCTTTGTGGGCGTGCGTGGCTGTGAGCTGCGGGTTTGATGTCGGCTGGGTCGGTGTTCGTGGCTATGTGCCGGCGAGGGTCAGGGGGATGGGAGCACCGATCAACTCGAAGACGCGCCGTTGGGTCGGGGTGGGGTTGGTGATTTTCTCGATGCGCTGGCCGGCGAAATTGATTGTTTCTCTGTCGAGTTTGC
>JBATXM010000221.1:0-22825 GCA_049673305.1 Pseudonocardiaceae bacterium | reverse complement strand
GTCAACCCTGTGGTATGGTACATTCTCGACGGTCCGTTTCTTCGAATTGAGTGCGGAAACCCAATTCTTCCGAGAAACGGACCGTCGTCCAAGTAGGCGCGCCGTGGACGACTCATTTATCGGGGCTCGTGAATAACCCTCAGTGATGACCGGCGGCGCGACGACGTTCTCGAGCCAGTGGCGCAACCACTGGGCCACTGTCCAGGCTTGACCGGTCTTGCGTACCTTTCCGTCGTCGCGCTCTCGTTCAAGTCCGCGAACTGCTCGGATAACGTCGACTTCATTCTTTCGTTTGACATGTCGACGGTCGGGTTGACCGTTGTCCTTCAAGCCAACCGTGACGCGTCCGTGCCAGTATCCGTCTTTCCCGAAGTAGATCGATGATGCGCCGTTCGGGGCGCGCGTCCCCTCTACTCTCTTTCGGCGTGCCACTAGAATTTCCCTGCCTTCGGGTCGTCAAGCTGCTTTTTCGACAAGACGTGCGGCGTACGTATCGATGGCATCGATGTGGATGCGTCGTAGGCGGCCGATCAGTACTGATTCGATTTTTCCAGCCTTGACCAGGGCGTAGGTCTTGGTCTTGCCGATGTGGAGTCGCTCGGCGGCTTCCTCGACTGTCAGCAACACCCGTGCCGGCATCGGCCGGGATACGGGTACCTCGTGGGTAGATGGCTGATCAGACATGAGAACCGCTAGCCGCGCCAGCAGGTCGGCGATTTCAATGGTGCGGGTGCTCACGGTCGCGGTCCTCCGGGGGTGGGGTTGGTAAGTGCCGTTGCTGCGGTAATGGCCGTAAGTTGGGTAAGTTGCCTGGTCATGGACTTACCGATCGATCTGTGCTTACTGGTAGGTCGGTAAGTCGGCGGTCCGGTGGCTGGTCGGGGCTTACGGAGGGATCGGTAAGCTGGATGGCATCGGTAAGCGGTTGACCTGGGGGTTTACCGTTTTTACCGGGATTACCGATGGTTGTGGGTAGGTAGCGTGACCAGGCGTCGGCTAGCCCGGTTTGGGCTTGTCCGCCGGTGGTGGGGTAGGTGACGTAGCCTTTAGCGCTGCCCTCGGTGGTCTCGAACGTGACCGGCCGCGCCCCGTACCTGCTGAGTTCGCGGGAGAGGCGGCGGGCGTCGAGCGGTTTGCCATTCAGGTCACCCCAGG
This sequence comes from Pseudonocardiaceae bacterium, assembly GCA_049673305.1. Classification (GTDB taxonomy): domain Bacteria; phylum Actinomycetota; class Actinomycetes; order Mycobacteriales; family Pseudonocardiaceae. Next base: position 21,670 of record JBATXM010000221.1, on the reverse strand, counting down.
GTGCCTCATCGAGCTTGAGTAGTTCGGTGAGGATGGTGGTGGTGGGTATCCGATCGGTGCGGTGGCGGGTGAACAAGTCGCGAAGGTCGGCGAGCAGGCGGACGCCGGGGGAGGTGATCTGCGGTCCGGTGGTGAGGGTGAAGTGTTGGCAGGCGGCGCGGGCGGTATCGGGCCAGTGGCCGCCTGCGGTGTCGGCGATGGCCAGGAGTGGTTCCCAGATCTCAGCGGGTCGGTCGGTGACTCCTTTGGGCATCTCGGGGTGGGCGTCGCCGAGTTGGGTTCCTATTGAGTCGATCCAGGTGGCGAGGTGGTCTCGGAGAGGTCGGGCCTCTTTTTCTACTTGTCTTTCCCGGAAGGGTTCGACGGGTTCATCAGCGCGGCGTCGGCGCATGTGGATGGTGATGGCGCGGGTGGTGATGGTCCCGGGCATGGCGCCGGCGATCCCGGCGAGCGCGGCGGGGGCGTAGACGGGGAAGCGCTCCACTTTCATGGTTTTGGCGTCACCAACGCAGCGGGCGATGGTGGCTGAGCGTTTATACCCAGCGTTAAGCAACCCGCGAAGGTCCTCGTTGTTCCCGCCGTTTTTGGGGTTGAAAATCACGTCGACTTCATCGAACAGGATCGTGATTGGCCCCATCGACACCAGTCGGAACAACGCCGCTGGGGTCGCGGAGATCGTCATTTCCGGTGCCCGAACGAGGTATTGGGCGACTTCGAGGACCCGGGTTTTCCCGGAGCCGGGCTCAGCGGAGTCCAGGATCAGCCGGGGGGTGACGTAGAACTGCTCACAAGCGTGGGTGTGGGCATACCACAACGCGAGGGTCGGTGCGCAGTGCTCGGAGGGAAATACCGAGAACCTGGTGATGAACGCGGCCACGTCATCAAGGACTTCGTGACCGGCCCGGACGGCCGCCCCGGATGGTGGACTCAGCCAGTCCAGCGGCGGGACTGGGATGATCCCACCGGCTGCGGGTGGTGGGCCGGTCTGCTGCCCGTGCCAGATGTGTTGGCAGTCCTCGGAACAGAAATCCGGTGAAGGTGACTCACCCACGGGGTGGTGGCATTGCCGGCATTCGCTCTCGCCAAGGGTGGTGGTGATCGCGGTGAGGGTGGCGTTGATGGTGGGTGTCATGCGGCTTTCCGGTCGCTGGTACGGGGGGCGGTGCGGCGCGGGTTGGCCGCCCCGGCCGTGAGTCCGGCGGTGATGACCCGGGCGACCTCGGCCGGGGTGCAGTCGCAGTCAGCGGTGACGAGGACCTGGGCGGCGATGGTGAGTTCAGCCCGCGCGGTGGCTTCGGGGAGGAGCCCGGCGCCGACGAGCTGACCCAAAGCGTAGGCAGCGCGGCATAACACCGCGTTGTGGTGCTCTGCTGGTGCGGTGCGCACCCGCTGGGTTTCACCCCGGATCGCGGCGGCAACGTAACCGGTGGGGTTGGTGGCGACCGGCAGGGCGGGCGGTGAGGGGTCCGTGGGCGGTATAGGGGTCAGGACCTGGTGTAACCAGGTCGGGAATTCGACCGGGTCCCGGTCGTCAACAAGCTCGTATCCGCTTGGGGGGACGGGGCTGCCGGGGGCGATGACGTACCCGCCGTGGGCCCGGGTGTCGACCTTCCAGCCGATCACGTCGTGGGTGTTGCGCAGCGCTACCCCGGGTGGGGTGGTGTAGTAGAGGTGCCAGCCCCCTGAGGGCGTGGACACGGTGTAGGTCGGGGCGATGGTGACCCCCCGCGCCCGTGCCAGCGCCTTAATCACCCCCATGCCCGAGGTGATCCCGAGGGCGGCCCACCGCGCGGGGGTGGGTTGGTCGGGTTTCGGGGTGTCGAGGTCGATGACGACCAGGCCGGAGGGGCCGGTAGCGATGCCGATCGTGTAAGGGGTGTGGCGCCACCAGTGCTGGATCAGAGCGGGGTTGGTGCTGGCCCGCGTCTCCCACCGGGTGATCACGGGGGGTTTCTTGGCGCCGGGGGTGATCGGAAACACGTGCCAGCCTCGCTCAGCGAGGTGCAGCGCCCAGGCGCGCAGGGATGTGGTGGTGGCGTCCACGGCCGGTGGTCTCCTTCATCAGGATGGCTAGGGATGGGATTGGGGTGGGGTGCCTGGCCCAGCGGCGGACCTGGGGCGGGCGTGATACCGCTGGGCCAGGCGTGCCCGGGGCCGGGGCTAGAACGGCTCGGGATCGGGCCCGTCGTCGAACTCGTCGGAGTTGTGGGGGTCGGGGTGCTGCGGGAGGGTGTCGAGCCAGCCGAGGGCGACGGCGGCGAGCACGGTCAGTCCGGCGCGCAACTGCCAGGGATCGGTGGATCGGTAGCGGTCGTAACGGGCGGCGAGGAGGGCTTTGCCGATGTCGCCGAGTGCGCTGCTCAGCGCGGCGTGCCGGTCACGCTCGGGGGCGTGGTGGGCGGTGGGGTCGTCGGGACCGTGCAACGCGGCCAGATCACGGCGCGTGTCAGCGACGGCGGCCAGCGTGTCCGCGCTGGCCGTGTCCGGGTGCTCACTGGTGTTGAGCAGCTCGATCAGGGCGACGCGCACCGTTTCGCGGGTCGGGGCGCCGGTGGTGGTGGTCATCGGTGGGTCCTTTCGTGTGCGGCGGCGTGTTCATTCTCTGGTGTTTCTAATGGTTACTTTGAGTAGTTGAATGTGGGCGTAGAGGGTCCTCGCCGGGGGCAGGGAGGGAGGTGGCACCTCCCTCCCTGCCCCCGGTTTTCGGGGTGTGAGAGGGGTGTGAGCAGCAGAGGGATGAGGGTCCCTGGTTGTGGTGAGGGCTGCTCAGGGCAGGGAGATGGGGTCAGGGAGGGGGTAGGGAGAACTCCCTGACCTCTCTGGCGCTTCCCTGGTTAGCTCCCTGTGTCCTCGTCACCCGGATCGGATGTGTCGTGGTCACGTTCGGTGATTGCTTGGGTGATGTCCTCGGCGCGGATGACCATCACGCCGTCGGACTTGACCGGCGCCACGCCCCATTCGTCGAGGGTGGTTTTCAGGGTGGTGAAGGTCCAGCCTTCGTAGTGCTCAGGGTTGTGCTCGGCCAGGCGGGTGAGCACTGTTTGGGTGCGTAGGCGCCGGTCGGTGCCGAGCACCTGGGCGATGTCGGCCAGGTGGTCCACTGGCACCGGAGCGTCCTCAAGAGTGTCGGGGGTCGCTCCGGTGTGGTGTAGCTGGGTGATCTCGGCCATGGCCCGGGTGATGACGGGGGTCACCATGTCGATGCCGTCCTCTAGCGGCACGTAGAAGCTGTTGACCAGCTCGAAGGTGGCGTCAGTGACCCCGACGGCCACGCAGGTGCCCCGGTCGGTTTTCATCCGCAGATCGGTGGCCCTGATCCCGGCCCGGTACTTCCCCGCGCCGAGCAACCCGTCGTTGGCGACGTGGTCGCCGACGGAGAACGCCAGCCCGCAGGAGATGTTGCGGGTGACTTCTTTGGGCAGGGAGTCTTTGGTGGGGGATTGGGTGGCCAGGATCAGGGTGATCCCGTATTTGCGCCCTCGTTTGATCAACCGCACGGCCCACTCGGCGGCTTGTTTGCCGTAGGTGGGGTGTTGGAACAGTTCGTGGCACTCGTCGATCGCGCACACCAGTTCATGCAGCCCCAACCGGGGGTTGTCGGCGAGCTTACGTGATGTTTTGGGGGGTGAGCCGGGTTGGTGTTCCAGGACTTTGCCCCGGCGTTCCATCTCGGCCAGCAGGTCTCCCAGGGCCTGCATCACGGTCTGGGCCACCGCGTCATCCATTCCCATCGCGTACCGGGACAGGCGGGGTTCGAAGGGTTTGAAGTCCGGGGACTGGCCCATCACGAACACCCACAACTCCGCTGTTGGGTCGAGTGCGGCACCCAGGAGCAGGGTTCGCATCACGGCGGATTTCCCTTGCCCGGGGCGCCCCCCGATGAGGTAGTTCGCCTCGAACAGTGGTGCGTGGATCACCACCCCGCGCTGGGTCTTCCCCAGCGGCACGCCGTGGAAGGTGTCCACGGTGCCCTCGTGGAGCAGGGGCCATTCCCCGGCGCCGGCGCCGAGCTTGCCTTTGTCGGCCACCCACAGATCGAGGATGCCGGCCTCGTGTCCTTGGGTGGGCCAGGTTTCCAGGGCGGCCCGGCCCAGGTTCGCCGCCAGCGTGGGGCGTTTGGCCGCGACCATCTCGGCGGTGACCCCCATCGGCAACCGGAGCTGAGCGTAGGTGCCGTCCCCATCCACTCGGGCGGGCACGGTGTAGGCCAGCTCGCCACCGGCTTTGAGGAACCGGTCCAGTGAGCTGACGCCCAGGTGGGCGAGGGCTTGGGAGATCATCCGCTCGTCCACCCAGGAGTCGATGTCCTCCCGATCCGGGCGGAGCAGGAAACCCGCGCCGGGGGTGCGGTCGCGGCCCTCCCACATCGCGGCGCCCAACCACCCGATCGGCACCGCCTTGCACACCCACACCAGCACCGCATCGGCCACCCCGATGACCGTGTACACCCCCGCCAGCCAGGGCCACATCTCCGCCCGGGGCACCTGGGAATCGACCAGGGCCAGGATTCCGGCGAGGGCAACCAGGACCAGGACGGCCCCCACGCCACGGCGCGCCACCAGACCGAGCTTGGCCCACCGGGCGCGGGCATCAGCTCGGATTGTCTCCTGCGCCATCCGGCGGGCTTCCCGGTCCCCGGAAAGCCGAGCCGCCCGGGCGTCGGCCCGTAGATCCCCGTGACTGGCCCAGGCCCAGGCCTTGGCGATCCACCGGCCATGCCCGCGCAGGGTGAACCAGCACAATCGGGTCACATCTCGGGGCGCCTGATGCGCCCGATATTTCACCACCGCCCTGAGCTGCATGCTCCGGGGTGAGGTGGCCACTGCCCGGACCAGTGCCCACACCCGGGGCGGCAACCGATCCAAACCCAGGCCCGCCAGCCGGGCGGTGAGGGCGGCGTTCTCCTCGTCGGAGAGCAGCTCTTCTTCCAGGACTTCCGGGGCGGGTTCCACCATCCCACCCGAGGGCACCGGCGCGGGCGCCTGCGGGTGGGTGGGGAACGGGATTAACTTCCCACCCCGCCCCGCTGACTGTCCCAGGTCAGGCTGTGGCTGGTCGGTGTCGGGCTGGTGACGCTGGGAGTCGTGGTCAGGGTGGGTGCTCATCGCCGGGCCTCCTTGCCGCTACGGGTGTGCACGAGCTCGGTGACGGAGAACATCCGGGCGATCACGCTCCCGGCGAACAGGGCTGGCACGCCGAGTGCCACGGCCCAGGCGCGTGGGTCGCTGGTGAAGGCCACGACCGCCCACTGCACCCCGACGATCACCGCCCCACTCAGGAGAGCGCGGGTGAGGTTGCCGCCCATCCGGGTCACTTCCTGGGTCTGGCGCGCGACCTTGTACGCACCCCGAGCGCCACTGCGAAACGCGGCCATCGCGCCCAGCCCGGCCAGCACCACCAACCCGACCAGCACCAGAGTTGACAGGCCTGAGAGCCCGATGGCTGTGTTTGTGGTGGGTGTCATCACCGCTCACCTCCAGAGGGGTCGAGCTCGATCGCGCGGGCCCGCAAAGACCTGGCCCACCGGTCGCTGGTGGTGGGATCGGTGGCGATGTGGCGCAGTTCAGCGGCTTGGACGAGGGGTGTCGCGGCCCTGACGGTGGCCGCGACGAGGACCCCGTGCCAGACGTGGCGTGGGTCACCGCCCACCCGGTCCAGCACCATCAGAAACGTCATGCCCGCTACAGACAGGGCCTGCTCCGGGAGCGTCAGCATCTCCGGCATGGTCTCGGCCATGGCGGCGCAGTCCCCGATGCAGGCGAACACCTGCGATCCGGTGTCCGAGCGGCCCACCGGCAGACGCACCCGCGACCTCCCTGACAACAAACCCCGGCCGCAGATCACACAGGCCAGCCCGTCAGCGGCCAGCACATCGAGCCCCGTCCAGATTCGCTCGGCCATCACGCCACCTCCCCCGCCTCGGTGACATCCACCAGCAAAGCCCGCATCGCCGCACTTGTGCCCCACTCAGTCACGTCGGCGGCGAGGAGCGCGGCGAGGCGGGACTCGCACACGCAGCACCGACGGCAATGCCGGTACTGGCGACCGCCGATCACCTCGCCTCGCTCGGTGCGCGGGTGGCGCCAAGGGGTGAACTCGTGACCCTCAACCTCGCAGGCCAGCGCCAGAGCGCAGGCTGAGCACCGCAACCGCCCACCCGGGTAGCCCGCCACCGTTGCGTGGCGGCGGCGTTGAGCGCGGCGTCCTCGCTGGGGTAGTGCCCCTGGATCTCGGGGTCGCCCAGGGGCTCTCCGCACTGATCACAGTGGACACTCACACAGGTGTGCACCTGTAGCATTCCCATCTCCTCGATTTCCTCAGCGGGTGATTCAGGAGCCCCGACCCGGTGGGCGCGTTCTTGGCGGTTCGGACCGCCGGGTCGGGTGTCGAACACATCGATCACGGTCATGGCGCCGCCAGAGCGGCGGTGGTGTTGTGCCAGCTCAGTGGCCATCACGCGGCCTCTTCGCTGGTTGCCACGACCGGCACGATGAGCGGCGAGGACCGCGCCACCCGTGCCGAAGCGCGGTTCATCTGGCGACGCGCACGCCGCGACGCCGCGTCCCAGTCAGCGAACAACGGCGGAACCTGGTGAACCGGCCGCTCTGCCGCGTCAACCTCGGCGAGCAGGGCGTCGATGACGGCCTGGGTCAGGCCGTCGGGGTAGTTCGGTGGGCTGTGCATCTGCGACCCCTTCCGTGTGTGTGACGGGAATCTATCAGTTGTTAGCTAACAGAGTCAACTGGTAGCTCATGCTAGGTCGCGTAGAAGCCTTCTAGCTGCGACGACTGCTTGTTAGACTCCTGGTATGGTTGCTAGCTAGTGTGACGAGTCCCCCGCATCTCAGGAGGCACCATGCCCGGCCAGCGCTCCCGGATCTCCCGGTCTGAGTCGCTCCACCACCAGGTGGCGCGCAACATCCGCAATGACATCGCGGCAGGCGTGTTGCGCGACGGTCAACCGCTGCCCGCGACCCGTGAGCTCGCCGAGCAGTGGGGTGTCAGCGTGTTCACGATCAGCGAGGCGATGAAGCTCCTGGCGAAGGAGGAATTGATCGTGACCAAGCCGCGAGCTGGTCGTGTCGTGAACGCGCCCGGACAGGTACGCCGGGATGAGATCCGGCCCAGCGCGCCGCACGTCGTCCTGATCGGGGGGTACGCGGGAAGCGGAAAGACCGAACTCGGGCGGATTCTCGCCCGTGAGACAGGCTGGCCCATGCTCGACAAAGACACGCTGACGCGACCTGTCGTGGAGGTCGCTCTAGAAATACTCGGCTGCTCGCCCCATGACCGCGAATCAGCGACCTACCTCGACGTTATTCGCCCGCGCGAGTATGAAGCCCTGATGAGCGCGATGACGGAGAACGTCCGATGTGGAACCAGCGCGATCGTCACGGCACCGTTCATCCGCGAACTTCACGACATGGCCTGGATTAACAGGCTCACGGCTACCTGCCAGGATATGAGCGCGACGCTGTCCGTGGTCTGGGTTTACTGCGATGCCACCACCATGCACACCTATATTCGACACCGCGGAGCGGCACGCGACGCCGCCAAGCTCGAAAACTGGAACGCGTACCTGGACACGATCGACCTCGAATTTCTCCCACCGGTCCCGCACACCATGATTAACAACTCAGCATCCGTTGTTCCCTTGCAGACACAGGCCAAGAAGCTGCTAGCCTCAGTCGTCGACGCAGGCGCAAGCTAATGCCAGCGGTGATACTCTACGGCCCACCGACCGCAGGGAAAGACACGGTCACCAAGGCCCTGACCCGCCTGGACGAGAATTACCGATTCTACCGGCGCCTGAAAGTGGGAGCTGGCCGCACGGCTGGTTACCGAATGACCACATCGTCCCATGTCGCTGCGCTACGGAGCGCGGGTTCCGTTGTCTGTGAAACGCGCCGGTATGACGCACTATACGTCGTTGACCGGGAGTCGCTGACCAACATGCTGGAGGTGTGCATCCCGGTCCTGCACATGGGACAAGTCGGGGCCGTAAAAGCCGTGACCACCACCCTGCCCCCAGCAATACAGTGGGTTACCGTCTGGCTGTGGTGCCCCCGCGACGTCGCCACCGCACGGATCACCGGACGCGGCACGGGAGACACAGCAGCCCGGCTGCGGGCATGGGACGAGACAGCACCACTGCCGGAAGCGGACATCTCGATCAACACAGCCGACGTGCACCCCGCCGATGCTGCCGCGACCATTCACCGTCGAATCCAAGCTCAGCGCGGCGAGAACCCCGCAGACGGCCGTGGAACAGTCGAACGTTCTCGCTACTCACAAGTCAACTAACAATACCGCCGTCTGGCTGACAGAAAGGTAATCGCCCGTGGATCCCCTTGGCCCCGAGTTTCTCGACAGCGACGAGGTACGCGCTGCGGTGGAGGCTCTTGATATCGGTGCGCTGTTCCGGCTGGCCCAGCGTCTCGGTGTGACTCAGCGTAAGATCGCGGAGCTGACCGACCAGTCGCAGTCGGAGGTGTGTGCGATCCTCAAAGGCCGCAAGGTGGTCAACTTTTTTGTCCTGCGGCGCATCGCGGACGGGTTTGGCATATCCCGAGCGCGGATGTTCCTGGGCTACGGTGAGGAAGGACCGCAGGCACCGTCGACCGGCAGGGAGGTGGATGCGGAGGTGAGACGTCGCGCCGTGATCGCCGCACTCCTGAACGAACCGTTTGTGATCATGGGTGAGCCGATCATGCTGGGCATGCCCACGACCACCCATGACTCGCTGCCCACGCGGTTGGGCATGGTCCACGTGCGGGTCGTGCGGACGGTCACCGAGCAGCTGCGTGGGCTGGCACGGTATTGCGGTGGGCAGGGTGATCAGTTCGCCGTCGCGGTGGCGCGGCACACGCGGTGGATGGAGGTGCCCGGGACGGACGAGGTCAAATCCCAGTTGGCCGCCGCGCTGGCGGAGCTGCACACCGAGGCGGGCTGGGCCTGTTACGATTCCGGGTTGGACGGGACCGGTTATTTCACCCATGGCCTGCCACTGGCCCACCAGGCCGGGGACACCTATGCGATCGCCAATGCTGCCTGGCAGGTCGGGCTGACGTTGGTCCGCAGCGGATACCCCAACGACGCCCTCGCGATGTTTCAGCTCGGCGGCTTCTGGGCGAGAAAGCCCACCCCGCGCGGTGACGACCCACGGTTACCGACCCTCACCGCGCGACTGACCCGGGGTTCCGCGACCGCTTACGCCCTTATGGGTGGCACCGACGAGGCCACCCGTCACCTCGCCGAGGCGCACGACGAGTGGGAACCTCGCGATGCGTTCGAACGCGCCGGAGCCGATCTGGGGATCGGAGGGATTCAGCTCGACCTGGGTCAGCTCGACTCCGCTGAGCAGTTCGCCACCAACGCGGTGCGCACCTTCGATGAGGGCCGCTACCGCCGGGGTCGCACCCTAGCCCAACTCCTCCTCGCCGAGGTGTACGTGCGCGCCGGGGAACCCCAGGGCCTGATCCTGGCCCGCCACGCCATCGCCGAGGTGAGCACCCTGCAATCCGTGCCCACACGACGGGAACGGCTCATCCCCCTGGCCACCGCGCTAGAAGCCCGACCCGGCACCGACACCCAGGAGCTGGCCCGGGCAGCCCGACAGGTCGCCACGACCCGAATCTAACGCCTTCTCACCACAATGGAGATCGGCCCCTGACGGCACCAGTGGACCATCAGGTCGGAAGCCTTTGCTGGAACTTTTGGACGGTCACCCCGCGAACAACAGACGATCACACAGATGCGCAACATCGGGCAACTTCACGACGAAAAGGAAGATCATGGAGATACGGTTTCTGGGCAAGGAGACGGAGCAACTACACTCTCCGACCCTGTACGCAACGGACCAAGGCACGCACCTCATTCAAGGATGGAAGGTGACCGACCCGGAGATCTTGGCCAAACTGGACGTGTCGGAGGGTGACACGGTCGTGGAGATCTATGCCCGCCTCATGACCCATCTCGTCAAGGATGGACTCAGCGGAGTCGTGACGAGCTGGATTCCGCCGATCGTGCACGTCAAGGAGAACGGAAACCTGGTCATCCAGGGTAAGCGGGTAACAGATCTTAAGGTACTCGCAGAGATGGACATCCCTAGTCATGAGGACGTAGTAGAGGTCGACAAAGCAGCCATTGAAGCATTTCTTAGTAAAGGATAGGACCATTGAAACTAATTTCTGACGAAGAACTAGGCCAGCTCGTCGCGACGTTCAAGCGCGAGGCGTTGCATCTAGAGATGCGGGACGTGTACGCGGTTAAAGATGAGGCGCAGCGGTTCGCGCGGTTCCTTGAGAAGGGATGCCGGGATCACGAAGTCGAGGCTGAGGAGCGACGACCATGGATGACGCTGATTCAGGATGCCACTGCGGCCGGAAAGGTGTTCAGGAGGGCGCGGATCATCTCCGAGTCGGTGACCGACTACATCCGCTACGAATGGGAGGGTACTGCTCCCAACGTCGAAGCGGGGGAAAAGATTAAGTGGTTGCCTCGCAGATTGGCATCGACCATCGCGCTGCCTGGCAATGATTTCTGGCTCTTCGATGATTCAACCGTGGTCTTCACTGTCTTTACCGGTGAAGGCGACGTGTTCGAATGCCAACTGACGACTGATCGGGCCGCCGTCCAACTGTGCCGCTCGGCGTTTGAGGCCGTCTGGTCACTCGCAATCCCGCACAGCGAGTACAAGCCCTCCTGACTGTGTCCACCGCCACCAAACAAGCTCGTGAAGCGTTGGGAGTCCGTCTCCGCGAGATTCGTCAAGACGCCATTCTCACGGGGCGGGCTCTTGCTAGTCGTTGCGGCTGGCACTTCACCAAGGTCAGCAAGTTGGAACACGGCACACAGAACCCGTCGGAGGACGACCTACGGGCATGGTGCCACGCCTGCGATGCAGACGATCAGATCCCCGACCTTATCGCGACGGCACGCGCTATCGAGTCCATGTATATCGAATGGCGACGCGTCTTGCGTTCTGGAATGAAACACGGTCAGAAGGCAAGTATTCCGCTCTATGAGCGGACCAAGCTGTTTCGGGTCTACGAGCCCGGCCTCGTTCCGGGCTTGTTTCAGACAGCGGAGTACGCGTCAGTTATCATCGCTCGCGCTATCGAGTTCAATCAGATCCCCAATGACTTGGATGAGGCACTCGCGGCACGCATGGAGCGTCAACGGGTCCTCTACACAGGAGATAGGCGCTTTCTTGTGGTTCTGGAGGAACAAGCCCTGCGTACTCGCGTAGGTGACGCTGCTGACGTGATGGCAGGCCAGCTAGACCGACTACTCGCGGTCATGTCCCGGCACCGGATTAGTCTGGGAATCATACCATCAAGAGGCCAACGTCACACATGGCCTTCAGTCGGATTCTGGATCTTCGACCAGTACGCCGTACACGTTGAAACGCCATCGGCTGGATTGACTATCGCTCAGCGCAGCGAGATAGCGGTGTTTGAGAAGAAATTCGCCAGACATCAGCAATCAGCGGTGTACGGCCAAGAAGCAAGAGACCTGGTCAACAAGGCTCTTTCCGATCTCTCATCAGAGTCGCCCGACCTGGGTTGAGCAACATGGCGCAACCTCCTTGGGGCTGGCCTTTGCGCGGCCCTACCGTCACGGCCGTGAATGAGACCACGACGCCCGCCGCCCCAGCGGTCGGGCTTGCCAGAGCCCGATCCTCAGCCCGGCAAGAAGACCCAGGCTGGCCACCGGTAACCGGCCCCGCTTATAACCCGCTGAACGGCGGTAATGCTTCCTATCCGGGCCGGGGGTGGGGGCTGGTGGAGACTTCCGAGGGCCCGGATGTGGTGATGGCGAGACAACTCCTGGACCAGGCCAAGCTGCTCGGTTTCACCTTCCAGCGCGCGGCGCCGGGCATCGACGCCGCGCTGGTGGGCTACCGAGTCAGCGAGGATTGGATCGATCTGATCCACATCGAGGGATTCAGTGGTGATTGCTCGGCCTGGCGTGAGTGGACCTCCTCACTGATCGTCTCCCCGGACGAGCTCGGGCACTGTGAACACCAGGTGCGGGGCAGCGCCCTGCGGGTGCTCAGCGAGGTCCTGACCTGGGAGCCCACACCATGACCGGGCGTTTTCGGGGTATCCGAGTGACAACTGCGAGGAGAACCGCATGACACGCACAAGCCCGCCGCGCGCGAGGAGCACGAGGCGTAGGCGGAGGTTGGTTGCCAAGAGCATCACCTATACCAGCACCCAGCGCCCGCATGACCGGCCCCGGGAATTAACCGTGAGCATGACCCCCGGGGAGGTCATGGACACCGGTTACGCGGCCGCGATGGTGGCGGTTCGGACGGGTATGCCTCTAGCGGAAGTATCCATTCTCACGATAGCCGCCAGGGGAGAACGGCCATGACCACCGAGCGGCGGTATTCGTCTGGGCCTGGCCCGGGTGACCATCCGAGCGGGCGCCGCACGGTGATCCTGGCGACGTGTCAGCTGGAGGGGGGCCCGGTGGCGGCCATCCAGCTGGTGGTGAGCAAGCGTGACCGGACGATCGTGCTCGATCCACAGGTGCCTGGCTCGTGCGTGATGTCTCTCGACGAGGACGAGGCCACGACGCTGGGCACCCAGCTGAGCCTGTGGCTGGGCTGAACCGGGGAAACGGGCCCAGACCCTCAAGACCGGCATCGGGGCGGGTGCCGCCACCCAGAGCCGCCAGCCCCGATGCCTTCCACCACCCTTGCCCGCACCATCCACGAAATGGAGTAGAAGCTGATGCTCGTGGGAGCCACGGTGACCGGCAACGCGACAACAGAGATTGTCAAACATACTATAAGTTACGCGGAATCACGCGGTTGAGTGGATCTTGATTGGTGGTTTCGCCGTGAGCTGAGGCGTGTCGTTGAGCCCGTCTGTGATGATCACGGAGAAGTGGCCTGTTCTAGGACGGCATAAGCGAGAGGCAGAATGGTTGCAGACCTGGGGCGAGCGCCACGCATAATCGATGCGTATGCGCGCGGGTTGGGCGAGTATTGGAGGGGGACGGGTTTGGTTTCATTCGTGGTGGTGTTCGCTCGCGGCCTGCGATGACCGTAGGCGGGCGAGCTGCCCACCTTAACCAGGTGGTCCACCTTCACCACAGCCATTCGCACCAGCGAGTTCGACTAACCGTCAGTCTCGTTTGAAGACGCCGCTCATGCCGGCTACTACGACGGCGGCGAGCAACCAGCCAGCGAAGGTGAAACCAAACGAGACCCAGACGACCCATCCGGCGGCAACGAAGCTGTCCCGCTGCTTGAAGTTGGCCACCGGCAGCAGCAGATCCACGGTGTAACGGAACGAGTTGAAACCAGGCTGCTCTGGTGATCCGGGTTTGGCCGGACGCAGCAGGTCAGGGTGCCCGGCGGCAAAGACCAGCGACCCGAGGATAACCAGCACCGCCAGCCAGATTAGGGCGAGCATGGGGCGGTAGCCATAGCCGATGGTGCAGCGCAGGAACGCACTCCATGCCCGGCTCGGCCAGTGGGTCCATCCTCGAACATGGGCTCGGCGGGCCCGCTGTTTTCCGATCGCCACTATGCGGGCGGCCTGCTCGTTGCCTTCCCGTCGGTATATCCCGGCCAGTTGTTCGTAAGGCTGCGGCAGATAACCGGTCCTGGGCAACCACGACCGTACCCGATCTTTGACCGTGGCGTCCGGTGCTTTGATCGAGTCGTAGACGAACCCCTCTAACTGGGGTTGTTCCGGCCAGGTCCTCTTTTCGTCATCCCAGGCACCCACCTGTGCCCGGTGGAGGTTAAGACCGCCGTGGAACACGGCCGGACGCATCATCACGGCCTGCACCACAGACGCAAGCTCCAAGTTGACCGCCAGCCCCTGAGGATTGCAGAAGATAGCCTCGTCACAGAGCAGCTTGCCACCGATGTGGGCGCTGGCCAGCTGCGCCTCCCCGGTGCACTGGGCCTTCTCCAAGGACATGCCGGCGTCGACGGTCAGCCCGAAGGCGCTCAGGGCCTGACCGTTGGGGTTATTAAAAACAGTCTCGTCGCAGTCCAGTTGGCCACCGATGTGGGCGCGGTACAGCTGCACCTCCCCGGTGCACTGCGCCTTCTCCAAGGACATGCCGGCGTCGACGGTCAGCCCGACAGCGCTCAGGGCCTGACCGTCGGGGTTACTGAAGACAGCCTCGATACAGAACAGGTGACCACCAATGTGGGCGTGGAACAGCTGCACCTCCCCGGTACACCGCGTCTCCCCCAAGGACATGCCGGCGCCGACGGTCAGCCCGACAGCGCTCAGGGCCTGACCGTCGGGGTTACTGAAGACAGCCTCGGTGCAGTCCAGTTGACCACCGATGTGGGCGTGGATCAGCCGTACCTTCCCGGTGCACTGCGCCTTCCCCAATAACATGCTGGAGTCAACGGTCAGCCCTAAAGCGTCCAGGGCCTGACCGTCGGGGTTACTAAAAACAGTCCCGCCACAGTTCAGGTAGCCACCGATGCGGGCGATGGCCAACTGCACCGCCCCGGTGCACTGCGCCTCCCCCAAGGACATGTTGGCGTCGACGGTCAGCCCGTCAGCGCTCAAGGCTCGGCCGTTGGGGTTGCTGAAGACAGCCTCGTCACAGACCAGCTGACCACCGATGCGGGCGTGGATCAGTCGTACCTCCCCGGTGCACTGCGCCTCCCCCAAGAACATGTTGGCGTCGACGGTCAGCCCGGCAGCGTCCAGGGCCTGGCCATTGGGGTTGCTGAAGATAGCCTCGGCGCAAATTAGCTGGCCACCGATGTGGGCTCTGGTCATCTGCACCTTCCCGGTGCACTGCGCCTTCCGCAAGGACATGTCGGCGTCGACGGCCAGCCCAAAGGCGCTCAGGGCTTGGCCGTTGGGATTGTTGAAGACAGCCTCGCCGCAATCCAGCAGGCCACTGATGTGGGCCTCGCGAAGGGCGATCCCACCGTCGCAGCGGAATCTAGTCAGGTTGAGCGTATGGACTACTCGCAACCGTCGTGCGGACAGTCGGGAGCGCAAGTAGCTCCCTCGCAGGCTGATGTTCGGTGCCTCCGCCTTCGCCAGATCGAGTCGGCAGTGCAGGTAACACTGATACAGCTCAAGGGGGCAGCGCAGCGTCCATCCACCCAAGTTCAGCCGGCCCACGATCTGAGCCCCTCGCACACGCACGGCCACCACACTGTCGGTCAACTCAGGGCCGTACCCGGTCAGCAAGTAGAACAGCACTTGCGCTCGGATCCGCCGCTCTGGGTTCCACTGCCGGCCCCGGGTTGGGTCGTCCTCGCCCGGTAGGCGAGACCGCAGATCCAGCAGCACGCCCTCGGCCGCCGTGGCGCACAGCTGCTGCTCCTGCGGCCACAGGTCTGCTGCCCCGAGCAGCCCTCGCGCACTCACCGACACAACCGAGAGTTCTACGCACCTCCCGCTAGCCAGCGAGCACCAGGGGCGACCTCCGCAGGCCCGCCACCCGCCTCCCTGGTGGCGATTCTGGTGGCATTCACTCAGGATCGCCTGTGGTCGCCGGGGACCACTCGGTCCGGTTGACCTGCCGGAACGCCCCGGACGATCGGTGCTGAAGTATCGGTCGCAGACGCCTGGAAAGTGCAGGTCGCTGGGGTACCCGCCGTACACTCGTATCCGCTGTTCTAGCTGGCTCTAGTTTCTCTGTGGGTCGCCGGGCTTGTCCGAGCTAGGGTCATCTCGAGGGGTCGGACGTATCGTCCACTGTCTACGAGATGTCTCCTGGGGGGATTGTGGCTCGCATTTTCATCAGCTATGCCACCCCGGATCGGGTGATCGCTGACGAGGTGTCGGGTTGGCTGCAGGCAGCCGGCCATGAGCTGTTCCTCGCCCACGATCTTCGCAACGGAGTCAGCGTCGGTGAGGAGTGGAAGCAGCGCCTGTACCGCGAGCTGCGTGAGGTTGACGTGGTGATCGGGGTGGTGACGTCGTCGTTTGTGGCGTCGAACTGGTGTGCGGCTGAGGTGGGGATCGCGGATGCGTTGGGGTGTCGGCTCATGCCGTTGCGCGTTGAGGCTGGCGTGGTGCACCCGTTGATGCAGGACTTGCAGTACGCGGAATACCAGGCCGACGCCCAGCAAGCCCGCGATCGGATGCTCCACGCGGTGCGACTACTGGACGATGGTGGAGCTATGTGGCGGGAGGGTGACAATCCCTTCCCGGGGTTGGAGTCTTTCACTTCAGCGCTGAGTCGGGTGTTTTTCGGTCGCTCGGTGGAGGCCCGTGAGGTGGGCAATCGGCTGCGCGCGATGGGGAGCGTCGGGGGGATGCTGGCCATCGTCGGGCCTTCAGGTTGTGGGAAGTCGTCCCTTCTCAACGCTGGGGTTGTCCCGTTGCTCGATGGGGACCCGGCGTGGCTGGTGGTGCCGTCGCTGGTTCCGGGAAGCGATCCGTTGCCCGAGTTGGCTCGGGCGCTGGCGGTCACGGGCGCCCGTCTGAGGCTGGGCTGGTCGGCCAGCGACGTGCGTGGCAAGCTCGAAGCCGGTACCGATGGCCTGCGGCGTGTGGTCGATGATCTGCTGGTTGCCGTCCCGGGCACGCACCAGCGGCGGCTGGTGGTCACGGTGGATCAGGCTGAGGAGTTGTTCACTCGGACGCCCCCGGACGTCCTGCAACGATTCGTGGTGCTGCTGCGTGAGGTGGTCGTTGGCTCGGTGCGGGTGGTTGCGGCGATGCGCTCGGAGTTCCTTGATGACCTCCGGGATCTCCCTGAGCTGGCTGGTGTGCCGATCGAGGCTTACGTGTTGGCCCCGCTGGACCGGGAGGCGCTGCGCGAGGTCATCGAGCAGCCCGCCAAAGTGGCCCGGCTGCGCCTGGATGACGGACTGGCCACCGCGCTGGTTGCTGACACCGATAGCGGAGAGGCCCTGCCGCTGCTCGCCTTTATCCTGCGCCAGCTAGCAGAGGGCTTGCCCGTCGGTGGCATGTTGACCCTAGCCCGCTACCACGACCTCGGTGGCGTCCAAGGTGCGTTGACCCGGCATGCCGACGCCGCGTTCACCGACGCTGTCCAGGCCAGCGGTCTGACTGAGCGTGAGGTGCTGGCCGGGCTCACTCGGCTGGTTACCCTCGACGAGACGGGCCGACGTGGCCGGCGGCGGATCAAGCTCACCGGCCTGCCCGAGCCACTGCACCTCGCGCTACGGGTCTTTGTGGAACGCCGCCTGCTGCTCAGCGACACTGACGAGGCTGGTCAGGTGTGGCTCACCGTGGCCCACGAAGCCCTGCTCACCGAGTGGAAACCACTAGACACCGCCACCGCTGACATCACCGCCGCCCTACGCACCGCGCGGGCAGTCGAGCAAGCGGCCGCAGAGTGGACCAGCACGGGCCGACCCGAGCACTACCTCTGGGACGACAAACGGCTCACCACCACCCTTGCCACCTTGGGAATGAACGGCAATGAGGACCACTCCAACCCCGCTGCGTCGCCTCCCACCGTCGAACTCGACGACGAGGCTCGGGCGTTCCTCGACGCCACCGCCCATCGCGTCAACGCAGCCAAGGGGCGTGAACGGCGTCGCCGCACCCGCACGGTCGCCGTGCTGTCGACTCTGCTGCTGCTCGTGACCGCCGCGTCGATATTCGCCTTCCAACAACGCGGCACCGCACAGGCACAACGCGACACCGCCATCTTCAACCAGATCACTACCCAAGCTGACCGACTGCGCAGCAGCGACATCTCCCTCGCGGCCCAACTCGACCTCACCGCCTACCGCATGCGACCAACTCCGGACCTCCGCACGGCCCTGGTTACCCTGGGGAACACCACCTTGTTTACTCCGTTGGCCGGTCACACCGACTCCGTCTACGCGGTGGCGTTCAGCCCGGATGGGCGCACCCTGGCCAGCGGCAGTCTCGACCGGACCGTGCGGGTGTGGAATGTGGCCAATCCGGCCCATCCCACACCACTGGGCTCACCCCTGACCGGCCACACCGACTCTGTCTATGCGGTGGCGTTCAGCCCGGATGGGCGCACTCTGGCTACCGGCAGCGCCGACCAGACGGTGCGGTTGTGGAACGTGATCAACCCGGCTCATCCCACACCGATGGGTCAGCCCCTCACTGGCCACACCAGTGGCGTCGACGCGGTGGCCTTCAGTCCTGACGGACACACCCTGGCCACCGGCAGCCTCGATCGGACCGTGCGGTTGTGGAATGTGGCCGATCCGGCCCGTCCCATTCCGCTGGGTCCACCCCTGACCGGTCACACCGACTCGGTCCACTCGGTGGCGTTTAGCCCGGATGGGCGCACCTTGGCCAGCGGCAGTCTCGACCGGACGGTGCGGTTGTGGAATGTGGCCAACCCGGCCCATCCCACACCACTGGGCTCACCCCTGACCGGCTACACCAACTTCGTCTATGCGGTGGTGTTCAGCCCGGATGGGCGCACCCTGGCCAGCGGCGGCGGCGACTGGGCCGTGTGGTTGTGGAATGTGGCCGATCCCGTCCATCCCATGCCGCTGGGTCCACCCCTGACCGGCCACATCAACCCGGTCTATGCGGTGGTGTTCAGCCCGGATGGGCGCACCCTGGCCAGCGGCAGCGCCGATCAGACCGTGCGGTTGTGGAACGTGGCCGATCTGACCCACCCCATGCTGCTGGGCTCACCCCTGACCGGCAACACCGACGAGGTCAGCACGGTGGCGTTCAGCCCGGATGGGCGCACCCTGGCCACCGGCAGCGCCGACCACACAGTCCGGTTGTGGAACATTCCTTCTGCACTCATGACCGGCCACACCAACGCCGTCTTTTCGGTGGCGTTCAGTCCTGATGGGCGCACCCTGGCCAGCGGCAGCGGCGACCAGACGGTGCGGTTGTGGAGCGTGACCGATCCGACCCATCCCACGCCACTAGGGCAGCGCCTGACCGGCCACACCAACTGGGTCACTGCGGTGGCGTTCAGTCCTGATGGGCGCACCCTGGCTAGCGGCAGCTACGACCGGACGGTGCGGTTGTGGAATGTGACCGACCCGGTCCACGCCACGCCGCTGGGCCTACCACTGACCGGCCACACCGACTACGTCAAGGCAGTGGCGTTCAGCCATGATGGGCGCACCCTGGCCACCGGCAGCACCGACCAGACCGTGCGGTTGTGGAACGTGGCCAACCCGACCCACCCCACACCGATGGGCCCATCCCTAACCGGCCACACCGACACCGTCTCCGCAGTGGTGTTCAGCCATGATGGGCGCACCCTGGCCACCGGCAGCTACGACCACACCGTGCGGTTGTGGAGCGTGACCGATCCGGCCCATCCCACACCGCTGGGTCCACCCCTGACCGGCCACACCAACGGCTACGTCTTAGCGGTGGTGTTCAGCCCGGATGGGCGCACCCTGGCCAGCGGCAGCGACGATCAAACTGTGCGGGTGTGGAATGTGGCCGATCCGACCCACCCCACCCTGTTGGGTCCACCCCTGACCGGCCACACCAGCAACGTCGAGGCGGTGGCGTTCAGCCCAGACGGACACACCCTAGCCACCGGCAGCAACGACCAGACCGTGCGGTTGTGGAACGTGACCGACCCGACCCGACCCACTTTGCTGGGACAGCCCCTGACCGGCCACACCAACTGGGTCACTGCGGTGGCGTTCAGCCCAGATGGACACACTCTAGCCAGCGGCAGCGACGACCAGACCGTGCGGCTGTGGGGGATGGACGTCGACCGAGCAATCCAGCGGATCTGCGCCACCACAGCGAACACCCTGACCTCAGCGAAGTGGGCGCAGTACGTTTCGCCAGACCTGCCCTACCGCCCTCCCTGCCCGTGATCTGCCGCGACCAGCCGCAACAGCTCGTTTTTGCCCAGTGCCCGTTCGGGAGCCATATGGGAACGCCTTCAGCGCCGTCTGCCGCCTCGAATCGGAGCTGAAAAGACTCCCATTTCCGCAGTGCAGAGCCTGATTTTCGGGCTCGCCGTTCGTACCCCGGGCCTACGAGATGTACTAACAGCGCTGGCGGTCGCCGCTGGTCGGTGCGCCCCGGACCTTGCGGTCGGGGCCACACCCTCCCGGAGAGTCCCGTCGATCTACTCCGTGTCCCGCCCAGGGTCTCATTTGGGGTCTCAGTCGCTGAGGATCGTGGACGCTCACGGGAGGTCGAACCGGATCGATGACCTGTTGAAACAGGCCAGGCGATCGGTGCTGAAGTGTGGAGCGCAGACCTCGAAAGCGCGTGAGGGTTCACGCCCTCCGTGGGTTCAAATCCCACCGCTACCGCCATCTACCAGGGAAAACGTCGGGCATCGCCTTCGTAGGTGCCCGGTGTTTGTGCGGCCGGTTGCAATTGTGGTAGCATTTGCCGTACTATGCCGCCGGTGCAGATCTCTCGTCGCGTCGTCGTCAGGCTCGGCTGGCGTCCACAGCAGCCCGCCGACGCTGCCGTTGTGTGGAGGCGCTGCTAGAGGGCTAGCCTTGGACCCGGCGCAACACGAAGGATCATTTCTGCGAGATGCCGAATGGCGAGTGATGGATTTCATGTTGATCCGCCGACCCTGATCATCGGGTCGGCGGGGTTCGCTGACGTGCAGAACTTCTGGGACACGCAATACCAGGGCCTGCTCGGGTCGAGCTTGGACATGGCGGGGATGGCTGGCGACGATGACGCGGGCCGGGCGTTCGCGGGAAAATACCAGCCGGCTGCGCAATCGGTGGTGGATGCTTCCGGGAGACTGTATGCCCAGTTGGGCGGGATCGCCAACGGCGTGTTCATGATGGCGCAGAACTACATCAAGGCTGAGAGTGACAACACGGTCGGCGCGGCGAACCCGATCCCCTTGCCGGACACCCGTCAGCAGCAGTGTGACACGAGCACCCGCAAGGCCCAGGTCCCGAACGTCATCGGGCATACCCAGGGGGGCGTCGAGAACATCCTGGCGAAGTTCTGGCCGCAGGGAAACCCGGACGCGCTGCGACGGGTCGCCGATGACTGGCACATTCTCGCTGGTCGATTGCAGACCGTTGGCCAGGAGGGGGACCGAATCTGCGGGCAGATTCTGGCGGAGAACTCCTCCAGCGCGGTCGACGGCTTCGCCAGCACCTGGAGGCAGTTGCACGGCGGGAACTTCGGCGGCAAGAAGTCGTTGGTCGACGCACTGGCCGACGCATGCGCCAAGTTGGAGGCCGCCTGCCGGGCATATGCGGACCGGATCGACCAGCAGCGCGAGGCACTCCGAGACCTGGCGATCGGCGCGGGGGTGGTCGCTGGGGCCGGGATCGTGCTGACGGTCTTCACCTTCGGGATCTCCGATGCCGCCGCCGCAGCCGGGGAGGCGGCGATCGCCGCTGACGCGGCGGCGCTGGTCGTGGAGTTCACCGAGGTCACCGCGTCTGCCGAGGAAGTCGCCGTGCTGGCCGAGGCGGAGACGATCGTGGCGGATGCCGCCGCGTCGCTGGGCGAGATCGCCCCCGCCGTGGCGGACACCTCCTCGGTCGGGGAGATCTCCCCCCCCCCCCCGCCGTGGCGGACACCTCCTCGGTCGGGGAGATCTCCCTGGCCGGCGTAGCCGGGATCGCGGGTCTAGCCCCAGTTTCCGGGCTAGTTGGTCGAGTGGCCGGAGGGAGTTTCACCCTCCGGCTCTCGCAGATCCCGGCGTGAACCTCTCGGCTCACCGGGCTCCTGTCATCCGGCTCTTGCCGCTGCTGTTCTCGTTCGCAGTTCCCATCTCCA
>JBATXM010000220.1:0-7690 GCA_049673305.1 Pseudonocardiaceae bacterium | reverse complement strand
CTTGATAGAGTAGCGGCAGAACTGAATGGGAGGCCACGCAAGACGCTAAACTGGAAGAAGCCGATCGAGGTCTTCAATGAACTGATCGCGGAACACTGTGTCGCCATAACCGATTGAAACCGCCCTGTGATCTCTTCGCTGGCGTTGTTGACGCGTTCCACTAAATCGTCAAGTACGGCAGGGTTGGTGTGCGGCCACAGATGAGAGATCCCGGCTTCCTTGAGCTGATCGGTTGGCCCGGTGGACGGGACGGGTCGGGTCGGTTTTTGTGTCTGCGGTGTAGTCGGTTCGGGTATGAAGTCGATTCCCTCGTCGTGCGCGTGAAAGAGTTGATCGACTTTCCAGTTGGGGAACATGCCCTCCAGGATGCGACAGTGGTCGGTATACGGGAGTCCCACCAGGTCACCGGAAAGCCATCGGTAGAACTGTGCCTTGCTCGGCCAACCACTCCGCTGGGTCGGATCGACGGTTGCGGCGACCCTGTCGTACTCACGACAAAAGGCGCGGTGGGTCTGCAGGTGGCGGTGCTGGAGCAGGACCTTGAGCACGATGGGTTTGGGGTTCAACGAGGTGACCTCCTTCGTTCCGAAACGAGACGAGACAGACTACCACGCCGGGGAGATCACGCGAGACCTGATGAGGTAGAGAAGCGTGAAAGGAGACGATCACGGGGTCGAGAACTGACCCTGACCTGACCGATTCTTATGGTGTCGCCCACTGACGGGGGCGGCAACCACAGAGATAGTCGAGTCAGGAAGGGACGGTTCATGGCGATTCCCCGGGGCCACCGGTTCGCAATCGAGTTCGACAACGCATTTCCGCAGGGCTTGGTCCTGATCGGTGGCGTCACGCCAGACAACGAGTATCAGACGCGGGAGGACAAGGCAGCCGGGCGGCCGGTGCGCCAGAAGCTCGACCAGGTGACCGGTCAGCGGCAGTGGAAGGCCACGGTCACCGACCCCGATGAGCCCACCGCCAAGCGGACATCATTCGAAATCACCTTCATCACCGAGGTTCAACCAGTCCCCACCAGCACGGAAGTCCTGCCAAGGATGCGCCCGATCAAGCTAGCCGGGCTCACGGCGGAGCCCCGGGTCGCTGGCAACGGTGAGTTCAAGTATCAGTCCTACCTCTACCGGGCAACCGGCTTCACGGCCACGACCAGCACGGCCAGAACCCGACCATCACCGTCCACCACACCCGCTGGCAGTGCCGGTCACGGTGAGTCGTCTAGTAAGGCCGCGTGAACCCCGCCATGAACACCGGCGAGCCCGCACGCGGTGGGAGTTCGGGGCGGAAGGGTTCTCCGACCACCCAGCCGGTCTCCAGCCCCGCTCGCAACGCTGCACACCCCGGATCGTGTGCTGAGGGCGGTGTGATGGCGTCAGCGGAATCCGTTCGCGCTTGGGAAGGGGCCTACCGGCACTACGGCCGCGTCTGGGAATGGACCGCCCGATCCCCCACAGGCGACCCAGTGGCAGCACGGGAGATGGCCTCAGCGTCCTGGGCGGTCGCGACGGCGTGGCGCCAGATCGCGACCACCACCACCTTGCCATGGTGGACATTGGCGGCTATCGAGTCCGCCGCGGGAGCGTTCGAGGCGCAAGCCCGCAACTGGGAAGCACGCGACACCAACGACAGCAGCCCATAACCGGAACAAGACCACCCAACCGAACCGCATCCGCCGCAGACGGTGGGGGAAACCGAATTCGTGTTCCTTATCAGGACGGGAGTCATGATGAACTGGCACAGTTATTACACCAACGGCCCGAACAAGCGCCGTCGCAAAATGATACCCGCGACGTGCGGGGCGCACCGGGGTCCGATCGGTTTCGCCAACCTCCTGGTGAGCATGTAGAACGGGTCAATCGTGCTGAACCCTCATGTCACGGGTGAATGTGTGATCGCCCTCGACGAGGACGGTGGCAAGACGCTGCGCAACATCTTAACGGAATGGCTGGGATGAGCGGGGCCGGTGACTCACGCACAACACGAGCAAGAAGGTGGGGGTGATGGGTTGGGGTAGGCGGTGGGCTGAGTTCCGTGAGTTGCGGCGGAGACGACGAGCGCGGGTCCGCCTGACCTTCCAGAAATGCCGCAAATGCAAAAGCTCCACGCTACTACCCGTCAGCCAGGAACACCCGATCTGCGGTCGCTGCCGCACACCACAATAACGACGAAGGGTGCCGTCAACGCCCACAGCCCTGACCCAACCAATTCACGAAAAGAGTGTGACGTCAACGCGCACGACATGACACCACCGAGGTAACAAAAATTCATCACAGACCGCCCACGGACCCGATGGATCACGTGGTGAGCACACCTGTGCTCACGAGCTGATACGGAAACCAGGCGCTCCCTCCGGACCCACCTCACCGTGTTCGCGGTACCGGCGCTGTACTCGGTGCACGTTGTCACCACCTGGGGCGCGCTGAACGTGAGTGCACACCTGACCTGCCACCATCTACCCGACATCGCCTCAGGTTTGCTGGCCTGGGCCGACACCCTCCCCGAGACCATCACCGAAACCTGGCGGACGCCCAGCGGGGACTCGGTGCACCTGTCGGTGATCGGTCAGCTCCCCGATGACGTCTCGACCCGCGTGTATGGCGGCATGGCATTCACTCAACGCGGAATCGGTGCCGATCTCACCCCCGACACCAACACCACCGTGCCCCTGGCGATTCTGCGCCACCTAGCCACCCCCGGAGAGGTCACTGCCTGCTGACCGAACCCGCCCACGTGGTCCGGTTCAGCGAACAGGTGCACGTCAAGGGCATACTCGGCGGCACTGAAGAAGCCGGCCGCCACGTCGGCTACCTCACCAAGTCCGTGGGACAGGCCGCCGGACTGGATAAGAACACCACCGACGCGCAACGGGATCACGCACGGCGACTGCACGCGGAACTCCAGATCACGCCGTGCTCACCACGGTGTCCGATGTGGCTGCTCTACGGCATCCAACCCCACGGCGCCCGACACTCCATCACCCCCGGACACTGCAAAGGCAAAGCCCACAAACCCGAACACCTCGGCATCGCTGGGCGGCGTGTGCTCGTCTCCCGCCAATGGTCCAACAAAACCTTGAACGTATCGCTATGTAGTACATCCACCCGAATAGCCCAGCGGCGGATATCCGCAAGCCAGGGCCGGCCCCCCATTGGCCTGCGCCGCCAGCGTCGAACACCCCCCATTTTCGGCACATAAGCGGCCTGCTGGCCCCATCTACCGGTGCCTGGCACCGGGCGCACGCACGGAGCAGTTGCGGTCAGAGGTAGGAATTCCGGCCGCATGCGCGGTTGGCTCGCCAGGTTTAGAGCCGCAACAAATGGGTCCGACGCTAACTCGAAAGCACCGAAGGCCAGCGGAGTATGTTCAGGTCGGCATGATTACGCAGAGGGCTTGCATGGTCACGCATAGCTCCCGACCAGCGGTTTCGCAGAAATCGAAACTCCTGTGAACGTAACAAAACGCCAGCTCCCTCGTTGCCAGTCATGAGAAGGGGACACCCCCTCTCATAGGCCGCCACCAGTTGCGGTCGGTCCGACAATGGTAAGGAGATCTTGTGAACACGCCCGATTTGTGGCGTGTCGTCCGGTCCGCCCTAGGAAGTTGGTCCCGGACGACACGTCTCTGCCTCATCCTGCTGATCCTCGGCCTTCTGATGTGTGCCGAGATCTGGATCACTCTCCAGGCGATGGGGCCACACCTGGAGTGACTTTCTAAGTTTGCCACTTAGAAGCCCTCCTGACAACGAGGGCCCGGCGCTGAAGATACGCAGTCTCTGCGGGGTATTCAGCGCCGGGCCGTCTTGCTGGTCACTAGTCGAATTCGCTGGCACGCCACTCCGGCGGTGAACGTGGCCCACTCAGTCGCAGGTGATCACCCGTGTCCGACAGACTCGGTAGTCGAGGTGTCCGTTTTGCCCACTACCGTGATCTTGCAAAATAGTGGCTCTAACCAGCGGTGATCCTGCAATTGGGATCTTCATTTCCCCAGGTCACGAAAACGACCGATCCGCGCCGATTAGCCGCCACGGTGGCGTCGGAGTCCACGGTGCGCAGTGTTCCCCACCAGGGCGCGGCGTAGCCTGTCGCTACCTCCTTGCCGAGGTTCCGCCCTGGGGTAGCTCCCCAGGGCATCGGCAGGGGGTCCCGGCAAGGACAGGGGGTTCTTGGTGGACGTTGATGACGATGCGCGCATGATCGGTGTGCGCGCTCGCAAGATCCGTTGTCGTCGCGGGTTGAGCCTGGAGGTCGTGGGCGGTCTGGCCGGGATCAGTGGGCCTTACCTGTCGATGCTCGAACGCGGGCTGCGTGGTTTCAATCGCCGTGGCCTGATCGAGGACCTGGCCGACGCGCTGGGCTGCTCTGTGGTGGACCTGACCGGGCAGCCGTGCCAGCTGCCGGACCGGGCGACGGAAGACGCCCTGGCGACGCTGCCGGGTATCTCGCTGGCGATCAACGACTGCACCCTTGAGGACGTGCCGGACCTGCCGGCACGTCCGGTCGAGCACCTGGTATCCGCCGCAGCCGCAGCCAACGCTCACCTCGATGCCGCGCGGTTCTCGCTGGCCGGGCGGAACCTGGGCGCCGTGCTGGCAGAGCTGCACGTGGCCGCGGTCACCGGCGGCATCGATACTCGCCGCGCTGCGCTGGCCGCGCTGGCCGAAGCATGCCTGGTCGGCGCGTCTGTGGCGCGTCACCTGGGTCACGCCGACCTCGCCGTACAGACAGCGCGACGTGGCTATGACGCTGCCCGCCGGCTGGACGATCCGACCCGGGCCGGGCTGCTGACCATGCACCGTGCCCTGGGCTTGGGCTGGATCGGCGCGCGACACCGAGTGACGGCCGTCCTTGATGATGCCCTAGCCAAGATCACGCCCGACCCCTCCGCCACCGACACAGGCCCGGCGCAGGCCGCCGGGATGCTGCACCTGACCGCCGCGCTGAACCATGCCCGGCGAAACCGGGCCGGTGACGCTGATGACCACCTAAGCCATGCTGGCGAGTTGGCCCGGCATGCTGGAGAGGGCAACGTGCTACTTCAGCATTTCGGCCCCGTCAACGTCGCCACCTGGGGGATCAACGTCGCCGTGGAACTGGGACGTGGCCCGGCAGCTGCGGAGAACCTGCACCCAGACGCTCCCCGGCTGCTCGACGCATTCGGCTCGGCCGTGCGAGGCGGCGCGCTCTACTTCGACTTGGCGCGGGCCTACGCGCAAGCTGAGGGTGATCGTGACCGCGAGGCCATCCAGTGCTTGGACACCGCAGACCGGCTAGCGCCACAGTACGTCCGACCTGACCCAATGGCCCGGAACCTGGTGCTCATGCTTGACCGGCGCGCCCCGCGTCGGGTGTGGGAGCTGGACAGCCTGCGTAACCGCTTCGGTGTCGGCAGACAGGTTTAACGGGGCGTGAAGAGATAGGGCCGATCTTCACCGCATTGTCTTGCGGGTGAGCGCAGCAGAGCAACCGCCAGAGAGCGAGCATCGACCCCACCACAACCGGACGATCCACGGCCTGAGCGCACCCGGAGTGCGGCTGTCTAAGGCCGAGATGATCGCTCTGGCTGAGAAGATCCTGGTGCGTGCCCGGTGAGCTGGTACGTGCGCCGTCACCGGAACAAAGGCAGGCACCGGCGCCGCACCGCGCACCGACCGATGCCCAGCGCGCATCAGCAGCGGCAGATTCGGATCGTGGATGCCCGGGCCAGCATGGAGCACCTGATCACCGATGAGTCCGTGGCGGCGCATCGCCACGCGGGCCGCTACCTCGCGGTGCTCGGCGCGCGGGTGTTCGACGCGAACCTGACCGCGCCGCCCCTGATGCGCGCGCGAGGTGCCCGATGAGCGATAAGAACCGCAGGGTGCTTCCCGCGACCTGCGCGCTGCACCGGGGCCCGATCGGCTTCACCAACCTGGTGGTCCGCACCCTTGATGACGGGTGGATCGAGTTTGAGTTCGATCCGCACGTCGCTGGCGCGTGCGTGATCACCCTCGACGAGCCGGCCGCGACCGAGCTGTTCGACGCCCTGGGGAAGTGGCTGGGATGACCTGGTACCTCCGGTCCAAGAAGGATCACGACACTCACCACGGCGAGCGGGGCGCTGATGGCACGGTGGGCGCCTCGTGCGGGGTGCGCTTCGTGCCGCTAACGCTGCCCTACGGTCGGGTGAGCCTACCCGGTTACCCCCAAGACCGTGACCAGATATGCCCGACGTGTGACCTCCGCCGAAGACGAGGCACGCGGTGACCCGGCCGGCGCGCTGGGCGCAGTCCTCGCTGGATGACCAGGCGCACCTGCTGCTGTCCGAGGGGGATCACCCCCCGGGTGTGCTCAAGGCTCGCTGCGGTGCCCTGATGTTGTCGAGCATCCCGCGCCACGATCAGCCACCACCGGTCCTGACCTGCGCGGACTATCAAATGATCTTCCTTGCGGACTCCAACGCCTGGAACCCACAAGATGAATGAATCTCCGGCTGGCCGCCGGTGCAGCCTGCCCCACCACCGCTTCGGCTCCCGACGGCCACCGGTCCCACCAACCACCCCCCGGTCCTTGACCAGGCCCGGGGCGGGCAGCACCCCACTCGAGGAGAACATCCACGATGAGCCCACTACCAGAGCGCGGCGGCGGTATTCCCGACTTGCGCGACATCGACGGCACCCCCATTCACTTCGGTGCTCGGGTCGAGCAGATCGCGGTGGACGAGGAACACGGGGCACAAGCCCTCCGGCTGCACGAACAGGGCCAAGTCCTCGGCCGGGACTATGAGCTGGTGTGCCTCCGCTTCGACCGCGATGAGGAAATCGTCGTCCTGCGACCCAACCTCGTGCGGGTCCTCACCACGGACGGTGGCAGATGACCACCACGCGGATCACCCCCCAACGCGGGACCGACCCCCAGGACCGGACTGACCCGGCGGCGTCAACCGTCCGGACGCCGGTCACGGTGCCCTGGCGGCTCTGCGCTCGAACACGGGCCTGGCTGACCGACCGACCCCACACCGGCACGTTCGTCCGCGCGATCTTGGATGAGCTCGCTGAGCTGGAGCGGGCCGGGCACCCCCCCGACATCCTCACCACCGTCGGGTACCTGCTCTTCGAGCACCAGATCCGCACCCGCACCGGGCGATGTCACGGCTGCCGGCGGCGACACGGCACCTGGCGACGGCTCTGGCGCCGTCCCTTTCCCTGCGAAGTGTGGTACGTCGTCCACCTGGGACTGCAAGGGTTCTACACCAGGCCACCCCTGGGACCGGGCACGCCCTCGGCGGGACGGCACGCGGCCCGGAGCACGCTGTGAGCGGCCCGGCCCTGGCCATCGGCATCGTCGATCCCCACACCGGGTACCGGCATCTCGTCACGGTCGAGGTCGTTGCGCTGCACCGGCGCTCCAGGCGGTACCCGGCGTTGTGCGGCGAGGTCCTCGCCGACGACCGCCTCACCTTGTCGGGCCGCGCGAACTGCGCGAGCTGCGCCCTGCAGGCCCGAGGCCAACCACGCCACCTCACCCGGGCCCGCGCTGTGATCGCGAAGGTCAGGGGCCGATGGCGAAACACAGACTAAGCTGAACTTACTTGATCTTTGTGGGCGTGCGTGGCTGTGAGCTGCGGGTTTGATGTCGGCTGGGTCGGTGTTCGTGGCTACGTGCCGGCGAGGGTCAGGGGGATGGGAGCACCGATCAACTCG
>JBATXM010000219.1:0-31718 GCA_049673305.1 Pseudonocardiaceae bacterium | reverse complement strand
AACGGGCCGGCCTGGAAGGCTACGGCCTGACGATCACCGGGAGAGTCCCACTGCCCATCCGACCCAACCCAGAGAACCTGCGCTACCTGCGCACCAAACGCGACCGGTTAGGCCACCACATCGACGGGCTAGACTCCACGGGAGCGCTGCGATCATGAGCGGGACCGGCCAACCTGCGCTGGAAGTACCGCGCTGCGTGGAGCTGAGCCTGGGCATCGCCGCAACACGGTGGCATGAGCGCATCACCACCGCTCTGCTGGACCGGGCCAGTGCCGCCGCGGCCGAGGCTGGGATCACCGAGCCGACGGTGGTGCGGGTGCCGGGCGCGGTCGAGCTGCCCGTGGTGTGCCAGGAACTGGCCCGGAGCCACGACGCCGTGGTTGCGCTCGGGGTGGTGATCCGCGGTGGAACTCCACATTTCGAGTACGTCTGCGACGCGGTCACCGCCGGGCTCGCCAGAGTCGCGCTGGACGAGGGGATCCCGGTCGGCAACGGCGTGCTCACCTGTGACACCGAGGAGCAGGCCCTGGACCGCTGCGGGTTGCCCTCCTCAGCAGAGGACAAGGGCTTTGTGTCCTGCGTCGCCGCGCTGCAGACGGCCCTGGTGCTGCGTGGGCTGCGCCGGTCCAGGCGGGACGTGACATGACCCACCCAGTGTTCGAGGCCCGGCCGCGCAAGGCCCGTCGGATCGCGATCGCCGCCGCAGTGGTGCTGGTCGTGGTTTTCGCGGTGGTCGCCGTACTGCTGCGGCGCACCCCGACCGGTGTCTACTTCCGGCTCTCTGACCAGGTAGCCATGATGCTGCTGGGGCTGTTGTTGGCCGGGATAGCTCTGCTGTTCGCCCGGCCCCGGGTGCGTGCCGATGCCCAGGGCGTGGAGGTGCGCAATCTCCTCGGGTCCCGCACCCTGCCGTGGGAGCTGGTGCTCCGGGTGTCTTTCCCCGACGGCGCCCCCTGGGCTCGTCTTGAGCTACCCGACGACGAATACATCGCGGTGATGGCAATCCAATCCGCCGACGGCCGGCATGCCGTGCGGGACATCCGCGCCCTGCGCGCTGTGCACGCCGAGCACACCGCACCACGCGATGGCCCCGGACCAGAATGGGTAATCCACCCGGCACCGTCCGACTCACCGCGCGACTCGTGCTGAGCCCACGACGCTCCGCTGGCTGGCGACGAATGGCCAGCGGCACAGCGCCGTCGATGACTTGGTCCTGCGGAACTGTCGGCCCGGCGAGCTACCGTCCCGCTGTGCCAATGAAAGTCGCTGAGGTCGTCCGTTGTCTGGAGCAGGATGGCTGGACACTGAAGCGGGTCACCGGTTCGCATCGCCACTTCGCTCATCCCTCCAAGCCGGGTCTCGTGACTGTTGCCGGCAAGCCGAGCGCTACGTTGAAGCCGAAGACCGAAGCGAGCATTCGCCAAGCTTGCAGGTCTGCGAAGGGAGCGGCCTTGAGAGGCTACGTGGTCGTGTTCGAGGGAGACGACGAGTACGGCTACTCATCGTACTCACCAGATCTGCCGGGTGTTGTGGCGGCGGCTGACACGCGTGCCGAGACTGGGCAACTCATGCGGGAAGCAATGGCTGAGCACCTCATTCTGCTTCGCGAGACCGGGCAACCGGTACCGGAACCGGCGGACGCCGCCGCCGTCACCATCCTCGATCCGGCAGCTGCCTAGCGCCAATTTCTGGTGATCGCTTTGGGGTCGAGGTGGGTGTGAACGACATGTCTCCGTGGTGCTGGTTGTGGCGTTCGCAACGGGCGCTGTGCTCGAATGCGATGAGTGCGCCGGTGTCCAGAGCCAGGGTCACGCTGCGCCTTCGGCTCCGACGACCACACGCGAGGTCCGTCGGGCCGGCGATCAACCTGTCGATCTCGGCAGGATCGAGTTCGCCTTCTTCCGACGCGAGAACATCGAGAACATCGAGAACATCGAGCGCTTCGCGCAGCTTCCGCTGGCGGGTTTGCACTGCGTCAGCGAGCCACGGCGAGACGCTCACGCCCTGCTCGCCCGCAGCGGCCCATACTGTGGCGGCCAGAGCTGAGTCGAGCAAAAAGGACAACTTCTCGGCACCCACGTGCCAAATTCTACCGCCCTACTACCATGGTAGCAATTTGCTGTGGATCCGCCGCACTCTGTCGGTTCCTGGCTGGTGAGCGCAACCGGAGCAACTCCTCTCGGCTCGCTACGTCAACACGCCACAGAAATGACCAGACGCCTATACCTTGTACCAGAGCCTGTGCTTGGTCCAAAAAGTCTCGCACTGCGTGCACTGCGGTGTGCGGTTGCATCTGCCGATAGAGATTGCGGAGAAGGTCAATGCTGTAGGTCGAGTCAAGGCTCTCTGCTATGTGGATGGCTTCCATGCCCCGACCAGCGGCGGCGTCAAGATCACGTTGCTCTCCTGGTCGGCTCAGGGCATCGGCCAAGTGAATCACATAGGCCTGCCGGTTTCGGACAAATGACTCCTCGAACAGCGCGATGCCGTCATCGAGTAGCACGGTTTCCTGGTCGGCGCGCCCCAATTGGAGAAGACACTGACCCGCGTAGGCGGTGACCTCCGCTGGGGTCACCCAGTAGAGGAAGGATAGATCATCGTCTGGGCTGAGGTGCTCGATTTGGTTGCGCGCCTTCGACATCGCCGTAGTGCAATCTACGGTTTCGCTCAGGGTGGCGAAGGCGTCGGCTTGCTTGCTGTATAGCTCGGCTAGCAAAGCTGGAGTCTCTCGACCACGTACGCCAGCGAGAGCGGTCTCGATGAGCGTCACTGCCTCGGCGGGTCGCCCCTGACGGGTGGCCTGGTAGGCCAGGTAACCCAGGGTGTACGCGCCGAGGGGACGGTCGTCGGCGGTGTGCGCGGCGCGCAGGGATGCGACGTAGTAGCGCTGCGCCAGTCCCGGCTGCCCGGCATCGTAGGCGCCCCAGCCCGCAAGCTGCCCGAGTTCGGCGAGCGCGAGATGCAGCTTGCGACCGGTGGACTCGTCGTATGACGCACGGTCGAGTAGGCCGGCTACCCAGCCGAACTGGTGCTGTGCCAGCGACAGCATACTGCCGCCACCAGCGGCGTCGTCCATCGTCCGCAACTCGGCGATCATGGCTGGAAGCCGATCTGCCAGCCCTGCCGACACTCGACGTCCGGACAGCCCGGACACCAGCGGCCCTGGTTCGTGCACCAGCCACTGATGTGCCGGGGCGGTCAGGGTCGTGCCCGTCCAGGCAAGGAATCCTCGGCGCTCCACAGGGCGATCACCACCTCTCAGCATGACTGCCACCTTGACGGTACCTCGTTGGCTCCACGGTGCCGAGAGCACGGGATCGTGCTCGGGGTCGTTGGCCGGCTCATCGAGTGTGTCTGGGGTGCTTACCGCCTTGGGTGGCTGGCCCTCAGCGAGCAAGCGATCCAGCTCCTCGAGCGAGACCGCGAGGGCGTCGGCGAGCTTGGGCCGCGCCCATGGCTGTGGTGAGGTTTCGCCGCGTTCCCAGCGCCCGACGGTCGTGAGTTCCACGCCAAGTTCCTGGGCGAGTGTTTCCTGGCTGTGACCGAGGATTTCGCGACGCTGGACGAGAGCGTGGCGCTTGGCTTTCACGGTGTCCATTCCCCCTGACGTGAACCTGATCCAAGACATGATCGGCACACTAGCTCAGCAGGGTGACCGAATCGGCGGCTTGGCACGTGGATGCCCGAGAGCTGTCATGTGCCTGCGCTGTCCCGCCGCGCACCAGCGAGGTTGGCTTGCGGCTATGGCCCCAGGGCCGGGATGTACGGGCTGTCCCAGCGCACCGTTGGTGCCACTTGCCGGATGGCATCGCCTCGACTCTGGGGCCGCCCATGTGGCGATGATGACGAGCACAGGAACGGAGTTGTAGACGTGAAACACGAGGACAACCGGCGCCGGCCAGCTACTCCGGGAACGCCCCGCAAGGTCTCTGTCAAAGGCACCGAGGGGATTGATGTGAACATGGTCGTGAAGACATATCGCGGAAAGATATGGCTGTGCTGGCCGCCGCTTACCTGGGAAGCGATCATGGATTCCGCGAAGGTTGATGAGCTGGTGCATGTGCTGGGGTTGGCTCAGCAGGAAGCGAAGAAAGATGGCAGCGGCTGAGGGCTTATTGGTCCAAGGTCGGGATGGCCACCGAGTGGGCCAGCTCGGCAACAACCAGGTCGGGCTCTGTGTAACAACGCCATGCCGGTAATCGGCGCACGGCCACTGTGGTGGCCGCTACGTCGATCCCCGCCAGGACCTTGCGCAGTCCTCGCCCGTCCGCGTCGCCCTCGGGGTCGTCTACCACGAGCGCCACGGTGGCTACCGGAGCGCCTATCATGATGTCGTACCGCCGGCCCGTCAGCGTGACGTCACGTTCGATCCGCAGGCCGCTGCGGCGCAGTGCGGCATGTAGGTTGTCTGCTGCCGAACGGAGTGCTGTCGTGCTGGTCTGTCCGTGGGCGGATCCGCGTGCCAGCTCGGCCAGCAGTCCCGGCTGGCCCGCCCACCACGCGTGGTCACCCACCACGCGTGGTCACCCACCACGACGAGCTGTGACTTGGCCCGAGTGATGGCAACGTTCCAGAGGTTGGTCTGGTGGACCAGCCAATTCCGGGTGGATTCCCGCACGCCGTGTGCGCCGACCGGTGAGACCACCATGATGTCCCGCTCGCCGCCCTGGAAGCGGTGGATCGTCCCGCACATGACCTCAGTGCTCGGCAGGCCGACTGCCACGAGCTTTGTCTCGAGCTGGCGATGCTGGGCAGCCAGCGACGTCACCACGCCGACCGACGCGTTCGGATATGCCGCCCGCAGGCGCTGTACTTCCGCCACCATCGCCAGGAGTTCCGGTGGATTGGTGCCGGAGCCGCTGGCACCGTGGGTGAACGCGCCGTCGATGTGCTGCCACCGCACCGCCGGCTCGGCCAGTGCGGCGAGCCGGGCCAGGTCGGTCAGGACGGTGAGGCGCCCCTGGTACACGTGCCGGTTCGGGCCAGCGACAATGTCGGGGTGGCACCGGTAGTGCTCGTCAAGCAGGTGAGTCCGGCTGGCGACGGCGGCGAACGCGTCATAGCCGGAGCATCGGGTATACACCAACCGCCGTGATTCCAGCCACTCGCTCCTCAGTCCCGCTTCGGCCTGCTGGCGTGGCTCCTCCTGCGTCGGCAAGGTGATCACCGGCGCGAGCTGCCTCGGGTCCCCGATGATCAGGGCGCGCCGGGCTCGGTAGAGCATCGGTAGGATAGCCGGGATGTCGCATTGTGCCGCCTCGTCAATGACGACGAGGTCGAACAGCGCTGATTGCGGTGGCAGCACCCGAGCCGACATCGTCGTGGTCGCCCAGGCGGGGAGCGGACCGAGCAGCTTCCGGAACCCCCGCCACGTCTGTGGCTTCTCTTTCGACATCTCCTCGATGCGCAACCGCAGCAGGTCGGCACCGTCACGAACCCGGCGGCCAAGCTGGGCCCGCAAGAGCCGTTGGCTGTGCTCTGGGCGCTCCACCGTGACCAGCTCGACCAGTCGGGATCAGGTGGTGGCCTCGTCCGGTAGTTCGGCGAGGCGACGCTGGCCACTGCGCCAGCGCAGCTCGACGGTGACCCGGTGGGCGAATTCCTCGACCGCCGCGCGGTCAGCCAGGTGAAACGCGCGCAGCCGCCAGCGCCACCACCAGCCGAGAATGCCACCGCGTACGGCCCGGTCCGCCAGGTCGACGAGGGCAACGAGTTTCGCCTCTTCTGCCGGCAACGCGAGCTCGTCGCGGTCATCGGCCGGCTGCTCGGTGGCGAGTTCGGCAAGATCCCGCTCGAAGAGACGTCGATCATCGAGCTCGTCACGGAGCGCAGTGATCTCCTTCTGGATGAGGCGCAGCTCTGCCTCGGTGGTGTGCTCGTCGCCGGAGCGGCCGCCGGCATGGGTGGTGAGCAGCCCGGCGAGCAGTTCCGGCTCCTTGACTCGCTTATCCTGGTTGCCGGTCCGCACCACCAGACCGGGGCCGACCCTGTCGGCGATGCGCTTGACTACCTCATTCACCGCCGGGTTGCCGGTGGAGCCGACCAGCACGGCCTGACCCGCCGCAGTGGCGGTGGCGAGGAGAGCAGTGACGAGCTGGCTCTTTCCAGTGCCGGGCGGTCCCTGCGCGACGGTGAGCCGATGGGACATCGCGGCCTGGATGATCTGCTCCTGGGCCTCATTGAGCCGGTCCGGTGCCACGATGGTCACCGGCGTGGCGGGCGGCTCATCGGCCACAGTCTCTCGGGCGAGCGCGTCGAGAGCGGTCATGTCGATCTTCGCGGGATCCTTCGCGATGTCGCGCATGTCCTCGATCAACTGCCGTGCGGCGCCACTGGGGCCGGCGCCGTACAGCACCGCCGTGTTCTGCACCCGGTTGAGTGGCCCTGCGGTCACCGTCCCAGTGAGCGCGGCCGGATCAAGAGGAACGGCAGCCGCGACACTGAGCACCTCCAGCAAGCACCGGACCGTCTCGCCGAGCGCGTCGGCCTCGCCAGGGACGAATGTTTCCTCAACCCGCTGGACCAGGTCGTCGATCTCCACGTCGCTCAGCTGGAGGTGCCGGGCGAGTGCCCGGTTGAGTTGCGGCGGCAGCGTGGCAAGCAGCCCCCCTTCTGGCGTGAGCGTCACGTCGCAGACGAGCAGTGGCGCGAACCGGGGCCCCGAGTCCTTCCGTGTGCCGGGCAGGACGTGCACCGGGTACCCGTACCGCAGCTGGTGACCGTCAGCCGCGCCCCGCTGGCCGAAAGCGACGGCTTCTCCAGTGCCGCCCCGATCCGTCGCCTCGCGTGCAAACACCCGCTCCGCACCCGCCGGCATCGACTGATACGCCTGCCGCGCGTTGATGTCGATGAAGGACTCCAACACCGCCGCGCGTTCCAGGCAGAAGGTGTAGTAGCACAGCAGCCGTCGCCATTGGTCCGCGTTGAACACCGTGTCGGCGTCGGTGTGTGAGCGCTGCGGCGTCGTGCGAGGCGTGGTCTCGCCCGCTGGCTCGACTGTCGCCAGCTTGATGGGCTCGGTGACGCCCTCGCTCGACTCGACCGGCTGCAGGCGGGGATCGCGAGCCAGCTGCCCCTGCACGTACCGCGCCAGGTCATTCGTGGTGATCCAGAGCTCGCCGTTCGGGGTCACCGCCGAACCACGCAGCCCGGTGAGCACCGCCTCGGTGAACACCGAGGGGCGATCGTCGCCCTGGGTCTTGGCTGCTCTCGCGTGCGTACTGGAGGTGAGGATGAAGGTGCCCTGCTGGCGCATCCTGCGGCGCGGCTCCTCCCGTACACCACCGCGGAACCGGTTGCGCGCCCCAAACGCGCCAGAGAAGCAGCAGTCCAGCAGCACCACTTTCTGACTGGCGTGCGTGATGTTCAACAGGTGGCGCAACACGCCGTCGGTGTCCAGCGCGGTGGTGTGCAACTGCTCGCGCCGAGTGTCGGTCGCGGCGAGGAACACAGACTCACGGTCAACCTCGCCCATCAACCCGTGCCCCGAGTAGTACAGCAGAGCGAGATCACCCACTCGGCGGGCGCCGAAGAACTCCTCGACAACTGCGGTCAGCCGCTCCCGGTCGAGGTCAAGATGCGCGTCAACGCTGTCGAAAGCGCCAGCGGCATCGAGCTGCGCCTTCAGTTGGCCGACGTCGTGGCGCACCGCTGGCAGCGCCGCCAGTGCCCTGTCAGCGTGGAACGTGGCGGTGCCCAGCAACAGGGCATGGCGGCCCATCAGGGCTGTTCGCCTTCGATGGCACTTTGCACGGCTTTGATGACCGTCTCGACCTCACCTCGAGTGGGACGGTCGATGGTGAGCTCGGTGTCACCGACCTTGAGGTGTACCCGGCGCCCAGCATTGCGGTTGGTGAACGCCACGACACCGTCGACGAGCACCCGCAGGTAGGCCGGGTCCACTGCGGTGAGCACGCTGAGCGTGGCGACAGCAACCTCGGCCACACCCTTGTCGCCCGGCCTGGCAGGCAGCGGCACATAGCCCACCTCGCCTGCCGCGCGGAGTTCATCGGCGAGCTCCCCGGTCAGCCGCTCCAGGACGAAGTCGTCGTCCTCAACGGCGGTCGTGAATCCCACAAGCAGCCGTACCTGAGCGAAAAACCCTCCTCAGGAGATCATTACTGATCAGCATACGGCAAGTGATCGTTTGCCGAAGTCCGGTCAGACCCCATCCTTGCGGAGAAGTCTCTCGCGAGTCACATGGTTTCTCCGCCGGGGCGTCGCGTGACCCATTGACGCCGGAGCTGGGACACGACTCCGTGGGCCGGCGGGGTTGGCTTGCACCCATGGCCCCAGGGCCGTGAGGTTCAAGTCACGCGGCGTGGCAGTTGTCCGACGTGAAGTCGGCCGACTTACTCAACAACCTGTTGCTGTGCCGGCGGTGGGATTCGAACCCACACTGACGGGTTCCTAGGACCCGCGCCTCTGCCGTTGGGCTACGCCGGCTTGCGGTTACGGGCGCACCAAGTATCGGTGAGCGCATGGCAGTTAGGACAGAGGATACGGAGGTTCGCCAGCCGGTTGTCAGTGTGGTCACCGTTGATATGGTCGAGCGCGAGAGGGAGGTCCTTGCCACTCCATCGTTGCAGGCTGCATCCCTCGCATCGTTGTTCCTTCAAGCCAGCGTTGATCAATCGCCTACGTAGGCGTGCGTTGTTCGTGTAGGGCGAGTTGGCGACGAGGACCTCGATCAGTGGGAGTACGCTGCGACCTGCGAAGGTACGACCCCGCGCCCACCTTTGACCGGTGAAGTGTGAGCTTTCAAGGCCGAGTCTCTTGATATGTCCGACGAGCATACGGTGTATGCCTCAACTCGCCTGGTAGCCGAGGCGACGCATGACTTCGGCCAGAGAGCGGCTAGCTGCCACCGCATCAGCCAGCTCACGCTCGGTCCACCGTCGAGGACGTGGACGGACGTTGATGGGAGCGGGGCAGAACTGGGACACGTCGAGACCGAGTCGCCCGATGTGGCGACGGAGACCGTCGTAGTCTCCAGCTACGATCCCGAGCTTCGCGTACACCTCGCTCAGCTTCACGCTGGACCCCACTGCGGCGCAAAGCTGCTCGTCTGTCCAGCTTCGGCGGCAAGGCATACCTAATTTTATCGAACAAGAGTTCGATACGCAATGCTGCGTGATGGGCTGCGTCAGACTCCGAGGTCTTTGCGCAGCTTGGCGACGTGACCGGTGGCGCGCACGTTGTACAGCGCCGTGGTGATGTGGCCCTGCGGGTTGATCACGAAGGTGGATCGGATGACGCCGGTGACTGTCCTGCCGTACATCTTCTTCTCGCCGTAGGCGCGGTAGGCGGTGAGTACGGAACGGTCCACATCCGACAGGAGCGGGAAGGTGAGGCCTTCCGCGTCGCGGAACTTCGCCAGCTTCGCCGGCGGGTCTGGCGAGATGCCGAGTACCGCGAAACCGGCTGTGTCCAGCTCGGCGAGGTTGTCCCGGAAGTCGCAGGCCTGCGTGGTGCAGCCGGGGGTGGCCGCCGCCGGGTAGCAGTAGAGCACCACGGACCGGCCGCGGTAGTCCGACAGCGAGACGGGCTTGCCGTCGGCGTCGGGCAGGGTGAACTCCGGGGCGGTGTCGCCGGGGGACAGCGGGGCGTTGTCGGTCACGAGGCCTGACGGTACCGCTCGGAGGGGGTGGCTTCGGCACCCGGTCACGATGGGGTGGCTTCGCCACCTGGGCACACGAGTGGCTACGGTGTGCCGCACGCATACCCGCGCGAGGAGGACTCTATGGCCCGCGACGCCGACATCATTGAACGCGACATTGAGCAGGCCCGCGATGCGCTGGCCGCGACGCTGCAGGAGATCGGTACCCGGGCTGATCCCCAGCGGTTCATCGCGGCTGGCAAGGAGCAGGTGGAGACCACCCTGGCCAATCCGAAGGTGCGCTATTCGCTGATGGCCTTCGGCGCGCTCATCGTGCTGGCGCTGCTGCGCAAGCTCTTCCGCTAAGCCACTCAGGTCATGACGTCACAGCGTCACCACGGCGAAGGACTCGCCGGCTAGCTGCACGGTGTCCTGCGTTGTGGTGGTCTCTCCGGACGCGAGCAGAACCTGAGTGGGCTGGCCATCTAGCGCAACGGTGGCCGGCTGCCCGCTCAGGTTGACCACCACCCGCAACGAGCCCCGGCGCAACACCAGTGTGCGGGCTTGCTCGTCCACCTCGACTCCCAAGGCATCCAGCCGGGGATCAGACAGTTCCGGGCGGCACTTGCGCAGCGCGATCAGCGCACGGTAAATGTGCAGCAGCATCGCGTGTGGCTCGGCACCGGGCTCGGACCAGTCCAGCTGGGAGCGTCGAAAAGTCTGCTCGTCGTTCGGGTCGGGGACATCCGTCTCGTCCCACCCGTGCTCAGCGAACTCGGCGTAGCGGCCCTGGCGGATGGCCTCGCGCAGCCCCGCGTCGGGCATGAAGGAGAAGAACTGGAACGGGGTGGCTGCGCCCCACTCCTCGCCCATGAAGATCATCGGTGTGTACGGGGAGCACAACACCAGCGCCGCGCCGCAGGCCAGCAGGCCGGGGGACAGGGTAGCGGAGATCCGGTCGCCGGTGGCGCGGTTGCCCACCTGGTCGTGGTTCTGCAGATAGGTGACGAACTTCCAGCCGGGCAGGTGTGCCGTGTCCACCGGGCGGCCGTGGGTGCGCTGCCGGAAGCCTGACCAGCGCCCGTCGTGGAAGAACGCGCCGCGCAGGGTGCGGGCCAGGTCGGGCAGCGCGCCGAAGTCGGCATAGTAGCCCTGCCGTTCGCCGGTCAGCGTGGCGTGCAGGCAGTGGTGGATGTCGTCGTCCCATTGCGCGGTCAGCCCGTAGCCCCCGGCGGCTCGCGGGGTGACCAGCCTTGGGTTGTTGAGGTCGGACTCGGCGATCAGCGACAGTGGTCGTCGCAGGTACGCGGCCAGGGCGTCCACCTCAGCGGCCAGTTCCTCCAGCAGGTGGGTGGCCCGGGTGTCACGCAAAGCGTGCACGGCATCCAGCCGCAGCCCGTCCAGGTGGTAGTCGTGCAGCCACCCCACCGCGTTGTCAATGACGTAGCGGCGTACCTCGTCGGAATGCGGACCGTCCAGGTTGAGCGCCGGGCCCCAGATGTTGCTCCCGGCGAAGTAGGGGCCGAAGCGGTCCAGGTATGCACCGGAAGGGCCGAGGTGATTGTGCACGACGTCGAGGACGACGCCGAGCCCTCGGGCGTGGCAGGCGTCCACGAAACGTTTGAAGGCGTCGGGTCCGCCATAGTTCTCGGTGACGGCGTACCAACCCACCCCGTCGTAGCCCCAGTTACGGGGCCCGTCGACGGCGTTGACCGGCATCACCTCGACCAGATCGACGCCCAGCTCGGTGAGGTGCTCGAGGCGCTCGATCGCGGAGTCGAAGGTGCCGGCTGGAGTGAACGTGCCGATGTGCAGCTCGTAGAGCACGCTGCCCGCCAGCGCCCGGCCGGTCCAGCGCTGATCGGTCCACGGGAAGACGCCGTGGTCGTAGACCCGCGACGCCGTGTGCACCCCGCCCGGCTGCCATCGGGATCGGGGGTCGGGCAGCGGGGTGTCCTCCTCGTCCAGCCGGAACGCGTAGTCGCTCCCCGGCCCGGCGTCAGGGACGGCGGCGCACCACCAGCCACCGGTCGTCTGGGTCATCTCATGCTCGGCGCCGTCCACCACGACCCGTACCCGCTGGCGCAGTGGGGCCCACACAGTGAAGTCCATGGGCACCGATCCTGTCAGGGTTGGGTGGCATTGTCTGGCCATGACCGTGGCGAGGGGGCAGCATGGAGGTATGGCCAGCGGGTTGGACGGGTTCGGTCCGGCGGGGGAGTTCACCGTTGAGGACCTTGAGCGGATGCCTGATGACGGGCGCCGCTATGAGCTGCTGGACGGGATACTCCTGGTGAGCCCCGCACCGGGGGTGTGGCACCAGGAAGTAGCAGGGACGCTGTACCGCCTGCTGTATCAGGTGTGCCCGCCGGAGTTGCATGTGGTGATCGCGCCGTTTGAGTGGCGGCGTGGGCGGGGGACGGCGTTGCAACCTGATGTGCTGGTCGCGCGGCGTGATGACCTGTTTACCGTGGAGGGTGGGAAATTCCTCGGGCAACCTCCGGTGCTCGCCGTGGAGGTGCTCTCGCCGAGTACCCGGCGGATTGATCGATTGTTGAAGCTGTCCGCGTACGAGGAGGCCGGCATCGCGTCGTACTGGCTGGTTGACCCAGATCCGCAAGCTCCGTCGCTGCACGCGTTGGACCTAGTGGATGGCCGCTATGTCGAGGTCGGATGCCCCTCGGGCGAGCAGGTATGGCAAGCGCAGCGACCGTTCCCGGTCACCATCGCACCTGCGGAGCTCCTCGCCGGCCTGCGTCAATCACCGTGACCGCGCCCGGTCCATCGCCTGGTCGGTAAGGCGGTCTTTCAGCGCAAGCCTGGACCAGGCCGGAGACGCTCACGGCAAGCCGAGCACGGTGCGCAGCGCAGCGTCGAGCTCCGTCATTTCGTGCAGGGCAAGCCGTCCGACCCGATCGCCGAGCCGCTGCGGGTCCACGGCGGTCGTCTGTTCCACCAGGACACGGGTCATGCGCCCGGCGACCTCGATCTCCGGGCGAAACGACGCGGGTCGAGCGGCGGTGGAGGTCGGGGCGACGAGCCAGGTTGATAGCGGGAGCAGATCAGACTGCACGACGACGGCGAGCCGGGCACCCTGCTGTTCATGACCGCGTGCTTCGCGTGATGCTCGCAACCGATGGACGTCACCACGCACGCAACGGCTCCAGGTCGGCGAGAACCTGCCGGGCCTCTGCGGCATCGACGGGATCCTGGGCCAGCGCGATGGCCTCGGCACGTAGCCGCGCTGCCGCACGTCGCTGCGCCTCGTGGATCAGCGCCTCCCGGATGGCCGCAGAGGCCGTCATTCCGTCTGCGGTGAGGGCAGCAAGTGCGCGCGCGCTCTCGTCATCGGGTCGAAAAGTAATCGTGGCCATGGCACGAAGTGTAAGACAAATGTGGACACCGATCTTGTCGGGGTTGTATGGCATTGTCTGGTCATGACCGTGGCGAGGGGGCAGCATGGGGGTATGGCCAGCGGGTTGGACGGGTTCGGTCCGGCGGGGGAGTTCACCGTTGAGGACCTTGAGCGGATGCCTGATGACGGGCGCCGCTACGAGTTGCTGGACGGGATACTTCTGGTGAGTCCGGCACCGGGGGTGTGGCACCAGGAGGTAGCGTTTGCGCTTGCCCGGGCACTATACGCCGCGTGCCCGCCGGAGTTGCATGTGGTGATTGCGCCGTTTGAGTGGCGGCGTGGGCGGGGGACGGCGTTGCAACCTGATGTGTTGGTCGCGCGGCGTGATGACCTGTTTGCCGTGGAGGGTGGGAAGTTCCTCGGGCAACCTCCGGTGCTGGCCGTGGAGGTGCTCTCGCCGAGCACCCGGCGGATTGATCGATTGTCGAAGCTGTCCGCGTACGAGGAGGCCGGCGTCGCGTCGTACTGGCTGGTTAACCCGGATTCTAAAACCCCGTCGCTGCGCGCGTTGGACCTAGTGGATGGCCGCTATGTCGAGGTCGGGTGCCCCTCGGGCGAACAGGCCTGGCAAGCGCAGCAACCGTTCCCGGTCACCGTCACGCCTGCGGACCTCGTCGCCGGTTTGCGCCGAGACTGATCCCCACGCCTTCTGTAACTAACGGTTGACGTAACTTCCGCCAACCGTTAGTTGAGGAGGAGGGCGACGGGGTAGCGGGTGAGAAGGTCGGCCAGCGGCACGTGGCTTGATGGGGAGCAGCCGGTGAACGCGTCGGTCCAGGAGCCCTCGGGGAGGGGCAGTGTGGTCTCGCCCCAGCCGCCGTGAGCCGCCAGCCCGACTGGCAGCCGGGTGGCGACCGCGACCACCCCGTTGCGAGCGAACGCGACGACGTGTGGTGCGCCAGGACCGGTGGCGCGCAGCGGGGTGTAGCCGGTGAATCGCTCGGGGTGCTCGCGCCGGGCGCGCAGAGTCCGGGACACCACGAGCAGCTTGGCCGCGCCAGAGTCGTCTACCTCAGGCAGCCAGCCGTGGTCGATCCGGGCCAGCAGCTTGCCTCGTTCGGTGAAGTCCACCGGCCGGCGGTTGTCCGGATCCACCAGCGAGAGATCCCACAGCTCACCGCCCTGGTAGGTGTCCGGCACACCAGGCATCGCCAGCTGGACAAGCACGGCGGACAGCGAGTTCGACCGTCCGGGCGGGATGACCCGTGCCGCCACCCTGGCTAGCGCGGAGCTCAAGGCAGGGTCATTCAGCGCAGCGTCGGCGAGGTCATGCATGGCGGTCTCGAACGGCTCATCTGGATCAGTCCAGCTGGTGCGGGTCCGCGCCTCGCGCATCGCTTTGTCCAGGTAGGGGTGCAGCCGGTCTGGTGGCAGCGGCCATGCCCCGACCAGGGTCTGCCAGAGCAGGTGTCCCAGCGCCGGGTCGGGCACGCTGGCACCGGCGGCACGGGCCAGCCTGGTGAACTCCCGGACCGCGTCGGCCCACCAATCCGGTAGCTCGGAGAGCACCGCCAGCCGGGCTCGGACGTCAGCGCACCGTTTGGTGTCGTGGGTGGACAGCGTGGTCATCCCCTGCGGGGCGATCTCCTCGCGGCGTGCCGCGGCGGCGTGGAAGGCGTCGAGCTCGAGCCCGAAGCGCGCCGGATCTCCACCCACCTCGTTGAGGGCGACGAATCGGGTCCAGCGGTAGTAGGCGGTGTCCTCAACTGCCTTGGCCATCACCGCGCCGGAGGTCTGCTGGAACCGGATAGCCAGCTCGTCGCGGGGATCCCGCAGCTGCGGCGAGAGCGCCGCTAGTGTCGCGGCCAGATCAGGACGCTGGTGCGCAGCGGCCGCCAGCGCCTGCTCCAGATGCTCGACCCCATGATCGGGCAGGTATGAGCGGTAGACCGGGAAGCACGCCAACACCTCGGCCAGCGCGTCGGCCCCGTCGGTGACGTTGGGGACCAGCGCGGCCAAGCGCCGCAGCTCAGCGCCGAGCATGCCGGTGGCCACGTCACGCTTACAGTCGTGCACCAACCGTGCCCAGTCGGTCTGGATTCCGGTCAGCTCAGTGTCCAGCGCGGTGAGCGCCGCTTCCCCCTCGGGGTCGACCAGCACCCCGTCAATCTCGGCGAGCGCGTCGTAGCCGGTCGTGCCCGACACCGGCCAGGAACGGGGTAGCTCCTCGCCCGGTTCGAGGATCTTCTCCACCACGATCCAGGTGTCGGGAGCGTGTTCACTCAGCCGGTGCAGGTAGCCTGCGGGGTCGGCGAGGCCATCCGGGTGGTCAACGCGCAGGCCGGTAACGTCGCCCTTGGCGACCCAGCGCAGCACCTCACCATGGGTAGCGGCGAACACCTCAGGATCCTCAACCCGGACCGCAGCCAGCTCGC
Organism: Pseudonocardiaceae bacterium; assembly: GCA_049673305.1. Classification (GTDB taxonomy): domain Bacteria; phylum Actinomycetota; class Actinomycetes; order Mycobacteriales; family Pseudonocardiaceae. The sequence continues at coordinate 16,330 of JBATXM010000219.1, read as the reverse complement.
TGACTGCGAAGAAGCGCCGATAACCCACGTCGGCCCGCCAGGAGACCAGCCGGTAGTGCTGCGCCTCGTGCACCTGCCTCGGATCGGCGCAGGCCGTGCCGGGTGCCAGCGGAAAGGTGCGCTCGTAGTAGCGCAACACGTCACCGTCCACCCGCAGGTCGGCCAGCGCGTCGGCGGCGTCGGGTTCGGGGGAGTCGGCCAGGACGGGCAGGCACAGCGGCCAGCCGGTGATGTCGAACCACCGCGCGAAGCGCGAGGACGGCCCGTGCCGCAGCAGATCCCACCAGGCTGGGTTCACCATTGGGTCGGCCACCCCGAGGTGGTTGGGCACGATGTCCACGACCAGCGCCAACCCGTGCTCGCGAACGGCAGCCACCAACGCGAGCCGGCCGGATTCCCCACCGAGCACCTCGGATACCCGGCTGGGATCAGCTACGTCGTACCCGTGCTCCGATCCTGGCATCGCGGCCAGCAGCGGCGAGGTGTACACCGCGCCGACGCCCAGCGAGGCCAGATAGGGCACCACGGCAGCGGCGTCAGCGAAGGTCAAGCCCGGGCCGAGCTGTAGTCGGTAGGTCGAGGATGGAGTCATCATGGGGTTGAGTGTGATGGCGTCATGCCGAGCGCTCCAGCACGACCAGCGACCGGGCGGTGATAGTGATCTTGGAGTCTCCGAGGGCGGTGAGACCACGGGTCCCTGGTGGCTCACCAGTCGCGGTATCCAGCACGACGGTCCATTCCTGTCCGTAGCCATTGCCGGGCAGCTGCACGTTGATGTCCTCGTGGTGGGTGTTGAAGCAGAGCAGAAATGAGTTGTCGATGACCCGCTGGCCTCGGGCGTCGTCGCCCGGGATGCTCTCGCCGTTGAGGAACACGGTCAGACATTGACAGATCGCCCCCTCCCAGTCGTGCTTGGTCATCTCCTCCCCAGACTCGGTGAACCACGCGATGTCGCGCAGCTCGTCGCCGTCTCGGATCGGGCTGCCGGCGAAGAACCTACGGCGGCGAAACACCGGGTGTTCCCGGCGCATCGCGATCAGCGCCGAGGTGAACGTGGCCAGTTCCTGGTCGGCGCCGGCCCAGTCCACCCACGACAGCTCGTTGTCCTGGCAGTACACGTTGTTGTTGCCCTGCTGGGTGCGGCCGAGCTCGTCGCCGTGCAGCAGCATCGGGATACCTTGGGACAGTAACAGGGTGGCCAGCATGTTGCGCCGTTGTCGGGCCCGTAAGGCCAGCACCTCGGGGTCGTCGGTGGGGCCCTCTACCCCGCAGTTCCAGGACCGGTTGTCATCGGTGCCGTCCCGGCCGTCCTCGCCATTGGCCTCGTTGTGCTTGTCGTGGTAGGACACCAGGTCGGTGAGGGTGAACCCGTCGTGCGCGGTGACGAAGTTGATCGACGCGTAGGGCCGCCTCCCGTCGTTTTGGTAGATGTCGGAGGAGCCGGTGAGCCGGAAGCCGAACTCGCCGAGCGTGTCCGGCTCACCGCGCCAGAAATCCCGCACCGTGTCGCGGTACTTGCCGTTCCATTCGGTCCACAGCGCGGGGAACTTGCCCACCTGGTAGCCGCCCGGCCCGAGGTCCCACGGTTCGGCGATCAGCTTCACCTGGCTGATCACCGGGTCCTGCTGAACCAGGTCGAAGAACGTGGCCAGTCGGTCCACGTCGTAGAACTCGCGAGCCAGCGTGGAAGCGAGGTCGAAGCGGAAGCCGTCGACGTGCATGTCGAGGACCCAGTACCGCAACGAATCCATGATCAACTGAAGGGTGTGCGGGTGGCGCACATTGAGCGAATTGCCGGTGCCGGTGTAGTCCGTGTAGTAACGGAGATCATCTTCGACCAGGCGATAGTAGGCGGGGTTGTCGACGCCACGCATCGACAGTGTCGGCCCCAGGTGGTTGCCCTCGGCGGTGTGGTTGTACACCACGTCGAGAATCACTTCGATGTTTGCCGCGTGCAGCTCCCGGACCATGGACTTGAACTGCGTGACCACCTCATGCGCCCGTGTTCCGACGGTGCCCGCCGCGGCGTAGCCGTTGTGCGGGGCGAAGAACGCAATGGTGTTGTAGCCCCAGTAGTTGGTCAGGCCCTGCTCGGCGAGGTGGTGGTCGGTGATGAATTGGTGCACCGGCATCAGCTCCACCGCCGTGATGCCCAGCACGGTGAGATAGTTGATCATTGCTGGGTGTGCGAGGCCGGCGTAGGTGCCACGCATGTCCGGGGGGATCTCTGGGTGGGCGATGGTCAGGCCGCGCACGTGCGCTTCGTAGATCACTGTCTCGTGGTAGGGCGTGCGCGGGTGCCGGTCATTGGCCCAATCGAAGAACGGGCTGATCACCACCGACTTGGGCGCGTGCGTGGCGGAGTCGGCGTCATTGCGCTGTTTCGGATCAGCAAATCGGTAACCGAAGAGCGACTCGTCCCAGTCGACTCCGTTCTGGCCAGCGGCGGCATGACCAGCGGCGGCATGACCAGCGGCGGTGGACACCGCTTTGGCGTAGGGATCGATGAGCAGCTTGGCCGGGTTGCACCGCTGCCCGGAAGCCGGATGGTACCGGCCGTGCACCCGATATCCGTAGTGCTGGCCAGGCCCGACGCCGGGTAGGTAGCCATGCCAGACGAACCCATCGACCTCGGGTAGCCGGACCCGGGTCTCTGTCGGTTTCGCGTCGCTGCCATGTGACAAGCTGCTGGACGGGCTGCTGCTGGACGGGCCGTCGAACAAGCACAGCTCCACGGTGTCCGCGACTTCGGAGAAGAGTGCGAAGTTGGTGCCTGCGCCGTCGTAGGTAGCACCCAGTGGGTGGGCGGCGCCTGGCCACGGCCGGGGGTCAGTCATAGGTCTCCTTCACGCGGGCGGGGCAAACTACCGTGCACCCGACCCAGCGGTCAACATACCTCGGACCTCGTCCAGTTCAACGATGGTGTCCTGGGGGCATGGCGCGCGTTGATGCTAACTCGGCCGCGTCGGACTTGACTGGGCTCTCTGGGGCTTGACTGGGCAAGAGCGCGGGGCGTGGCGGCGAGGTCCTGATGCGTATCGGACCCCAGCCCCCGAGGGAAAGGCGTAATAAGCTACTTGTCCTTCGGAGCAAGCTGGGAGGATGCGGTGCCCAGGTATATCCCGTCGCCACGACCCGCGCCGTACCAGCAGGCCAGCGTGAGCCGTGTCGCTCCAGGAAAGCAAACCTGGGGAATTTTCACGGCATCCTCCTCTCGAAATCGTCGCTCTCCGCTGAACGCTGCCAGGATATACTGACGACGTATACGTTGTACAGGTCACAGTTGAGCGTCGGGACCGTCGATTCGACCGATCCGCCCGTCCTCGCGCACCATCCAGCCGTCGGGAAGGCGAATGTCGCGGCTGGCGTCCACCGTCATCCCGCCCGTACCTGGGCGAATAGGGTAAGGCAATCGGCCACGGAGGTCGAGGTCATCGCGGAACACGGTGCGTCGCAGGTCTATGGATTTGTCAAACGCGCTGCCGGCCAAGGTCACTGGCCCGTGGAATTCCGAGGACAAGAACACCGCACCCTGCCGGAAGTGGGCATCCTTGAACGAGACTCGATTGTGTGCGATCAGGTGGTGAAAGTTGCCTCCGCCGTAAAAAATTACACCGTCACACTCTAGCCTGCCGTATGCCGCGGCACGGGTGAACCACACGTCGCCGCTGATCTCGGCTGCACTGAATCGATTGGTGCCGTGCAGCTGCGTATCCCGCAGCACCAGCGTATGGATGATCTTGCCGGACAGGTCCAGGTAGTCCAGCACCGCGCCGCTGAGATCCAAGTCGGGAGGCGTGTCGGCGCTGCGGTGGCAGTCGGGCACCAACTCGCTGATCACCCGCTGCGCCGCCAGCCGGACCTGTCTTTCCCGGTCGGCGTCCCGTTCGTCTGCCGGCGCCCACTGGGGACGCTCACCCATCCGGTCCCGCACGTAATCCGGGTGGTCAAAGGGGCGGCGCAAGTATGAGCAGACCACGTCGAGCACCGTCTGGACGTAAGCCGGCCGGCTGCGGGCCAGACCGGCCAACGCGTGTAGCGCACCGACTCGGACCTGGTCGGCCTCGTGTCCGAGAAGCTCGACCGCACGGGCGAACCGCTCGTCGGCCACCCGCTCCCGATCCTGTTCGTGGCTCCTCCGTTCCAACTCGTGACGAGATTCCTCCACCCGTCGCCGACGGTCGTTGAGCCACAGGGCGTACAGAGCGACGACCGCCGCAGACACCAGCCCTCCGGTCCGAACGGCCTCCGCCCCGGAGGTTTTCGGATCAAGCGATAGCAGCAGGGCGGTGACCACGCCGAAGAGTGCCACCGCCAACAGTATGATGATCAAGAGCCACCAACCGTCCCGGCTTGCCCGCATGGTGCCGGGTTCTCCTTCCCCCGTGGATCGCTAAGATCAGCATGCCCGCACCGGATTCCCCTCACCCCGGCGCGTCGGTGACAACCTGTTCAGCGGCGGCGAAGGGTGTCAATAGCTACGGAGGGGGAAACCTCGAGATGGGCGTGTTGGCCGGCAAAGGCGCGGTGGTCACCGGTGGGTCAAGAGGTATCGGTCGCGCGATTGTGCAGCGGTTGGCGGCTGAGGGGGCCACGGTGGTGTTCAACTTCGTGCGCAGCGCTGATCAGGCAGCGGAGGTTGAGCAGGCGGTACGGGACGCGGGAGGTCGCGCCCACGCTGTTCAGATCGATGAAGACGGCCGGGACAGGCCCGGGTCGAGCCATGGGTGGTGGAGGAGTGCCTGCCAGGCTAGGTGCCAGGGGAACAGGTGGATGTAGTTGTCGCCGGTACCGGGCTGGTGTTGTTCGTAGATGTCGTCGCCGACCAGGACCGCCACACCCCAGACGGTGAGCTTGTTCATGGCGTCGTGGATCGCCGGGAAATTGATCTGTGCCCGATTGCTGAATGGCATGGCCACGACGGGTTGGCGTTTGCCGACGGCTTCCACGAGTAGGCCCAGTGGCAGGGTGTCGGAGATGCCTGCCGCCCATTTGGCCAGTGAGTTGCAGGTGATCGGTGCGACCACCATGGCGTCGGCGGGTGGGAGCACGTCGGGTGCGTCGGGTTGCTTGTACTGGTGGCGCACGGGGTGGCCGGTTTTGGCCGCGAGGGCGTCAGCGTCGATGAACTGGTACCCGTTTGGGCTTGCGATCACACAGACATCCCACCTGTCGGCCTGGGCGAGGTCTACCAGCTTGCCGATGTCGCGGGCGGCGGGGGAACCGGTGACGATGGCGTAGAGGACTGGCTGGCCGTGGTCGTTCATGATCCTTGTTGGTCAGGTTTGGATGCCGCACCAGGCGGCGAAGTGCCGGAGGCTGGTGGTGGATCGGGCGTCCCGGACAGCGAGGACGTGCACGGTCTCGTGGACCTGGGGGTGGTAGCGGGTGAGTTGGGGGGCGATCCGGCGGGCTTGCTGCAGTGAGTCCAGCGTCCGGGACCGATCTCCATGTAGCAGCCAGGCTCGGGCGAGGTCGATCCAGTAGTGCCCAACCCGGCACGGCGGGGTTCTCGCCGGAAGGGTCACTTTGGCGGCCCGAGTGACGGCGGTGGTGCCGTCGTCCAGTTCCATCGGTACGGCGACTTCGTGGATGGTCACGTTGGTCGGACCGAACCTAGTGGCGTAGAAGTCAGCCTCGTCCTGCCCGTCGACCGCCAGCGACCGCGCGGCGACCAGGTGCTCGGCGGCCAGGCCGGAGTTGGTGGCGCGGGCCGCGATGATTGCGGCCCGCAGGTGCAGCGCGCCCCGTACCGCAGGTATGGCCGGAGTCGCTGGTGCGAGGTCCACGATGGCGTCGGCCCGCTCGATGCTGCGCAGTGCTGCGGGGTAGGCGCCGTCGAACATCAGGATCAGGGAGTGGTTCCACTCTGCGACAGCAGCCCGCAGCGGGTCATCGCCATGTGCTGCGGCCGCGCGGGCGCGCTCGTCGGCGAGATGCGACAAATCGAGGTGTCCCAGCTTGTACAGGCCGGTGATGGCATAGGAGTAGGCAGCGGCGAGCACGTCATGAGCGCCGGGACGTTCGTTGCTGGGCAGATCGAGCACGGCCCGGTGCAGGTGGCGCAGTACATCGGGTAGCGCTCGGACGACCTCAGCATATTTGCTCCGGCGATCGCACTCCTTGACTTCGGCCACCGCGGCGCGCAGGTCCTCTAGGCTACGCGGCGAGGTGTCCAGCTCGGGGTCGTCGCCCTCGACCAGGGCTTGCCGCAGCGCCGGAACTCCGGCCTGCGCTGATGCTGGGTGCGCGTCGCGGGCCCCGTAGGGCTGCTCGGTGATGTCGAGCACACTGACGTTGAGTGCTCGGGCGATGGCCGCGATGAACGACGGTGACGCCGGTCGCTCGCCGCGCTCGACCTTGCGCAGCAGCGAATACGACACTTTGGCGCGCATGGCCAACGCCTGCTGGGTGATCCCGTGGATCTTGCGTAACTCGGCGATTCGCAAGCCCATTCGGGCCGGGTGCTGGTCGGACATGGGCTTGGGTCGGGCTCCCCTCCTGGTGGTCCTCCGGTAAGCGTGCCACTGGACGGGGGATTGACCAAGACGGATCAGCGGTGTGGCGGTGGTGTGGCAGCCCAGGGGTCTACACACATCGAGTGTGTAGGCAAGTCAGGAGGGAGCTGTTATGCCAGAAAGACACTGCTTCCGTCGTGTTGCCACCCTGCGGGCGATCCTGGGCCGTCGCGTCCGACCGCCCGTCACCCCTGTGCCGGCGGGGACTGTGGTGTTGACTGACGGGGTGACCGGCGCCGCGCATCGTGTCACCAGGGAGGCTTTCCTCGCGGGAAATCGTTATGTCGCCTTGTGTGGTGTGCGGGTGCTTCCGCTGACCCTCACCGCTCCGGCGCGTTTCCACTGCCCGGTGTGCGAGCGGAGCACCTGATGGCGTGGTACTTGCGCTCGATCGGTGACCGGGACACCCACCGTGGCACGCTGCTGCACCCCGACGGCACGGTCACCGCCGCCTGTGGCATCCGCTTCCGCCCTCGCGAGCTGTTGCGCGGAGCGACGGCGCTGCGCGGCGAGCCGCCCGACCCCGCCCAGGCCTGCCCAGGGTGTCGCCGCAGCGCAGGCGCCCGGTGATGCGGGTCGCGCTCGTCGCGATGACAATGTGCCGTGGTGACCCATCACCCCAGAAAAGGACCTGAACGATCATGGCGTCGGCGGCCGTACGATGGGGCTACGATGGCGGACAACCGGGTACGGGTCGGCGGGCCGTATTTTGAGGACCTGGCGCAGGGGCAGGTTTTCGCCGACGCCCCGGGCTTGACCCTGACCCAGGGGCATGCCGTTCTGCATCAGGCGCTGTCCGGCGACCGGCTCCGGTTGCCGCTGGATCACGAGCTCTCTGCGGCGGTCACCGGCCGCACCGAGCCGTTGGCCCATCCCACGCTGGTCTGTCACGTCGCAATCGGCCAGACCACGTCGCCGTCGCAACGGGTCCGGGGCAACTTGTTCTACCGGGGCCTTCGCCTGTTGCGCCCGGTGCACCTCGGTGACACGCTGCGCACCCGCACGGAGGTCGTCGCGCTGCGCCAGAACCGCCCGAAACCGGGGCGGCCGGCGACCGGGTTGGCCGTGCTGCGGGTTCAGGTCGCCAACCAGTGCGCGGAGCCGGTGCTCGACTTCTGGCGTTGCCCGATGATCCCGTTGCGCGACCCTGACGTCACCACCGGGCATGCCGACAGCTTCGAGGAAATCCCCGCCGACGCTGACCCCGTCACCGACCTGCCGTGGGGTTGGCAGCTCAGCGCGTTCCGACCCACCGTGACCGCACCCGGCACGGTCTATGACATTGAGGTGCGCGACACCGTGACCGGTGCCCCTGAGCTGGCCAGGGCCACGCTCAACCTCGCGGCCACGCACACCGACCCCGGCGCGTCGGCGTACGGGCGTCGCCTGGTCTACGGCGGGCACACCATCTCGATCGCTGGCGCGCATGCCACTCGAGCGCTGCCCGATCTGGTGACGATCGTGGCCTGGCGCAGCTGTGAGCACACTGGCCCGGTGTTCGAGGGTGATGTGCTGCGCACCGAACTGCGCGTCGAGGCCGTTCACCAGCGTGCCGGTTACCAACTGATCGACCTGCGAGCGGTGGTGCACGGCTGCCCGGCGGCCGATGCTGGTGATCCGGCTGCGGCGCAGGTGCCGGTGCTGGACTGGCGGTTCGTTGCGCTCGCACGGTAAGTGAGGTGGGAAATGAGCGAGATTCTGGCGGGGATGCGGGTGGTGGAAGGCTCGGCCTTCGTGGCGGCGCCACTCGGCGGGATGACCCTGGCCCAGCTCGGTGCGGACGTGATCAGGTTCGACCCGATCGGCGGTGGCCTGGACGCCCACCGCTGGCCGATCACCGCCGCCGGCAAGAGCCTGTACTGGGCAGGGCTGAACAAGGGCAAGCGTTCGATCACGGTTGACATGCGATCGCCGCAGGGCAAGGCGCTGCTTACTGATTTGATCACCGCTCCCGGCGACGATGCGGGGTTGTTCCTGACAAACTTCCCGGCTGTGGGCTGGCTGGACTTCACCACGCTCACGGCCCGACGCCCCGACCTGATCATGGTCAACATTGTCGGCAACCCAGACGGCTCGTCCGCAGTCGACTACACGGTCAACCCCGCCGCCGGCTTCCCCTGCACCACCGGTCCGGCCAGCCTGTCTACGCCGGTCAACCACCTGCTGCCGGCCTGGGACGCGATCACCGGCACGCTGGCCGCGACCGGGCTGCTGGCCGCCGAGCGCAAGCGGCGGATCGCGGGCATCGGCCAGTTCGTCCGGCTCGCACTCGCCGACGTGGCGTTCGCCATGGCCGGGCACCTCGGGAACATCGCCGAGGTTCAGATCAACAAGAGTGAGCGGCCGAGATACGGCAACGACCTGTACGGCGCGTTCGGTCGAGATTTCGCCACCAAGGACGGCAAGCGGGTCATGGTGGTCGGTCTGACCCCTCGGCAGTGGCGCAGCCTGGTGGCTGCGGTTGGGATCAGTGACGCCTGCGCCCAGGTCGAGAAGCTACTCGGGGTCGACCTGGGGAAGGAGGGTGATCGGTTCGCCGCGCGCCACGTGATCGGCGCGCTCGTCGAGCCGTGGGTCAGCAGCCGCACGCTGTCCGAGGTCCGCGAGGTCTTCGATGCGCATGACGTGTGCTGGGGGCCGTACCAGACCTTCGCTGAGCTGGTCACCACTGATCCGCGTTGCTCACCCGCCAACCCGATGTTCGCCGCGGTCGATCAGCCAGGCATCGGCACCTACCTCATGCCCGGCTCACCGCTCGAGTTCTCCGCGGTGGCGCGACTACCCCCAGCTCCGGCACCGCAGCTTGGTCAGCACACCGACGAGATCCTCGCCGGGGTCCTCGGCCTGTCCAGCGCGGAGATCGGGCGGTTGCACGACGACGGCATTGTCGCCGGTGCCCCAACGGACTCCACAAGGAAATAACCAGATGTTCCTGTTCTTCTCGAACCGACTGGGCTGCCTCGGCTCGCTGCTGCTGTCGGCGGTGCTCACCACCCTACTGATTCTGATCTTGCATGCATGGTGAGCTCGTTGAGCGGCGCGCTCTGGTCGTCTTGTCGAGCACCGCCATGCCCGGGCTCCGCTTGCGTCACAGGAAGTTCCATGTCGTGTTGCCCTGTCCAGGGACACCACCTAAGGTGTGCCTAATGAGGGGACATCATCGATCCTTCTTACTTAAGGTAACTTTTCTAGGCACCATGGCTTCCCCTGCCACCTGTTCGGCGCAAACGTCCTCGCCCAAAGGAGTGAGTCAGTCGCGCCGAGCGCTACCACGGCGGCGCCGCAGGGGATCCGGGGAAACCCATCCGATCCTACCGAGATGGCAGATAACATTGCGCGACGACGATGGGTGCGAGGTACGCCGGTGATGGTGTCGAGCCTGCCCCGGGCGATGCGGGTTTGGTCCCTCGGACTGCTGGTCTTGGTGCTGTTCACCGCTGGTTGTACCTCTGCGGGCCAAGAGCCATCTCCGGGTCAGGAGCCCTCCGCTGGCCAAGAGTCTTCCCCGAGCCAGGGACCTTCGGAAGGCCAAGGACCTTCGGAAGGTCAAGGACCTTCGGAAGGTCAAGGACCTTCGGAAGGTCAAGGGCGCGGCGAGAACGACTCCGGCACGCTTCCGGTGGGTGCCCACCTGCCCTCGGGCCAGGAATGCGCTGCAAGAGTCCAGCATGACCAGGCGGACCAGCGGGAACCACGTCCTGAGAACACCGCAGCTAATCGGTTCGTTCCTGACAGGATGTCGATGCCAGTCTGGAAGGACTTCACCGAGCAGGTCAACCAGCAGTTCGTGCCCCGCATCGACGGCAAATTCACCGGCACCACGGGTGAGATTCTCACCTCGGGGGCCTGCAAGTGGGGCCTGGACGCCGACCTGCTAAAGGCAGTGGCGGTCCAGGAGAGCGACTGGCGACAGAGCACCGTCTCCGACGAATCGGACAACGCCAAAGACTGCGTCGGCGGCGCCACGCCACCCTGCCCGACGAGCTTCGGGATCATGCAACTCAAGGACATCGACTTGCCTGGCTCTTACCCACTGTCGCAGCAAAGCACCGCGTTCAATGTCGACTACTACGGCGCCCGCATCCGGGCTTGCTACGAGGGCTGGGTTACCTACCTACACGACGACTACGGCCCCGGCGACATCCGGGACTGCGTGGGCTGGCACTGGTCTGGCCACTGGAAAGACCCCGGCGCGGAGCGCTACACCGAGCGGGTAGGCCGCTACCTCGACAGCAAACCCTGGTTGGACTGGACCAACCACGGATAGCAGCCCTTGGTGCTCTGTGACTGTCGGACGGTATCACCGTTCAGGGTTTGTACGAGCGTCCGTGCGCTCATGTCGAACACCCTCCACGCCACCGCAACCGCCATTCGGTTCCGAATGGCACGCGACGACACGTACACAACCGCCATTTGGTTCCGAATGTTGGCTGCATGGTGGGGAGTAGTTGCGGGAGGTGGTTTTCGAGGCCAGGTCGTCCATCGGGATGTGGATCATGAGATCGGGTAACTCGACCCCGACGACATCGCCTGTCTCATCGAGGTCGACGTAGACGTCTTTGCTGAACTCGACGGCGCTAGCGACGCTCTTCGTGCTCAGGCGCAAGTAGGCAGCACCAGCGTCGCGGTCCAGCCTCACCGAGACCACGGCGTTATTTGCCATCGTCGACATCCTGCCTTCGATGCGAGCCCGGTAGATGTTGCTGTCATTTCCGTGGCGGCCTATAGTAACTGTGATCGTATAGGTCCGCTACTACCGGCTGAGAGCATCCCGAAGTTTGCCACCAGGTCACCCCGGTCCACGAGGCCCATCAGCTTCGCAGGGGTCAGGGGAGGGCGGCTTTGGTTATGCATTTACTACGTCCTGGGCCGATTGGCCGTGGTTCCATGCGGTGGAGAACAGGAGCAGAGCCAAGTCGTACATCAATCCAGGTCTGCGAGCGGCGATGCAGGGCGAGTTCCGGCCGTGTTCGGTGTTGCTATATATTGTGAGATAGGCGACGTTGTCGGTAACGATAACGCGGTAAATATTCGGGAGGTCGTAGAAACGCAGTGCGACGTTTTCTCTCTGGCGGGCGACCGTCAGAACGTAGGATGCGTTAGCGCGAACTTGTTCCGCAAGTAGGCCGGGGTAGATTCCGGGATCGACCTGCTGTATATCCGCTTCCCGTCTGGCCAGCCAGGAGTCCGGCCCGAGGCTCGGATTGGGCAACAAAATCTGAACAGATTTCAGGCGGTTACCCGTACGCGCCTAGACGGAAATAAAGCCATCGCGGGCCAGTTCATTTCCGCGCCCGGCCAACACTTTCACCCATCGCGCCCTGGAGAGTTCAGTAGGAATACTGAGATTGGCTGATTTCTGTTGTTGGTAGATATGTTGAATTCCCAATCCTGTTAATCTTGAGAGCAGCACTGTCGTCCATTGGCGAGCCCTTGTGGAGAGAATCCACCCTCCAGTGGCGGTAAGTGCTGTCACAGCGAGAGAGTTCACTACGCCAAGGATGAGTGCTGACATGTATTCCTCCTTTGCGGGCGACCTCTATCGAGGACTGAAATTTTAATTTAAGGAGTGGCTCGGTGGGGAGTATCGATCAGAAGGTATGAGATCAGCCTGCGGAGCACCACTGCGGCATGCCATGCCGCGATACGATGATGATCATCATTCTTGTGCTGACTGGCGTCGTCGGAGATTCCGCGCACCACTGCCCAGCCCTGGAGGCGACCCGACATCGCGGATTGCTCGTGACAGGCCTGGCTCAGCCCGCCAGACTCCATGAGGCTTATGCAGAACTCCTTGAGAATATGATCGACAACTGGCGTCCCCGCAGGTCAGCGAGGTGGTCGCGGGGCCCGTCCCTGAGTTCTGCATAAGCCTCCATGTCCACCGCGAGGATCTTATCATTGACCCTTGCAAGGTATTGTAAATTCTCGGAATCTCGGTCTGCGATCACGGCATCGCCTGAGCCTATAGGACCGTGCAGTACTCGAAAGTGGCGAGCCACATTTTCGGGACCTTCCTCGTGGAATTCTGCGGGTTCGCCATTGTCGGTGAAAAAACAGTTGACCGCATGGCTGATCTCGGCTAGAGTCTCTTTTATTTCTCCTCTGTGACGGGGTCCGGTGGTTGTTTCTTTGCGCAGGTCGTAGTACACGACCTTTGTTGCGACGATGACGTCTCCGAGGAGCACGTCCGCGTGAATTCCGCCACCGATTCCTACCAAAACGACTACCTTAGGATCATAGTGTCGTCGCAGGTGGTCGGAGGCCGCCATGGTGGACCGCTGTCCCTGGGCGAGCGTTCGGGTCGCGACCACCTTGGCGGACCGATCGTCCACCTTCAGCTCTCCCACGTGAAAGTGGAGGTTGCCGGCCCTCTCCGGTGTGAGCCCGAGCGCGTGCTGGACCGCGTGAGTCTCCACGCTGAGCACCGTGATCACTCCTACGTCCCATCTGTCGGCACGCTCGCGTGCCGCCGTTCGCCTTCGTGGGGCCGGGCTGGTGATGTTGACCGTCGCTCCGTGTCCGATGGCTGACTGGCTCACTTTGGTGGTGCCGCCGTAATTGGCGATGCCGTAGTTGTGAGTGTGGTCGCTCAACACCTGTCTCCTTCCGTTGTCGCGGCTTCGTCAAAGGACCCGTTCATCTCGGTGAAGCCGTGGTGAACCTGAGCATTGGACCCGACCGCCGACTGACTCATTTCGAGCATTCCTCCCATATTGAACACACCTGTGTTGATAATGTTGTTGAAGGCCTGTTTCTTGAATTTTGAGGTGTCCACGTTCTTTGACTCCAGAAAATCTTCGGTAGCCTTGAGCAAGCGCTGCTCGATGACTTTCGTGTGATCGTAGATCGCGAATTCGTCAATTTTCGCTTCATTCCATTCGACGGATTTTTCCTCGCGAATGCTCAGTCGAGTTCCTATGGTGACTCCGCGTCGTGGAACGCAGCTGCGGTCCTTTCTGGCCCGTGCGGCGCGCGCGAATACCACGGGAACACCGCCTAGTCGCCACAGTCGGCTGACGTTATCCGGGAGATCGCGCAGTCCGCGTAGCGTGGATCGCAGTACCGCGCCAGGTCCGCTCTCCCTGTGCTTGTCGAGCACATGATAGTCGTCCGGCGTGCGGGTCAGGGCGCAGGTGGAAAAATCAAGGCTGAGGGACCGGCCTTTGACCGTCACTCGCAGAAAGGCAGTCGTTACCAGCTCGCCTGTGCCAGTGGCGCGAATTTCCAGGTAATGATGAGCGGTTTCATACGGGTCATCAATGATTTTTGCGATTTCTAGCGGGCTGGGTTCTTTTCGCAGGAACTCTCGTTCGGACGGGACGTCCGTTTCGGCGATGTACAGCCGGTCTCGCACCTGAAACCCGCGCAGTCGAAGCGGGTCAGTTGCGTTGCCGACCGACGCCATCGCTGTTTTGAGGCGGTCCACCAGTTCGTGGGTCCGAAAGGGAGGAGTCGTGTACTCCCGTTGTGTCATATTTTCCGTCCCAGGGCGGAGTAGTTAGATGGCCAGGGGCTGATTCCACTGGTATACGAGTTTGCCGCTGCCTACAAAAGGTGTCTGTCTGTCGCGTGTCTTCCTCCCCTCAGCGTCATCGGTCGGTGGCGATCTGTGGTACACCACGTAGATGTGCGACTGCTGAGCGTCGATCACCTTCTGTCTCTTGGTCAAGGTCTCGGGCCTGAGCGACTTTGCCCGGTGTATGCGGTTCATCGCCGGCTGGCGGGCCGCTCCCGCGATCGCCGACACGCCGGCGATCAGCAGGAGGAGCAGAGCCGCCGCTAGCACTACCTCTGTCCACGGAGCGTGGAGGAGCTAGGTGGTCATTAAGGAAACCACTATCAGCAGGACGCACTCGCCGGTGCTGGCGCCGAGCAACCGGGTCTGTTCCCGTAGGTGGGCGGCCTCGTTGCTACCTCCGCGCCGCCGAAACCCCCTGGCTATCATCGCTTTGACGTTGATCCAGAGAACTTTTGGAATGGTCTGCAGCATCAGCGGAGCCAATCACCAGAGACCGATCCCGCTGGCAGCCATGACGGCGGCTGATGTATTCGAGAGAAGGCCAATCGCGAGCACCGAAAAGATGCACGACTGTTGCGAGACCTCCAGAGCCCACGCCCGCCAGGCGTGCTCGACCACCGGGATGAGATCGAACCCGTATGAAGGGGCCACCCGGCGACGTGGGTCGTTGTGTACCTTGCGGATGACCATGTCCCGGAATGCCTGGTCGAGATAGACCCCCACGCACAGGTAGCGAGTGGCCGCGGTGTCCTGGCTTCCTTGATCAGCTAGCTATGTCGTCACGAGACCCGCCCCTGGTTGTTGCCTCAGCTGCTATTTTAGGTAGATGTGACCATAAATGAGGAGATGGTTTAAGTCAAGGTGACTTTTAGTAGGATGAAGCGATGATCGACAAGATAGAAGGGGCACCTGGTGCGTCCCCGGTCGCGGTGACAGTGGATCTGGTGATCTTCACTGTCCGCCAGGATGAGCTGCAGGTTCTGCTGATTGACCGTGGGAAGGAGCCCTACCTGGGCCTGTGCGCGCTGCCAGGAGGGTACGTCAGGGACGGTGAGCCCCTGGAGGAGGCCGCGCTGCGGGAGCTGAGTGAGGAAACCGGGCTCGACGGGCGGCGGCTGCATCTGGAGCAGCTGCGTGCCTACGGCGCCCCCGAGCGGGACCCACGGGGACGGGTCA
Organism: Pseudonocardiaceae bacterium; assembly: GCA_049673305.1. Lineage (GTDB taxonomy): Bacteria > Actinomycetota > Actinomycetes > Mycobacteriales > Pseudonocardiaceae. Next base: position 1,114 of record JBATXM010000219.1, on the reverse strand, counting down.
TCACGGTGGCCTACCTGGCACTCAGCCCGGATCTGCCCCTACCGGTGGCCGGGACGGACGCTCAAGCGGCCCATTGGACGTCCGTGGACTCGTTGCTCGATGGGCGGATCGAGCTGGCGTTCGACCACTGCGCCATCCTGCGCGAGGCCCTGGAGAGGGCCAGGTCGCTCCTTGAATACACGACGGTGGCTGCGGCGTTTTGTCCAGAGCCCTTCAGCGTCGGCGACTTGCGCCGCATCTATGAGGTCGTCTGGGGGATTCCGCTCGACCCCAGCAACTTCCGCCGCAAGGTCACCCGGGCCGAACGCTTCCTCGAGCCCACCGGCGAGCGACGGCGCTCCGAGACTGGACGGCCCGCGGCTCTCTACCGTCGGGGTACGGCGCGGTTGCTCTTCCCGCCCCTCCTGCGTTGCGGCGATGTCGCCCGCGCGCAATTCACGTCGGCCACTCTCCGATGAGCTTGCGCTACCAGCCCCGCGCGCCACTCCGCGAGGCGTGGCCGCATCGGGCGTCAGGGTGCGTCCATGGGTATCGCTCTGATCTTCTCGTCGAACGGCAGGGTTTGTTGACCGGTGTAGAGCACGTAGCCGGCGACGAAGCGGTCACCGAGGAATCTTGCCAAGTTCCACAATCCGGCGAGGTCTTCGGTGCGTACCGTCGCACCGGATTTCACCTCGACCCCTAGCACTCTGCCGGCGGGTGTCTCGATCACCGCGTCGACCTCAAGTTTGTCCTTGGTGCGGTAGTGGTACAGCCGGCCTCGTTCTTCCGACCAGGTCAGCTGCCGGGCGAGCTCCATGATTACCAGGTTCTCGATCATTGGCCCGGCCGAGCCTCTCGGTTCGCCAAGCCGGGCGGCGTCCCAGACCTCCTACAGTAAGTCATGAACGTCGATCGATACAGTGCTCGCTGGCGGTGAACCACCATCTGCCCGTCGCCCCGCCTGCTCGTGTGGCACGCACACCCCTGACCCCACCAACCGGGCGCTGCCGCACCAGGCGACGACGTAGGCGCGGGCGAACAACCTCCCGCCCGCAAGCGGTGGTGACCCACATCAGGGCGACACCACGGTCATGATCACGGTTTGGGTGCCGAAAGTGACACGTCGTGTCAC
>JBATXM010000218.1:0-16987 GCA_049673305.1 Pseudonocardiaceae bacterium | reverse complement strand
AGGACAATTAGATCACAACGATCTCCTTCTTGCCAGTATTTTAGTGACTACAATTGGAGGCGTGTCGTGGACTCAGACGCTGGTCAGACCGGCATTGCTACGGAGAGTCACAGCAAGTTCGGTCTAGATAGGGTTTGACCTGGTCGGTATAGTAAGAGACACGGTCCGGCAGCGCGGCCAGCCCACAACGACTTACGTGCGTGGTGCGAAATGCCCCTGGATCGTCTCTTCGTTACTGAGAGAATGTTGATCGTGGACCGGCGCGCCTTCGCGGTGTAGCTGGAGCGCATGCCTTTTTCCTCGTGCTCATGGACCAGAGCGACCGCCTTGGAGTAACGATGAGAGCCAACAAGACCGCGACGGTAACCGATCGGAAGTCTACGCTCGAGCGACCAACCTCAGACTACGTGGCTGCGACGGCACGCGTGCTGGTCGCGGTGTGGTGTCGCTCAGTGGGGACCTCCTGGACGCTGGAGCTCCACGAGGGCGGCGTTGGCACGGCGCAGGGGAGAGTCGTGGACTGGATCAGCTCGGGCGTGCCCATCTCGCAACCGGAGCCCGACACCCTGGTCCGCGACCTGCTGGCCGCCCGCAGGTTGCATTTGTTCGGCGATTCCTCCGCCGGCCCCGGTACGCACAGTCGGTGCGGTATCGGCTACGTGTGCGAGAATGCTGAGTTAATCAAGCTGGCGCATCTCGTGGCCGACGAGGCCGTCAAGGCTGGAGTGCACCCGGTGGTGTTGGCCAAGCGGTGGGTCGCGGCTGGATTCTCCGCCGAGGAAGCTGCGGGATGGATACGCCAGGGAGCCCAGTCACCACAGGTGGCCCAGCACCGTCCGTGAGACGCCTGTCCGCACTGCGGTGGCGTCGTTGTTGGCTGATCAAGGATGATGCAGACGTGAACCTGACCCACCTGTCCACCAGTGAACTGACCCGGCACCGCGATGACCTCCGCCGCGAGTACAAGGCCCTGCAGACGCGGGGGCTTGCCCTGGACCTGACGAGGGGCAAGCCTTCGGCTGAGCAGCTGGACCTGTCCGAGCCGCTGTTAGCCCTGCCAGGGGCCGGCAAGCATCTGGCAGCCGATGGCACCGACACCCGTAACTACGGAGGCCTGCGCGGGCTGGTGGAGCTGCGCGAGATCTTCGGTGAACTGCTTCAGGTACCCCTCGAGCAGCTGGTTGCGTTCGGTAACTCCAGTCTGGAGTTGATGCATGAGTGCCTGGTGCACGCCGTGCTGTTCGGCGTGCCCGGGTTGGCGCAGCCGTGGGGATTGGGCACCGGGGCGGCGTTCCTGTGCCCGGTGCCTGGCTACGACCGGCACTTTGCGCTGTGCGAGAAGCTGGGCATCGAGATGATCACGGTGCCGTTGACCGCAACTGGCCCGGACATGGCCGAGGTCGAGCGGCTGGTCGCCGCAGACGCCCGGATCAAGGGAATCTGGTGCGTGCCCCAGTACAGCAATCCCTCCGGCATCCGGTACTCCGAGGAGACCGTCGGTCGGTTGGGCCGGATGCGCACCGCCGCCGCTGACTTCCGGATCTTCTGGGACAACGCCTACGCCGTGCACCACCTGACCGAGGTCCGGCATGAGGTCGCCGACATCCTAGCCCTGGCCACCGCCGCAGGCTACGCCGATCGGCCCTTCGTGTTCGGTTCCACGTCGAAGATCACGCTGGCTGGCGGCGGGGTAGCCTTCTACGGTGCGTCCCCAGCCAACGTGGCCTGGCTGATCGGGCACCTGGCCAAGCGCACGGTTGGCCCGGACAAGGTCAACCAGCTGCGGCACGCGTTGTTTCTCCAGACCGTGAGTGGTGTGCACGCCCACATGGATCGGCATCGCGCGCTGCTCAAGCCGAAGTTCGATCTCGTCCAGCGCACGCTGGCCGGCCAGCTCGGGGACAGCGGGGTGGCGAGTTGGACCGTGCCCGAAGGTGGCTATTTCGTCACCCTTGACGTGCTGGGCGGCTGTGCCAGCCGAGTCGTCGAACTGGCTGCGGCTGCCGGCATCGCGCTGACCGCCGCAGGCGCGCCTTTTCCGTACGGCAAGGACCCCGACGATCGGGTGATCCGGCTGGCACCCACCTACCCACCGCTGGTGGAGCTGGCTGAGGCGTTGGACGGGCTGGTCGTGTGCATCAAGCTGGCCGCCGTCGAGCGCTTGCTCGACGCCCCAATCACAGCGTGACTGGCAGGATTGGACCGGAAGGTGTCGAGGTCGACATTCGTGGGGAGGGTTTGTGGACATCTGGCCTGGCTCGCCCTACCCGCTAGGCGCGACGTATGACGGTGGCGGTACCAACTTCTCGATTTTTTCCGAGTCCGCGCACCGGATCGAGCTGTGCTTGTTCACCGCTGATGGTGGCGAGACGCGGATCGCGCTGCCCGAACGAGACGGCCTGGTCTGGCACGGCTACCTGCCGAGATTTGGTCCCGGCCAGCGCTACGGCTACCGGGTGCACGGCCCCTACGACCCGGCGGCGGGACTGCGGTGCAACCCGAGCAAGCTGCTGCTCGACCCGTATGCCAAGGCGATCGATGGGCACATCGAGTGGAACGAGGCGCTGTTCGCCTACCGGTTCGGTGATCCGGACTCCTACAACGACACCGACTCCGCGCTGTACGCGATGACCTCCGTGGTGATCAACCCCTTCTTCGACTGGTCCGATGACCGGCCGCTGCGGATTCCCTATCACGAGACGGTGATCTACGAGGCGCACGTTAAGGGTATGACGATGCGTCACCCACAGATCCCCGAGGACGTCCGTGGCAGCTACGCCGGCCTGGCCCACCCGATCATGATCAAACATTTCCATGAACTCGGGGTGACCGCGATCGAGCTGATGCCCGTACACCAGTTCGTGCACGACGCCACACTTGCCGAACGCGGGCTGTCCAACTACTGGGGTTACAACACCATCGGTTTTTTCGCCCCGCACAACGACTACGCCTGCTTCGGCACCCGGGGTGAGCAGGTGCAGGAATTCAAGGCCATGGTTCGGGCGCTGCACCGGGCAGGCATCGAAGTCATCCTCGATGTGGTCTACAACCACACCGCCGAAGGCAACCATCTGGGACCGACGCTGTCGTTTCGAGGTATTGACAACCCGGCCTATTATCGGCTGTGCGAGGGCGATCTGAGGCACTACTACGACACCACCGGCACCGGGAACAGCCTCAACGTCCGCCACCACGAGTCGCTGCGGCTCATCATGGACTCGCTGCGGTACTGGGTGCTCGACATGCACGTCGACGGGTTCCGTTTCGATCTTGCGGCTACCCTGGCCCGAGAGTTCCATGAGGTGAACCGGCTGTCGGCGTTCTTCGATCTGGTTAACCAGGACCCGGTGGTCAGCCAGGTCAAGTTGATCGCTGAACCGTGGGACGTCGGCGAGGGTGGCTACCAGGTCGGTGGTTTCCCTCCGCTGTGGACGGAGTGGAACGGAAAATACCGCGACACGGTTCGCGATTTCTGGCGTGGTGAACCAGCCACGCTGGCCGAGTTCGCCTCCCGGTTCACTGGATCGTCAGATCTTTATGAGTCCGACAACCGCCGGCCGATAGCCTCGATCAATTTTGTGACCGCGCATGACGGGTTCACATTAAACGATCTGGTGTCCTACAACCATAAACACAATGAGGACAACGGTGAGGGCAACCGTGACGGTGAGAGCCACAATCGTTCGTGGAACTGCGGTGCTGAGGGTCCCACGGAGGACGGTAAGATCATCGCGTTGCGGGAGCGGCAGAAACGCAACCTGCTGACCACCCTGGTGCTTTCCCAAGGTGTTCCGATGCTCGCGCACGGGGACGAGCTAGGCCGCACCCAGCACGGCAACAACAACGTCTACTGCCAGGATGGGAAGATCAGCTGGGTGGACTGGGACGACGCCCGGTGCAACGAGGTGCTCACCGAGTTCACCGCCGGGCTCACCCGGCTGCGCGCCGCCCACCCGGTGTTCCGCCGCCGCCGGTTCTTTCAGGGCCGCCCGATTCATGGCTCCAGCATCGAGGACATCGCCTGGCTGCGCCCCGACGGGCAGCAGATGTGCGCGGAGGACTGGAACGGCGGGCGCGCCATGGCCGTCGGGATCTTCCTCAACGGCCGGGGCATTCCTGAGCGCGACGATCTCGGTGAACAGATCGTCGACGATTCCTTCCTGCTCCTGTTCAATGCCCACCACCGGTCGCTCACCTTCACCCTGCCCGACTCCGCCTATGGCCAGAGCTGGGAGATCGTCGTGGATACCACCGACCCGCTGCTGGCCCACGCCCGGCGCAAGCAGCGTGACGCGGTGGCGGGCGGCAAGCTGCGGATGCAGGCGAGGGCGGTGCTCGTGCTGCGCTGCGAATACTGAGCTGAATACCGGGTCGGTTACGAGCTGGTTACTAACTGGTTACGAGCCGGTGTGCGACCTCCGGTGCGAACTCCCCGGCGGCCTGACGGCAGAATGACGGAGGTGAGTGCAAGATCATTTAATTCACCGTCATGTGCCCCAGCATCATATGCTGAGTATTTGTCAGGTTTGAGCGAGATGGCGTTGACCGCGTTGCTCCAGGCACGCCCGGATGTCCTGGTGCAGCCGGTTCCGCGGGGCTTCAGCCAGCTCGCACAGCGGCTGGGCGGTGCGGAGTCGCTGGGTGTGGCGATGCGCACGGCAAACCGGGACATGGTCATCGTTGGGCAGGCCATCGTCGCTCTTGGCGCCTCGGCGACGGTGCCGGGTCTGGTGCAGTTGCTCGGTGCTTCAGAGCAGGCGGTGCGTGAGGCCGTGGCCGAGCTGTGCGAACGGGGCTTGGCCTGGGAAAGCTCAGGGATCCTGTGTCTGCCGGAGCGGTTGGTGGCACACTGGTCGGCGGAGATCGGTGGTGGCCGGCCGGTAGCGAAGATCGCGGGATCGGTCCTTGCTGAGAACCTGCGCGCGGCCCTCGGCGCGTTTGACACGGCGATCGATGACCTACGCAAGCCGGAACTTACCGCGCGCCTATCCGGCTTCATGGCGGATTTGCCCCTGCTGGCCAAGATAATTACTGAGCTACCCAAACCGGCCAAGGATCGGCTAGACGAGTTCCGGCGTGGCTATCACGACTACTACTCGGGATTCGGTCGTCCCCGACCGCACGGCGCCCGTGATCGTGATCCGACCGAGCTGCTCATCGCGGCCGGCCTGCTGCTGCCCACCAACTATGGGTGTGAGCTGCCCAGGGAAGTGGCGGTGGCCGGTTGGCTGGCACAACGCGAGCTCACGCTCACCGGGCGCCCCGGCATCCCCCCGGCTGGCCCCCTAGCTGGCGCAGCGGAGGCAGCGGTGCGCCGGGCTGCTCAGGCCGCCGCCCAGGAAGCACTCCGGGGGGTGACGACCCTGCTCGACGAAGCAGGCGCGGCGTCGATCGCTGCGTTGAAAAAGGGTGGGGTCGGTCCCCGGGAGCGGGCCCGGCTGGCCAAGCGGTTGTCGATCCCCGAGGACGTCCTGGTGTTGTGGATCGACCTGACCTACGCCGCTGGCTTGCTGGGTCGAGCTGACGCCGGGTATGCACCGACGCACTCCTACGCCGGATGGCGCGCCGGGGAACCAGGCCGGCAGTGGGCCGTATTGGTTGCCGCGTGGTTCTCCCTTGAGCATGCGCCGACCAGCCGGGACATTCAGGGGGACAAAGAACTTGCGCCACCTTTACCGCTGGCGTCGGCCGCTGGGTTGCTGCGGCGCGTACTGCTGTCGGCCGCCTGTTCAGGTGCGTCGGTGCGTGCGGCGAGTAAGGAGATCGACTGGTTCTTCCCGCTGCACGGCTACGACGCGGGGCGACGGGCCGAGAAGGTGGCCGCTGCCGTCCGCGAAGCCGAGTTGCTCGGGGTGATCGCCACCGACGTGGTGTCGGAACTTGGAGAGCATCTGCTGGCCGTAGCCGGGTCCGCGCCGGAGGATACCGTGCAGGAGCTGGCCCGGCGGTGTGTCACGTTGCTCCCCGAGACCCCGTGCAGCGTGATCCTGCAGTCGGACCTCACAGCAGTGGTCTCCGGCCAACCGAGCGCGGCCGTGTCGCGGCTGCTGGGCGACTCCGCTGTGGTGGAGACCCATGGGGCCGCGCGAACCTGGCGGTTCACCCCGGCCAGTGTCCGGGGCGCGCTCGACGTCGGGTGGAGCGCCCCGGACCTGCTCACTGAGCTGGCCGCCGTCTCGGCCCGCCCAGTTCCCCAGCCACTGGAGTATCTGATCACCGACGTGTCCCGCCGGCATGGGCAGATTCGGGTGCGTGGCATGCGCTCCTGCGTCATCGCCGACGAGGCCCTGATCACCGAGATCCTGCACACTCGATCTCTCAACAAGCTGCACTTCAGCCGGCTCGCCCCTACTGTCGCGTCCAGCCCAACCAGTATCGACGCTGTGCTGGCGCGTCTGCGCGAGGTCGGCCTGTTCCCGATGGCGGAAGACGCCCAAGGCACGGTGATTGTCGAAGCCCGTCCTGACCACCAGGCGTCGGTACCCGATCACGTGCTCATCACGACACCGCAGCCTGCACTGCCCGCCACCGAGCTGGCCCGTCGGCTCGCGGCCGATCCACCGGGCGCGACCGTATCTGCCGCCGCGGACTCGGATACTTTCGAGTTGTTGGAACAGCTCAACTGTCACCTCGACGACGCTGAGCTGGAACTGCTGTCGGACGCCGTGGACCACCACAACGACGTGCTCATCGTCTACCGTGCTAAGAACGGCAGCCGCAGCACCCGGGCAATCCGGCCAGAACGGCTCTACGGCAAATGGCTCGGCGCCTGGTGCCACCTCAGCAACGCCCAACGTGACTTCACCATCGCCAACATCGAGGCCGTCGGTCCCGTCCGTTGATTCAGATGCCTGCTGCGGCGACTGTGTGAGTCCACATGTCTAATGCTCCTAGCTGGGTCCCTCCACGCCATGTGAGGTTCGTGAGCAGCGCGGTGATCTGTCATCAGCGGCTGGCATGGTGGTGATCGCACCGTCGCGCCGGGGCCCGGCTGGTATAGGCGTTGCGTCGCTCACCTGACCAGTGATCGAGAATTCGGTACTTGTTCTCTACCTAGGGGCTTGGTAGAGTGCCAGTATGGAACGACATTCGGGGCCGCGGATGACTTTGTCGACGCGGATGGTGCTACAGGCGCTGCTCGACGCGTCTGGCCAGGAGATGTACGGGCTGGAGATCTGCAAGGCCGCTATGTTGCCTAGTGGGACCATTCATCCCATCCTCGCTCGGTTGGAGCGTTGGGGGTGGCTGGAGAGCTCATGGGAGGACATCGACCCGGTCAAGGAGGGTCGACCTCGCCGCCGCTACTACCACCTCAACGGCACTGGAGCTGTCGCTGCCCGTGCCGCCCTCGACCGGGTTGAGAACCCCGGGATCGTCGTGCTGCGCCCTGGGCTTACTGGGGGTGCCTGATGAAGCGCTCCGCCCATCGCGGCTGGGGTCTCGACCGCCTCCGTGACCTCATCGGGCCCTTGGACCGCAACCGCGCCGGTGATCTGGCTCGCGGCCTCAATAATCTTGATCCGGAGCTCGGGCTTGATCCCGACCTTGTCTTCGAGGCTGCACACACGCTAGGCAGCGTGCTGGGGCTCAACGGCGACCACGTTCTTGACGAGGCCCGAGGCTGGGCTAGCGCGCTGGGTGATTCCCTTGAGCTGACCCGCGCGGCCACCGATGTCGGCGAGTTCGCCAGCGCTCGGGGGAACGCAGCCAGCCACGCCCGTGAGCTGGCCAGCGCCCTCGGGCGTGCGGCCAACCACGCTCGCGAGCTGGCCAGCGCCCGCGATCATGCCTGCGGCCACGCCGTTGTCCGGGTCCGTGACCTCGACCGTGACCTTCTTCGGGACCTCGCTCGCGACCTTGCTCGTTACCACGGCCTCGCCGGCAGCCTCGCCGTCTATTTGGTTTTTCACTCGGTGACGCCCGAGGTGAAAGAACGGGTAGCTCGTAGCGCCAAGTCGCTGCCAGGACGAGTGGTGGCTCTAGCGGTCCGGATGCTGCCCGCATCGCAGCGGGTGCGTTACCGGGAGGAGTTCCGCAGCGAGCTTCTTGATCCTGAGTTCCTTAAGCTGCCGCGCCGCAAGCGCCTGGGGTATGCGCTACGGGTCCTGGTTCGTACGCCGGCACTGCGCTGGGTCTTGCGAGAACCGTCGCATCGAGTGGAGCGGTGAAGGCCGTGGGGAGCCGGCTGGTGCTGGGCGTCAGGGCCGTGAGCACGGTGGCGGTGGCTGCCGTGCTCCCCACGACGTGGGGACCAGTCCTCGTCCTCGTCATCGGCGTGCTGCTCAGTCTGCCGCTGGCGTTGGTTATTACGTTGGCGTTGGTCGCGGTGTATTCGGCTGATTCGGGTCGGCGGGCAGCGGCGAAGGACGTTCTCGATCGGTTACTGAGCGCGCTGCGTGCCCCAGAGAGCCCCCGGACTCCGGCTCGGCGGCGGCGCGGCGGGCCCTCGCCGGGAAAGTGACAACCCGCTGAGCAGCCTGAACCGGCAAGGAGACTTCTGATCATGGCGCAAACTATCGTGCCCGGTGAGGTACTCGGGCCTTCGCCTGGTTTCCGGCGTGAGGTTGGCTTGTGGGCGTTGATGTTCGTGTCGCTGGGTACGATCATCGGGTCGGGCTGGTTGGTGGGTGCGTTGACGGCGGCCACGTCGGCGGGTGGAGCGTCGATCGTGTCTTATGCGTTGGCCGGTGTAGTGATCGTGTTGCTGGCGCTGGTGCACGCGGAGCTTGGTGCGGCCTACCCGTTCGCCGGGGGAACAGGACGGTGGCCGCGATGGGTGTTTGGCTCGCTGGGGGGATTCACAGCCGGGTGGGTAGCCTGGCTTCAGGCCGTGACACCCGCTCCGATCGAAGTCGAGGCCGCTCTCGGCTACCTCGACCACACCTGGCACGGACTGATCAAGACCAGTGGTGCGCTCACCCCTAAGGGGTTGGGCACCGCCGCCGCGTTGATGTTGCTCTTCGCCGTCATCAACCTCCTTGGCGTGCAGTGGCTGGCGAAGACCAACACGATCGCCGTGCTCTGGAAGCTCGCTGTACCCGTCCTCACGATCGGCGTGTTGATCGTGGTGTCGTTTCAGCCCTCGAACTTCACTGCTGGTGGCGGTTTTGCCCCCTATGGCGCCCACGGGGTATTTGCCGCTTTGCCGCTGGGGGTCGTGTTCTCGCTGCAGGGTTTTGAACAGGCCACGCAGTTGGCTGGCGAGGCCCGCGACCCGCAACGTAACGTGCCGCGAGCGGTGATCGGCGCCGTCGTGATCGGCACGTTGCTGTATCTGGCGCTGGAGATCGCCTTCATCGGAGCGCTGAACCCCAGCAACCTCGTGCACGGCTGGGTCCACCCGGTGAGCAAGGGGGACTTCGGACCGTATGCCACGCTGGCCACCGAGCTTGGTTTGGGGTGGCTGGCTTTCATCTTGTATGTCGATGCATTCATTTCACCGGCGGATACCGCACTGATCTATATGGGCGCTTCCGCGCGGCTGGCTTACGGGCTAGGGCACTCCGGCTACGTTCCCAAGGGGGTCAGCGCGCTCAGTAGCCGCGGTGTCCCCTACACCTCCATCATTCTGGCTTTCGTCGTGGGGCTGATCTGTTTCTTGCCCTTCCCGAGCTGGCAGAGCCTGGTCGGACTGGTCACCGACGCGACAGTGATCATGTATGCCTTTGCGCCGATCACCTTGATGGCGCTGCGCAAGGCTGACCCCGGTCGCTGCCGACCGTACCGGTTACGAGCCCCCTCGATCCTTGCGCCGCTGGCCTTCATCGCCGCCAACGAGATCATCTACTGGACATCCTGGGACACGGTGGAGAAGCTGATGCTGGCCATCGTCGTGGGCTACGTGGTGTTCGGGATCTCCTTTGTGGTGGGCCGTCCGATGGAGCGCCCGCCGCTGGACTTGCCGGCACTGATCTGGATCCTGCCGTGGTTCATCGGTCTGGCAGTGATCTCTTATCACGGACAGTACGGCGGCACGAAGCTCATCCCGGAGTGGGTGGACCTGGGTGTGGTGGCTGTGTTCAGTCTCGTGATCTTCTTTGTGGCGGTCCAGCTCAGACTGCCCGCAGACCGGGTTGCCGCTGCCATCGAGGACGAACTCAAGACCGCGTGAGGCCGCTTAACGACATCAACACTGTGACCCGCTACTGGTCGGTCTGTGCGTCCGCACGTGGCCGAGTTGTCCGCCATCGATCTTGGCGGTCATCCAACTGCAGGTCGGCTGGCGGCGCCGGTCGGTCGGGGAACCCGGGTTCAGCAGTCGCAGGCCAGGAGGAGCCACCGTGTCCCATGGGATGTGGCTATGCCCGAAGACCAATACGTCGGTGTCGGGGAAACGGGCCACACACCGCTCCTCCCGGCCGCGCGCCGATCCAGTCTCATGCACGACTGCCAGTCGGACGCTGTCCAGCTCGGCCGTCGCCACCTCCGGCAATCGTGCGGACAACGACGGCCCGTCGTTGTTGCCGACTACGCCGATCAGCCGGTTCGCCCGAGCCAGCAACGCATCCAGTAGCTCGACGCACACCCAGTCCCCGGCGTGGACCACGACATCGGCCTCGCCGACGGCTCGCCACAGCTGCTCGGGCAGATCTCGGGCGCGGTGCGGGATGTGCGTGTCGGCCATCAGGAGCAGCTTCACCCGTCCATTGTGCCTTCGCGAGCCCCTATCAGCGGTTCTGGTGAGCAGTTGCCATCGGTGGCAACTCTGCACACCGCGACAGTCCTTCCCCAAACCTCACCGACAGTGACATCAGCACGTGGTGTGCCGGGCGTCGGACGATTGAGGCGCACGGTGTCGCTCCCGGACAGGAGCCGGCCGCAAACTCCCGGCCCACTGACAGAAGTGCTTGCCCCTTCGGACGAGGCGTAGAGCGGACACCACACCCCGCATGCCGTCACCGGGGCTGTCAAGCTGATCTTATGCGGATCCGCACGTGGGTGCGCAGTGGAGAGTCCGGTGATCGCCGCTGCGGGGTGCGCGTTCGTTCACCTGAACTCGCCGTCGCGCAGCGCGGTGGTGAAGGTGGCCCAGGCAGGTGGGGGGACGGCCAGCACCCCGCCGGCCGGGTTCTTGGAGTCTCGTACCGCGATGGCGCCGACGGTGACGGCGACCTCGACGCAGTTCGCTTTGTCGGTGCTGTGGCTGCTCTTGCGCCAGCGGGCGCCGCTGAGGACGGTGACCTCAACGCAGTTGGATTTGTCGCTGCTGCGGCTGCTCTTGCGCCAGTGGGCGCCGCTGAGGTCCAGCGTAGGCATCCCAGGCTCCTCTCCCATGGTCGTGCGGCCCGCCGTCTCAGCTGAACTCGGTGGCGATCTGGGTGATCAGCTCGGTTGTTGCAGCGGGTGCAAGGGCTGCTTGCAGAATAGTCCCCAGCGCCAGCCGGTAAGCCGCCAGATCAGCATCCTCTTCGAGGAACAATCAGGTGCCGTGGTTCTCCACGTGGACCAGTGCTGGCTCCTCGGCGAATTCCAGGATCACGAACGGCCCACGCAGCCCAGCATGCGCTCCGGCCGACAACGGCACCACCCGTAGCGTCACGTGGGGTTGCTCCGCCACGCCGAGCAGATGGTGCAGCTGCCGGTGCATCACCCCAGGCTCGCCGATCGGGCGGCGCAAGGCACTCTCGTCGACTACGGCGAATAACTGTGGCGCGTTGGCCCGGGTCAGCACCGTTTGGCGAGCCATCCGGGCGGCCACCAGGTTGTCCAGCTCGGCTTCGGTGATGGTGTGCGCGATGCCCTGGATGATTGCCCGCGCGTACTCAGCGGTCTGCAGCAGCCCAGGCACGAACGACGCCTCGTAGTTCTGCACGCGGGTGGCCTTGGCCTCGAAGTCGATCAGGCTGCGCCATAGCTGGGGTAATCCAGGCTGGCGGGTCCACCAGCCGCGCTCCTCCGAGCGGCGAACGAGATCGAGGAGCTCGTCGCGGATGGACGCGGGCACTTGGTACAGGCCCAGCAGCGCGGCGACGTCCTCGATCTGCAGGCCGGTGATGCCGGTCTCGAGCCGGCTGATCTTGCTGGGTGACATGTCGAGCCGCTTGGCCACCTCGGCGCCGGACATCTCCGCCTGCTCGCGTAAAGTGCGCAGCTCGGCAGCGACCTGGCGGGACCGGATGGACGTGTGGGGGTTGCCGGGCATACTGGGCGCCTCCGCTTCGTGGTTGTGCGAGTGCCCACTATGCACCATGGACGCCACTGATCCAATCACTCGATCGTGTTATTGCTTGCAGTACATGCAACGTTCGATGGTTCGGGCATGGACCGAGTGGAGATCGAGCGAAAGATCATGAGTGAGACCGTGGTCGAGAAGACCTGGGAGATCCCGGCGCATGGCGGCAAGGGGCCGGTCACCGTCACGCTGCGGGTGCCGCAGGTGACGGTCACCGACTCACGGGGCAGGCACATCGTGATCTCACCCGAGCAGGCTGACCTGGTCGGCGAAAAGCTGGGCTACATCGCGGACTGGATCCAGGATGTCCCCGACGACTGAACCGCAACAGACCAAGAGGAGCACCTCGTGACCCACCCACACACCGACGTGCTGTTCAGCGGGCTGAGCGGGGCTATCCGGTGCTCGATAGCCCCGCTCAGCCCGCTCAATGGGGTTCGCCACCCAGGTTTGGGGTGGTGATGAGCGCGGTAGGGGTTCAGCAGGATTCCGAGCCGGTGCCGGCTCGGCTCGGGGTAGTGGTCCGGGCCGACCTGATGCCCGCGCTGGGCGTGTTGGGCGCGCTGGCTGTCCTGGGCTTGCCGCTGGGTGCGCTGTGGTCCTGGCTCGCGCCGGCCGAATTCGTCGTGCGCTCCGACCGCGCCGCCACGCTAGGTGCAGTGCTGCCCTTCGTCGGGCAGACTGAGCACCGTTTCGATGACATGGTGACCTTCCTGCTGCTCGGGCTGGCCGCCGGGGTGCTCACGGGTGCGGCACTGTGGCTGTTTCGGTGGCGGCGTGGCCCCTTGGTGCTCCTCGCCGCGGTGCTCGGCTCGCTGGTCTCGGCGTGGCTCGCCATGCGCGTCGGGCTGTGGTTGGTCGCCGCCCGTTATCCCGACCTGGCGAGCACCGGCGCGCCGTTCGGCCGCCCCCCGGTCTTGGAGTCGGTGTGGGTGATCATCACGCAGCCCTTCGGCGTCGCGTTCGCCTACTGCATCGCGACCGCCTGGAACGGCACCGAGGACCTCGTCTCGTGAATGCGCGTGACTGCGTCAGTTGCGGCTGGCTTTCACGTCGAACTCCTCCAGCGGTACTGGAACTGCCCGCAGCAGCCGCAGGAACGCCGCCTCCCGCACCAGCACGGTGCGCACCAGGCGCAACCGATCCGCTGGATCGCGTTCCTCGAGTAAGGCTTGCTGGTCCTCCAGGGCCAGCAAGCAGTCCGAGGCCAGCAGGTACGCCAGCGCCGTGATATCGACGTTCTCCCTGAGTGTTTCGCGGTCTGCGTGTTGCCCCAACGCCCAGCGGTACTGCCGGTGCGCTTCCCGGGCCGAGCGGGCCAGCGTCGGCAGGAGCATCGACTGCTCTGCTGGTGGGTCGTCATCAGGCAGCCACTCCACACCGCCCAGCAGGTAAGGCGCGGAGGTGTCATCGACATCGAGTAACCGGAACCGCTTCGCGCCGCGGGTGACGATGTCGAAGCGACCGTCGGGAAGCCTGCGGGCCTCCTGGAGCACCGCGGTGCAGCCGATGTCGTGCGTTTCCTCCGCAGCGCTCAGACCCGGCTTGACTGCGATCACCCCGAACCGGCGCCCGGGTACGGCGCCGGTCACCAGATCGACGGTCAACTGGCGGTAACGGGGCTCGAAGATGTGCAGCGGAAGTGATACACCTGGCAGCAGCACAGCGCTCAGCGGGAACAGCGGGACGGTCTCGGCCACCGGTCAACGTTACGACGTCGGGTGCGGATTCGCGCAATGAACCGGCGGGTTCGGGGCGGACCGGGGTTCTGGTGGCCGCAGCACGGCGAACGGGTCGGTGACCCGCATGTCGCGCTCCGCGAAGCGGTACAGCGCTGCGGGTCGGCCGCCGGACCGTCCGGGTGCGGCGGTGCCGCCAGTGGGAATCAACACCCCGCGGCGGGCCAGCACTCGCTGCAGGTTGGTCGCCGACACCCGGTGGCCCAGTGCAGCGGAGTAAAGCTCACGCAACGCCGAGACGGTGAACTCCGGTGGGGCCAGCGCAAATCCGAGATTGGTGTAGGAGAGCTTGGCGCGCAGCCGGTCCCGGGCCCGATGCACGATCAGTCCGTGGTCGAAGGCGGCGCACGGTGAGCGCCACAGGGCATCCGCCACCGGGTGCCATGCCGTGTCGCGCGGTAGCGCGGGATCGGCCACGCAGGGCACCAACCCGAGAAACGCGGTGGCCACGGTGCGCTGGTGCGGCATCCGGTCTGGCGCGCTGAACACCTCCAGCTGCTCCACGTGCGCCACTTCGCGCACGTCCACCTTCTCGGCGAGCTGGCGCAGCACCGAGGTCTGCACGTCCTCGCAGTGCCGCAGGCGGCCACCCGGCAGGGCCCAACGCCCAAGGTCGGGCTCGATGCCGCGTTGCCACAACAGCACCTGCAGCTGCCCGTCCCGGACCTGCAGGACTGCGGCGAGAACCTCGTGCACCGCGAGCCCGGCACTGTTATCATTCACGTTTTCGACTATAAGGCGAAAACTAAGGTGGAGGCCAGCGCTGGTGCTGGCGAAGGAGGCGACATGGCCGCTACCGCCGCGTCGGAGTGGACCCACGCCGGGCCGGATCTTGATCAGTCCTGGCACCAGGAGGTGCGTACACTCGCCCGGCAGCGTGACGCGGTGCTGCTCGCGCACAACTACCAGGTGCCCGAGATTCAGGACATCGCCGACCACGTCGGGGATTCGCTGGCGCTGTCCCGCATCGCCGCAGGTTGCGCGGAAGGCACCATCGTGTTCTGCGGCGTGCATTTCATGGCCGAAACCGCGAAGATCCTCGCACCGGAGAAGAGGGTGCTCATTCCGGACGCGCGGGCGGGCTGCTCGCTGGCCGACTCGATCAACGCCGAGCAGCTGCGGGCCTGGAAGGGTGAGCACCCGGGAGCTGCGGTGGTGTCCTACGTGAACACCACCGCCGAGGTGAAAGCCGAGACCGACATCTGCTGCACCTCGTCCAACGCCGTCGAGGTGGTCAACTCAATCCCGGCGGAGCGGGAAGTGTTGTTCCTGCCCGATCAGTTCCTTGGCGCGCACGTGCGGCGCGTCACTGGCCGGCGCAACCTGCAGGTCTGGGCGGGGGAGTGCCACGTGCACGCTGGGATCAACGGCTCCCAGCTGGCCGCGAAGGCCGCCGCCGCGCCTGAGGCCGAGCTCTACATCCACCCGGAATGCGGCTGCGCGACGAGCGCCCTGTATCTGGCCGGCGAGGGTGCGGTGCCCGCTGAGCGGGTGCGGATCCTGTCCACCGGCGGCATGCTCGACGCCGCCCGAGCGACCGGCGCCCGCGAGGTGCTGGTGGCCACCGAGGTCGGCATGCTGCACCAGCTGCGGCGCGCGGCTCCCGGCGTTGACTTCCGCGCGGTGAACGACCGGGCATCCTGCCGGTACATGAAAATGATCACTCCAGTGGCGCTGCTGCGGGCACTGCGCGAGGGTGTCGATGAAGTGACCATCCCGGCTGACATCGCGCAGCGGGCCCGTGGCGCGGTGCAGCGCATGATCGCGATCGGTCGGCCGGGCGGCGACGAGTGATGAGCTGGCAGCTCACCGTGGACCTCGCGGTGGTCGGCACCGGCGTCGCTGGGCTCACCGCTGCCTTGCGCGCCGCCGAGCTCGGCCTGCGGGTGGTGGCCGTGACCAAGACCACGGTCGAGGACGGCAACACCCGGTGGGCGCAAGGCGGCGTCGCGGTGGTGCTGCCCGGTACCGGTGACAGCGTGGACGCGCATGTGACCGACACACTGGCGGCCGGCGCAGGGCTGTGCGATGAGGTTGCCGTCTGGTCGATCCTGGCTGCTGGCCCGGCTGCGGTCAACGCGCTGCGCTCCCGTGGCGCCGTCTTCGACGTTCGCGCTGGGGAGCTGGAGCGCACTCGGGAGGGCGGGCATCGGGCCTTCCGAGTGATTCACGCTGGTGGTGACGCCACCGGAGCCGAGATCGAGCGGGCACTGGCTGGCGCGGCCCGTGATGGGCGGTTGCCGTTGCTGGAGGGGCAGGCCGTCACTGACGTGTTGCGCGACGACACCGGCCGGGTGGCCGGGCTCGCGCTGCTCGGTGAGCCTCCGGGTGTCCTGCGGGCCCGGGCTGTGCTGCTCGCCACCGGAGGCCTCGGCCAGCTCTACGCGCTGAGCACCAATGCCGATGGTGCTACCGGCGACGGGCTGGCGCTGGCGTTGCAGGCCGGGGCGATGACCGCTGATCTGGAGTTCGTCCAGTTTCATCCGACGGTGCTGCACGGCGGAGTGGGCTCGCGGGGCCGCCAACCGCTGGTCACCGAGGCACTCCGGGGTGCGGGTGCGGTGTTGCTGGACACCACTGGCTCCCCGGTGATGACCGGCGTGCATCCCCTCGGCGCACTCGCGCCGCGCGACGTCGTGGCCGCCGCGATCACCCGCCGGATGGCGGCGACGAGCGCCGACCATGTGCTGCTCGACGCCACCCATCTCGGCGGCGCGCAGTTGCGCCGTCGCTTCCCGACCGTGCACGCGGCCTGCCTGGCGCTGGGCGTGGATCCCGCCCGCGCACCAATCCCGGTGGCCCCAGCCGCGCATTACCAGTGCGGTGGCGTGGTCACCGACACCAGTGGCCGGACTACGGTGCCCGGGCTCTACGCCGCCGGGGAGCTGGCCCGGACCGGCCTGCACGGCGCGAACCGGCTGGCCTCCAACAGCCTGCTGGAAGGGCTGGTGATGGGCGCCCGGGCCGCGACGGCGGCAGCGGCTGACCTCGCGGCGTCCCCGCGCCCCGGCCCGCCACGGCTGTGTTCCCCAGCGCGTCCGGTGGCGGACCGCGACGCGGTGCAGTGGGCGATGAG
>JBATXM010000217.1:0-14750 GCA_049673305.1 Pseudonocardiaceae bacterium | reverse complement strand
GGTGGTGGCGTCCCAGATGCGGGCGGTGTTGTCGTTGCTGCCGGTGAGTAGGCGGGTGCCGTCGGGGGACCAGGCCACCGCCCGCACTTCGCCGGTGTGGTCGGTGAGCTGGTGGAGGAGCTGCGCGGTGGTGGCGTCCCAGATGCGGGCGGTGTTGTCGGCGCTGCCGGTGAGTAGGCGGGTGCCGTCGGGGGACCAGGCCACCGCCCGCACTTCGCCGGTGTGGCCGGTGAGCTGGTGGAGGGGCTCTGCGGTGGTGGCGTCCCAGACCTGCGCGCCGCCGTAGCCGCCGGTGAGTAGGCGGGTGCCGTCGGGGGACCAGGCCACCGCCCACACCCCGCCGGTGTGTCCGGTCAGCGGGCGCAGCGGTGAGACACCGCTGCCTGCCTGTTGGGCGCCGCCGAGCAGCGGGGCGATCAGCAGCCCGGGAGCCGGCTCCGGCGCCGGGGTACACCGCAGAATCTGCGTCCGGTACAGGGCGGCTTGGGCAATCTCGGTGCCCTCAAGCGCGCACTTCCGTACCACGGTCCCGATCGCCCGCGCGCCGACGAACCGCGCCGAGGTCAGCCGCGAGTTGTGCAGCTCCGCGCCGCTCAGGTCGGCGCCGCTCAGATCGGCCCCGGTCAGGTTCACCCGGTGCAACCTCGCACGTCGCAGGTCTGCCCCGGTCAGATCCGCCCCGGCCAGGGGCAGCCGCGGGTCGTCCTGCCCCGCCATGCCGATGGTCCACTCGCTCAGTTGAGCGCCCGCCAGCTGGACCCCGACCAAGGACTGGTGCGGGTGCCCGCGCTCGGCCGCCCGCAGCGCGTAGGCGAGAGCGAGCTCCGAGGCCTGCGCCACGTAGTGGCGCCCGATCCGGGCCAGCCCCGCCAGCGCCGAGGACCGGCGCTCGGCCGTCGCTCCGGCGATCGACTGGCCGAGGAAGTCCAACGTCTCCGGGCTGGGCACGGGCATCGCGAGCGCATCGAGGTCCCGGCCGGGGGTGGAGCCGGCATCGATCAGGGTCCGGATCAGGTAGCGGGCCAGGAAGTACTCAGCCAGTGACCGGTGGCCGAACGCGAAGGTGTCATCCTCGTCCTCGCGATGGAGGAAGGTGGCGGTCCGGAAGTCGGTCTTCCACAGGTCGGGCACCCGCTCGCGGTAGTGACGCTGCAGGTCAGGTCGGCGCTCCAGCACGTCGAGGAGCCAGTTGTCGACCTCCGCCGCCGCCCAGGAGTTCCGCCCGGACCGCCACAGCCCGGCCGCGATCTCTTCCATCAGCAGCTGCTTGTGCTCCGGAATGAGGGTGTGCTTGCCACTGTCGCGAGACAGCCAGCGCTCGACGACCTCGCCGTAGAGGTCCACCGCGCGCAGCGTGCGGCCCTCCAGTTTGGCGGTCTCGATGAACTCCACCTGGTCGGCGATCAGCCGCAGCGTTAGCGGGCGGCGAGCGAGATCGGGCAAGTCGTGCACGGCCCGGATGGTGTCGAGGAACCCGTCCACCCAGGCCACGTCGCGGTCCAGGTTAGTTGCCAGGTACTCCCGCACCTGATGTTCCCGAAACGGGAGCATCAGCAGGGTCAGGTAGTCCTCACTTCGCAGGCCGTGGCGGCCCGCACCGGTAAAGTAGGTGATCTGTTCGCGAATCGTGCGGAAGTACTGGGTGCGGCAGGTGAGCAGCATCTTCGCACTCGTTCCCGCGCCGAGGGCCCGCCACAGCTGCCGGGTGAACAGCTGTTGGTCGTGCGGGTTCAGGTGGACGAGCACCTCGTCGAGCCCGTCGAACACGACCACCGCGTCACCCTGGTGCAGCCGCTCGCGAACGACGTCGGCGGACAGCTGGTCTCGCGGGACGCTCGGGGGCCGGTTGGCGTCGAGCATGCCGTCCAGGATGTGCTCGAGCGTCATCGTGTCGGCCAGGCCGGTGATCCGGACGTCGCGCAGGTCGAACAGGATCGGCAACGGGCAGCGGGTGCCGCTGGCGCCCAGCTCAAGCAGCTTCTGGGTGAACAGCTTCGCGGTGGTCGTCTTGCCCATGCCGACGTCACCGAGCAGCGCGCAGAGCCGTGGCGCCCCCGCCCCCTCGGCTGTGGCCCACGTCACCAGCCGGTCGACCGCAGGCAGCGGCGGACCGGGCGTCAAGGCCGAGCCGTCCAGCTGGGACTCCTGAAGGGTGGTCTCGGCCGCCTCAGGGTCGATCAGGAATGCGCTGTCCCCGGTCCGCCTGCTCCCGGCCAGGATCGCGGAAAACTTGATCAGTGTGTCGTTCCGGTCCTCGATGGTGACCCTCGGTGGTTGCAGCGCGCGCCGGATCTCGTCCAGCACGTCGGTGACGTAGTGCCTGCGCTGCTCGGGGCGGGTCAACTCGTCCCAGGGCTTCGTCCGCTGGTGCACGTCGTACAGTTGCAGTGTGCCCAAGTTCAGTGGGCCGTCCGGCAGGCCGCTCAGCGCGAACGCGACGACCCGGCCGGGTGAGTTCAGCGTCCGACGACGCTCAGGCGTGTCAGCCGCGAGGTACGCGGGGCTCACCAGCGCCAGCCGGACGTCAGCCTGGGCGCAGAGCCGGTCGCGCTCCGCCTCGGGATCCTCGCCCAGCCCGACCGAGTCCGGGCTGGCAACCTCCCACGACCGCTCGCGGTCCAGGGCCAGCGCTTCGCGCAGCCGCTCCAGCAGCAGGTCCACCTTCTTGGCCATGGCCTTGTCCGTTGGGGCGACGCTGACGTACACCCGGGTCCGCCGGGACAGCCCGAGCTCCGTGACCTCCGGCGGGACCGGATGCTCGATCCCCGTCCGCGCGGCGGCCTCCCCGGTGAAGGAGGCGATGCGCTCATCGACCAGGTCGCCGCCGACGAACCAGCCGTGGCGCTGGTCCGGAGGCGTTTTGCGGGAGTCCAGCTCGAGCCGGAGATCGACGCCGGCCTCAGCCGCGGCACGGTTCACCCGCTTGCGGAATTCCTGGAAGGCCTCTTGGCCGCGAGCATCACCAGCCGGGAACTCGGCGGCGTCCAGGGCGGCTCGGAGCAGGAACCGCCCGTCGTTGGCCAGCGTGTCGAGAATGGCCGCCAGCCGGGCCGACTGCCGCGCGGTGAGCGTCGAGCGCTGCTGCAGAACGGCGAGATGGTGGGCGACCTGGTCACGGAGCAGTCGGGCAGTCACAGCGCGCGGTACCCGTTCACGGAGAGGGCGCGCCGCCGGATCGCCACCGCCAGGTCGTTGGCGAAGTGCGTTCGCTGGGCGCCGGACAGTTCGGCGAAGCTCTTGCCGTCCCGGGTGAAGATGAGCTGGCTCTCGACGCCTCTCAGGTTGAGCTCAGGACCGGATGCCGGCAGCTGCTTCAGCTTGACCGGCAGCGACCCCTTGTCAGCGCGCGGACCCGCGAACCGCGGCAGCTCATGCTGCTGGATGAACGGCCGGTCGAAGTAGCGGGTGCTCAGCAGGAGCAGGCCGTAATCGGCCTCGTCCAGCCGGTCGACGATGCCCGCGGTCAACTCCTCCCCGCAGCTCAGGTGGCTGTCCTCCCACCATTCGACGTCGAGGTCGGTGAAGAGGCCGAGGGCGGGTAACAGATCGCGCAGCAACGCCTCCTTCAGCGCCTTGTCCTGATGGCACCAGCTCAGGAAGATCCGCGTGCGCATACCGCCTCCATTCCTGGAAGATCCCGGATCGAACCCGGGATCGACAGATCATGGCACACGGCGCGGCTGTGGTCACCTCGGGACGTCGAGCCGCTCTGCCGTTAATCGCGGTCCCCACATTGGCGTCCCCGTGCTCGAAGACATCGCGGGGCTCCCACCCGTCGTTCACCTTGGCGAGGTGGCGAGTGGTCTCATATGGTGTCGGCATGGCTAGACCCGCAGCGCTCCCGCCCGAGGCCGAGCCGAGGCCAGCCCTGTTGTCGCCGCACACACCCTGCGCGATCCGCGACGCCCTGGTCGGCTCCGAACGCACCGAATTCGAGCACGACTACCAGCAGGCGATGACCGAGGCCGCCAGGACGCTGGACCTGACCGAGGTTCTGAAGGTGCTCGACGTCTACCGCAAGCTCGCCAAGATCACCCAGCGGCAGGGCGCGGAGGCGCACCTGCGGATGCTGGAAGCGGTCTCCCGCCTCCAGCGCGGGCAGGAGGTGCCCGTGGTTGCGGGGCACCTGCACAATGGAGATCAGAGCGAGGCTGGGCCGCTGATTGGGTTCATGGAGCTGACCCCGTAGGACGCGCCTCCCTACCGGCAGGACAAACCGGACGGAAACATGCGCAAGATGCTCTTCGGGCGTGGCGCCGAGGGCATCGCCGTCTACCTCATCCTCGAGGAGCAACGCCGCATGGTCGTCGTCAGCGTGACACGGATCGGCTGATCAAGGGCAGGACGGCCATGGAGGCCGAGCTTGCCGGCGGGGATGGCGAGGTTGTTGGCGGCCGTCACGACGACTCGCAGGTCGAGTAGTTGGCGTTTGCCGGTCTCGATGCGGAAGATCCGGTCTTGGACCAGGCCGAGGATTTCTTGGCTCCAGTTCAGCGTGTCGCGGATCGCGCGGAACAGGGCACCGAAATCCAAGTCAACCAGCGCGGCGGTGAGCTCTGGCTGCTCAGTGTGCGATGGTGCCCGGTGCGGGCAGGTCCCAACGGTGCGGGCCGTCCGGGTGGTCCAGCCACACCGTGTGTCGTCGGCCCCGGACAGTCAGCCCGAACCGGCTACGGACTGGTTGGCCGAGCTGGTGCCATTCCCGGTGTGCCGTTTCGATCCTGTCCCACAACCGCGCGGGGCCGTCTTGGCGGACGGTGTGCTTGCCGTTCTCGTCGGTGATGTGGCAGACCCACGAACCGTTCGGTTGAGTCAGCCAGGTCTGCACCGGGCCGCCATCTTTGGGCGTGAAGCTGAGCCAGTCATATCCGCCGACCATCAACGCGGCGAAGAACTCGAACGGGTCCCGTGCGTTCGTTGCCACGTCTGCGGGCAGCGTGGTGTCCCGTGTCGTGCCGTCGTCGTCTCCGACCGTCGAGAGCACATCGTTGGCTTGGTGCTGGTTGGCGCGCACTGGCATGAAACCGCCGTAGTCGGGCAGGAATGGCCCCTCTGCCGTGCCGTCCGCGCAGACGGTGAGCAACGCCAGCAACCCGCCGCTCCCGGCCAGGTCCAGCGGAACGAGGATCTTCCCACCGAGCACGGTGTGCTCGATCCATGCATCGGGCACACGGGCCAGTCCGACTGTGGAGATGATCCGGTCGAACGGAGCGCAGCCCCGACATCCGGCTGTGCCATCCGTAGCTTCCAGGCAGGGGAAGAAGCCGAACGCGGCCAGCTGCTCACGTGCCCGGCTGACGAGACCCGCGTCAACATCAACGCTGGTCACGTTGTCCGGGCCGAGTCGGTGGCACAGCAGGGCTGTGTTGTACCCGGTGCCCGTGCCGACTTCCAACACCCGGTGTCCCTCGATCGCGTCCAACGCTTGCACCATCAACGCCATGAGCGACGGCGCGCTACTGGACGAGGTGGCGACACCGTTGACGCGGCCGGTTCGGGCACGGTCGGTGTTGTCGTCGTCGCCGTCAATCTGGGTGATGAGCGCGCGTGAGCTGTAGACCCCTTCCCACCATTGCGCGCTCGGCCGCTCCACCAGCAGCCATCCCGGTTGGCCAGGTCGTTGCGTGAAGTAGTACGGCACGAAAGCGTCACGCGGAATGTCTCGGAAGGCCGCGAGCCATTCGGGGTCTCGCACGGCTCCGCTCGCCACTAGTTCGTCCAGGAACGCAGTTCGGAGGGATTCAGCGTCCGTCACGTGTCAAGCTTCCTTCCAAGGCATCGGCAAGAGCACGGGCGATTGGCATCCCGGTTTCGTCTTCGATCCACGCCCATTGGCCGTTCGGGTTGCATTCCAAAAACCACCATTCGCCGTCCGGTGCCACCACGAAATCCACAGCACCGAATCGCAGGCCGAGCTTGTCCAACAGAGAGCTCACGCGCGAGCGAACGAAGCTCGGGGTCTCTATCTCCTGGTATGACACGTTGTCGTAGTCGGAGCGCCAGTCCACGTGTGCGGCGTCGGACTCGCCGTCGATGCGCGCTGCGAAGAACTCTCTATCAACGACGGTCAGCCTGACCTCATAGGATTTCGGCATCCACTCCTGAAAAAGATGCATGGTGCGAGCGATGTTCGGGTTGTCGCAGTCATCCGGGCTGACCACTGAACAGAACACCTGACGAACCCCATCCTCGTCATACACACCCGAGCCACCGAACGGCTTGTAGACAGCGCGGCCAACATCGGTCACGAATGCACGTGCGGTCTCGGGTTCGTTCGTGACGAGAGTGCGCGGCACCGGCAACCCACAAGCCACGGCCGCGCGCAATTGGACCGGCTTGTATTCGGCGTAACCGATGTGGTGCGGATGATTCAACCAGGGGTCCAGGGTCGCCAGCAGGCCACCAAAACCCATGCGGGCCTGAACCGCTGACCATCGACGTTCGTTCTCCGACAGATCAGGGTGAAACTCGAAATTCGTCGGACGCCGGTAGTAGACGCCCGACACGGCGGACAAATCCAGACAGCGCCGCGCGGTCCGCATCTGGCCCAACCATTGGCCCTCCTTCAGTTCAGCACCAACAGAGAGCCTTTCGGGAAACTCGCTGGTATCCACGCGAAACAAGGGAACCTCACGGTCGTTCAGTTCCTTCACCACCTTGTCCACCGTGGGGTCAAACCGGTGAGTCAGGACTAGCACGGACCGCCCGGCGCTCACGGGTCAGTCCTCCCGAAAGTCGGTGTCTGAATCCCGTCCGCCGTGGCCATCCGCGTTGGTCTGCGTTTTCGTCGTACCGTCGGTGTGCTTCGACATCGGCACCATCACGTCGCCCTCGCGAATGAGTCCGATCTGTCCCACCTCGTCATAACCTAGCTCGTCCGGGTTGAACCGGATGTTCTTCCGGGGCTGAACGGCCAGCGTCAGGCCGAATGGTCGGACCTCCGACGCTGGGGCAGGCTCGGCGTCTGTACGACCGTACGGACGCCCAAGTGGAAAATGGTCAGCCGAGGGAAACACGCCCACGCCGTTCGGGCGTTCGTGCGGTTCAACGGACATGTGATCTACCTCCGATGGATAAGGGAGTGGTCGCTATCCGTCATACACGGTTCTGAAGCTGGGAGACACCTGCGACGAACCCTGCCGAGGGGGAACAGGGTCCCCTGTCCGGAATGTGGGAGGCACGCCAACCAGCGCGGCGGCCAAGACCGGCTGGTCGTAGAAGGCCTCGGGCAGCACGATCGTGCACCCGTGCACTGGCACGGATCGCACAACTGGTGTTACCCGTGAGCGGAGGCGTCGCGCCCGTTCACCCAGCGAGGGGGTCTTCGAGGAACGCTGTCCACCGCGCGGTGCTGAACGGGAGCAGGGGTGAGGACGCGCCGAGCTTGCTGTCGCGCACACCGACCCACCCGGGTACCTCGGTGGTGATCTCCACGCAGTCGTTCGCACCCTGTGAGTACGACGACGTACGCCACCCGCCGGCGTGGGCGAGGACCGCTCCTGTGGCCTGGTGGTTCACGACAGCTCCCGGGCTCGCTGGGTCAGCATCCCGATGGACTCTACCGGTTTGGCGGCGGCGATCTGGAGGTAGGTCAAGGCATTGCGGTATCGACGCAGCTGCTCGGGCTGCTCGTAGTAGGCGCCCTGGATCCTGCCATCTGTGTAGGCCACGGTCGGATTCCCGATCAGGTCGGGAAACTCGAACATGATGAACGTGCCGTTGATCCCGGCGTGCGGGCCCGCGGCCATCGGCAGCACCTGGATGGTGACCGTGAGCAGCTCGGCCAGCGTCACCAGGTGCGTGAGCTGCTCGCGCATCGCGGCGGTGTCGGCGATGCGGCGGTGCAGCACGGACTCATCCAGCACCGCCCACACCGTGGGCGGGTCGGGCTCGCGAGTCAGCACGGCCTGCCGGGCCAGGCGCAGCTCGACCCGCCGAGCCACCTCGGCATCGCTGAGCTCCGGATCGCCGGCGCGGATCACGGCTGCGGCGTAGGCCTCGGTCTGGAACAACCCCGGCACCACCAGGGCGTCGTAGCTCTCGATCTGCGCGGCGCTGGATTCCAGTCCGAGGAACAGGTCGAACCAGGCCGGCGCGCCGCCGGTGAAGGCATCGAACCAGTCGCGGCCTTTCTTCGCCGAGGTCAGCAGCGTGGCGAACTGCTCGACTCGATCGGGCACCCCGTAGAGGGTGAGCATCTCCCGTAGCTCCAGCGGCCGGGGCAAGTTCCGGCCACTCTCGACGTGCCGCACGGCGCTCACCACACACCCCAAGTGGTCCGCGACATGCTGGCGACCGAGACCGGTGCTCTCCCGCAGCCTGGTCAGCTCCAGGGCGATCCACCACTTGAGCACGGTTGGACTCGACGTAGCCACGATGGTGTGCCGTCTCTCTCATCTCACCAGGGCGAGCGCCCCGACGCGGACACCCCGATATCACCCAAAGGACTAGTTCACAACGTTCCGTAGCACAATGTACCTTGGTACAAAGTGCGGTCGGCGGCCCGCCGAAGGCCTCACCGTAGTCCGCCAGGGGCCACGCTCGACTGCTCCCCCCACAGCCCGTCGAGCGTGGCCCCTGGATCACCAGAACAGGTGGTGGGCCCGACCGTGTGCTTCGCCCGTCGAGTCACCGTCCGCCGAAACGAAGAGGGGACCGCGATGGGTGCGCCATCAAGCAACTCGATCACGACGTTGGACGCCGCAGTGAGTGCGGTGTGTCGGGGTTGGCCGGTGGTGCCTGGTACGTGCCGCCCCGATGAGATCGGCTTTTGCGAGGTGGGTCCGTTGGAGGACGCCTGGGATCTTGTGCCGGTCACCGACCCCGAGCATGCCCGGGACATCTGGACCCGGCAGCGGTCTCTCGGGGTGCTGCTGGTGTGTGGGCGTGGTGTCGACGCGCTCGAGGTGCCCTTCCGGGTGGCGGAATTGTTGCCGGGGCTGGGCCTGGGAGTGCCGGTCGCCACGGCGTTGTCTCCGTCGCGGTGGTTGCTGTTGGTGGCCACTGGCTCGGGGACGCTGCGGGAGGATCTGGCGGTCGCGTCGGTGCGGCTGCGCGGGACCGGGCAGTGGGTGGCGCTACCACCAACGGCGCTGGGGGGATATCCACCCATCCGGTGGACGGTGGCGCCCCCCGAGGATCCCGACGTCCCGCTGCCCAGCGCGGATGAGGTGCAACGGGTGCTCGCCGAGGCACTGCGCTCAGGGTCTCCCGATGCGCACCACACCTAGCCGCTCACGGGGCCGGCTGGTCCCACACCATCACCAAGGAGAGCTCATGACCGAAGCGTCCAACCCTGCCGAGCGCCCGAACAGGCGCCATCGTAAAGCGATCCCCGCGACGTGTGGGCTGCACCGGGGCCCTATGGGTTTCGCCAACCTCATGGTGAGCCTGCACGGCAGATCGGTGGTGTTTGATCCGCATGTCACGGGCGAATGTCTGATCACCATCGATGAGGAGAGCGCCAAGGCGCTGCGCGACCTCCTGACGGAGTGGCTGGGGTGAACCGGAGATAAGGGCACTGTTTACCCAGCTCATGGGGGTCCCACTCTCCGCATGCGGGCCACTACTGCAATTGCAATTGACAATCAATGTCAGGTAGAGGTTGAGTGGTGGTGTTGCTCGGCTCGCGGGGGCGTTGGGCCATCGACCAGAGTCCTGATCAGTGGGAGCCCTCATGCTTCGTCGATCCCGGGTTGCCTCTGCCGTGTTGGTGGCGGTCGCGGTGGGAGTAGCCGGCTGCGCCACGGCTGCCCCCTCGCCCCCGGCGGCTGGGCGCTCGGCCGGAGCTGGGCAGTCGGCCGGTGCCGGACAGGTGATCACGGTGGCGGCCAGCATCAACGCGTGGGGCTCGATTCTGAGCCAGTTGGGCGGCACCCACGTGCGCGAGACGTCGATCATCACCAACCCGGACACCGACCCGCACGCCTACGAACCGACCCCGGCTGATGCCCGAACGATCGCTGAGTCGCAGTTGTTCGTGGAGAACGGCATCGGGTACGACCCGTGGGCGGCCAAGACGCTGGCCGCCAGCCCGGACCCAGGCAGGGTCGTGGTGGACGTGGGAAAGCTGGTCGGAGTGGCCGAGGGCGGCAACCCGCACCGCTGGTACGCACCGAGCAACGTGGAGCAGGTCGCTGATGCGATCACTGCGGATCTGAAGCGGCTCGACCCCGGCGACGCCGGCTATTTCGACGCGCAGCGGCAGAGCTTCGAGACCACCGGGCTGGCCCGCTACCACCAGTTGATCAACGGCATCAAGGCTAAATACGCTGGCACCCCGGTGGGGGCGAGTGAGAGCATTTTCGCGCCGCTGTCCGACGCACTGGGTCTGAATTTGATTACCCCACCGGATTTCCTGAAGGCCATCAGTGAGGGCACCGATCCTTCCGCGGCGGACAAGGCCACGATCGACAATCAAATCAGGAACAGGAAAATCAAGGTGTATGTGTTCAACAGCCAGAACTCCACCCCCGACGTCGCCGCCCAGGTCACCGAGGCGAAAAACGCCGGGATCCCGGTGACAGCGGTGACCGAGACGCTGTCCCCGGCGAACGCCAGCTTTCAGGACTGGCAGTCCGCGCAGCTGCAGAACCTCCACACCGCACTGGGCCAGGCGACCGGCACGTGACCCGCCGACCCGCAGGAGAGACCTCGATGACTCGCATCCCCGTTCCCCGCTCCAACGCCATGGCCTCCACCGGCCCCACCGCAGATGCGCAGACCGTGGTGTCGATGCGGCGGGCATCGGCCGGTATCGGCGGGCGCCCGGTCTGGTCGGAGGTGAACCTGACCGTTCGCGCCGGGGAGTTCGTCGCGGTCCTGGGCCCCAACGGGGCGGGCAAGTCCACCTTGCTCACAGCGTTGCTCGGGCTGGTCCCGATCAGCAGCGGTCAGGTGACGGTGCTCGGCTCGGCACCCGGGCGCCGCAACGCCGCGATCGGCTACCTCCCGCAACGCCGTGCGTTCGACCCCGGAGTGCGGGTGCGGGGTGTGGACGTGGTGCGGTTGGGCTGGGACGGTGACCACTGGGGGATCCCGGTTCCCGGGCGGCGGGCCCGCGCCGCCCGCGACCGGGTCCGAGAGGTGATCAGCCTGGTCGGCGCCGACTCCTACGCCACACGCCCGATCGGGCAGTGCTCCGGTGGTGAGCAGCAACGCCTACTGATCGCCCAGGCCCTGGTGAGCCGGCCGCAACTGCTGCTGCTCGACGAACCCCTCGACAGCCTCGATGTCACCAACCAAGCCTCAGTCAGCGCGCTGATCCAATCGGTGTGCCGCAGCCAGAACGTCGCGGTGATCCTGGTCGCCCACGACGTCAACCCGATCCTGTCCTACCTCGACCAGGTCATCTACCTCGCCCACGGCGGCGCGGTGATGGGCCCACCCGCCCAGGTCATCACCGCCGACACCCTCACCATGCTCTACGGCACCCCCATCGACGTACTGCGTGACCGGGCCGGCCGCCTGGTCGTCGTGGGCCAGCCTGACCACCCACCCGTCCACCCCGCTGGGCATCCCCGATGAACGCCACGGTGGCGGGTCTGAGCTGGAACGTCGTCGCCGACGTCCAGGAAATCCTGAGCTTCCACTTCATGCTCAACGCGATCCGCGCCGGCACGATCGTCGCGGTGGTAGCCGGCGCGATCGGCTACGTCATGGTCCTGCGCCGGCAGAGCTTCGCCGGGCACACGCTGGCCGTGATCGGGTTTCCCGGCGCCGCCGGCGCCACCTGGCTGGGACTGGGCGCTGGTTTCGGCTACTTCGGATTCTGCATCGCCGGGGCCCTCGTGATCGCGGCCCTGCCCGCTACGGGGGGAACTGGTGTCGGCGGGTACGGGGAGGAATCGGCGGGCATCGGCACTGTGCAGGCACTCGCGTTGGCCTGCGGGTTCCTCTTCGTCAGCCTCTACCAGGGGTTCCTGTCCGGGCTGAACAACCTCCTGTTCGGCACCATCACCGGTGTCTCCGACGCCCAGGTCCTCGTCCTGCTACTCGCCGGGGCCGGCTGCCTGGTCACGCTGACCGCGCTCGGGCGGCCATTGCTGTTCGCCAGCATCGACCCGGCGCTCGCCTCCGCCCGCGGTTTACCCGTGCGGGCGCTCGGCGCAGCGTTCCTGGTGCTGCTCGGGATCGCCGCCGCCGGCACCAGCCAGGTCACCGGCAGTCTGCTGGTCTTCGCGCTGCTCGTCACCCCCGCCGCGACCGCCGCCCGGCTGACCGCCCGTCCCGCCATCGGGATCGTGCTGTCCATCGGGATCGCCCTGGCAGTGACCTGGATCGGGGAGGGGATCGCGTTCTTCTCCCCGTACCCGATCGGGTTCTGGGTCACCACCCTGGCCTTCGCCGCGTTCCTGCTCGCCACCGGATACCGAACCACCACCGACCGCCTCGGCCGGCACCGCCTGGCCCACCCGAGCACCCTCGCGGGGAGCCCGTCGTGAACCCGTTAACGGGGATGGCGAACATGCTGGCGCTGCCGTTCATCCAGGACGCGCTGATCGCCGGGACGGCGATCGCGCTGCTGGCTGGGCTGGTCGGCTACTTCGTGGTGCTGCGCGGGCAGGTGTTCGCCGGCGACGCGCTCTCTCACGTCGCCTACGCTGGCGCGCTGGCCGCGCTGGCCGCCGGAGTCGATCTGCGTCTCGGGTTGTTCGCCGCCACCATCACCGTCGGGGTGGCCCTGGGAGTGCTCGGCGGCCGAGGCACCACCGACGACGTGATCATCGGGACCACCTTCGCGTGGATCCTCGGGTTGGGCGTGTTCTTTCTCGCCCTCTACACCACTCGCGCCGCTACCGCCAACAGCACCGCCAACGTCACCGTGCTGTTCGGGTCGATCTTCGGGATCAGCCCCGCCGCAGCAACAACCGCGACCTGGATCGCGATCGGTCTGATCATCGTGCTCATCGCGATCGCCCGGCCACTGCTCTTCGCCAGCCTCGATCCCGCCGTCGCGGCCGCCCGCGGCGTCCCGGTACGGCTGCTTGGCCCCCTGTTCCTCGGGATCGTCGGCGCCACCGCCGCCGAGGCCACCCAGATCGTGGGGGCACTGCTGCTGTTCGGGCTGCTCGCCGCACCCGCCGCCGCCGCGCAACACCTCACCGACCGACCCTGGACCGCCCTGTCCCTGGCGGCGGGATTGGCCGTTGCCGCGATGTGGGCCGGGATCACCCTGGCCTACGCCGTCCCGGTGCTCCCCCCCAGCTTCACCATCATGGCCCTGGCCGCCACCGAATACGCGCTTGCCGCCGGTGTGGTGCGGGTGGGCGTGGTGCGGTAGGGATATGCGCCGAACAGGAAGAGGGCGCCGTGGTTGAAATTGATCATGTTATCGTGCTGGCGTTGGAGAATCGCTCGTTCGACCACATGCTCGGGTTCCTGCGGCATCCGGATCCGCGATTCGATGGCTTACGGGGTGGCGGCCGGTACGACAATCCCGGTTGGCGCGGAGCAGCGCCGGTGCCGGCGGCGCCAATCGCGAAGGCCGTCATTCCGGTTGGCCCGGACCACTCTCACGATGGTGTGATGGAGCAGCTCGCGGTTCGGGGAACCGGGTCGGCGGGTAGGCCAACCAACCAGGGCTTCGTGGCAAGCTACGAGCGGAAATGCCGTGGTCTGGCATTGCCGCAGTTTGGCGGCCTGCTCGGCCCGCTGGTGAACTGGTGGATCCAGCGCCAAGCCGGGGGCGGCGCGGTGATCCAGAACCGTGGTCCGCTGGTGATGGATTGCCAACCCGCTGAGAACGTCCCGGTGTTGAGCACTCTTGCCCTGGAGTTTGCCGTATGCACCCGATGGTTTTGTCCCGTGCCCGGGGAAACCTGGCCCAACCGGAACTTCCTCCATGCCGCGACCTCGGACGGTGAGACCAACATCGAGGTGCGTCCCTATACCAATCGCACCATTTTCGAGCTGCTCGAAGAGGATCGTGGCCTGGACTGGCATATCTACCATGACGACACCCCGCAGGTGTGGGCTTTTCCCCGACTGTGGGACAGGGCGGACCGGCACGCCAAATGGTTTCCGCTGGAGGAGTTCGCCCGGCACGTCGAGACGGGAGCGCTTCCCGCCTATTCGTTTCTTGAACCCAACCACCGGCCGCCACTGCATACGCTCGACCATGCTCCGCTCATTGGCACACCCGATGTCAGTGACAGCCAGCATCCGGAGAACAACCTGGTCTCCAATGCATCCTACGACCACGTTGTCCCAGGCGACACCGACTTTGGCCGCGGCGAGGTGCTCATCGCCCGCGTCTACGAGGCGCTGCGGGCCGCACCTGAGGTGTTCGAGCGATCCCTGCTGGTCATCACCTATGACGAGCACGGAGGCTTCTACGATCACGTCCCGCCCCCCACGGGGGTTCTGAGCCCCGGTGATCCTCCTGGTTGGCTAGGCCGCCTGACCGATTGGCTACTCCACCGGAAAAGCGCATCCTTCGACTTCACCATGCTCGGGCCCCGGGTGCCGGCGGTGGTGATCTCCCCGTACGTCGCTGCCGGCACGGTCGATGACACCGTGCGCGACCACGCCAGCGTTCCCGCCACACTGCGAGCCGTGTTCGCGCCAGATGCGCCCTCGCTCACTCGACGAGACGCCTGGTCGCCCCCCTTTCACACTGTGCTAGACCGAACTTGCTGTGACTCTCCGTAGCAATGCCGGTCTGACCAGCGTCTGAGTCCACGACACGCCTCCAATTGTAGTCACTAAAATACTGGCAAGAAGAAGATCGTTGTGATCTAATTGTCCTG
>JBATXM010000216.1:0-22906 GCA_049673305.1 Pseudonocardiaceae bacterium | reverse complement strand
CCCTCACACCCCGGCCCAGGGCGCCCACCCGGATCCAAAAACAAGCAGCACGCCCACCGACACGACGTCGGCAAGAACGCCACCCACGAACCCAGCAGGGCCACCACAGGTTAAACGACAAGCTCAGGTCGGGTGTCCGTGCTACGGGGGGAAGCTCAAGGGCACCAGTGCACCACCCGGCTTGACCTGAGGACCTTCACGAGGGGCTCTCATCGGATCTGATCGAGTAGGTACGACCTGCTCGATTCGCGGGCGAGCGCACGAGCCTTCGCCCCAGGTCAAGCCGGGTGATGCACTGGATTCCCTGACAACAAGCGGCTTCGGGCGCGTACGGTTTTCGTCGGCTCGCCGTTGGGCTGGTGTCACTCGATACGCCGATCGGCCACCATTCCGCGTGACTTCTCGTGACACCACAGAATGGTCCCTTTTCGGCAGCTGTCCGATCCACAGATAAGAACTGCGGACGGCAAGCGCCCGAGAGACGTTTTCCCGCTCCTCGGCAAGAATCTCCGCACCCTGTACTGACAGTGACTCCATTCCCTTTACTGTTTACTGGCCGGACGAGTAATATGGTATCATTCCTGGTGATGAGCTCAACCTATGACACCAAGGCCCCGCTTCAAAATAACTTGCCCGACACGCATTCTCGCGGTGTTCTCGCAAACCGGCGCCACCGGCGCCGGCGATATTAATTCCAAGAATCGTGGTAAAGGAAGCTTGCTTATAGTACTCCATCTTGGGAAGGCATCGAGAGTGACACGCCAGCCGCAGTCATAGGGCGGTTGCCGAGACAACGATACACGGACCGTACCAGGTTATAAGTCGGGGTCGGCAGGCGTAGAATCCGGTTCTTGACATAGGCAAAAGCCAGTCGATTATCCCGGTCGGCGAACCCCAGCGCGCCACCGGCGCCGGAGTGGCCGAAGCTCTGCCTCCCCGGTCGGACTTTCAGTTCGTGCGAAGAAGCCAGCATCTGCATCGGAAAACGCATGTACCCCAGCCCGAACCCGCCGTCCTTTGTCCCGGCCAACGGCTGCGCTTGAGCAAACCGGTCGATCGATGCGGAGCTGACTATCCTCACACCCGCCAGTTCGCCGTCCATCGATAACGCCGCATACATCCGGCACAGCGATCGGGCAGTGCTGATTCCATTGCAGGCGGGAAGCTCGGCCGCGCGCAGTATCGGGTCATTCATCAGTGCTGGGAGATACCCACTGGACTCCTCGGCATCCGGTCGCAGAAATATCCCCGAGAACGGAGCCGCGTCAGGCTCCAGTTCGCGCCCGTCGCGAACAAGCTCGCGCGCCCTGGCATCAGCCAGCGCCTGGCGGCGTGCCAGGCGAGGTTGCTCAGCGGAATCTGCGGGCAAGATAACTGCGACCCGGTCACGCACCTTGTCTGGAAGGCCGATCCAGAGGTCAAGACCAAGCGGAGTAGCGAGCTCATCGGCTACGAAGCGACCGAGTGAACGGCCGTCGACCCGCCGGACGAGCTCACCTACGAGGTACCCGAACGAAAGCGGCGCGTACTGAAATGCCGTCCCTGGTGGCCACGACGGTGGAGCTGCGGCAAGCCGATCGGTCATCAGGGACCAGTCGGCTAGCTGCCGACCGGCTGGCCCAATGACCTCCCAGTACCGCGGGAACGTCAGGACGCCTGCGGTGTGCGAGAGCAGATGTCGGACAAGGGTGTGTTCCTTTCCTGCGACGGCGAAGTCCGGCCAGTACCGGGCTACTGGCGCGTCAACGTCTAGCTGCGCCCGGTCATTGAGAATCTGGGCGCACAGCGCAGTTACGCCTTTGGTCGCGGAGAGAATCGCACAAGCGGTTCCTTCGACCCAGGATCGCCCTGGATGTGACTCGCCCGCCCATAGATCAACGACAGGGATACCGTCAAGATAGACGGCCAGCGCTGCGCCTGCCTCCCTGCCCTTCTCTGCCAGCCGGGCCAGCTCGTCGACCACCGGCTCAAACCCGGCGGCCACTGCACCTCCGACCTCGGTCACCTCACGTCACTCCCGATCGCCGTCTATGTCTGCTGCCTACCATGTGATCTGGCATCGAACTCAGCGCTTGTCACGACTAGACAAGCGGCAAATTCCTCCACTGTGATCGTGTCGATTCCTCCGAGCATGTCCATCGCGCGAGGATCACGATAGTTTAACGTAATTCGCTGTCCAGATCGCCTTGCGGTGTCCTCCACGACCGAAAATACATCGAGCGAGTCCATGCCTAGATCCGATCCGAGCGTCATCGTCGGAGTCACAGCGTTAACGTCCATATCCAAGTGTGCGGCGATAGCGGCGCGTACCGGTACCACGAGCTTGCGGGACGACTCGTTGGCGTTCATAGCAGCCCTAGGTCTTCGTAAGCGCACGAACTGACAAGGTCGATTCGGCTGCGATTTAACAGCGCCTGGTTGGTCACATCGAAGAAGGCGGCAACAGCGAGGCCGGCACTGCGATCGGCGTACGCCACGAGTGAACCCAGGCCGCGGTGACCGAGGGTGTCGCTGCTGCAGTCGGGCCCGAACACGCGCGCACCTTCGCCGTACTGGCGCCCCTCGAAAACCAAACCCATCCCGAAAACTGCCGGCACCCGATGTCGATGGTCGTACACCGGGGTGTCCGGACGGCGGACAACCTCCTGCCAAACCGACCCGCTAATTCCGATCGGCGGCTTTGTGCTGAGCCCTATAAGGGCGTACAGCCGGGCGAGGTCCGCAATCGTGCCGCGCACCGACGTCGGGCCAATACCACAGCACGTATCTGGTCCTTCGACTGGAAGCCGGAACTGGTGACGGTCAGCCGAGCCGCGCACCTGATGGGTACCGACGCCGGTCAGGTGTGGGCGGTTGCGCTCGTACTCATCTGGCCTCATGCCAACGTAGGTTTCGGTCAGTCCCAGCGGGTCCAGCACATGCTCGCGCAAGAGCGGACTGAGAGGCTGACCGGTGCTGCGCATCAGTACCTCGCCCATTAGATACCATGAAGTGAACGGCAGATACGAGTGTTCTCGGCCGGGTATCCAACCGGGCTCCAGACTGGTTCGCGCGATTGTTCGGATCGCGATTTCCCAGTCGAGGCCGAGGAGCTCAACCGGATCCGCCCGGAATCCGATGCTGTGGGTCAAGACGTGCTGAATGGTCACGTGTTCCTTCCCTGCGCGAGCGAACCTTGGGACGTGACGCGCTACGCTGTCATCCCAGTGCAACTCGCCAGTGCTGATCAACTTCGCCAGCATGAGGACTAGTAGTGGCTTCGCCGTACAGAACCACGGCGGCAGTTGTCTGTTGTTCATCGGCAGGCCGTCAAGCGTACGCCCTACAGCGAGGTTTTCCGTAGCACCGTTCGCGCGCCGTACGCTCACCAGCGCGCCGGTGTGCCACCCGAGTTCGACACCGTTGTTCAGAGCGTCGAACGTTCGAGGTAGTTGACGTATCAACTGGGCACCGCTACCGGAGGTCGACTTCACCATGGGAGATCCTCCCCTCCAGGAGATCCCGCCAGTACAGCATGAACTGCTCAGCTCGCTCCCGGAAGCTATCGTCCTTCTCTGCCACCAGTCGGGCGATGGACCGCAGCCTCGCCGGACCGGTCGGCGTATCAATGAAGCAATGCAGCCTAGGCCAAAAGTACAGTAGGAACAATATCTCGGGATTAATCTCGGAGCCGAACACCGCAGAAGGTCGTTTATTCTGGTCGGAATAGAGACTGGCAAGCGGTCGCGTCTCGACACTATCGGGAGGGGGCGCCTGCCGGTTGACATCAAGCAGAAATCGTCGGCGACCGATGTAGGCGACTTCAATGCCTTTGCGCACGCAAAAGTTTACCGCATCGCTGGCATCATTGGCGATTGGTTCGCCTCGATCGTTCAGTGAGGTGTTGCACACTATCGGCACGCCGGATGCATTGTGG
Organism: Pseudonocardiaceae bacterium; assembly: GCA_049673305.1. Taxonomy (GTDB): domain Bacteria; phylum Actinomycetota; class Actinomycetes; order Mycobacteriales; family Pseudonocardiaceae. Next base: position 18,990 of record JBATXM010000216.1, on the reverse strand, counting down.
AACGCCGCAATCACGTGGGCCAAGAAGGGCTCGTCCGCCGCCGACAAGGTCTGGATCCGCGCGCTTCCGTCCAGGTGCATGATGGCCGGAACAAGCGGCCGGCGCTCGGGGGCGACCGAGAATGTCTCCAGCATGAATGGCGACGGGCGGCCGTCGACAAACCAGTCCGCAACGTGATCCTCCAGCACAATTGGTGCGACCGGACGCCACCACTGTCGTTGCTTCACATGGTTAAGAGTACGCTTTGTCTCTATCCAACGAGGATCGCCCAGGAGACTGCGGTGTCCGAGTGCACGAGGGCCAACTTCGGCGGCGCCGTCAACCCAGGCGACCGGCTGCCGTTGCAGGTCCTCTACGAAGACCTCCTCGTCGAATTCTTTGACGTCGAGGATCCGGCTGCTCCAACGGGACATTGCCTTCGGTACGTCGAGCCGGCTCTCGCCGGCATAGGGCAAACGGGTGTCCACATCGCGGGTGCGCAGATTGCCGCGCGCGAAGAAGCCGAGCAGTCCGATGCCGAGCGCCTGGCCCGAGTCGTTGGCGCACGGGGGTGTCAGCAATCCCCGAAACCCATACTCGCTGATCAAATATGAGTTCGTGGGGCAGTTTAATGCGTACCCTCCCGAAAGCGACAGGAACGCTTCTTCGGGTGCGACGGCGCCCATCTCCAGCAACGCGTTGACGCTGCGCTTGGCGATCGCTATTGACGCGGATTGGATGATCTTCATTACTGCGCTGGCGATTAGATCGTTCCGACTGAACGTGCACTCCCCATCCCCAGAGCCTGACCGAATAGTGGATTCAGCGACGTCGATTATCGAGCGCACCAGCGAATAACACTTCCCCATCAGCGCGTAACCACCCCAGTATCGCTGCGCCAAGAGAGCGTTGCAGTCGTACTCGATGGAGACCGGGGACGCATGAGCGAGAGCCATCAGCGTGCCCGGTTCCTTCTTGAAGTGCCGCTGCGAGGCTTGCCACAGCAGCCCTGGCGATTCCACCGGCGCGAGGACCACCTCACCACGATGGGACACGGCACCCGAGTACCATTGGTCGCCGAGGACCTCATCCTCAAGCGTAAAGTCGGGGCCACCATCCATTGCCAGCGCAACGATCGTGGAATCTCGCAGGCACCTGGTATTCATACATAATCCGGAGAAGAGATGAGCAAGGCTGTGCATCGACAGTCCTTGTCTGTCGAACTCCGGCATGACCATCCTCATCTCCAATCCGGGCGTCCCCCAGACATCGGCAATGTCGGCCCGAGTGAGTCCTTCCTGAGCAATCAGACGATCGATAAGATCTGAGAGCAAACGCTCCGTTTCGTACAGCGGCAGCTCGTGGTGCTTGAACCCAGATAACCGCTCAATCTCCCAATACCGGACCAAGGTGATCCTGTCGTCGTCAACACACCATAGTGCGACGTTCTGATCGTGGCGATGGGTGGTAAATGCCATCAAGCCTGGCGGACTCAGATAGGTGGAGACAACATACGTGGCCCCGTTTCCGCCGCTCATTCGCTCCAGCTCCTCCAAACCATATGCGATCTTCCGATCGTCACTCCCCGTATGCTTGCGCAGATAACTGGTACAGCTCCGCGTAGATCCCCCTCATCGCCACCAGCTCATCGTGACTACCAAATTCGGTGACAGTGCCGCCGCTGATAACGACAATCAGGTTGGCAAGGCGAACGGTGGAGAATCGGTGCGACACAAAGAGCGTGATCGAGCTTGTCCGCTTCCGCGCGAGCTCCGCACTCCGCGCGTACTGTTCGAACAGTGTCCGTTCCGCCGCCGGGTCGATCGCGGCGGTGGGCTCGTCGAGTACTTGCAGCAAGGGTGAATGACGAAGCAGGCCCCGAGCCAGTGCCAACCGCTGCCACTGGCCGCTGGACAAGTCGACCCCGTCAAACCGGCGTCCGAGTTGTGTATCCAGGCCGCTAGGCAGGGACTCCACCAGCGCACGGACGTCGGCGCGGTGGGCCGCGTCCAGGACCGCCGTATCGTCACCCATGCGGCGCAGGTCGCCCTGGCCGATGTTCTCCCGAACCAGAAGCTCGTAGTTCACGAAGTCCTGGAACGTGCCGGTGATGCGGGCGCGCCATTGCCGAATGGGTATGTCAACGAGATCAACGCCGTCAACGGTGATCCGGCCTGCGGATGGCTCGTAGAACCCGCACAGTAACTTGACCAGCGTGGACTTGCCGGCACCGTTGTCACCGACCAACGCGACCGTACTGCCGGCTGGGATTGTCAGATTGACGCGAGTGAGGCTGGGCTTGTCCGCGCTGGGGTACCGGAAATCGACGTCATGCAACTGGATACCCGAGCGTAGCCGCTTGGGAAGCGGTACGGGTCTCGTCGGGTTCCGCTCAGACTGGGCCGCGAGATCTTCTAGCCACTGCATGTGCACGACGATCCGCAGCGCGCTCGCCACATCCCGGAATGCCCAAACTAGCCCGGAGACCTGACCCAGGGCGAGCAGTGCGGTGTTGAGCACGAGGACCACGTCGCCGGGGGTCACCCGGCCGGCACGGGCGAGCGCGACAGCGCCGAGTACGCAGCCGGCGACACCGCAGGTAAAGATGAGCAGACCCACCAGGCTCAGAGCCGAACCGCGCAGCTCGCCCCGCAGAATTTGACTAGTCGAGGAAGCCCATAGCTGCCGGGCTCGCAGGATCATCTCTCCACCGAGGCCAAAGATGCGCAACTCCTTGGCCGAACCTGGCGAAAGCGTTAGATCGGTGAGGTGCTCCTCCAGCCGGGCCGCTTCAGCGGTCGCCTCACGGGCCTGGTGCGCTACGGAGTTTCCGCAGCCGGCGAACCAGACCCAGACAAGTGCAACCAACGGGAGGGCCACCATCGCCAGGTGAACCCCGGCAAGAAGCACCGCGGTGATGAGGAGTTGGACCGCGAGCATCATGGCCTGCCCGAGGCCTAGCGCGGCCTCGGGCAGGGACCGGATGCCCTCGCGCAAAAGGACGAGCCGATTATGATACTCCGGGCGCTCGCAGTGCTCGAGCCCTGGTAGGTGGTTGGTGACCTGACCGAGGTGGGAACTCAACGCAATCATCGCCCGGTCACCGACCGAGTACTGAACGTGACTGCCTGCGGCGCTGACCCCTCGCATCACCATTGAAAGCGCTAGCGCCACGAGTCCGGCGAATGCAGCGGACCGACGATGCTCGATGACGCCGTCGGTGATGAGTTTCAGCGACACGGCTTGTATCGGAAGCGAAATCGCCTCGGTTAGCTTCACTAGCAACAAGGTCAGCACGCCACGCCGGTCGGCCGCGATGACGAGAGCGAACAGCCGGCGCAGACCGCGAAGCGTGCCCCTCACCGAGCAGCTCCCACGTCCACCTCGTTGTAGCGGCCCTCACGGACTCCGGTGGCCTGCATGGTGAACATCCGGGCGTAGAGTCCGCCGAGGCTCATCAGCTCAATGTGCGAACCGTCCTCGACGATACGCCCGCCGTCCAGGACGAGAATCCGCTGTGCCCGCCTGACAGCGGACAACCGGTGCGAGATCAGCAACGTGGTGATTCCCTTGGTGAGGTCGAGGAAACGGGAGAAGAGCTCCTCCTCTGCTTTGACGTCGTAGGCGGCGGTCGGTTCGTCCAGCACCAGCACGCCAGCACCGCCGCGTACTGCGTAAAGGGCACGAGCGAGTGCGGTGCGTTGCCACTCGCCACCGGACAGGTCGGTGCCGCCGGCGTAAGCGGTCGACAGTGGGGTGTCCAAGCCGGCGGGCAGGCGTGCCACTACGCCGGCCAGCCCCGCCTGGCTCACGACCTCGGAGAGGAGGTCGCTATCCGACGAGCGACACAACCGGCCACACCTAATGTTATCAGCCATAGACAGCTCGTACCGGACGAAATCCTGGAAGAGCACAGCCATCCGGGCGCGCCAATGGTCTAGATCCACAGTGGACAGGTCTACGCCATCCACCGTGATGCTCCCGGCCGCAGGCTCGTACATCCTACTCAGGAGCTTGACAAGCGTGGTCTTTCCGGCTCCGTTGATTCCCACTAGGCCGACGGACTCGCCGGCGCGAAGCACGAGGTCCAGCCCGTCGAACACCGGGCGGGTCTTTCCCGGGTAGTTGAAGACCAGGCCTTTGATTCGGATCTCATGTTGGGGAGCATCCACCGGCAGCGTGGCCGTTGATCGGTTCATCGGCGCGGGCCGGGCAAGAAGCCGTTCATAGGCCCGGACCGGCTCGCCTACGAAGAGGTACCGGGTGTAGCTCTGAGCGAGACATATCAGCATCGCCACTGCGGCTGAGATAGCTGCCGTGAATGCCCCAAGGCTGAGCCGGCCGTCCATGGCGGCCAGCAGCAGCGGCGTCATTCCGACGCCGTAAGCCAGCGCGAGGATGAAATACAAAACCGTAAACTGCCAGAGGTAGCCACGGCGTAGCGAGAACAGTGGTGCGTAAAACGCGTTCCACGCTGCGGTCATTTGGTTGGTCAGCCATGAGCCGGTTCCGAAGATCCGGACCTCCTTGGCGGCCCGGGCTCCCATCGTCAGCCCACGGAAGTACAGCGCTCGCTGCTCCAGGGAGGCGGCTTGCAATCGAGGCACCGCCCGGCGGACGCCGAGATTGATGGACAGGACCCGGGCCACGACGATCGCCACGGACATCACGACGGCCGACAGCACCGAGGCTCGAGCAACCACCAGCGCCAGCAGGGCGGCGTTAACGTACTGAAAGACGACGCGTAGAGTGTCTCCAGTCGCCACACCGAACTGCACGCCATGTGCGCCTTCGCGCGCAGCGGCCGCATCATCCTGGACAGCCGCATCCTCGACCGCCAAGAGTCCTGGGTCCGCGCTGATCGCGGTCCGGATCCGATGGCGTATCTGACCGTCGACCGCCCGCTCCAATTTGGTTGCCCCCACCGAAGTGCCCGCCTGCACTGCGGCGTTGGCCAGCAGTCCCGCGATCAGGCCAACAAGGGGGCCGGTCAGTGTCGAGATAGCGCCGCTTCCGGTCGCGACCGAGGCGACAGCGCCGACCACCGAACCGAGAAGCAAAGGTTGCAAGACGACCAGGACGGCATTGACCGCCAGCAGCGCAGTGAATGGAACTACTTCCGCTTTCGGGACCGACCCCAGGAGCCGGAGAAGGGCAAACACAGTGCCAACGCCATAACGCGACTGCCGCCACCCAGATGCAGCGCGACTCACGAGGTCACGACCTCCCGCTTACTCCGGCTGCCGGACGATCTTCCAGATCTTCAGCCCGATGGACCTAGCGGGAGGCAACCGCAGCGTTGTCGCCTCGCGCAGATGTAATGATACATCGATCTTGCTAGCCTCGGGCTCTAGCCGTGAATCTGCGTGTGTCGCGCCGGCCCGGATGCGCGAACGAGTCTGCTCAACAGTGTTTAATTGTGGTTGGCAAACTGAGTTGAGGGGAACTTCGCGGAAAATACAACCACCCCAGATCCTGTTATCGGTCATCATCGAGTGAGCCGTTGCTGTTGCAAGTGCACGAGACACTACTGGTGGGAGCCTACCCGGCGCAGCACGGTCTTTTCAAGATCATGGATTGAGTTTGAGGATTTTGAAGGGACAGTGCATGTCGCGACCTGCGGAGCGGGTTGCTTCGGTGATGTCGCGTCGGCCGGTGAGTCGGATTGCTCCGATAGCGAGGTTTCTCAGGGCGGCCATCACCCGGGGCCCTGACCTGGTGTGGATGGTGGAGTTGTCTTCGCGGTAGAGGGTGTCGCGGACCCAGTGTAGTGACTCCGCCCCAGTGTTGGCGGACCAAGGTGACGAGGCATTCGGGGGTGCCGGGTTGGGTGGGTTAGGTCGGTCACGCTCAGTACCGCGACTGCGGAGCGTGGGATGCCAGTCGGGCAGTGGGTGTAGCGTTCGATGAGCCAGACTTGGTTGACGTGCGGGAATAGTAGGTCGGCGGGTGCGGGGAGCACCTGGATGGTGCGGGTGGTGATCCGGCCGTGGCGGGTGTCGAGGTCGCGCAGCGCGATCGGGGTTTGCGACCAGGGTAGCGCGGCGAACAGCGTCCCAGCGCAGCCGGTTGAGTCGGCTGACGTCACCAGCCAGCAGATAGTACTGGGCGAAGCCTCGGTACTCGGCCCGTAGGTCCCGATGATCGTGTAGCCATGCTCGTTCATCAGGGAGGTCCGCCGTGCTGGTTTGCCGCGCTGGAGCTACTGGGCGCGTTTTGCGCGGATCACCGGCTCCGGGACGCGAAGGCTGATGGTCCCGTTGACCGACCGGCGGCCTCGGGTGGTCTTCGTGTCGTTATGCTGGACGGTGATCCCGTAGCCGAGGAACCTCGCCGCCCCGGTTCGGGCGTGGGTGACCAGCGTTTTGTCCGCCGATAGTTCCAGCTTGAGATCGTCTCGCAGGAACTGCGTGAGGCAGGCCTTGATCTGTTCGGCCTCGGCTTTCGGTCCGGCAAACCCGAGCAAGTGATCATCAGCTTATGCCGAGCGCCGGATTATGCCGACCGTCGAGTAGCCGTAACCCCGTTGACCAGCACCTTCACCACCATGCTCGGCGTAATCCGGTGGTCGGCATAAAAGCGGTGATTTTCGCGATGGCCGAAACTACGCCATCAAGAAATCACTGGAAGAATCTGAACGAGAAAGTGAGTAATTAAAACATGAGCCCTAGCTGCCAAGCTCGGCCCTGTCCTTCGTCAGCAGAAATCCGCCCAGCGCGAGGGCGTCGAGTGGCGTCGAGTAAAATGTACGAAGCGCGTCCGTCGGAGTACACACGATCGGTTCAGCTTCATGATTGAACGACGTGTTGAGTAAGGCGGGAACGCCGGTCTCAGCCTCGACGGCGCGCAGCAGACGAGCGTACCGCGGATTGAGGTTCTCGTGAACGGTGTGCGGCCGCAAACTGCCGTCTACGTGGACGGTAGCTGGGATGGTGGCGCGGGCGTATCCGGTTGCATGGTAGGCCACGATCATAAAGTCTGCGGGTCCGGGCTGGATGACGAACTCCTCCGCAGCGGCCGCCAGGATGCTCGGCGCCAGCGGGCGCCACATCTCCCGGCGTTTGATATCCCGGTTGATCCGGTCCCGAGACTCCACCTTGCTCGGGTTCGCAAGGATACTGCGCTGACCGAGGGCACGCGGTCCGGCTTCGGTCGGTCCCTGGAACCACCCGACGACCGCATCGGAAGCGAGCGCGGCGGCGATGGGTTCAACGATGTCGTCACCGTAGTAGGTGTACCGCAACTGGCAGGAGTCGAGGGTCTTCCGGATGGCGCAGTCGTCAAAACTAGGACCAAGGGCGACACTGTCGAGACCTCGCCCAGGGATCGCTAAGCGGCCAGCGCGGCGAACACACTCCAGCGCGGCGCCGATCGCACAGCCGGCGTCCCCCGCCGCCGGCTGGACAAACAGGTCCTCGACGTCGCCGTGCCGGTAGAGGACTCCGTTGGCGGAGCAGTTCAGGCCAACGCCTCCAGCGATGCACAGACGCCTGCTGCCCGCCTGAGTCATGGCACTTCGTGCGAGTTGGAGCATGCAGCGCTCCAGCGCCCGCTGCGCAGACGCGGCCAAGTTGGCCTGGTCGGCAGTGAATCCACCCGTGGTTTCCAACCTGCCGAGAGTCGAGTCGCAGCTTGGCTTCTGGCCGCAACCGGCGACGCCGAGGTCGGCGAAAGCCTCTGCGTAGGCCCTCTTCAGTTGGTGGTAGTAGCTCAGGTCCACGTAGTCTGCGGCGACAGCACCTTCCGGTGGCATCCCGTACCGGGAGAGGTCAATCAGGTACCCGTCGTCGTGCCCGACCTGCAGGAACCCGAAGTCATGCACTGGTTCGCCATACGCGGCCAGCCCCATCAGCTTGCCGGTGCTGGTCCAATCGCCCAGTCCGATGTACTCCGCAACCGTTTCGTAGAACCAGCCGAGGGACTGGGTGAACGCATACCGCCGCAGCGGCGCCAAGCCGTTGGGGTCGCCTCGGTAAATACTCGTGGCCACCCCGTCGCCGGAACCGTCGGCCACGAGGACGGCGGCGTCGGGGAACCCGGACGGATAGAAGGCTGATGCGGCATGGGCAAGATGATGGTCGATGACGGAGAGTCGGGCGGGTACGTACCCGTCGAAGTGCCGGGGATTAAGCAGCTCCGCGATGAGTTCACAATCAGTGATCTGCTCGGTTGGCGTCGGCCAACGGGGATTCCAGGCGACCGCAATCTCCGCGACGTCCGCCAGGTTGATCCCGGCCGACGACAGGCAGAAGAGAGCTGCGTGAGTGCAAGATCGGGAGTGCTTGTGGTGCTTGCGTCGGCTGAGCCGCTCCTCCTCAACGAAGGCGACGATGGCACCGGTGCCATCTACCAAGCAAGCGGAGGCGTCGTGGTGGTACGGCCCGCCTAGGCCCAGCACGTAACCCATAGCGTGTCCCGAATCAGCGTTGAGATAAGATCGTTCAGCGTCGTGGTCGGTACGATACCCGGTAAGCGTCAGGCGCCCTCGATGTCGGCAGGGGGTGCTGGCCAGTCGTTGACGGTACGGCGCGGAGGATAGCTCTCCGGCGTTTCGAGGTGGTCTGCGACGGCGGCGATCACCTCACTAGGTTGAATAGTGCCCATGCAGCCGCCAGCTCCGCCGCACGCCACCTGATGTGCGCACGGCGAACAGCGCAGAGTCGACTTCAGCGAAAATATAGTTGTTACGTGCTTGGGAATGACTTCGGCATCATTGCTAGGGCCCAGGAGTAGGACGCAGGGGCGCTCGTGTGCGAGCGCGACGTGGAAGCCGAACGTGTCCCCGGTGACCACGACATCGCAGTACGCGGCCACCGCCGAGAACTCCTCCACTACTAGGGGCGCGTAGCGGACGCGGGCGGTGCCACCACGCACGGACAGTCCGGCGTACAAACGGGTACACATCTGCTCTTCTTTGGCGCCACCGGTGATGACGAGCTGGTAACCGCGGTCCAGCAGAGCCTCCCCAAGCGCTTGCCAATGGTCTTCAGGCCACATCTTGGTGGTCAGCGAGCTACCGACATTCATTCCTATCCGCGGCATGTTGAGCTCGTCGGACAGTAGGGTGCGGACCCGCCGGTCGGCTGCTGGCGGGATCTGTAGAACGTACGGTTCCCCAGCGTACGTATAGCCGGCCACCTCGAAGTAGAGTTCCGTCCAGGTCTTCGTGTTTGTGATGGTTCGATAGTCGTTCCAGATGTTCATCTTGAAAAAATGCTGGGCCGCCTCACCGATCGCATATAGCGTGTTGTGTGGCCCGCCGTACGCGAGGCCGGACTTATGAGCGGCCGGAATCCGGTCTACCAGTGCGGCAGCGGCGGGCGTTCGCTCGAAGCTGTAGATGGCGTCGAAAGACTCTGCGGGGAGGTGGACAGCGCTTTGCCAGTTGAACGACAGGACCCGGTCCACATAGGGATTCATCCGTAGCAACGGTGCGTGCGCGTCGTCGGTCAACCACGTGATGTGGACACCCGGCCGCTCTTGCTTAATGCGAGCCGGCACCGGCGAGGCGATGAGTATGTCGCCGTGTAGGCCGAGCATGACAATCAGGACCCGGTGGTCGACCGGGTCGTGGTGCGAGCAGCCCAGGCACGGACGCCAGAAGCGGCAAGGCAGCCCGCCGTTGAAATACCGACAGTCCGCGTGCCACAGGAAGTTGTCGTCGGTGAAGTCTGGCTCGAGGTACCGGCGCGGCGGTTGTAGCGGAATCAACACTCCTCCTCCGACGACTTGCCTTCTGCAAATTCTACGGGGGTCAAGAGACGCTGGACCGTTTGCAGCAGCGTTTGGATGGCCTGGTCCGCGTCTACGCGCGCAAACCGGTCGTGCAGGCGTCGCACGTCGGCGGCGACCAGGTCCGGGTCCTGTCCACGGAGCAACACGCGTTCGAAGACTGCGGCCAGCTCGTCCATCTCCCCGACACCCATTCCGAGCCAGGTCACTTCCTGGACGCCGAGCCTCAGCCCCGTGCCGGCAGCTAAATACGGTATGTCGATCGCGTTGACCACGATGCCCGCGGCAAGCAATGCCCTGCTGGCTGCACTCGGGTCCATCGCCGGTGCCACGTCAACCCAGAGCTGGTGTGACCGGGTGAACCCCTGCTCAGCAGCGCACACCCGCAGGCCGCGGTTGGCGAGGGACTGTCCGAGGCGCTGAGCGTTGTGGACCGTCTGTACCGCATAGTCGGCGGCATTGTCGCGCAGCTCGGCCACGACGATGGCCAAGGCAGCGACGTCGGCCGGATGATGGTGAGATACCCAGTGGCCGGCGTGCTCGTCGAGTTTCCTGGCGATGTGTTCGGAGTTGGTTAGCAGAATACCTTTGTGTGGTCCCGGGAACGACTTGTGCGTCGAGCCACCGAGGCTGTCCGCCCCTTCGGATAGCGGATCCTGGAACTGTCCCCCAGCGATCAGGCCCATTACGTGTGAGCCGTCGTAGTGGATGGTGGTGTCCGAACCCGTCGCGGCGCGCACGGCCGACAGATCGTGGGGAAAGAGGCACATAAACTGGTCAAGGTAGACGAGCTTCGGGCCGGACACTGGCGCCGCGACCGCCGCCAGTCGATCTATGTCTATACGGAACTGGCTGCGGTTGTGGGGCAACGGAATCCAGGTCAGGCCGAGACGCTCGGCCAGAAACCTAGTTGCCCCGTGACCTCCGTCCGACTCGGCGATGCTCAGCACGGTGCTACCAGGCTCGGTAAGCGCGGACATCGCCACTGCCATGCAGTTGATGCCCGAGATGGGCTTAACGTTGACGTATTTGGCGCCGTAGAGCGCGCGTAGGCCCGATATGGCGGCGTGTTCAATTGAGACCGCATCGTCGGTGCCAGGCCACGCCGTATTCTCACCCTTGGAGGGAAAGCAGTACCGATGCACTACGTCGGTAAGAAACGGAACCCGAGCGGCCAAGCTCATTGAGTTTTCGCTCGGTATCAGGTGCAGTCGCCGAGTACTGGTGTGGTGGTAACGGGTGACGAGCGAGAGAACATCGATGACGTTCATGCCACCCTTCCCGATGTGCGGTGCAGCTGGACGACGATCCCCGTTCTGGGTGCCTTGACCGGCAGGTATGAAAGATCGGTTGGAACGTCGGCGATAAGGGCCAACCTGTGCTCGGCAAACACGGCACTGGCCGTCGCCATAACGAGCAGTTCCGCGAGCTGCTTGCCGGGGCAGGCGTGGATGCCGCGACCGAAGGTCAGAAGCTGTGGGGCTTGGTCGCCGGAGCCATCGATAAACCGTGTTGGACAGAATCGATGTGGCTGATCGTAGAGCCGGGGCATCAGATGATTGGCTGACGGAGAATATGCGGCGTGCCAACCGCGGAGCACGTCGTAGCCGCCGATCCGGCAGTCGGAAAGCACAATCCGGAGGCTGATGGTGTTCGGTGAGTGGAGTCGCTCGGCCTCCAGAAGGGCAGCGCGTAGCGCAGGTCCGGCTGCCCAGTCCACGAGCATCGACGGATCGGCGAGAAAAGACGCAGCGTCGTGAGTGACAGCCCCGGCTGCCCGGTCGTCGCGGGCGAGCTCGACGCATAGCCAGGTGACCAGGCTCGCGGTCGTCTCACGCATCGCCACAAGTACCGCCAGAAGGTGGTCGGGCAGCCCTGTGCGATTGGCGGCGATCCGATCGATATAACTCACGACGTGGGATAGAAAATCCTTGCCCGGCGCCGTCCGAACGGCGTTTATCCGCCGGCGAAATAAGGCGCGTAAGCTGTTCGCAGCGTGGCGAGCTCGCCAGTACTCTGGCCGAGAGTATCGCTCGTCCGACGGCACGCAAGTTCCGGCGATAAACGTCTCAAAGAGGTGGCGCAGCTCGCGCTCATCTGGGTCGTTGTCGGGTATACCCAGAATGATGCGCGTACACGCTGACATGGTCAGTGAACGTGCCGCCTGGTACAGATCGCAGGGCTTCGGTGGCCAGCCTGCGACGTGGTTGCGGGCGAGCCGTACCGCCTCCGGTGCGTAGCCGAGGAGCCGTGGCTTTGCCAGACCGGACCGCAGCACCTTCCGGGCCGCCAGGTGTTCAGCGCCGCGGAGGTTGAATATTGCGGCTCCGAACAGATCATGGACGAGGTTGGTGTTGTAGATCCCCAGGTGTTCCCGTTCCGCGGAGAACAGTTCCCTCGGCCCGCTCGCCCCACCGCAGAACACTGTCGGCGTACCATCGATCTCAGTGAGGAAGACGTCGCCGTGCAGCTCGTGAAGGGTGGCCAGAAACTCCAGCGGTTGGGTCTGGAACGCCGTTGTCGGGTCAGCGCGAGGCGGCAGCGTCATCCCGCCAGACCTTCGCGAATTCCGCAGGACTCCAGCACGTCCAGGGACCGCGAGACGATCGCCGAGTGATTCAACGGAGCAGGTTCAATCTCCATGCGGCACTGGCAGTCTCTTGGAAGATCGAGGAGGTTTCCGGACTCGCTGTACCGGACGAGGGCGTCGACTACCGCATCGGCGCACGATGGGCAGCTGCCCGGGAACACGGATTCAAAATCGGTGCCGCGGAGGTTGATGCAGGCCACCCGTACTGCCGATTCTGTGTGTACACGGCGGACCGTTTCGACGACGGTCCACAGGTTTGGCGGCTCGTAGTGCCCAGCCTCCCAGAGCCGCCACGCGACCGTGTTTCGGGAAACCCTAGTCGGGCAGAGAGTCACCCCATCGATGCCTAGCGATCGCACGTAGTTTACCGAACCCAGGACGTCGCTAACCGCCTCCGAATCCGTTAGGAATGGCGGCTTAATCATGAGATAGATTTTCGGCGTCACACCGAATTCGACTATAGTCCTGATGGCGCGTTCAAATGCGGGCCGAGAGACGCGGGTGTTAACGAGCGTTTCGCGAACCAGATCGTCGGACGACTGCAGGCCGATGCCCACTTCCAGCTCAACGCCCTTGAGCGACTCGACAAAAGGCTCGAGTACTGTGGGCGTAACAAACTGCGGAAGGGACTCCACTACCAGGCGCCGCACCCCGGAGGCGGCCACTATTTCACCGATGGTCACCTGAATGTCGCGGGGGATCTCGGCTGGCGCAAAGAAAGACCCATCGTTATACAGAGCGAGCACAGCGTAGTCCGGCTCATCCGGGGTGCGGACCAGGGTCTCGGTTACCTGACGAACGACCTCGTGCGCATCACGTTCGAGCCCGTAGTTGTTCTCGTTAGTGAACGGGCACATCGTGCAGGTAGGTACCGAGCAGCCACTTGACATGAGGATGACCTTCTTACGCCCTACGACCTGGCCATCGGTTTGCCGTAGCGAATCGTAGGAGACGAAACGCGGCGTGCCCGGATGTTCCTCTATAGCGATCTGTCGCAGCCGCATCGACAAAGTTGTCAGCGTGCGGCGCAGGCGATTCTCGTCGTCGTCTCGGGTGATGTGATGGATCTCCACGGATGCGACCTCCTGGCGATTGGATGATAGCTCGCGATCGCAAGCTGCGGGCAACTGCGCGTCGTGCGGGGTACGTCAGACTCAGGTTCCATCGATTCAACGAGTGGTGGGGCATCGTCGCAGATGGAAACCGTCCGGGTAGCCGCCCGACAGGCCCGTAGCAAGAGGCAAGCAGTTCGCTGTGGGTGTGGTCCGCGGCCGACGGCCTCGCTGCCGGTCACCGGTGACTGCCGGACCTGCGGAGGTCCGCCGGTCAACTCAGCCGCGCTCATCGATACCTCGAGGCTCACGAAACACCTCAAACTCACCCGGGCCGGTGTAAGCCATCGATCGTCCTTCCGTAGCGACGTCGTCATCCGGCGGCTCCGCGAGCGCGTCCGGTGACGCGGGTTGCTTACCGGCGCAGGCGCGTAGTACCCACCGACGGTACTGCCCATCGACACGCATCGCCATATCTGGTGGCGTCCAGTTGCTCCTTAAGGCATTCTGCATCGTTAAGTCATGCTGCATCGTTGATCAACGGATCGTAGGCTGTGGGGGGTGTCGGCGAGCAGTGCTCGGTAGACGACGTCGGACAGTCGCCTCTTGAGGATGCGGATCTATTTGGGGTCGGTGTCACCCTCGGACTGTCAGCGTTGGAGGAACTCGCGTGCCGGCGGGTGCTTGCCTTGCTTGGGCCGGCGAAGCCGGGAAGATCGAGTCAAGTTTGTGGTTTTCGGGTTGGGTTCAGACTACGTGGCCGGCTGTTCGGGTGAGGTCGGTGATGGCGGCTTCGTAGGCGCGTGCGCCGGCGCGGAGTGTGGTGGAGGGCACGGGTGGGCCGTGGAGTTGGGCGAGTCCGGTGCGCGGGAGTCGGGTGTGGGCGCAGGTGAGAAATTAGGGCGTGGCGCAGGCCGGGGTCGGTGACCTGGTAGCAGTGGGTGCCGGGGGGCTGCTTTCGCCGAGCACACTGGTGCCCCGCTGGCGCTGCTCAACACCTCGTTCAACCATGAGGCTGAACCGATCGTGTGCACTCCGCTGGATGCGGTGCGCACTTTCGCTGCAAGCCCGCTCGACGTCCTCGGCATCGGCGGCTTCCTCGTGCACAAGAGCGAGCGGCGATGAGCGAGGCGTGCCCGTGGTCAAAGCCGCTACTGTGACCCCATCCAACCTCGCCCTGACGACCCAGTTGAAACAGGACACCAGTCAATGACCAGTACCGACGCGGACACCACCGTCGCTGACCGCCTGCGTCAGCAGCACGGCGAAGCCCTCACCATCGGCCGTAACTGTGACCTGCCCGCCGACCTCCTCATTGAACTCGACGAAGGAGCTCAAGTGGTCCTCGGCGATCGCGTCTCGATCCGCCGCGGCACCACCATCCAAGCTCACCGCGGTGCGATCGTCATCATCGACAACGATGTCGCCATCGGTGAGAACGTCTTCATCTCCGCCATGGTCGCCATCCGCCTCGGCGACGGTTGTGCCCTGTCCAACATGGTGGATCTGCACGACCACAATCACCGTGAGCGCTCTGCGGCCCACGCCCCCGATGGCGAACTCGTTCCCTGGGCAGGTGGCTTCACCGGTGCGCCCATCATCATCGAGCCTGGCGTGCTGATCTCCAACAAGACCTCGGTCACTGCGGGCGTACGCATCGGCCACAACGCTATCGTCGGGGCGAACGCCGTGGTCAGCCACAGCATCGCCCCTGACACCGTGGCCGCTGGCATCCCTGCCGCCAGCCGTCGCCACTTCGACGGGGCGCCCGTGCCCACGATCGAGGATCGGCGCACCCTAGCCTTCGGCTGGTTCGGCACCTCTATCATGGAGCACCTTGAGGGCTACAACGCCCAGCTGGTCAACCAGGCGAGCTTGCCTAAGATCGGTTCCACGGTGACCGTGGAGACTTGGCACCGGCGCGGCTATGTGCAGCGCCTGCACCTCGGCCTGCAGGTGGCTTGGCCGCACGTCAGCTTCGACGTGGACAACCGGGGCGAGGGCGGCGCCACCAGCCGTGACATCGCGGCGATCGTTGCGCGGGCCGCCGAGAGCAGCAGCTACGACCTCGCGTTCCTGGGGTGTGGCATCAACGACGTGTGGCGCGGATTCCAGGGACGCACCACAGAGGCCGTTGGTCCCGAGGAGTTCGCCGAGCACTACGCCGCCATGCTGCACGCGCTCACCAGCTGCTCGCGGTGGGTCATCTGCATCGCAGAGACGCCATTCGGTCCCATCGACGCTCCCGAGACGGTGGCCTCGATGAACACCGAACTCGCTCGCTACAACAAGCTCGCCGCTCAGTCCGCCGTCCAGGCCGGTGCCTTGTTCCTGGACGTGTGGGGGCCTTTCATGGCTGCCGCCCGCCAGCTGGCCACCGCGCCCACCGAGCACGGCGTTCAGATGCTCTGGAGCGACGGTGTGCACCTATCGGAGCTGGGCGATGCCCTGATGCTGCACCAGGTGGAAGCGTTCCTCTCCGAGCACCGCATCGTGCACTCCCTGATCGACTACCCGCGTATGGAGCGCTCGCTCGCGCTCAAGCTCTACCGGCCCCTGTTTTCGGCCGCCGTCCCCGGAGCTTGACCGGACACCAGGCCCTGCTCACAGGCCGGTCACAAGGGCCTCAGCGCTCGGTGACCGGCCCGCGAGTGTGAACAGGTCGAACAGTTCCGCAGCACACAGCTCCGCCGCGTCAGAGGAAACCTGCAGCCGACAGGGCAGACCTCGTTCAGGGCATTCATGTTCGCGTACGTGTAGTACTGGTAGGCGGTTGCCACCGGATTAGTCCCCGATCCCCCTGCCGCACAGTACAGCGACGACGAAACGGCACCCATCAAGCGGTCCCTCCCCGAAGAGGGAGCTACCGGAAGCCCATCCCACCACACCTCAACAACTTGACAGTGCCCTCCGCTGTGATCCGGGCTATACACGGCGGCCAGAGATCGATAAACTTGAGGTATGATTCAACACATCGTGTGGGACTGGAATGGCACACTGCTCGACGATCTACACGCAACTGTTGATGCTGTCAACTTCTCATTGCATTCGGCCGGGTTCGCTGGCATTACGGTCGAACGGTATTGTTTGCAATATGGCCGGCCGCTGGAAGTATTTTACGGAAGATTAGTTGGCAGACGGTTGACGTCGGCCGAATGGCGCAAGTTGGATCGTTCGTTTAGTCAAAGATACCTGAACAGCATAGTGCCTTGTTCGCTGGCCGACGATGCTTTTGATGCACTCGAATGGTGGAGCCCGCGAAGCCAGTCGTTATTGTCCATGTCCGACCATGATAATCTCGTGGATGTGACCAATGAATACAACGTCAACAAGTATTTTATGCGGGTTGATGGCCGACGCGGAGTCAGTGGAGCGTCAAAATTCGAGTATCTGGCTCGGCATGTAAAACTCCTACGTCAAGAATGTCCGATATTAACTCCGGAAACAATTTGCGTGATCGGTGACTCGGTGGATGATGCGACCGCTGCCGTGCAGATCGGCGCGACGGCCATTCTCTACGCTGGCGGTTATACGCACCGAGCCGCTCTCGACCGCGTGGGGGTTCCCGTCGCTGAAACGCTTACCGACGCGGTTAGGATGCTCGCGGCTACGTAGATCAAGATATCTCCTCCACTAGCGACCCTTGGACGCTAGCGACCCTTGGACGCTAGCGACCCTTGGACGCTAGGCGCTTGGACGCTAGGTGTTTGACATTTGAGCCAAGTTTTTAAGCGGTCATGCGGGCCTGGCGGATGTAGTCCTCGACGTGGTGGTCGATCACTCGGAGGGCTTGTCGTAGGGCCAGGGGTGCGGGTGGGTCGTGGGCGGCGAGCAGTGGGCGCAGGAGTCGGTTGTGGAGTTTGGTGTAGAAGATCGCGACTCGCTGGCCTTCGTCGGTGAGGACGTAGGTGTTGCTGTGGGGCAGCCGGGTGATCAAGCCTTTGAGTCGGAGTCGGCGTAGGTCGTAACTCATCTGGCTCATCGAGTACGGCACGCAGAGCTGGGTGGCCACCTGGGCGCGAAGGCTCCGGTTGGTGAACCCGGTGATGGTGTGCACGACGGCGCACAAGGCGCCGGCCAGGGCCATGACCCGAGGGTCGCCGAACCGCAGGGCTGGGGCCCTCCGACCTTCCACCAGGGTTGGTCGCGCGACCCGCTCCAAGGCTGGGCTCGCAAGGACACAACCCTGACCGACACGGAAAGCATCGACCATGCGACGGTTCACGTCACGGGCTTTGACCGATAATTCCTCCAGATGTTCCAGGCGCCGGGCCACCCCGAGGTCGCCGGTGTCGTTGATCACGGTCTCGATGCGAAACGCGCGGCCGCACTTGAGGTAGGACTTCACCCGGGAGTGCCGGAAGTAGGCGTTGAGGGTGACCTCATCCCCGGAGCGCAGCAGTCTGGTGCGGTAGCCACCCGGTGGTGGGGTCCGCACCCGCCGCCCGAAGATGATCTGCATCTCCTCGGGACGGCCGATGTCGAGGTTGTCGGTGCACAGCGCTTCAAAGAACTCGCGCGCGTGGCGGGGTGCGTCGAACACGATGGTCCGCGAGACCTCCACCTGGCGCATCGAGATGTCCCACCAGTACCCGGCGGCCCGGTCGGCCTCGGTCAACGGCAGCGGTAGCCGGGCCCACCAGCGCTCGCAGAACACCCGGATCACACCCGAGGTCAGCGTGTCGCAGATCCGCTGCAACGCGGCGGGGTCCTCGGTGGTGGCGAACCCGTTGTCCAACTCGGTGAAGGCGATCCCCTCCGCCCTCGCCGCGTGCTTGGCATACTCATGGCCGTTGACCCAGATTTTGATGGGGTAGGGGAAATACGCGCACACCTTGATGAACGCCGGCCCGAATTCCTCATCCACCAGATAGAAATAGTAGGCGTTCACCCGGCGATCGGCCTTGGTGTAACCGAACCGCGGGACCCCACCACCACCCTCGTCGGAGTGATACGTGGTGCCGGTGAACACCCGCTGGAACTCCTGAGCCACCCCGATCGCGGCCACCCCAGTCCGCCCGGCCCGGGCCAGCCCCTCCAAGTACGGGCGCATCACCTCCAGCTTGCGCTGCCCCTTGACGAAGCGAATCACCGGGATCTCGCCCTCGGCGGCGAACTCGGTGACCGCCTTACGGAACCCCAACCCGATCCGCTCCAGGATCGCCGGAGACGGGATCGGGAACCCCAAATGCCGGATCAAGAAGCTGACCACCTGCCCAGGCACCTGCAAGGTCGGCACCCACCCGTTGAGATAGATCCGGTCAAAACACTCCAGATCCAACCCAACATGCCCCTCAAGGATGTCGTTCACACCCACCACACGAGTCGCCATGACCCACCCCCAGGCAGCGGTCAACACAACCCAACCAGCCTGCCCTCACCCCACCGCGACGTCACCCACCAACCCAGCTGTTGACCGTCGTTCCGGATGACGGTGTAGGGGTTGCTGTTCGTCATTGAGGTTGCGGGCGTCGCCGGTGGCCTGGGGTCTGTCAAGTGAGCGGTGTAACTGGTCGAGTGGCCGGAGGGAGTTTCACCCTCCGGCTCTCGCAGATCCCGGCGTGAACCTCTCGGCTCACCGGGCTCCTGTCATCCGGCTCTTGCCGCTGCTGTTCTCGTTCGCAGTTCCCATCTCCA
>JBATXM010000215.1:0-4658 GCA_049673305.1 Pseudonocardiaceae bacterium | reverse complement strand
CACCATCACCCACGGCCTGCACTGGTCAACCTGGCGCCGTCACCACCAAGCCCAAGCCCGCCGAGCCCACGTCCGACGTCACCTCCGCCTCCAAACACTAATGATCTAGCTCTGTAGTACTAGGGCCTCCTCGCGAGCCAGCTCCGGGTCCATCAGGTCGCTGCGGGTCACCACCAGCAGGCCATGCCGGACGTCCAGCGCGTGCAGTGCCTGCAGGTGTTCTCGGGACTGCGGCATCCAACCCTCGTCGGCGGCCACCACGAACATGACGGCGGGCACCGGCCCGACCCCGGCGAGCATGTTCGGCACGAACCGCTCATGCCCGGGCACATCCATGAACGCCACCGTCGAGCCCGTGGGCAGGGTTGTCCAGGCGAACCCGAGATCGATAGTCATCCCCCGTCGGCGTTCCTCCGCCCAGCGGTCGGGCTCCATCCCGGTCAGTGCCCGGACCAGGGTGGACTTGCCGTGATCGACGTGGCCGGCAGTGGCTACGACATGCATGGCCCGCACGGTAACTCCCGTTCCTCGAAACGTGTCAAAACGTCTCATGGAGTCGCCTCCTCGCAGAGGTGACGTTGGCTGCTGATCGCGGTCTTCCCGTGGCGGTACCCGTTGCCGCCGATGGCGGTCTTACGTGGGTTTCCAGCGGGCCGTTTCACGTCAGGGCGCAACTCGCTCAAGACGGCCTGATCCGCCAGTGCGGCCAGGTTCCTCGCGGCGTTGGTATCCCGGTCGAGCTGGGTGCCGCAGGTGTTGCACACGAACTTGCGTTCGGCGAGGGAGAGCTTGGCTTTCACCGCTCCGCATACCGAGCACGTCTTGCTGGAGGGGTACCACCGGTCGGCCACCACGACGCGGACACCGGCGCTGGGCGCCTTGTACTCGATCTGGCGGCGCAGCTCGGCGATGCCGAGTCCAGAGATGGCGCGGGCGAGGCGGCGGTTGCGGATCATCCCGGCCACGTGCAGATCCTCGATCACGATGGTGTCGTGCTCGGCGACGAGCCGGGTGGTGAGCTTGTGCAGCCCGTCGCGGCGCTGGTTGCCCAGCCGGGTATGCAGCGCGGTGACCCGGGCCCTGGCCTTGCACCACCGGTTCGACGGTACCTGTGGTGTTCTGCGGTCGGGTCCGCGCCGTCGCGAGCAGGTGCGTTGCGCCCGGCGCAGCGCACGCAGGGCCCTGTCGAGGTGGCGCGGGTTAGGCACCCTCTGTCCAGTGGACAGCACCGCCAGGGACTTAATGCCCAGGTCGACGCCGACCACCCGGCCACCGGTGTGCTGAGCCGGTGTCGGGTCTGGCAGTTCCACGGACAAGGCCACGTGCCACCGGCCCCGCTGCCACGATAGCGTCGCCGAGCGGATGCGGGCGGTCCCGGTCTGGATGCGCCGGGCTAGCATGCGAGTCGACTCATGGGTGCGGACCAGCCCGATCCGTGGGAGCTGGATGTGGCGTCGGTCCGGGCCGAGCCCGATCGCGCCGGTGGTGAACCGGCAGGTCAGCCGGGCGCGACGGGACTTCAACCGCGGGAACGCGACCTTGGGGCCGGCCCGCTTACCGGTCTTGCTGGCCGCCCAGTTGTCCAGGGCGGTTGCGAGGTTGGCCAGCCCGCTGGAGTACGCCTCCTTGGAGTTCTCCGGCCACCACGGCGCCCGCTCAGCCTTGATTGCGTTCCATGCTCGGCGCAGACTGTAGGCCGACCAGGACACCGCCGGGGTGAGCTGATCGTCGGGGATGCCGTAGCTGCGCTCGGCGGCCCGCTGATCCAGGTTCGCCCTCACCAGCGAGAGCCCGAAGTTGTAGGCGTAGCGCTGCGCCCCGCAATGGGACCGGAACTCCTGGGCCTGGGCGTCGGTCGGGTCCAACGCGAAGAGGTAGGCGCGAATCATGACCCGCCTCCTGGGTCAACACTCACACTATTATCGAACACATGTTCGATAATAGTAGGGTCTGGCGAAACTGCAAGCGAAACTCGCCCAAAGTTGGGCCGAGTGCTCCTTGACCTGTGTTGACCTGTGTTGACCTGGGGTTTCGCTCGGAATTGGGTGCGTGAGACCCAGTTCATGGGGGTCAGCGGTGGTGTACAGCTCGTTTTCGTGGTGCGGGCATGCCGAAGCGCCCGCTGTGGGCGGGCTCGGTGGGGAGCGGGGCTATGCCGCCAGTGGGACGGCTCGGGCCTTGGCTAGCGCGCAGGCCAGGTAAGCGAGGATGGTCAGGTCCACATGCAGCCGGATGCGGGGCAGGCGACGGACCCTCAGGGGCAGCATGCCCCACTCGTGCTTGAGCCGCCCGAACCCGCGTTCTACCGCGCCACGGGTGCGGTAGAACGCCTTCCACCGGTCGGTGGTGCGTGGGATGAGGGTGTGCAGCCGGTCGGCTTTCACCCACACGCTGGCGGGCTGGCACTCCCTGGTCGGGCAACGCCACTTCGACGCGCCCCGTTTGGTGTCGGACCCGGCGAAGGTCCACACGCCGTGCTGACACGACGGCGGCTTGTGCTTCCCGTTGACGACGTTCACGGTGAGTTTCAGCGGGATGACGGGCCTGATGTCGCGGGACTCACAGGCCGCGTAGATACCGGACCCGTCGTACCCCTTGTCCAGCACACACGTACCGGGGGTGAAGCCACGCCGGATCGCGGTGTCAAGCAGGGACGGCATGTACTCGTACTCAGAATCGCAGGCCGTCTCGATCCGCCACGCGACCGGCAGATCGGTCTTGGTGCACACGGCGGCGTGCACCTTGTAGCCGTAGAACCCCCCACCCTTGCGGGTCGAGATCTCCGACCGGTGACCCCACGACGCATCAGGGTCGGCGTAGTGCTCACGGGGCTTGCCGTTGGGCAGGTCCCGCATCCCGTTGGCGTACGCGGGGAGGTCCGACCCGTCGATGGCCAGGTTCGCACCGAGGCCCGGGATGGCCTCACGGAGCCCAGCGAGGACACGGTCAACACAGCCCGCCAGTGCCGCACTGTGCTCCCGCAGCTTGACCGTGAACCGGTACGCGGCGTGGATGCTGGGAGCAGCACCCAGCGCGTCCTGTAGGGCGGCGTGCTCGGTGACGAGCCGCACGGCGCGGGACCACGTGGGATCATGTACACGCTCTTGACGAGCGCGAGCCCGACCATCGCCCGGATCGGGTAGCCACGGCGTCCCGTCCAGCGGGTCTCTTGAAGATCACTGATCAGACGCGCGATCTCCGGGCTGTCAAGCAACACGGCTACCTGCTCGGCGCCGTGCGGCGGTGCTACGGTCATTACGACCACGGAAGCCCACTTCCTGGTCCAGACCCCCGGACGTTAGCGCGTCGCGAGGTCACCCATGTGCCTTTGTCTCCCTAATTGTATCGGCGGGGTCTGACAAAAACGGGGCCTTCCGGGCTGTTCAGCGGACCTATTTTTCGCAGGTCATAGGACCTGATCCGTACGCCTCATTGATCACGGTGAAGATCGCGTGCCGCGCGACAGGCCGGTCAGCCAACGGCCCAGCCGAACAAACATGGCTGGGCCGTTGGCTGCTACGGGGTGTTGTGGCCCTTGACTGGGCGCGTGGATTTATGTGAGCTTGCTGATCAAGTCGATCAGCGCGTGGATGCCGTCAGCGATGGTTCGCGATGCTGCGACCAGGCTCGCGACCTGCAAGACCCAGCCCACGAAGCAGCGTAAACGATCGCGCCATTGAGGGCCAGGGCTTCCGTTGGTACACTCGACCTGTTCCGAGGGTGTAGGAACAGGTGCGTGCTGAACGGCCCTTGCCTCCGGGGTGCAACCCGGGTGACAGGGGCCGTTTCTCGTGTAGCAGTCGGGGCCCTTACATGGTGGCCCCCTCCCTTCGGGTAGCGGCACCGCTGCCCATCCTTTCCTGATCATTTGGCCGCTCCTCTGCGGCCAGGGGCCCGTGATCGCGCGCGGGATCGATAATGGTCACGGTGATCCGGTATCAGTCCTGATCGCTGTTGTCAGCGATGCCGACGAGACGCTCGATCCGATCAAGTAAGTCGGTATCGATCGTGTCTGAGCTATCAGCTTTCTTGAGAAGAAGCTCAAAGTACATGCGTTTCATGTCCCCATTGCCGTTAGTGGCGGTTTCTTTGGCGCGACTGCCCTCCTGAGCGGGGGCATCTTGTGCGAGGGGCGTGGCTGCCGCTTCGGAGGGCGGGGGAGGCACGCGAGAATCTGCCTTGCCGTTGCGGTTCGCTTGAGACTGCTTCAGTCTTCCTCCTGCGGGGCGGGTGCCCCCGCTGGCCCGCACGCTGGGCAGTGAGTCGCTGTATTCTGCGTACTCCAGCAAGCTAAGAAACAGGGACACCATCCGGATGCGCTGTCCCGGCGGGGTGAACGAGCGGAATGCGTCCTGAATCTCCGCCAGCGTTGCGCCAGCGGGTTCCACCACCTCGAACACGTCTGCGTACACGGACTTCAGCATCGTGATCAGTTCTGGCTTGAACTCGGCCGTAGAGGCACGGCGAAGTTTCTCGAACTGCTGAGTTGGCATACCTTGTTGGTCAACGAGGCCCAAAATTTGGAGGGTCTTTAAGCTGAACTTACTTGATCTTTGTGGGCGTGCGTGGCTGTGAGCTGCGGGTTTGATGTCGGCTGGGTCGGTGTTCGTGGCTACGTGCCGGCGAGGGTCAGGGGGATGGGAGCACCGATCAACTCG
>JBATXM010000214.1:0-4100 GCA_049673305.1 Pseudonocardiaceae bacterium | reverse complement strand
ACCACCAAGTCCGCACAATCAGCCGTCCGCTCCCCACGTCCGCACGCCCATCGGTCCGCCTGTCAACAACGCCCTCTACCTGCGACAATGACACCCAGAGAACAGATCTAGCCCTGTAGTACTAGCCGGGCGGCCAGCAGCGCGGCGTGATAGCCGGTACCAGTGCCGATCTCCAGTACTCGGTGACCACCGCGCACGTCCAAGGCGGCGAGCATGTCCAGCACGAGAGAGGGTTGGGAGGCCGAGCTCGTGGGGTGCTCTCCCGTGGTATCCGGCCATACCGTGGCACCGTTATCGAACTGAGTCATGATCGCCGTATCGGAGTAGACCACTCCCCACCACCACCGCAGGCCGGCGTCCCGGTATGGCCGGCCGCAGTTCGTTGTCCTCGTCGTCCACCCAGACCCGGGCCGGGATGAACCTCGCCCGGTCCACCGCGCTGACCACACCAGCCCATGCGGCAGGGATCTTGCCAGCCAGCTCGACGACCAGACGCTCAGCCGTCGTCACTGGCAGGGTTCTCATTACCGGCAGGGTCCTCACCGTCGTCGTCTTCCAAGCCACCAGCGTGCTTACCCTCGCCATAGTCATGGGGCTTCTCCCACTTGGACGGGTCCAGCCTCCTCACTTGCCCATCCCCACTGGTGCCTCGTTTGCCCACGTGAGTCACCTCCAACGCTGGTTACGGTGCCGCCGCTGCCCCCACCATCGCACAGCGGGTTCGGCACTGGTGAGCTCGCGTTTATCTGGACATCCGGAGACCGGGAGTCCCGGGCCATCTCGGACCGATCATCTGGCAGGAAGAGATCCTCTACACCTCGGCCAAAGAAGACGCCTCCAGAATCCGTGCCGGCACCACCGCCCGAGTCATGGGGTCATCCGCAACCTCGTCATCAACCTGCTCAGACAAGCCGGGTACCACAACATCGCCGAAGGACGCCGCGCCGCCGCCTGGAACCACAACGGTCTCGCCCTCAACATCCTCGGACTATGACCAAAAAACACATCACGTGAACAGCGTCACACAACTGCGATTTTGGTCAAGTCCCTGCGTCAGATGGCGTAGTTACGGAGGACTCGCAGCGCCGTCTCACCGTGCGGTCCGGTGACGGTAAGGCCCGATCGCTCGGCGGGTAGCCGGCGGGCGCCGACGCGGCAGAACGTCCCTGCGGGCCCGGCGATCAGCGACGGCGCGTCCGGTGGTCCCAAGCGCCACGTCTCACCATTTGGCCCGAGGAGTTCACACCGCACCGGCGCGGCTTGCTCGCCTGCGACTGTGAAGGCGTACGGCAACGATCGGTGCGCGAGCCACGCAACGTGCCACAGTCGCACGGTGTCGGGGTAGGTGATGCCGAGCGGGACGGTGATGTCCAGAGCGTGCGCCCAGTGCTCCGCGAGGCGGGTGGTGGCAAGGGTCCGCGGGGTGAGCGGGGTGCTCGCCCATCGCAGCCGCACCTTCGGCGGGCAGGCGCGTAGCGCGGTGAGCGCAGCGCGGCGAGCGGTTCGCCACCGCTGGAACACCGCCGCGGGCGGCGCTGTTCGCTCTGCGGCGACGAGCCGGTCCATCACCTCGTCGAGCGGCGGCCCGTCGCGGTCGCGGGTCAGCGCAGGGGCCTCGCTGCCGGTGACGCTGGCGATCACGTGCTCCTCGGTCTGAGCGAGGTGCAGGACCACGTCCGCGATGGTCCACCCGGCTGCGCCGGAGGCGTGGCGCCACGCGTCCTCCTCAAGGGAAGCCAGGACCGCCTCGAGCGCATCCTGCTCAGCGGTGAGATCATCGAACACCTCCCCGGTCCGCACCCGTGCTGTCACCTGGTCCTCTCTTGCCTCATCCCTGATCCACCGCTGAGTATTGCTGTCAAGTGAGCGCCAAAGAAGAGCAAGTGTGCTTGTCTCGTCACAAGAGTCACAAGGGATCTGTTGCATAAGCGGACGCAGACAAGATTTTCCGTTGTGCTTGCTCGATCACAGGGCGCGGGTGGGCTTCCCCCCCGCCGACCGGATGTTCACCTTCCACACGACACCTGACTGAGCTGACGGTGTCCGCAGTGCATGCTCCGAAGCATCAACGCTGCAGGCCAGCGAGTTCCGGTCGAACCAGCCACCGATGGTGCGCCGGAGCTGATCGGCGGTGGCCCCCGACCCGTTGGGTCTGGCCGCTTCCCCCAATGAGCCAGACCGGTTACCTGCCGGCGATCGCGATGTGGCGGCCTGTGCCGGTTAGCAGCTATGCCGGCAGGAAAGCGGCCAGCCGACATAGGCTGCCGGCGTGAGCACGCAGACCCTCAGCCGAAGGACCGTAACGCTCGCCGCTGGAGCCGATGTGCTCGCGGTGTTGGTGTTCGCCGCCGTAGGGCGTAGATCGCATGCCGAGATGGTGGATGCGTACGGGGTGCTGACTACTGCGGCGCCGTTCCTGCTCGGGCTCCTCCTCGGGTGGCTGGTTGTCCGGGTGTGGCACGCGCCGTTACGGCTGCCGGTCGGGGTGGCGGTGTGGGCTGGCGTCGTGATCGTCGGTCTCGGCCTACGCGCGGGGTTCACCCACCGACTGCCGCTGACATTTGCGCTGATCGCCGCCCCGAGCCTGGCGCTATTCCTCCTCGGCTGGCGGGCCGTGGCACGCCTCATCGCACACTCGCGCGGCCTGAACGCATGACCGATTTCCTGTTCACAGCGGAGCCGACGCAAGGGACTCAAACCGGCAAACCTACCGCTTACAAGACTCCTAATCCTTGGTGACCACGGCTTCTACCAGCGTTTTCCATGTTTATGATGATCTTTATCGTTGCCACATTAGCTCCGGTGGACGCCAGTTCGCGTCGCACGTGATGTCACACGGGGCTGTTGCGTTAGCGGATGACCTCCTGGGGCAGGCTGAGCTGATGCGTCGTCGTCACCGTCGAGTACCTCCGCTGAGGTCGGGCTTTGCTGGATTCCGCTTCCCTCGTGAGGTCATCGTGCTGGCGGTGCGCTGGTACCTGCGCTACGGGCACAGTCCTACCGAGACGTGGAAGAGCTGCTCGCTGAGCGGGGCGTCGAGGTCGATCACGTCGCGATCTACCGCTGGGTGCAACGCTTCACGCCACTGGTGATCGACGCGGCCCGGCCGTGCCGACACGCCCCGGGGGATCGGTGGTTCGTTGATGAGACCTATGTCAAAGTCGCCGGTCGGTGGCGCTATGTGTATCGGGCGATCGACCAGTTCGGGCAGGTCATCGACGTGCTGGTGTCGGAGAAGCGGGATCTGGCGACCACCCGCCGGTTCTTCACCCGCGCGTTGGGCCAGGCTCCACGGCCGGCGGAAGTGACGACCGACCGGGCACAGGCTTACCCATGGGTCCTGGATGAGCTGCTGCCCGCAGCCTGCCATGTCAGGGAGAAATACGAGAATAATCCCATCGAATCCGATCACGGTCGCCTGAAATCTCGACTGCGCCCGATGCGTGGCCTCAAACAGCTCCGCTGCGCACGGGTGATCAGCGCCGGGCACGCGTTCATCCAGAACCTCCGGTCCTGGCTGCCCTCGACGAGCTGACCCTGGCGATCTGACCAACCCGAGATCAACAGATCAACGATCTCGCCCTGGCTTCGCACAACGCAACAGACCCCCAGACTCCCCAGGCAAACTGCTACGCCGAACGGTTCATTCGCAGCGTCCGCGACGAGCGCACCGACAGGCTGCTGATCTACCACCAACGACATGCCTTCGCCGTCCTCGACCAGTATGTGCACCATTTCAATGACCACCGCCCGCACCAAAGCCTCAACCAACCCACCCCACCACGACCCGGCCACCGTGATCCCTCTCGATGCCCCGATCCGACGCCGCAAGTTTCTCGGCGGTGTGATCAACCAGTACCAGCGAGCGGCCTAGCCCGAGCAGAGAAATACCTGGCCCAGGGCACTGCATCGAATTTTGGCGTGGTCCAGGGTCAGTCGCGCGTCGTGCTCATCTGATGGCGGCGCCGCTGTCGGGGTCGAAGAAGTACAGCCGCTCGAGATCCACGCCGATCCGGGTGAGTGCGCCCTGCTGCACCGTGGCGCGGCGATCCAGGCGCGCTGTCAGCGGCAGCGAGGTAGCGCCGCCGTTCAGGGAGAAG
>JBATXM010000213.1:0-22412 GCA_049673305.1 Pseudonocardiaceae bacterium | reverse complement strand
GAAAATGACACGACGTGTCATTTTCGGCACCAAAACAGTGATCATGGCCGTAGTGCCGCCCTGATGGGGGCCACCACCGCCTGCGGGCGGGACGTTGTTCAGCCCGCGCCTACCTCATCGCTTGTTGAGGCAGCGCCCGGTTGGCGGTGTCATGGGTGTGCGTACGACACGAGCTGGTGGTGCGCAGGCGGTGCGACGGGCAGGTGGTGGCTCGCCGCCGGCGAGCGCCGTATCGATCGGCGTTCATGACCTACTTCAGGAGGTCTGGGGCACTGGCCATACCCTGCGCGGGTGAACATTTCCGGGACTTCCGGGTGGGGGCACCGGTGACGGTGTTGCCCCGCATGATGTCGGTGGGGATCACTGCGCTGGGCCTGCTGCTCACCGCCAGTTGCGCGGGCCAGCGCCCCGCAGCGAACCAGAATTCCGCAACGAACCAGAATCCCTCAGCTGACCACAACCTAGGGTCCAGCCAGCGCCCACCGTCGAGCTCGACGGGCCCAGACCGCGACCGCCCGGCTGAGTGCGACCACACGGTTACCCGGGTCGACGACGTGCCAGCGGCCCTGGACAACGCCCCTCCGGGGAGCACGGTGTGCTTCACCGGCCACGACCTCGCCGGTGCCGAGATGACGATGAACCGCTCGGGCACAGCCCAGGCGCCGATCAGGCTTCGCTCCGAGGGGGCCACCGTGCGCAGCATCCACATCACTGCGGATCATGTCGTCGTCGAGGGCTTCACGGTCGTCGGCGGCGACGGGATATTCCTCACCGGCGACGACCTGACCCTCAGCCACAACATCGTGCACGACACCCAGCGGGGCGGGATCACCTGCGCGCCGTGCGAGAACTCGACCATCGAGTCGAACACGGTGCAGCATGTCGCAACCGCCGGCATCTGGATCAGCGGGCAGCGGATCGCAGTGAATCACAATACCGTGAGCGAGACGGTGGCCCGCGACAATGGCGATGCAGACGGCATGCGCTTTTTCGGCAACGGCCACCGGATCACCGACAACACCATCACGGACATCTCCGCGAATGGCTACGCCAACCCGCCACACCCCGATTGCTTCCAAACCTACGACAACAACAGCGTCCCTACCTTCGATGTCCTGATAGCGGGCAACACCTGCCGTAACGTCGACGCGCAATGCCTGATCGCCACCGGCGACCAGCGCGGCAACAGCGCCGCCCCGACCGGGGTACCTTCGATCAGCTTCGTCAGCAACACCTGCGCGTCCAACGGTGCTCAAGCGGTGAACCTGCGCCGATGGCCCAACGTCGAGATCCGCGACAACACGATCTCCGGCCCCAATGTGACCCGTGGGATCATCATCATCGATGGCTCGACCGGCTGCGTTGTGGTCGGCAACACCACATCCGAGGACCGACCTACCCTGAACATCGACGACTCCTCCCGGCCAGGTTCCCACGTGGAACACAACAGTCCCAGCTGAGCGACGTCCCCTCAGCGGTGTCGGTCGACGGGGACCGTCTCATTGACGGACTCCGTCGTGGTGAGGACGTTGCGGTGAGTTTGGCGCAGCAACAGGGCCAAGCTGATGAACCCGATGATGAGGTAGCCATACCAGGCATTGGTCGCATCCCAGAAGGCATGCAAGACCACGACAAAGAGGAAGGTTCCGACTGCGGCGGCCAGCGCGCGTGGTCTCCATCGTTGGGCATGGGCCCGCCACAGCGCCGCGGCGGCGAGACCGGTCCAGGCGGCGTGCCCGGCCGGGCTGAGTACCCCACGCAGCAGGAGCAGGCTCTCGGCGTCGGTCAGGCCCCCACCGTGGGCAAGGAGAACCACAAACCCGTAGCCCAAGGTCTCCAGAGCGGCAAAACCCATCCCCACCGCAACTCCGATGAGCAGCCCGTCGGCGGTATTGGCCCGGTACCGGGTGAAGATCAGTACTCCGACCGGAACCAGGAGCTTGGCGGCTTCTTCGATCAGCCCGATGAAGAGCGTCGGCAGCCCTCCCAGCCGTCGCACGGTGTCGAACTCCAGCACGCTGGCGACCGAGGCGCCCAGCGCCCCACCCAGCAACGCGCAGCTCAACAGAACGCTCAGCGGCAGGTCATGGGCCGGGTTTCGACCATCGACGTAGACCACGAAGCTCACCGGAACCAACAGCGCCCCCAGCACCAGCAGCGTGGGCACCAGCGTCGGATTTCCAGTGATCACCAGGGCTTGCTGGACAGCGATGAACAGCGCAGTTCCCACCAGGAGGACCGGCAGCCACGCCCACCGTCGCGCCCGAGCCGGTCGCGGCGGGCTCCCCGCGCGTGGGCCCAACCGCTGGGTGGTCATACCCACCTTCTACCCCCTTTGGCTCGGGCCAGACACCCGAACGGGCCACAATCAGCCGGGCGAGGGGCAGCTTCTTAGCAAAAGCTCAGGCAGCACCCAGCAATACGCTCGGGAACCCATCCCGCCTTCTTGGGATCAAGATTGTTGTGGGCTGATAACGATGGCTCGGCGTGCGTGATTCGCTGTGATGGCGACCAGCCGCTCGAGCGGACCCTGCCCCAGCCAGCGTTGCCAGGCGAACCCGAAGACGAGCGCGCCGACGACCAGCAGGACGTACATCGTCTCGGGCGCGTCGGCGAGCACCCCGGTTCCGAGCACCAGCAGGTGCCCGCAGTAGAGAGTCAGCGTCATGGCTCCCGCTGCAGCCAGTGGCCGCAGCACCCGAGCGAGCACCGCAACCCGGGACAGCAGCAGCGCGGCACCGAGCACCGCCGATCCCGCGCGCCACGTCCACCCCGATCACCCGCCCGGGCCCCGCCGGTAATGAACTGGCACTCATCACGTTTCCGTCTTTGTCACGCTGTGTATTTGTCATACTGCGTGGGTTGCGCCGCTG
This sequence comes from Pseudonocardiaceae bacterium, assembly GCA_049673305.1. Classification (GTDB taxonomy): domain Bacteria; phylum Actinomycetota; class Actinomycetes; order Mycobacteriales; family Pseudonocardiaceae. The sequence goes on along the minus strand of JBATXM010000213.1, from coordinate 19,539 downwards.
ACCGCCTCGATGTTACTGAACAAACGAGGGAAGCGAAGCGGTCGAATATCGCACTGCGCACTGGCTCGATTTCGGCGAGTGCCTGAGGAGTGGCGGCTCGGATCGAGTCGATACCGCCTGCGGCCTGGGCCTCGTGTCTGAAGGTGACGCAGAAATGGTCTACCGCTTCGGCGGTGACCTCGAGGTGAAACTGTAGGCCCCAGGCGACGGGGCTGAGGCGGAACGCTTGGTTCGGATACTGGTCGGAGGAGGCCAGCAGTATCGACCCAACCGGCAGGTCCACGGTGTCGCCATGCCAGTGCAGCACGGATATCGAGCCGGATAGACCCTCGAAGAGGGGGTCTTTTGCGGTGTCCGCTGTCAGCCGGACCGGTCCCCAGCCGATTTCGAGGCCATCTCCGGGCCGGGCCTTGCCACCGGCGGCGACCGCAATGAGTTGGGCGCCCAGGCACACACCGAGCGTCGGGACCCCGGCGTCGAGGGCCATGTTGAGTAGCGCGAGCTCGGCCTGTCGGGTGGCGAAGTTGGTGTCGCTATAGGCGGACATGGGCCCGCCCATGACCACGATCGCCTGGTAGCTACTCGGGTCGTCGGGGACGAGGGCGCCTTCCCACAGGCGGCGTATCTCTAGGGGGATACCCGCTGCCGCGAGGGCGTTGGCGATGCGGTAGGGACGTTCGATTTCTACGTGCTGCAGGACGAGGGCGGTCATGAGTCATCCTCCACGGGAGGAATCACGTCGGCGGTCACGCTGATGCATTCCTTTCGACTCAAGCTATTCTCCTGGAAAGTCCCCATAGCTGACCGTTGCGCTGCCCCTCATCAGGGCAGAACTTGCCGAGCCTTCCGGCAGGCTCGCTGTCGGGCAGCAGTCCCGCGTCGGCGAAGGTCTGCGCGGTGAGAGCCTCGTCGAGGACGCCCGCCTTGGCGAGAAGCCGGACGGTCATGTGCGAAGCTTGTCTAATGTCACGAACGACATCGAGATGGTCGTGGCAGTCGTGGAGGACCTCAGCCACCGCATCACGGTCCTGAAGATGCGGCTGCAGTATGGCTTGCAGCATCGGGTAGTCCGGCTCCAGGAAGCTGATGATGTAATCCGCGAACAGGGGGCCTAATGCCTTCCGCTCGTGCCGTCTGAGCCTGGACCATACGAACGGGAGTACTTTCGAGAAGTAAGCGTGATGGTAGCGCTCATCACGGGCATGGTCGGCGACGGTCAACCGGACGGGATCAACTACGGTGGGATCGGCGGGAATTTGAGACAGCAGCGCCGATATGAGTGTCTCGGATACCACCGCGAAGCACAGGGATGCCAGACCGCGCAACTCCGCCGGTACGGCGTCATAGCTGAGCTGCAGGCGGCGCATGAAAGATGGTTCTGGCGCGGCAATCGGTTGCACTCCCGTTGCCGTTACGATCTGTTTCTTCAGGTCCATCGAGAAGAGCGCGTGGTAAGCTTCATCGCAGTAAATCTTGTGTGCATCAAAGCGCATATCCGATGCAAATTCCACCGCAAGTCCATCATGAGCGATCTCCAGCAGAACTGGGTTGACGGCGTTCTGCTCGAGGACCGTGGTCACGTCGAGATAGCAGTAGAGGCGTTTGATGAGCATCTCTTCGATGACGGCGTCGGGAAGCTGGGCAACCAGCTGATGGTCGCAGACGGGCATGAGCGACCTGGGGAAGAAGCTCTTCGTTGGAGTCTGGGCTGCCTCGATGGTGCGTCGTGGAGTGGCGCGGACACTCGCTTTTGAATCCCACTTGCCGAAAATGTCTGGGTACGGTGCAGTGTCGCGGAAATCCGGGTTTATGTTCATGTCAGAAATCTCCAATAGGCACGGCAACTCGACTGCTACCCCTCTGCCGGCCTGAACCAGCAACTACAGGAAGGAGGACGAGCAACGCCCAATGAGTACGTCTGCTTGGCGTGAGGGAGGTCACACTGGGTTCGTGGACGCCACGTCGTCGTTGTACACGGGGCACCGGCATCCGGTGGAGATCATCAGTCGTTGTGTGTGGCTGTGCCACCGCTTCCCGCTCAGCTTCCGACCCTTGACACACTGACCCGCCGTGTCCCCCTCGCTGCCGAAGTTCACACGATTGGGGGTTGAGCATGCGTATTTACCGGGCGTCGCTCGTCCTCTTCCTGGTAGTGATTTTTACCGAGCTTGACCAGACCCCTGAATGGACAGGCCACAGAGTCATGCGACTTTCTCGGCAGGTGCACTACAATCAGGCCCTCATGCGGATCCCGCGACGCGCGGAGCGCGCGGACCGTTCCACCCTCGCCATGACGTTCGTCTCGGCCGGGTCGTTCGCCGCCATGCTGCACTCGACAGACCATCAGATCCTGTACGGGCGCCGGGGGACCGGGAAGACCCACGCCCTGCTCTACTTGAGCGATCTCATCGAGCGTACCGGTGATGTGGCGGTGTACGTGGACCTGCGCACCATCGGCTCGGCCGGAGGGCTGTACGCCGACAGTAACCTGAGCCCGATGGTGCGGGGAACCCAGCTGCTGGTGGACACGCTCGAGGCGATCCAGAACGAATTGCTCACGGTAGCTATCGACGGGGAGATCGGCGACCAGAACACCCTGGTGCTGGCGCTGGGCGCGCTAGCGGATGCGGCGACTTCGGTCGAGGTCATCGGTGAGGTTGAGCAGGAGACCACTCTCGGTCGTTCGGCCGAGTCCCGAGCGGGCATCGAGTTGAGCGTGCCGCCTCAGGCCAAGTTATGGGCGGCGGGGGGTACGTCGGACAAGGCCGAAACCCGGTTGCGGCGCACCGGGATCGAGCGGCATCACGTGGTGTTCGGGCCACTCAGCAGGGCGCTGCGCGGCATCACCAGCGCGTTGGACGGCGCCCGGTTGTGGTTGCTGCTGGACGAGTGGAGCAGCGTCCCGCTCGACCTTCAGCCCCTGCTGGCGGACCTGCTGCGCCGCAGTGTCCTCCCGATTGCGGGTATCACGGTCAAGATTGCGACGATCGAGCATCGGTCCCGGTTCAGCCAGCCCGCACCGAGGGGGGATTACGTCGGGATTGAGGTCGGCGCCGACGCGGCCTCTGCGGTCAGCCTCGACGATTTCATGATCTTCGACAATGTTCACAGCCGTGCCCAAGAGTTCTTCGGGCAACTGTTTCACAACCACACCAGCGTGCAACTGTCCACCATGATCTACCAGCCGCCGCTGGACCCGGACAGCTTCATCGAGGCCACCTTCGATCGCAACACCTTTCCCGAGCTGGTGCGGGCGGCGGAGGGCGCGCCACGGGACGCGATCAACATTGCCGCGCTGGCCGCGCAGCGCGCCCACGACGAGCTGATTGACCTCTCGGACGTGCGCCTGGCGGCCCGGGACTGGTACCTGCGTGACAAGCAGAAAGCGATCAACGCCAACGAACCGGCCCGCCAGATGTTGCGGCTGCTGATCGACGAGGTGGTGGGTCGGCGCCGCTCCCGCACCTTCCTGCTCGACCAACTGATCACCCGGCACGAAACGATCGACGAACTGTACGACGCGCGCCTGCTGCACGTGCTGCGCCGCGGCATCGTGGACCCGAAAAATCCGGGCACGCTCTACGACGGGTTCGCCATTGATTACGGTTGCTATGTCGACCTGCACTCCAGGCCTCGTGACCGTGGCGGGTGGATGAACTCACCGAGAGGCGTCCCGCCGGACGAGTTCAGCTACACCAGAGAAGCCCTCAACCTGGCTATGTTCGCCTGATGCCAGCGGTGAGAGCCGCGACCACCCGCCCGACTCGCGGATCGCGCTGCAGCTGCTCCAAGGTCACTGGCAACGGCAGCCGCCAGTTTGGGTACTCATTGACGGTGCCGGGCAGGTTGGGTTGGCGTACTTCCTCCACCACGTCGTAGGGGGAGGCCAGGAGCAGCCGGCAGGGCGTGCGGGCCAGCAGTGCGTACATCGCCACCACGATCTCCTCTTCCTGCTCAGTGCTCAGGTTCTCGGCGTCCAGGTTCTTGGCGTCCAGCAGTCCTTCAGCGCTCAGCAGAGTGATCAGCTCCGCGCGTTCGGCTTTTGCCTGGACCCACTCGGCAGCTTCATCTTTGAGCAGTCCCAGTGCGGCGCGCGCCCGCACGTGCTCGCCGCGAAGAAAGCCGACCGCAGTCGGTAGGTCGTGAGTGGAGATGCTGGCGGCCGCTTGCTGCGGCCAGCGCTGTGGAGCCAGGAGCGGCGCGCCGGGGGCCTGTTCGTCACGGGCGAACCACAGTACCGCGCAGCCCAGCATCCGCTGCGCCTCCAGCGTCTCGGTAACCTCCGGCTCCACGGTGCCCAGGTCTTCGCCGATCACCACCGCGCCGGCCCGGTGCGCCTCCACCGCCAGCGCCGCGACCATCGCTGCGGCGTCGTAGTGCACATAGGTACCCTGATCCGGGGACGCACCGGGCGGCACCCACCACAGCCGCCACAGGCCGGCGACGTGGTCGATGCGCAGCCCATCGGCATGCGCGAACACGCCGCGCAGCAGGTCTCGGTATGCGGCGTACCCAGTGGCGGCCAACCGGTCCGGGCGCCACGGCGGCAGCCCCCAGTTCTGTCCCTGCTGGTTGAACGTATCCGGCGGGGCGCCGACGGTGACCCCGGTGGCGAGCACGTCCTGCAGTGCCCAGGCGTCGGCGCCCTCCGGGTCCACCCCGACGGCAAGGTCGTGCACCAGTCCGATGGCCATCCCATGGGCGGCATCCCTGGCGGCGGCCAGTTGCTCGTCGCACTGCTGCTGCACCCAGGCGTGAAACGCCACCTGCTGTGGGTCTGCGCTTGCCGTCGCCGGGTGCCGCAGCTCGCTGGGCCAGCGCGACCAGAGCGGGCCGTGCTGCTGCGCAAGCGCGCAGAACGTCGCGAAGTCGCGTAAGCCCTCCGACATCACTGTGTTTGTCCTATGCAAGGCGCCCTCTGCCCGCCACAGCAACGTCAACGCGGCCAGCTTGGCCCGCCAGACGGCGTCGCGATCGATCCGCTCACCTGTGGAGCTGACCTGCAAGGCGTCCACCTCGGCCCGTAATGCCGGGTCCCCTCGGCGGTAGGCGCCGATGTCCGTGATCCGCAGATAGAGTGGGTTGACGAAGCGGCGGCTGGATGGGCTGTACGGCGAGGGCTGCACCGGGAAGGTTGGGGTCACCGCGTGCAGTGGATTGACCAGCACGGCACCGCTGCCGTGCGTGGTGGCCGTCCACCTGATGAACTCTCGCAGATCGGCGAAGTCCCCCATGCCCCAAGACCTCGCTGAGTGCAGGGCGTAGAGCTGCAGCATCCAACCCCAGGTGTGCGGCGGCTCGGGCAACGTCGGGGGAGCCACCAGCACGGTGGTGCGCTGCTTGCCGCGGGCCAGTGAGTACCAACCGGGCGCAAGGTTGGCTGGGAGCACCCCGCTGACCGGCGTTTCGGTGCCGTGTTCATCCGTGAGCACGCCGGGCTCCTGAATCGTGTGGGGCTCTCCCTGGCGCAGCACCACGGTGCTCGGCGGCCCAGGTTGCCGGACGGCGGCCAGCGCGTCTTGGACCTGCGCGGGAGTGTCCGCACTGACGTCGAGCAAGCCGAGTACTCGACGCACCACGTCGGGGTCGATGTCGACCCGTCGGCGTTGCGCGTCCCGGTACCAGGTCCCGACGCCGTGGGCAGCGGCAAGTTCCTCGAGTGCCTTATCCATACCTTCCATGCTGACAGGCCGCCGCGGAGTTGGGGTGGGATTTGGGGATGTCAGGGATGCAGGGCTGACATCGCTTGCCAGGTTTCCCATGGCACAGTCCAGTCGTAGATGTCGCCATCGGCCCCGGTCAGCGGGGTTGGGCTGTCGGTGACCTCGACGGGGTCTCCGAAGATCGCGCTGTTGAAATATTCCTGCGCGTTCGCCGTGGACAGGTTCACGCAGCCGTGGGTGACGTTCGAGGAACCTTGCACGCCGGTGGTCTCCGGATTGGCGTGGATGAACTCGCCGTTGTTGGAAATCCGCACCGCCCAAAACTCGGGAATGTTGACGTAGCCGTAGGCGGGGTTGGACATCAATACTTTTTGGGCCTTGTTCATCACCACGTGGATGCCGTTGGTGGTGTTGCGCTGCGAGTCCGAGGACAGCCCGTAGCTGGCCGGGAAGTTCATCACTTCCTGGCCGTCCCGGATGACGATCATGCGGTGGCTGCTGACGTCGGCCTTGACGATCTGGGAGCGACCGATGATGAACTTCGTGTTGATGTCTTCTCTGCCGTAGGAGCCGCCACCCAAGGCCACGCCATAGAGCTTGGCGGTGACGCTGACGCCGGTGCCAGGTTGCCAGTAGTTCTGGGGGCGGTAGTGCGCCCGGGAGCCGCCGTTGTCGTCGGGTAGCCAGGCCCACGACCCGACGGTGGGCACGGAAGTTTGCACCGCCAGCGCGCGCTCCGCAGCGGCCTTGTCGGACACGTGGCCGTCGAACTGCAGGATGATCGGGGCGGCGATGCCGACGGTGTCGCCGTCGCCGATGTTCAGCGTGGCATAGAGTTGCCGCTGGGGCTTGACAGTGGTGAACGAGCCAGTGACGGGCACCGAAAGATGGTCAGAGCCGGCCGCGCTGCCGCTCCAGGTGTAGGTCTTCCCGTAGCCCAGTACTTCCGAGCTGATCCAGCTCTGCCGGTCCGCGCTCAGGGTGCCGGCCACGGCCCTGCCATCGGAGTTGGCCAGCGTCACCTGAACCAGCTCGCCCTTGGTGACCCGCACCGAGACGGGCAATGTGGGGCTGACGTTCGTGGCCTTGTCGCCCGGCAGGATGCTGACCTGCGCCTGCGGGCGCGGGGGAGCGCTTGTGCCACCCGGCCAGGCGGATCCTCCCGAGCAGCCAGCAAGCACCATCGCCACAGCAAGCATCATCAACACGCGCCGCATAGTTCCCACCGAATCTCCCCAACCGCTGCCCCGGCACAGAGTATCGTGGGCAGCGGCGGCACTCATCTCACGCCAGCGGCGTTTCGCGGAACTGCTCGGAGATCCTACGACGAGACGAGCTGGTGGGCTCGCTGGTAAGACACACCCAGAGCTGCGCCCACGTCGCGCATGCTCATGCCTTGTTCCGCCAGCAGCCGAGCGGCTTGTCGTATTTCAGCCGCCGCGCTGGCCTGAGCTTGGCGCGACTGCTCGCGGAGCTGAGCAGCCAGCTTGAGGTGCGTGGTGACCTCGTCAGGTAGTGCGATGTCAGTGGTCAGGTCAAAGGAATCGGGCGCTACGCCAGCCATCGTCGCGACGAGATCTCGCGCCATCGGCTCAATGTCACGCAGCGTGCGAGCCTGAGTCCACCGATCTAGCTCGACCACGTGGACCAGCCAGTACCGGTTGCCACGTTCCACGCGGACGTTGTAGGTGGTCACTGCCACCACCCCTTTCAGCTGTCAGGCGATACTTGTGCTCTGCTCTGGGGTCGCACCGCTGGCACCAGTGAGGAGGGCGGATGACCGAGCTGTACCGAGCGATGATCAGCAGTACGACCAAGGACATGCTCGTCCACCGGCAACAGGCGCTGGACGCGTGTCTCCGGCAGGACTTCTTCCCCGTCATGATGGAGCACCTGCCGCCCAGCCCGGATGACGCGGTGCGCCGGTCTTTGAGTCTGGTGGATCAGGCCGACGTCTACGTGCTGGTTCTGGGGTTGCGCTACGGAGAGATCCCACCTGGCTATGAGAAGTCCTATACCCACCTGGAGCTGGATCGGGCGATCGAGCGGGACATCCCGATTCTGGTGTTGCTGACCAGCCCGCAACACCCCTTTACTGAGACCGACATCGATTTCGGGGCGGCCGGTGACCGAGTGCGGCGGCTTCGCGAGGAGGTACAGCGCCGCAGTTTCGAATACTTCTCCTCGCCGGGGGATCTCCGCTCCCTGCTCATCGACGGATTGTCGAAAATTCGCCAGCGGCTGCCACCGCGCAGTGCGTCAACGCAGCACGCCAACCGCCCAAACCCACCGCCGGCTCCTTTCGTGGTCGGCCCGTACACGCTGCTGCAGACGACCGAGGTGGTGGGTCGGCAGCGCGAGCTCGACCTGCTCACCGACTGGGTGTCGGACCCAGGGAAGGACGTGTATCGGGCCCGGGTGCTCGCGCTGCTCGCGATCGGCGGGATGGGCAAGAGCGTGGTCGCCTGGAAATGGTTCCACGACATCGCGCCCCAGCAGCTGCCGACGCTCGCCGGACGAGTGTGGTGGAGCTTCTATGAGACCGACGCCCGATTCGACAACTTCGTGCTGCGCACCCTCGGCTATGTCACCGGCCGGTCGGTGCAGGAGCTGCGGACACTGCGGGCGCCGGAGCGCGAGGAGGAACTGCTCGACATCCTCGACCGCGAGCCGTTCCTCGTCGTGTTGGACGGCGTCGAACGGCTCCTGCTCGCCTACAGCCGCTCGGACGCGTCCCGGTTCGCCGACGACGACCTCGACGAGCAGACCGCGCATCGGGTGGCCGGGGCGATGGGCCTGCCATCCAGCGCGGCCGCGTCCTTCACCGGCCAGTCCCGGCTGCGAATCACCGTGGACCCGCGCACCGGGGTATTCCTGCGCCGGCTGGCCGGGCTGCGAGCTAGCCGGGTCCTCCTCACGAGCCGGCTCTTCCCGCGTGAACTGCAGACAGTCACCACCGAACCCGTCCCCGGCGCGCAGGCTTATTTCCTCGGTGGGCTGACCGACACCGACGCGGTCACCCTGTGGCGCGCCTTGGATGTCACCGGCAGCAAGGCTGAGCTCATCGAGCTGTTCGCGACCTTCGGCAACTACCCGTTGCTCATCCGGGCACTGGCCGGTGAGGTCGCCCGGTTCCGCCAGGCACCGCGTGATTTCGCTGCCTGGCGGTGGGCCAACCCGGGGTTCGACCCGTTCTTGCTGCCTCTGGTGCAGCGCAAGGCGCATGTGCTGGAGTACGCGCTCGGCGGACTCACCGAGCAGGAGCTGCGGGTCCTGCACACCGTCGCCGCCTTCCGGTCGCCGACGGTCTTCCCGACGCTGGTCGCGCTGCTGGTCGGTGACGATCGGCCCTGCGCCACCCAGGTTGAGCTGGACCGGGTGCTCACCGATCTGGAGGATCGCGGCCTGCTCGGCTGGGACCGGGTGAGCAACCTGTACGACCTGCATCCCGTGGTGCGCGGGGTGGTCTGGTCCTCGCTTGACCCGGACGCCCGCCACGGTGTTGACCTGCGTCTGGCCAGGCACTTGGGGGAGGTCCCGGAGGTCGATCAAGCGTCTGTCACCAGCGTGGATGATCTTTCAAACGCGATCGAGCTCTACCACACGCTTGTCCGCCTCGGTCAGCTGAACGACGCCAGCGAACTGCTCGGAACCCGGATCTTCGATTCCCTGGTGTGGCTCGGCGGTTATCGGTACCTGGCCGAGCTGGCTCGCGTCGTCATCGTGGCCCCGGATTGGCCGCAGAAGGCAACCAGCGAGGATCTTGATAAGACGCTGTTCGTTTACGTCCTGATGGGGGCTGGTTACCAATTCGCTGGCGACCCGGTCCGCGCGCTTGACAGCTACGACCTGTTCCCTCCCGGGCAATTGAATGAGAATCTTGGTGCTATCATGCTCGTCCTCCAGTCGATGGCACTGTGCCAGCACGGCTGCCTTGTGGAGGCTGAACGTTGTGCCCGCGCCGCACTGGCACAACCTGATCTCACTGAGGACATGACCGGCACTGTCATGTCGGCGCTGGGCTCGGTGCTGCTTCATCGGGGCTTGTCGGAGGAGGGCGCCGCATGGATCGAGGACTACCGCGTCGAGACCGACGAGGAACCCTTCAGCTACTTCCCTCTGTACTACCTCGGCTGGGCCGCACTGCGTCGGGGCGATGTCGTGACCGCGCAGACGTTCGCCAACCGATTGGACACCCTCGTATCAGCCCGCAAGCGCGACGCGCTCCTGCGCGTGTGCGCTGCAGTGCTGCATGGCGCGATAGCGGGCCAGGGGAGTGACGAGGACCGGGCTGGTGAGCTGCTCAGCGGTGCCTTGGTCGACGCGCGGCAGGCCGGGCTTGGTGAGCTGGAGATTGTTACGCTGACGCAACTGGCCGAGTGGCACTTGCGCGGGAATCGGCTGTCTGAGGCTCGGGGCCACGCTCGGGACGCCGTGGAGCTGGCCGGGCGCGCGGAGCTGCGGCTGCGGAGGGCCGATGCGCACAACGTGCTCAGCCGCGTCGAGCGAGCGGCCGGTGACACCGAGGCGGCTGCCCAGGCCGCGTGCGAGGCCTACCGCCAGGCATGGTGCGACGGCCCGCCATTCAGCTATGCGGCTGGTCTGGACGAGGCGCGAGCCAACCTCACCGCAGTGAGCGCGCAGGAGCCAGGTGGCCTTGTCGGTTTCCAGCCGGGCGAGCCATTTCCCGACGTGCTTATCGAGCCGGTCCCCCTGCATGTCTGGCTGGTCTCGATACGCAGTGGTGGGAAACTCCCGCAGGGCCCGGTCATCGCCGCGATCAAGCGGCTCGGCTGGGCTGGGGTGGACCCGGTTGTCACCGCCGAGCTGGCCGCGATCCTCGTCTCCGGTGTGGCCGCACCGATCCGGGCAGCAGCGCTGCGCGCCCTCACTCGAATCGAGCCAAGCGCCGAGCGCAGCCGTGAGCTCGTCCTACAGGCCCTACGCGATCAAGCAGAGGAGGTGCGCGCAGCCTCGCTCGCACTGCTGAACCACCAGGCCGACCCGCAGACGGCCACCCTCCTCCGAGTACTTGCCGAGCACGACCCGGCGAAAATAGTCCGCAAAGCGGCGCTTTCACTGCTGGCTGGGCACGACAGTGACAAAGCCTTTACCGCGATACGCCGAATCGCCGAGCACGACGACGAATCCGAGGTTCGCCTGCACGCTCTCGACGTGCTTCTCAAAGTTCCCGACGGCCTCGTTAAGGCCCGCCCGACTCTGTTGCGCGCGGTGGAGGCCGACCCGACAGGCCACGTCCGCAGTCACGCCGCCCAGATGATCATGGGACTCGAGCCGGGGGTGCACGACGCATTGTTGCGGCGTCGCGCCTGCGAGGACGACGACCCCGAGGTGCGGGGACGGCTCTTGATGCTGCTGGCTGGTGCCCGCCGGACGTGGCTGTGGGAGTTGCTGTGGCACTGGCCATCTCCGACCGCAGTGCCCCGTGGGGCCGCCGCCATTGAACTCAGCGCTGATGTGAAGTCTTTCCTGCTGGAGCGCGCGTCATTCGACCTCAACGTGGACACACGCGCTGTGGCATGCCTCCTCCTCGCGGCCTCCCACCCCGAGGTCCCGCCGGGAGTGCTCCTGCTCGACGAGTTGGTTGCCGCACCCGCGTGCGAATGTGAACCGCTGGGCATCGCCCTCCGGGCTGCAGGTGGTCCAGGCCGGGACCCTGCGGTCATCGCCAAGCTGGTCATGCTGCTCGAGTCCGAGGAATCCGATGCGGTGCGACTTGAGTTGGCGCGCTGGCTCTCCTACGCGGAGCATCCCGACGCCGAGCCAGCCGTGCGTGGGCTGCTCCGCGCCGCAGAATCCAAGGTCCGGTGCGCAGCCCTGGCTGTGCTGGCCCGCGACCTGGACAAACCGGACCGACAATTGCTCACCAAGGACATCGACGGGATCGATCCCTTTCTCGACCCCATGGAGCCGATCACGGCGACCTGGATGGCACACGCGGCCGAAGGGATCGGCAAGTCCATCGATGAGGTCCGCCGGGACTACGAGCGACTCGCAGCCGTTTTCGATCTTGAAGATTGAATCAGAGACTGAACCGTTCGGCCGAGTCAGGTCCGATCTCCCAAAACTGTCGGTGCTGCCCGGCACACTGGTCCCGGAGGGGAAGGAGGGGGACCATGACGGCCATGACTGAACCGATTGGACTCGCTGAGGGTCGCCTGTTCACGGTGCACGACCTGGCGGCGATGCCCGATGACGGCCGGCGCTACGAGATCATCGACGGGATGCTGCTGGTGACCCCGACGCCTGGTTGGTCACATCAGGAGATGTCAGCGGCGCTCTACCTGGCGCTGCACGCGGCGTGCCCGCCGCAGTTGCGCGTGCTGCTTGCGCCGTTCGCGGTGCGAACCGCACCCACCAACGAGGTGCAGCCCGACGTGCTGGTGGCGCGCTACGCCGACCTCACCGAGGCTTGCCTACCCGTGGCGCCCGTGTTGGTGGCGGAGGCGCTGTCACGCAGTACGCAGCTCAATGACCACAACACCAAGAAAGCCCACTACGAGCGGCTGCGGGTGCCCTCGTACTGGTTGCTCAACCCGGTCCAGCCGGGTGCCCTAGAGGTGCACGAGCTTAACGAGCAGGGCCGCTACCAGCTGATCGCGAAGGTGACCGGCGAGGAGGTCTTCGTCGCCCGACGGCCGTTCCCGGTTCAGATGTGCCCGGCCCGGCTGCTCGATGGCCTGCGTCCGCCGTGATGCGCGCCGCGCCGCTGACCAGCCGGCTGGCCTCGCTATCCTTCAGGCGGGCCTTACAAGGGAAGCGACCCGCTCGACGGTGCGACGCAGTGTCGCGACTGCGGTGGCCAGGTCGGTTTCGTTGTCTGTCGCTTCGACGCGTTCGGTCACCCACTGCCGGATCAGCGCGGATGGGGTCAGATGCGCCCGGCCAGCGGCAATCTTGACGGCTTCGTACACAGCGGGCTGGAGGCGCACGGAGAACACCGTCGATGCGGTCGCTGTTTGAGACTCCTCCTCGGCGGCTGCCCGTTCTTCGTCAGCGTACTCGGCTGCGGTCGCTGCGAGCAGCCGGTTGATCTCAGCTTCGGATCTGATCGTCATCGTGCGCCTCCTGGTAACTGCGCCGTTCCGCGCCTGTCGTCTTCCACGCTGTGACACCCCATAACTCGCCATCGATCCGGGCAGCGATGACAGTGACCACGAAGCCAGCTGCCGGTGAGTACCTGACGATGCGGACCGCGCCCGTGTGAGATTTCGGGTCTGGGCCACTGAACACAGCCCTTGGGTCGGCCACCGCCTCGTCGATCCACTCAACCTCAATGTCGATAGCGTCGGGGTAGCGGTCCGATCTCGTGCCGATGTGCTCGACCCGTTCTTGAGTTCAGCGCACTTTCACGCGTATCAGTGTAGTCGCTTCAACTACGCAGCGCCATGCATGGTGGGTGCCCAAGCTGGGTGCCGAGGCGGCGTTGGTTGGTTCAGGCAGCCGGACGTAGGGTAAAGGCACATGCCTGTACCAGCGCAAGCTCCTAGCGGGCGAGTATGTCCAGGAAGTCGGCCTCGGCCACCGGACCGAGCTGCGGGGGCATTATGCAGACCCAGTCACTCCTGCCCTCGATTGACAAGGCGGAGCGTCAGCTTGGCTGCCCCGGCATCTCCATCTACGCCGCCGATTTACCCACCGTGGCCGAGTTTCGCGTAAGGCTCGGCCCCGCCTTCCTCAGTCGCAGATCTGTGTTACCCAGGCCGGCGGGTTGCGCTGCGCTGGTTTCGACGCCCCATGTCACCGCTCCCAATTCCGCTCGTCGAGGTGGGCTTGCTCGCGGTAGCCGCACAGTTGGGCGCCGAGGCGGCGGCTACGGACGGTGGAGCACATCGAACAGGCACTGTGGGAAGCAACACCGTCACGGTGCCGACCCCCGACTGAGCTTTGAGGCTGGGTTCGAGGCTGGGGCAGTCAGGTGAGTCTATGGCGTCTTTGAGGTGGTTTTTCTGAGGTGGCGGGAGATGGTGGGGCCGGTGACGCCGAACGCGTCGGCGATCTGCTGGATGGTGTAGCGGCGTTTGCCGTCCTTGTCGAGTTCGTCGTACATCTGTCGAGCTAGCGCGATCTGGCGGGGGCCGAGTTTGGGTCGCTGGCCGTTGGTGTGGCCGCGGGCAGGGGTTTGTTGGGCACGGGTTTGCTGGCCGTTCAGATCATGCTCGTTGTCGTTGCGCTCGGTCGCAACGGCGGTGGGCTCTGGTTGGGCGCTGATGAGCTTGGCGTGATGCTCGGCGGCTTGCGCCTGCCAGTACCCGACCTGTTGCCGGGCGGTGGCCAGCTCGGTGGAGAGGTGCTCGATGTGGTCGGTGGCCCGAATCGCCTGCTGTTCGGCGGCCTCTGCCCGCTGGCGTTGCTGCCCGGCCTGCTCCTGAACAGCGGCTAGCTGCGCGGCCAGCGAGTCTCGCTCGCGCAGCAGCGTTGATCCTGATGTGATCTCGGCGGGCTGTCGGGCTTCCATCGCTGGTGGAGACGAACCGGACGGGACTGCGGGGGCTGGTCCAGACCGTAGCAGCAGCGCCGCCAGTGCACTCACGACGAAGAGCGCAGCGGCGATGAGGAACAGGTCATCGATTGCCCCGGCGAACACCTGCTTATTGGTCTGCTGATAGAGGGCGTACTGGCTCACCCAGTCCGGAGTTCCCGGTGGACCGAGATGCGGGACGGGGGCATTCGGCGGCAGTAGTGCGGCGCGCCCGGCCATCTGCTGGGCTCGCTGCATGGTCAGGATCGCGGTGAGCCCCGCGACCCCGAGCGCACCTGCCACATTGCGCATGACGTTGTTGAACGCGCTGCCGGCGTTGACGCGGGCCACCGGAATGGCTGCCAACCCCCCGGTCATGATCGGCATGAAGGCCAGCCCCAACCCGACGCCCATCACTGCCAACAACCACATGACGTGCTCACGGGGGGTGTCGACAGTGAGCGTGCGCAGCGAATACGTGCTGACAGCCCCGATCGTCAAGCCGATGACCGCTGGCCAGCGGGGCCCGATTCGATCATAGATCCGCCCAGCAATGGGCATCAGCACCGCCATCACCAGCGCCTGAGGCAGCAGAGCCAGTCCGGATTCAAACGCCCCCCACCCCTGGACCACCTGAAGGAACTGCGGGATGTAGAACAAGACGCCGAACATCGCCACCATCAACATCACGATCAACAGCAGCGAGTTGGTGAAAGCCCAGTAGCGGAACACTCGGATGTCCAGTAATGGGTCGGCGACCTCCAGCTCGATCACCACGAACAACGCCAGGCTCAGCACCCCGTAGGTGATCAGACCCAGGATCGGGTAGGAATCCCACCCCCAGGACTGCCCCTCTGACACCGCCAACAACAACGCGAACAATCCCCCCGCGATGGTGAGGAAGCCCAGCACGTCGAACCGCCGCCCGGCCACTTTGGGGAAGCTCGGCAACACCAGTACCGCAGCCAACGCACCGAGAATCCCAATGGGCACGTTGATGTAGAAGATCAGCCGCCAGTTCACGTACTCGACCAGGTACCCGCCCAGGACTGGGCCGACCCCAGGGGCGAACACGACTCCTAGGCCATACAGCCCCATCGCAGCCCCGAGTCGCTCTCGGGGCACGATCTGGTACAGCATCGTTAGCGTGATCACCGGGAGAAGGCCCCCCGGGATGGCCTGGATGATCCGGAAGACCACCAGACTGTTCAGGTCCCAGGCCAGCCCGCACAGCGCCGATCCAGCGGCGAATATCAGCAATGCCAGGTTGTACACCCGGTTGAGCCCGAAGCGATCCCCCAGCCACCCAGTGATCGGCACTACCACGCCGAGCATCAATGTGTAGCCCGTGACCACCCACTGCACGTCGTCAGTGGTCCCCCCGAACTCGTTCTGGATGCTGGGGATGGCCACGTTGACAATGCTGCTGTCCAGGACCGACATGAACATCCCGGCAACCAGCACCACCAGCGGCAACGCCCAGCTTCGCGCTGGGACTGTCTGCGAGCCTTCGGTGGTGCGAGGGGCCGCAGTCCTCGTAGCCCCCGTCATAGCCGTTCGGCAGTGGTCACCCATGCCGGTAAGAGCAGCCTGCCCTTGCGGATGGTCCAGTCGCCGACGAGGTGCTCACGCAGGGAAATCTGTAAATTGTGCTTGGTCATCAGCCAACTCCGTCCCCCGTGAACGGACCTTTGTGGCAATAGGGTCGCATCCTGACCCTCCCAAGAACACGGTACATGACGTTGCGCACACGGTGTCAACCTCTACGTGTCCTCGTCGTCAACCAATGTTGGCAGCGTTGGTTGAAGTATTGGTTGAAATAAAAATTGCTGAATGTGAAAGTTCAGGTGAGGGTGATGGTCGTCCGCTCGGCGGCGCGGCGGGCGGGTAGTGCGGCGGGATCGATACCGGTGCACTGGACGAGGGACGCGTCAGCGGCCAGCACCGCGAGTAGCACCTCGCCGGGTACTGTCCGGTCCCAGCTTGTGGTGCACAACAGGCGATCACCAGCGGCCAGGCCCAGCTCCGCTATTCGAGTCTGGGCGGCGGTGCGGAGCGTCTCGGTGTCGGGTCCTGCTCCGCCGGAGGTGAAGGTGTCGCCGTGCACCCGGACCTCGCTGGCGAAGTCCCGGACCCCGGGCGGCAGCACCGCGATGCCCAGCCCCAACGCGTCCAAGCCCAGCGCCGCCACCTCACCTGAGCCGGCGTCGGCGATCCGATCAACCCCGCAGAGCGTAACCTGCGCGCCGGCTGAGGAACCGGTGACCGTCGCGCCGCACCACCATGCACCCAGCAGCACACCGGCGGTCTGCCAGTGCGGTGGCAGTAACACCGCGACCGTGTCGCCGGGTTGGACGTCCAACTCGTCACGCAACCAGTTCGCGGTTTTGGCCGCCCAGTTGGCCAGCGTGGCGCCGGACAACTCGACCCGGCTACCGGTGGCGTCGTCGTAGTGGGTGATTCGTGGTCGGGCCGGGTCAGCGCGCAACAGCGGACCGAGCACCTGGTCGGTGATGGTCATCGGGCTCTCTAACTTTAACGTCGGGGTAGCTTTGATGTCGGGTCACGAGACGCAGGGCACCTTGCCACCCACCATCGGCGGTCGCGGCGGTGGGGCCGGTGGCGTTGAGACCGAGGCCGCCACCACCCTCGACACCGTGCCCACGTTTCGCGGGCTGCCCAGCCTGGGGTAATCCTTACCGAGGAAGACCTGCACGGTACCGGCGCTCAGCGAGGAGTCCTCCTCAACCGGTAGGCCGCCCAGCGTGTCGGCCACCAGGCGGCCGGTGTCCTTACTGTTAAGTGGACCGTCAGTCGGGCCGCTAGTCGGGTAGCGCACCACGCTGGTGACTCGGGCGGAGGTATTGCCGACACTGCCCGGCAGGAAACCTTGCCCGATCAGCTGGTCGGAGACCGCTCTGGCCAGCCCGGCCACGGCCGAGGCGTTGAACACGTCGACGGTGATGGCCGCTTGCGTGGGGAGGCCGTGCTGGGAACCCGTCGGGGACGGCGCCTCGATGGCCTGCGCGGCGAAGGTCCGCACGGCCTCTGGGTCCACCTCGAGCACTGAGCCGTCGGACTCGCTCTCGCCGTCGCCCAGCACCGGAACGGTCTCGAACACCATGTTGCCGGCGGCAAGGCCCTGCATCCGAGCGGCGAAGTCGAGCACATCGAAGCCGTCGTCGAGCACCAGCGACTGCTGGGTAGCGTTGATCAGCTGATTGATCCGGCTCGGGTTGGCCAGCGTCCCCGCCGTGAGCACCTTGTTGGCCAGTGAGGCCAGATAAGCCTGCTGGCGCACAATGCGGTCAAGGTCACCGCGGGGCAAGCCGTGGCGCTGCCGGACGAACGCCAGCGCGTCCGGCCCCGAGATCAGCTGCGGGCCAGCCGGGAAGTTCGCGCCGGAGAACTCGTCGTGCACCGGTGCCCGCAGGCATACCTTAACTCCACCGACGGCCTCGGTGAGCAGCGAGAAGCCCAGCAGGTTGATCTCCGCGTAGTGGTCGATGCTGACCCCGGTGAGGTCCTTGACGGCCTCCAGCAGCAGCTTTCGGCCAGCGGCGACAGACTCGGTGCGCACCGTCGCCAGGTCGGCGCCAAGCGCTACGAGCCGCTGCTCGGTGGTGTTCTTCCCTCGGGCGAACGCGGAGTTGAGCTTGTGCTTGCCATACCCGTCAGGCAGCTCCACGTACAGGTCCCGGGGCAGCGAGATCGCTACCGCGCGCCGGCCATTGTCTGGGATCCGTACCAGGATCATGGTGTCGGTGAGCTCACCGTCGTTGCTTCCCGCGCGCAGCTGAGACAGCGCATCAGCGGGCAGCGGGTTGTCATGCGCGTCGGTCCGGCTGTCCAGGCCCACCAGCAGGATGTCGGTGGCTTTGTCCGCGATGGCTGGCCCGATCATATTCGTGGTGCTCAAGCCTTGGTGGAGGTCCCGGAATGTCGACCACCCGTACCCGGTGAGGCTGAGCACCAGCGCCGAGACCATCGTGAGCGCCAGCTTGGCGACCTGCACCCCATAGTGGTGACCCCGCCGCGACGGTGTGGCCGTGTGACGCCTGCGCGAGGGACGGGACCCGGCATGGCGGTTCCTCTCGTCCACGGATGCCCTCCTGCCTGCGACTGGGGTGGCGGGTTGTTGATGTAGACGTGTGAACTCCTCGTCAGGTTGCCGTGGCACACTCGCCGCCATGACGGCGTTGTCGCTGCTGGTCACCGGTGCCCAGGGCCAGCTTGGCCGGGATCTGGTGGCTGCGGCCGCCCGCGCCGGGCTCACCCGGATCTGCGCGCCGGGCTCGGCCGAGCTCGACATCACCGATCCCGTAGCGGCCGCCGACGCGGTCGCGGCGGCATCGTCGGCAGGCGGGGGCTCCCGGTTGGTGGTGGTCAACGCGGCGGCCTACACTGCGGTGGACGCCGCTGAGCGGGAGGGTGCCGCGCGGGCCCACGCGGTCAATGCGCAGGGTCCGGCGAACCTGGCCCGAGCCTGTGCCGCGCACCGGGCGCGTTTGGTGCAGGTCTCGACCGACTACGTCTTCGCGGGCGAAGGCACCAGGCCCAACCGGGTGGACGACCCGACGGCGCCGCGCACCGTGTACGGCCGAACGAAGTTGGCAGGGGAGCGGGCGGTGCTGGCTGCGGTGTCGTCTCTGGGGGTTTCAGCGCACGTGGTGCGGACCGCATGGCTCTACGGCGCCCACGGCGGCAACTTCGTCCGCACTATGGCAACCCTGGCCCGCAGCCGCCAGACCGTCCGGGTGGTCAACGACCAGTACGGCAACCCGACCTGGACGGCGGACCTCGCCGAGGGCTTGATCGCGCTCGCGCTCGCCGCCGACCGGGTGCCGGTAGGCGTGCTGCACTGCGCCAACGCGGCCGCGACGACGTGGTTCGAGCTGGCCAGGGCGGTGTTCACCGAGATCGGTGCTGATCCAGACCGGGTGGCGCCCTGCCGCACCTCGGAGTTCCCCCGGCCTGCCCCGCGCCCGGCGAACTCAGTGCTGGACACCACCGGGTGGGCTGGCGCCGGACTGCCCGAGCTGCGGCACTGGCGCCACGCGCTGCACGCCGCCGCAGCGGCGGGTGTGCTTGCCAGTTGACCTGCCAGGCTCACACGTCGACGCAGATCAAGGACCACGGGCGGTCGTTGACCCGGGTCATGACGAGCGTGGCGCGTCGGGTGCCGCAGAGCTTGAGCTGGCGGTGCAGGTCCTCGACATCGCCGGCCAAGCCGCGACGACGGATGTCCACGGAGCCGATGTCGAGACCGCGCGCCAAATCCTCGACGAGGCCGGCACGGGTGACGGCCGGGTTCGGGTCAAGCAGAAACGCACCGGGATCCCGGTGCTCCACCTCATCACCGGGCAGCGCTAAGAGCACGTGGCCTTCCGGCAG
>JBATXM010000212.1:0-5954 GCA_049673305.1 Pseudonocardiaceae bacterium | reverse complement strand
TGGGTCACTCCATCAGTCACAGTGTCGTCGCGAAACTCCTCCGCTCTCGTGGCTACAGCCTCCAGGGAACCCGCAAGACGATGGAGGGACACCAGCATCCCGACCGGGACGAGCAGTTCCGGTACATGGCCCTCCGCTCGGGTCCGTGCCACCAGCCGCAAAGTAGCGAGTGGTCAGGTCAGCTGGTTGCGTCGGCGGTTGTGGGTGTCGTGTTCGGCGGTGATGCGGGCGGAGGTTTCCTCGCCGAGGCGCACGTAGTGTCCAAGGGTGGCCAGGTGTTTGTGGCGGGACTTGGCTTGCAACTCCGGTGCGCTGCGCCCGGAGGCGGCCAGATGCCCCAGCGCGGAGTGGCGCAGTTGGTGCAACGTCCAGCCGATGCCGTGCGGGTCATGCCGGGTGGAGGCCTGTTTGAACAGGTATTCCGCGCGCGGGTAGGACAGGCGTCCCCGCCCGGTGGCGGGATCAACATCAGCCAGGGCGCGAGCGCGGTTGCCGGCGGCGGGTGAGCGACGCTCGGCCAGAAACACCGGCCCGGTGGTGCGGCCGGTGAGCAGGCGGGGTAACAGGCGTGCGGTCGCGGTGGCCCAGTGCAGGTACTCGCGGTCACCGCCCTTGGACCGGGTGAGCGCCCGGCGGAACTGAAGATCCAGGTCAGGAATGTCGAGGGTGAGGACTTCTTCGGCCCGGGCCGCGGTCTCGTACGCCATTCGCCACAGCACCCGCTCGCGCAGGGCCGCGCGGTCGTCGGTGAACAGCTTGTCCAACCGGGCTGCGGGAATGGTCTTGTCGCCGCGGCTGGTGGTCTTGCGCCGCTCCAGATGTCGGGTGGGGTCGGTGTGAATCCATTCCTGGCGCAGCGCGTAGCCGGCGAGGGAACGCAGCGCGGCCAGGTGCTTGTTCCAGGTGGCGGGTGCGCGCTGGTCCCACCGTCGCATCACCTTGGCGCACAGCTGGCGGGTGAGCGCGGCGACTGGCATGGCGTCGCCGGTCACGGCCAGCAGGTGCGCCAAGGTCTCGCCGTAGGTGGTCGCGGTGGCTGGTTGGTCACGGTAGCGCTCGAGGAACCGGGCGACCGCCTCACCGAGCGGGACGAGCCCACCGGCCCTCGCAGTCAGTGGGGTGACCGACATGCCAGCACCTTTTCCTCCTGTGACACAGAACGTTGCGGAGTCGCCGGCGCCGCTGGAGGATCAATTCGCAGCTCACCATGATCGCCAGGTGGTTCCTGTGACACAGAATATCTAATTCTGTGTCACAGCGTGTCCGGCGGGCTCAGCCGCCGTGAGGTTGAGGAAGTTGCTCATGTCCAGCTCGAATTTCCCGTACAGGTTCAGGTGGGTCCAGAACAGCGCGCTCAGGCCGCGTCGGTCCTCGTCGGTCAGTTTCTTCCGCCACTTCGGGTCGGCCAGGACGATTTGGATCATGATGGTGTTGAGGTAGGCGATCGCGGCTTGGACCAGGTGCAGCGCCAGCGCGGAGACCTCGACGTGCTCTTTGTCGTCACCGGTGAGCTCGCCGGCCTTGCCGTAGAAGATGTCCTTGTTGGCGCTGTTCCAGTTCTCCACGACGTTGAGGCCCTCATGGATCTCTCGGCGCAGCTCCTCGCTAGCCAGGTAGTCACAGATGAAGACGGTGCGCATGACTCGGCCGAGTTCCTCGATGGCCTGGTAAGTGGGGTGTTTGGGGCCACCGCGGGTGAAGCGGCGCAGCATCTGGTGGGCCTCGGCGGTGCCCAGGCGCAGCGCGGTCGCGTATTTAATCACCTGGTCGTAGTGGCGGGCGATGAGGTCCCAGTCGATCGTCTTATTTGACAGCACGCCCTCGAGCTGGGGCCACGACTCGTCCTCGCCGGCGCCGGGCCGGTACAGTCGGGCCGAGCCGATGTTCTTCAGCCGAGGCAGCAGCTTGAACCCGAGCAAATGCGCGAAGGCGAACCCGACGATCGAGGCGCCGTGAGTGTCGGTGTACTGCCGGTCGATCTCAGCGCTGGTGAGATGACGCAGCAGGCCCTCGATCATCGACGCCACCTCCGACGCCGAGGTGGACCTGACCTGCGAATAGATGCACACCGACTTGCGCTCGACGTGCCAATACACCATGATCCCCGCCCCGCCATAGCGCTGGTGCCATTCGGTCATGAAGTTAGCTGACCATGATCCAAACTTGCGGGAGTCCCCGGCGCAGGCGGTCCCTGGCCCCCACAGCGAGGTGTCACGCGCGGCGAAGGTCGCGTTGACCACGATGCGGATCGCGGCGCGCAGATTGTCGCGGTTAATGAACAACCGCCGAGTCCGCCGCAGCGCCGCCTCCGAATCGGCTCTGGTATCCGCGTCGGCCTGGGCCTCGGTTGCCGCGGCGATCCCGTCGGCGACCCGCTTGATGCCGACGTTGGTGCCCAACCCATAGGCGCACAGCAGAAGACGCCGCCGCAGCACTTCGGGGTCAGTGATCGTGCGGGAGGCAACCGAGGTGAACTCCGACGTGAAGTGGGTGAAATGATCGACTTCCTTGAGCAGGTTCAGCAGATCGATGACGCCCCAGCGACGGGCGATCTCCTCCTTGAGCGCCTTGAGGTTGGTCGGTTCGGGCTGTTTGGCCACCGGCGGGACGCTGATCCACGGCTCGCCCTTTCTCGTCGTGATCCGCACCCCGCCCGAGGTGCCCTTCGTCAGGGCCGTGTTCAGCCTGGTCAACGCCTCGGTGTGGCGCTGTTGGAGGTCGGCGATGAACACCTGCGGGTCGCGGGGCTTGGACAGCGCCTCGTAGTGGACGTCTCGGTTCTCCTCGAAGTCTGGTGGAAGGTCGTCCTCGGGGTTACGCCAGATGTTGCCGCCCTCGACCCAGATCTCGCGCCGACGGATCGCCTTGCGCAGCGCGACGAGCACGCATAGTTCGTACGGGATGCGCTCGATCAGCCCGGTGTCGGGATCAACGACGGCTTCTTTCCAGTCCTCGGGCACCACGTGCGCCAGCGGAACAGTCTCGGCGGGGTCGTAGAAGTCCACGTCGCTGTCTTGGTAGCGCTTCAGCAGGGCCAGGGCATCCATCACCGGCCGGAAGGCCTCGTTGTTGCAGCGGAAGCTGACCGCGTTGAGCAGCTTGGGTAGGCCCCGCCGGTAGTGGTGGGAGTAGGAGCCGCGCAGCTTCACCCGTACCCGGATGTTGAACGCCTTCTCGTTCGCTGTGGCCTCGGCGACGATGTCTTCCAACGTCCGCTTCCCCACGACCGGGTACAGGGCCTTGCGGACGATCTCCTCTGGAAGCGCCAGCGCCGCGGCGGCCAGCTTGACCAAGATGCCGTTCTTGCCGTGCACCCGGCGGAACTCGGCGTTGATCTCGTTTTCAACCTTCTTCTCCGCACGGACGCTGATCTTGTGGACAAGCTGGATCAGCAGCTCGACCAGGCCGTCGATCATCTCGGCCTTACGCGCCCAGCACAGCGCGGACAGCAGCGTCAAACGGACCGGCGCCTGAGCGGTGGCGAAGTCGCAGGGGTACATCTTCATCGCCCGGGTCCTCCACCCGGCCACGACCTTCTCCGACACACCCTCGAACAAGCCCGGGGGAAGCCCGATCGCTTTCACCCGCTCCAACTTGACGATCTCGGCCAGCAACGTGTCCAGTTGGATCGGCCCCGGATCCTGCTTGAGCTCCTGCAGGAAGCCGCGCCTACCACCGGGCGCGGCGGGGTCGTCGACGGCGATCAGCTCCTCCAGGCCGCGGATCGACTCCATTCCCAAACGCGCCATCGTCGTCGCGGTGAACTGCCGCGCGAACATGGCCTCGGCCGCGCCCAACAGACGCTCCAGCCGCACCGGCTTCGGCGACTCGATCCGCTCCGCACGGCAGCGAGCCAGCAGCGCACCACGCAAACGGTCTCGGGTCGTCTCGACCGTGCACATGTCCCCGGCAAGCCAGGCGATCAGCTTGTCCTCATCGCCGACCGTCGGCTCACGGAACTGGTGGAACTCCCGGATCTGCGCCCGGTGATACTCGATCGTCCGGCCCGACCAGGAGTACTCAGCGAACAGCGCCGCGTCGACCTTGACCTGCCCGGACACGAACTCCACCGCCGCTTTCGGCACATCCTCCCGCCGGGGAAACCGGGCTTCCTGCTCGAAGAACTTCAGCATCAGGGCGAACCCCAACCGCGTCGACCCGGTCTTGTTAGCCAGCAGCTCGAACTCCGCCTCATCCAGCGTCCAGCACTCAATGAGGTCCTCTAGCTCCCACTCCCGCCGCACCACTGGGCCTTTCTCCCAAGCCCACACCGAAGGTCAGGAGAAACTACTGATCCGGATCACCAAGCCTCACACGCCCCCGCGAACCCGGAGCTACCTTGCGGCTGGTGGCACGGACCCGAGTGGAGGGCCTCGTATGAGTGGATCGTGGAGGGAGATATCTCGGCATGCTTCGACGAGATCTCGCATCCGGCCCTGCTGGACCGGGTTCGGCAACGCGTCGGAGATAAACGTGTCCTGGCTCTGGTGAAGGCGTTTCTCAAAGCGGGAATCCTCGCTCGGGATGGTTCGCAGAGAGACACCACAACCGGTACCCCGCAAGGGGCATTATGTGAAGCTTCGCATAACCCACCTTATGAGCAGCGCTGGGTTATGTGCAGTGCTGGACCGTTTCCGCTGGTGAGGAGGGCCGTGGTGGTCGAGCGCTGCGCATAATTCGGGGCGGGGCTGGTTAGAGGCCGGTGAGCCAGTTGAGCAGTTCGGAGTTTTGGTTCCATTCGGGTAGGTCGGTGGTGACGACGTCGGTGTAGGCGGCTTCCAGGGCTTTACGTTTGGCTTCGGTGGAGGCCCGCGCGTAGATCTCGGTGGTGGATAGGTCGACGTGCCCGAGGATGTCGCGGATGTAGGGCAGCGGAATGCCGACGTGCTGCGCCGCTTTTCCCGCACCGTGGGCAGGAGCCGCGTGATCAGAATCCGCCCGGGTTATGCGCAGCCTCCGACCGCCGCCACCGCCCCCACCAGCGACAAGCGCCGGGCACTGCGCATAACCCAGCGCTGCTCATAAGGTGGGATACTGTCACCGCTGCTATCAAATGTGGCTCTCTCGGTGCTGGACGAGCATTTCGCCAACGCGCCGGGCGGGCCGGGCAGCAACGATACCGAACGGAGAAAACGTCGCCGCCATGGTCTACCCAACCACCGGCTGGTGCGGTACGCGGACGACTGGTGCCTGGTTATCTCGGGCACCCAGGAACACGCGGAGATCCTCCGCGAACAAGCAGCGGAAGTCTTGTCCACGATGGGCCTACGCCTGTCACCGGACAAGACACTGATCACCCACATCGACAAGGGTCTCGATTTCCTCGGCTGGCGTATCCAGCGTCACCGAAAGCGAGGCGCCACGAAACACTATGTCTACACCTATCCAGCCAAGAAAGCACTGAGTGCGGTCATGGCCAAGGTGAAGACAGCGTGTCGACAGAACACCAACCTACCGTTGGAAGCCCTTCTGCATCAGCTCAACCGGATGCTGCGGGGCTGGACCGCCCACTTCAAGCACGGCTGCTCGAGTGCGACCTTCGGCTACCTGCGGGCCTATCTATGGACACAGGTCATCAGGTGGGAAAGACGCAAGCACCGACGGACTGCTTGGCGACAACTGCGTCACCGCTACAGTAGGTGGCCCGCCGTGGATGACGTGGAACTGTTCGACCCGGCCAGAGTACACACCACGTGGTACATCTACCGGGGAGCACAGATTCCCTCACCCTGGCCGAACACGACATGAGGAACAGCGACATACCAGCGGGGCTTGTGGAGAGCCCGGTGCTCAGTAATGGGCACGCCGGGTTCGGAAGGCGGGCCGAGCTCTGCCCGGAGTTCAGCCGAACTGAAGGGTCTTCGCCGGGAACTTAAGGGTGTTCGGGCCTGTTTGGGGGCTTGTGTCCTTGGGTTCGTGGTCAACTGGGGTGTTGTTGTTCGGCGGGGGTGAGG